>JANYHH010000098.1 GCA_025359505.1 Deinococcales bacterium
CCTTGACTTGCGACGCGAGGGCTATGACTGCCCAATACCGAAGGCTCGAAAACCTAACTCGCTGACTTAGCGTAATTTTGTAAAACGCGCTGCATATAGTCATGTAACGTCGGCTCGAGTGGCTCCAAACTGCCATCTTCATGGCAGTACCGAAAAACACCACCTTCACCGGACAGGTCGATGGCGAAATAATCCCCACCAATGTCCAAGCCAATCACGAATTTGTCGGCCGGCCACGGGCTGCCATCGCTCATCCACTCGATCTCTTCGTTCTCGTTCCTGACAAAACAGTTGTTTTCGATCAATTGCTCAGCGGAACCAAGAAACTCCCACTCGGCAGGAATGTAGCCACCGTTGCCACTGCCATACCCAGTCTCCAGCAGCGCTGTAGGAAACTCGAGCATAAAGGCTTTGTAGGTGAATGGCAGAGTTAACCCAAGGGTTTTCTCAACTCGGCGTAATTCATCCAAAGTCATGTCCTCAAGGTAGCGTCAATGCTCAAAAACAGCAATAGCGGCGCGAATACCTCCACGCCGCCTCGAGCCATTATGATTTACTTGACTTGAATATCTGGCTTCAGATACAGGTTCGTGTAGAAATCCCCGCGCTTGACCGCACCAGTCAGCCGCCCAGTCGAGGTCAGCAACTCCAGAAGCGATTGCCAACCGTTCGGGTTACTGAAACCGAGTCCCTCGGTTTTCGAAAACGGACTCTGGTACAGCGGCAAGCTCGCCTCGAGCACCGACAGGCGATCATCGGACAAGCCCTGCACGTATTTCTTCGCGGCATCAAACGCTACTTTCGGCGCTGAGATCGTCTGCGCCAAACCGCGCTGCGACGCCTCTAAAAATGCCTTGACGGATTTAGATTCCTTCAAGCGCCCGTCCGTCGTCAGTACGCCGTTGCCCGGCGAGCCGTTGTAACGCCCAGCCAAGATGACATTCAGCTTGATCCCTCGAGCCGCCGCGACCACGGGTTCGTTGTTGACGAAACCCATCGCCACGTCCACACGATCCGCCAGCACCGCCTCGAGCTGCGTGAAACCGAGTTCGGTAATTTTGACATCGCTTTCCTTCAAGCCTGCCGCTTTCAGCACCGCCTGCAAGCTCGTCCACGACGTGCCAAACTTACCGGGGATACCGATGTTTTTGCCTTTCAAGTCCTTGATGGTTTTGATGTTCTTATCCGCTTTACTAAACAAAGCGTTCGGCACGCTTTGGTACATCGCCATCACGAAGCGAAACGGCGCGGCTTTGGCGTCTTTAGAGCGCAGCAGCACCACGTCCTCGGCGTCACCGACGACGAAATCCAACTTACCGGCCGCCAAAAGCGGGTATAACTCCGAGGTGTACCCGTGTTGGAACTCGACCTCGAGACCAGCGGCTTTATACAGCCCCGCGACCTCAGCGACGTAAAACGGCGCGAATTGCACGTCCGGGATGTAACCCAGCCCAACCCGCAACTTCGTGGCTTGCGCCCCAGCACCAGACAGCAGCGCGAGGCTCGAGAGAACAACAACAGCCGCACCAGCAATGACTTTGAGCTTCATAGCGTTCCCTCTTTCATCCCGACTGACAGCGCACTCGAGTAAACGCTGTGCGTGAATACGGTCGGCTTCGGAATGACACCGAAATCGGGCGCGAGAGACAAATTTCAAGCGCTTCGCGGGCTACCAGCCTTGGACTGGATTACCGCCGGTGGGGAATTACACCCCGCCCTGAGAGGCTTGGAGTGTAACTCGAGCGGCACGACGATTGTCCTCGAGTTTGGTGAAGACGGGTTTTGAATGCGGCTCGAGTTCAAGGCTCGAGATGCCTCTGGCATGGGGCTGCGCGGTCGTATGGGTGAGGCATGCCTCACCCATACGGGTCGTCGCTCACACATCTGAAAAATTCCAACCTCGAGCCTCAATCCTGCGCCCAAACCCGCCGCGCCCCCAGATACCGCGTCGCGTAATACCTCTCCTCGAGCCTTGAGGTGATGACTTTACCGGGGTTGCTGGCGGCGTGAATGAACTCGCCATCCCCCAAGTAAATCCCGACGTGCGAGACCGCGCCGCGCCCGAGCGTGTCGAAAAACACGAGATCGCCCGGCTCGAGGTCGCTTCGTTTGACCGCGATACCACTTAAAAACTGCTCGCGGCTGGTGCGCGGCAAAGTCACGCCCAACTCGCGGTAAACGATGCTGACGAAACCGCTGCAATCCAATCCACTGGCGCTCGAGCCGCCGTAAACGTAGGTCACGCCGAGGTAACGGCTAGCGATCTCGCGCAAGGCACTGGGCTGGGGGGTCGGCTCGAGCGGATTCGCGCTCCGTGTCGGAATCCGTAAACGCTGCCCAAGCGCGAGGCTGTCGGTCTGAAGAGCGTTATCAGTTTTGATTTGGTCGATGCTCAAACCGTAGCGTTTGGCAATGCTAAAAAGCGTGTCCCCGCTCTGGACAGTGTGAATCAGTGTCGGCGCATCTGGGTTACTCGAGGTACTTGTCATTGTCGGGTCTGGCTGATTACTAATGCTCGGCAGCGCTGCGCCTGACGGCATCACCAACGCCGGGATCGCTCGAGCGTCTTGCGGAGCGTTTGGCAGGCTAGGGGCTGGGCGCTCAGGGGCGGTCGCCATCTGCGCGGTGCTTGGCAGCGGCGGCAAGGCGTTCATGTCGGGAGCGAGTTGCAGCGCGGGGCTGGGAACGACAATCGGCGCGACCGTCGGCAACACTGGGGACAGCACTGGATTTGAAACTGGCCTCTGCGCGGGACTCGAGGCTGGTGCTGAAACTGGAGCTGAAACTGCACTCGAGGAGCTGGCGAAATTCCACGGGATCAGCAGCTTCTGACCGATCTGCACCTCATCGCTGCTGAGTGCATTGAGCTGACGCACTTGCGCGACCGTGACCGCGTACAACCGCGCCACGCCGTAGAGTGTCTCCCCTTTTTGCACGATATGCACACGCTCTGGAATCTCGAGGACTTGCCCAACGCGCAGGGCAGTGCTGCTCAAGTTATTGGCGGCTTGCAGCGCGGCTGGCGTCGTCACGAAGCGCTTGGCAAGGCTGTAGAGCGTATCACCGGGCAGCACGGTGTACGGCGCGGCCAGTACCGCCGCCTCCAGCAGCAACCATGCGGTCACGGTGAGCGCCAACCCGCGCCAATTCATGGCGGCCATGCTACTTCAGATCGCATGCGCCGGATCTTACTTCTGACATGGCTGCTCACTTGCGAATGTACACCCCGACGCCGAACGCGATCTTGCGCTTCGGGTGAATCAGCACTGCCCCGCGCCACGCGAAGCCGACGCTCGAGCCGCCATCGAGCGCAATCGCGTCACGTGCCCCCAAGGCTTTCATCACTCTGGCCAGTTGCCGCAAGCTCAGGCGCTGCCGCGTGGACACGAAAACCAGTTTCTTCTTGCTGATGATCCCCACAGCCGTGCGGGCCGCCAAGCCCCAAATCGCTGGATCGGTGTAACCCTCGGCTTTCGGCACGGGATTGATCTTGCCCCAATGGATCAGCAGCGGGCCCGTGCCAATCAACGTCTCCAAACCACGCGGGTTCGGGGAGTACGGCCGCAACCACAGTTGCACTTCGTTGTTTTTCGTGATCGCCAGTCCAGTCCGCAAGCGCCCGCGATTGAGGTAACGCCCGTTGTAAATTAAGTCCCCAACGGGGCTGAACGTGCGCGGGTGAAAATGCCCAGCGTTCAGCACCGCCACCGCGCTCGAGCCGCTGACCAACGCATCGAACTGCGCCCCGCGCCTGAAGACATTCAGCGGTAACACCGGCAGCACGCGCACCTTCGGGTTTTCCAGATTGACGCGCACCACCTTGACGTACACACCCAACACCAGCCGCGACTCGAGGGCCACGCTGTTCGCGCTGGGCGTGGGAATTTTGACGGGTTTTGCGGGATTGGAGACCACGATATCGTTGGGTTTGACGCCCGCCGCTGGTTCCACGAATCCCAATCGCTGCGGCGTCGATGGTGGGATCAACACCGCCCGAGGGTTGGTGACGACTGGACTCGGCTCGAGTGACGGCGCTTCAGGCGGAATCGCTCGAGGGACGCTGGGCGCTGGGTCGGGCGGTTCGGAAAACGCGACGCCGCAAGCCAGCAAGACTGCAAGCACACCCACCCTGATTGGCGTCATGGTTGACAGTTTACGGGCCGAGAAGTCAGCCAAGCGTGAAATCGCGTCACTCGAGCAGACGTGCTATTCTCCCCAAGCGGTTTTTTGGGTGGCTAGCTCAGCGGTAGAGCAATCGCCTTACAAGCGATGGGTCGCAGGTTCGATCCCTGTGCCGCCCACCAGAGAATCAGCCCGTCTACAACGGGCTGATTTCATCTCGAGACAGTTTGACTCGAGATGCTACCTCGGTTTGGGTTCGCACGCCCAACCGTTTTTGTTGCGATCCAGACTAAGGCGGTACGCGGGATGCGATTTCGCAACGCCGTTCGGGTAGACCTTGTTTAAGGCTTTGCAATTGGCAAAGTAGTTAGGTTGTCCCTTGGTCGGAGCGCTCAAGGCGAGGCTCGAGACGATCATGGCGGCGATCACGCACAAGGTTTTCATCGGTTGCCTTTCGTTGAACTGATTGCAAGCCGAGTGTAAGCTCGAGGTTGCCGATGGACGGTCAACACTTGGCTTTGCAGCCTTAAGCTTTGCAGCCTTAAGCGTTGCAAACTCGAGCGTTGCAAACTCGAGCGTTGCAGACTCGAGCGTTGCAGACCCGAGCGAACCGCCGCCCTCAAAAGCTGGCATAATGCGCGGCATGCAACACAATGCTCTCCTCGCCGTGGACATGCGAAACATCCGCAAAGCCTTCCCGCTGGTAGTCGCCAACGACAACATCACCTTTGACGTGCGCTGGGGCGAGGTCAAAGCCTTGGTCGGCGAGAACGGCGCGGGCAAGAGTACGCTGATGAAGATTTTGTACGGCATGCAAAGCCCGGATTCCGGCGAGATCGTGATTGACGGAAAAACCGTGACGATGAACAGCCCCAACGACGCAATCGCGGTTGGTATCGGCATGGTGCATCAGCATTTTATGCTGGTCGAGCCGCTGACCGTCACCGAGAACATCGTCTTGGGTTTAGAGCCGGGGTCGGCGCTCAGCGTGGATTTCAAGACCGCGAGGGCCAAAGTAAAAGCGCTGATCGAGAAGTTCAACTTTGACCTGTCGCCAGACGCGACGATTGAAAGCCTGCCGGTCGGCTTGCAGCAAAAAGTCGAGATTCTCAAAATGCTCTACCGCGAGAGCCGCATTCTCGTGCTAGACGAGCCAACCGCCGTGCTGACCCCTTTAGAGACTGAAGAACTGTTCAAATTCCTGCAAAGTTACGCCCGCAGCGGCAATGCGGTGATTTTCATTTCGCACAAATTGCGCGAGGTGATCCAAGTCAGCGATCAAATCTCGGTGATGCGTAACGGTCGGATGATCGGCACTGTGCCGACGCCCGGCATCACCCCCGCCCAGATCGCCAAGATGATGGTCGGGCGCGATGTGATCCTGCAAGTCAAGAAGGGCTTGGCGCATCCCAAGGGTTCAGCCCTCGAGCTGCGCGGCGTCAGCGTCAAGCTGGGCAGCCAAAAAGCGGTGGTGAACAACGTCTCGTTCACCGTGCACGCGGGTGAGATCGTCGGCATTGCGGGCGTCGAAGGCAACGGGCAATCGCAACTCGTCGAGGCGATCACGGGGCTGCACGGGTACAGCGGTGAGATTCTCTACGAGGGTAAAAAAGTCCATGGCGACGCCCGCTCGGTGCGGCAGGCGGGTCTGAGCCACATCCCCGAAGACCGCAACGAGCGCGGCTTGGTTGTGGAATACAGCACAGCCGAGAACCTAATTCTGGGCGATCACGTGACGCCGCAGTTCAGCGGAGCATTGGGACTCTTGAACTTCGCCGCAATTGAAAAGAATGCCCTCGAGCTGACCGAGGAGTTCGACGTGCGCCCGCGCAGCACGCAGCTTCAAGCCAAGGGTTACAGCGGCGGTAACGCGCAGAAGATCGTCGTGGCAAGGGAAATGAGCCGCGAGCCGAGGATTTTGATTGCAGCGCAACCCACGCGGGGCGTGGACATCGGCGCGATCGAATTTATTCACGATCAGATCGTCGACGCGAGGGATCGCGGCTTGGGTGTGCTGCTGGTCTCGGCTGACTTGGGCGAAGTCATGAGTCTGTCTGATCGCATCTTGGTGATGTACGAAGGCGAAATCGTCGGCGAGATGCTGCAAGCCGACGCGACCGAAGAGAAACTGGGCTTACTGATGGGTGGCGGCGGCGAAGCGCACCCGCAAGCCGCCGATTGATGCGCGATGCTCGAGCTACTGAGTTCGGTAACTTCAGGGTAAGAATTCGTCGCAATTCAGTGCGTTTGTGATGTAAGCGTGAGTTAACCGAATCATGCCGTTATCAGTATTTAAACCACTCGAGCCGCTGGGGACTGCTGCACTGCTCGAGCGTGACCATGCTCGCTGCACCCTTCAAACCATGCGCTCGAGCCACGCGGCGTCATCGGGCGCGGTGGCGGTCGCACCTGCTTGCGCGAGTTCGTTCGCACTGAGCCACGAAGCAATGCCGCAAACCAGCGTGCCGGCCGCTCGAGCGCTCTGGACGCCCGCGATGGAATCCTCGTGCGACAGGCAGCGCCCGGGCGCGACTCCCATTCACATTGCGCCGAGCGCGAAGGGTTGCGGGTCTGGTTTACCGCGCTGCACGTCGCTGCCCAGCACTCGCACGGTGAACGCATCCTCCAGTCCCAGTGCGCCGAGCACGAACGCCGTGTTCAGCGCGTCGGCGCTCGTCACCAGTGCGATGCGTTTGCCCGCGACTCGCAGCCACTCGAGGTAATCAAACAGCCCATTGACGGGATTGATTTGTCCAGCCGCCAATTCGCGGTACAGCGCCTCTTTTTCTCAATGCAACTCGAGCGCGTGAACTTCGGTGAACTCGCGCTCCAAAATCATTTGCAGAATCCACTCGGTCTTCCCGCCTTGAATGCGGTGATCGGACGGCTCGAGGTCGTAACCGAATTTGGTTTTCAGAAACGAAAGCCACGCCGCGCCGTGAAAACGGGCGTTGTCGGTCAGCGTGCCGTCCATGTCAAACAGCACCGCACCGAATGAACTGTGAACTGGCATCACACTCGAGCATCGCGGGTCACTCCCTTGGCCTGCCACAGCAGTGAGAGATTCAGCAGCGCCAGCGCGACTGCCAATGCGGTCAGGGCGCTCGGGATCACGTTAGCGTTGCCGCCGGCCAGCGCCGCGACCGCGAATGGCGCGGCCACCCCGCCGAGGCTGGCGGCGGCGACGATCAACGACGTGACAGCCGCATTACCGCTGGTCAGTCCAGACAGCCAAACCAGTCCCGTTGGGAAGATCGGCCCGCAAGCGATGCCCGCAAGCGTGTACGCGAACGGCGCGAGCAGCGGAACGTGCGTCAATGCCAGCGCGACCACCAGCAGCAGGCTCGAGGTCAGCACCAATCTTTGAGCGGACACGCGCAGCGCGACGGCCGCGCCGAGCAAACGCCCGACGGTCAGACCGCTCCAGAACAACGCGTTGTAAAACGCGGCCGCTTGCTCCGAGTAGCCCAGCGCGTCGCGCAGGTGACGCGGCTGAGCGCCCGCCGTGCCGACCTCGACGACGACGTATAAAAAGAAGAACAATACAAACAGCCCCAACAACCACGACCAATGAAGCTTGGCTGGCGCGGCATTCGGGACACTCGAGCGCAACCTCGAGCTGGCGATCAACGCCATCAAGCCGAGCGTCAATCCGGCCGAAATGGCATAGGTCTGGCGGTAATCGCTGGTCAGTCCGATCAGCAGCGGCCCCAGCACGCTTCCCAAACCGAACATCGCGTTCAGCACATTGGAGTACGTCGCGCTGCGAGCGCCGAAGGCCGTAGCGAAATGCAGGTTGAAACCGACATCAAGTCCGCCGAACCCCAGCCCGATCACCAGCACGCTCAGCAGCGCTAATCCCCACGACCCCGCCAATGCCACGCCCATCATTCCCAGCGCCAGCAGCAGGCTCGAGCCGAGCAGCACGGTTTTCAAGCCGCATCGCCGCTCGAGGATCGGGAAACTGCTGATGCCGATCACCGATCCAGCGAACAGCAGGCTCGAGAAGACCCCGACGCTGACCGCATCCACGCCGTAAGATTCGCGTAGCCCAAATTGCGCTGGCCCGTAAAAGGCTTGCACCGCGCCGATCAATAAAAAGCCAAGGAATCCAGACAGCACCACGCTCTTTGAAATCGCCACCGTTGAAACCGTCACATGCGCGATCATACCCAAGTGCTTGTCAGGCTTTCTCGCGCCGCAGTCCCCGCATCGCCCTGCCCCACAAGCCCCGCGCTGACTCGAGCAAGCTTGAACGCGAATTGGCCGGCGTTGGTGCGGTTTCCTCCAAGAGCGGCTGACCCGTCAGCTTCGCGTGGGCTTGCGGCGTGGCCAGCACGACCAGTTCGTCTTGCGCCTCAAGGACGGAACTCCCGCGTGGCACGCGCACGTGACCAGCTCGCAGGATCGCCACCAGCAATGTGTCGGTGGGAAACTCGAGGTCGCGCACCATCTGCGCGACCCACGGCGCGGGCACGCCAAAGCGGTACAGTCGCTCGGTGTCTTCGTCCGACACGGTGATGCTTTCTGAGCCGAGCAAATCCAGTAGATCCGGCGTTTCGCGCATGCCCGTCGCGCCCCGCAGGTACGCGTCGATGTGAACCGGGCTGCTCGAGCGCGACTCGGCTTGCGATGACAGCAAGCTCTCGCGCCCGGTCAGCGCGTAACCTGCCAGCGTGGTCAGCAGCAGCGGAAACAGCAGTTCGTAACCGCTCCACTCGGTAATCAGTAAAGTCGCGGCCAGCGGCGCGTTGAACGCCCCGGCCAGAAACGCGGCCATACCGGTCAACGCGAACGCGGCTGGCTCGATCGGGTAGCTGGGAATCAGCGCGTTCAGCGCCTGCGCGTACAAATTACCGATCAAACCGCCCAGTACGAGGCTAGGGATAATCAGCCCGCCGCTCGCGCCGCTCGAGGCGGTCAGCATCACGGCTGCTGATCGCCACAGCAGCAGCAGCAGCACTGCGCTGATTGGCAAGAAGTTGGTCATGGTCAGTTGTACCCAGCCCAGCCCGTCGCCGAGCACGCTGGGGTTGAGCATCACCAAACCGCCGAAAATCGCGCCCGTCACCGCCAGTCGCGCCCAGACAGGCACGCGCACCCGCGCCCAAGCCTCGCGCAGTCCGCGCAAACCCAGCACGAAACCCGTCGCCGCCAGCGCCTCCAACAAGCCCAGCACGAAAAACGCGGGCAGCAGCAACGGCGGTTGCCCACCGAGCGTGGGCAGGTCAAACAGCGGCGCGAAGCCCCTGAACGAGCCGTAAATCGCGTAAGCCACAACGCTCGAGAGCACAGCCGGGGCGAGCGCTTCGATCTCAAACTCGAAGCGGCGGTACAAGAGTTCTACCGCCAGCACCGCCGCCGCCAGCGGTGCGCGTAAGGCGAGCGCTAGAAAGGCTGCCAGCGCCGCGACGTAAACCACGCGGCGGTCTTCGTCGGATAACTTTGAAAACCTTGCGAACAGCGTCGCGCCCAATCCGCTCAGGTACGCGTAGACCCCCTCGCGCCCGAGCGGTGCGCCCGTCGCATACGCCAGCACGCTCGAGACAAGTCCCCACGCGCCCGCTTTCGAGTCGCCCCTTGCTTGGCGCTGGTGAAAGGTCTCCAGTGCGTCGTTGACACCATCTGGTTCAATCGACCTACGTGGTCTGAGCCACGCGACAGCCGCGAAGCCGACCGCGCAGAGGATCGGCAGCAGCCAGCCGCGCTCACCGACGTAACTTTGCAGCACGCCACCCTCGGCCGGTAGTCCCGGCGGTTGAAAGCCCGTCACGCCGCCCAGCAACGTGCCTTGCAGCCACTCGAGCACGATCGCCGCCACCGTGCCGACCACGCCCGCCAGTAGGCCGACGCCGAGGCCATACAGCACGATCCGCCCCGTCTCGAGGCGGCTGCCGAGGACGCGCAAGCGGCGAGCGGGTTGCATCAGGAGTCAGACTACCAGTTTGCTGCGATTGTGCGGAGGCGAGCGGCTGCTCGAGGGGATATGGTTGCATCTACTCGAATAGCACCGCGAGCGCAGGTTCGCTTTTGTCTCACGACAGCTTCTTCGTCGCTCGAGCCAGCCCAGTCTCGAGACGATGCTCGAGGCAGTTCATCAACAATCGAGACGCGAAAAGCCTCGAGCAATCGAGGTGTTGAATGGTTGAAGAAAACGCTCGAGACACGCTGCTTGCGACTTACCGAAATATTTACTCCAACTCGAGCAGGCTCAGCACCTCGACGTGGCTGGTCTGCGGGTAGAAATCCCACGGTTGCACATGAGTCAACTTGTAGCCGCCTTTTGAAAACCGCGCCACATCCCTCGCCCACGTTCCCGGGTCGCAACTGACGTACAAGATTTTCGGTGCACCCGCGTTCACCACGACCTCGAGCGCTTCGGGGCTGAGTCCAGCTCTGGGCGGGTCGAGGCTGATCAGATCCGCAGAAAGCGAGCTGATCTGCGCCGCGTCGCCGCGCTGGAATTGCACGCGCTCGATACCGAGCCGCTGCCCGTCGGCTTGGCCGCGCTCCACGGCGTCGGGATTGATTTCGACGACCGTCACGCGCTGGTAGCCTTGCGCCAAATGAAACGCCAGCCCGCCACTGCCGCCGTACAAGTCTACGCAGGCATCCCCAGTGCCGATCAGCCCGACCGCAGCGCGGTACAGCTCGCCGGCCGCCAGCGGGTTGACCTGCGCGAAGCTCGAGGCGCTGATGGATAAATCGTAATCGCCGTAAGTTTCCAAAATGTTTTCCTTGCCAAACAGCGGCGTGACTGCCGCCCTGAAGCGCCCCTCGAGCGTCGCAAATGCGAAGCTGACGCCAGTCACGCCCAGTTCTTCTAAATGCTTACGGGCGGCAAAGTAATCGCGGGGCTTGCCCAGCCCGATCAGGCAGGCCAGCACCTCGTTGGTGGAGAGGCTGGCCCGAAAGGCGATTTCACCGCTCGGGGCGAGTTTTTCCGGGTCAAGGTCGCGCAGCCCATCGCCGATCAACTCGGTGGTCAGCGGATCGACGGTAATCAGTTGCGCCTTGTGCGTGCCGGGCTGCCGATAACCCACGCCGTCGGCTGTGACGACGTACTGCGCCCCGTTGCGGTAGCGCCACTGCTCGGGGCTGGCTTGAGTCGGCAAAACCTCTGCCTCGAGCTTCGCAATCCGCTCTAGCGCCTCCACGACGAATAAACGCTTGTACTCGAGCTGCGCCTCGTAACTGGCGTGGGCCAGATTCGCCGTTGGCGGCGTGTCCCGCGCAAACGGTACGCGCATCGGCGAGCTTTGAAGCACCTTTAAGGTGCGCCCCTCGAGCCGCCCTTTCTTGGGTTGCAGTGCCGCTTCGACGATTTCGCCCGGCAGTGCGCCCGCGATCAGCGCCACGCCCTTGTCCGTGCGTGCTAAGCCGTACCCGCCGGAAACGATCTTTTCTATGGTGTACCGCGCTGCTGAGCCGTGTAATGGAGCTGCCATGAGCGCAGTGTACGTTGCAATAGCAGACATTGGCGAACGAGCAGCGTACCTCGAGCCTTTTAGAGCGCTCACCTCAGGCGTCTGGCAGCGTTTTTTCGGCTACGCGTTGATCCGCCCTTCGCAACTGCGGCAGCAGTGCCAACACGCTGACCAGTCCCGCACCCGCTAAAATCAGCAGTCCGATCCTCGAGCCATACGCGCTCATCAGTGCGCCGGTCAGCAACGCGCCCGGCGGGGCCATGCCCGCGAAGACGAGGGCGTACACGCTCATCACGCGGGCGCGGAGTTTGTCGGGAGTCGCGAGTTGCACGCTCGAGTTCGCGCTGACCGTGAAGAAGATCATGCCGATGCCGCAAAGAGCCAGTGCCGCGCAAGCCAGCGGCAAATTCGGTGCGAGGGCCAGCAACGCGACCGCGACGGTCAGCAGCAACGCGCCCCAGCGCATCAGGGTCGTTTTGTCACTCGCGGGTCTCGAGGCGTGAACGGCTGCGCCTGCCGCTGCGCCCAAGCCGAACCCAGCGCTCAACCAACCGAAACCCGATTCCGAGAGCGACAACCCGAAGCGGGCGAAGGTCGGGATCGTGACCTGAAAATTGATGATGAGCAGCGACAAGAAAAACAGCATCAGAATCGGCGTGCGTACCAGTGGCGTCTGCCAGACGTAGATCAGCCCGATGCGGATATCCTCGAGCATATTCGTGTCGTGGCTTTCCGGGTCGGGGATGCGAATGCCGTAAATCGCGTACAGCACGCCCATGAACGAGGCGGCGTTCAGGAAGAAAACGATCCCCAATCCGAGCGGCGCGATCAGCCCGAACAATGTGCCGCCCAGAATGCGGCTGAGGTTGAACGACAGTGAATTCAGCGCAATCGCGTTCGGCATGACCTCGCGTGGGACGAGGCTTGGTACTAAGCTCTGCCGCGCCACAATGTCAAAAACATTAGCCAGCCCAGCGCAGAACGCCAGCGCCGCGACCAACTCGAAGCTCGAGACGCGTAAAGTGACGACGATCCCCAAGGCGATCGCCACCAGCATCAGCACCGTCTGGGTCATCAGCAGCGCCACGCGCCGACTGACGCGATCCAGAATCGCGCCCGCGACGAGCGACAGCACCAGTGAAGGTGTCCACTGAATCGCGCTGAGAATCCCGAGCTTCACGGTCGCCTCGCTCGCGTTGTTCGGGTACAGCACGGTCACGACCAGCCACGACATCGCGGACGCCTGCAACCAAGAACCGATCAGACTAAAGCTTTGCGCGAACCAGAAACGGCGGTACGCGGGGACGGCTAACGCGGCGAAGGTACGCACGGGGACTGACTGTACGCCAGCGGTGCTTGCCATGGCTGGGCGCACTGAACATTTGGTGCACTGCACATTGTGCACGCAGCGCGGGCATGCGACACCCAGACGGTTAAATTCCACTCGAGTGCACTTCGCACGAGCGCTAAAATTTGCCCTATTTGCGTTTGAACAGCCGCTCGAGCACCGATGCGGGTTTACTTGCTTTGGCTTTGGGGAGTGCGTTGGGATCTTTTGGTTCCATGAACGACGGGCGCGTCCCACCGCGCCCGAGCACCTGCTTCGGTTCACTGGGAGCAGCAGCAACGGGTGGCGCGACGGGCGCACTCGGCTGCGCGGCCTCGAGCCGCTTGCCGATGACTTCCTCAAGGGTTTTACGAAACTCCTTGGCGGTCGGGCGCAAGTGCGGCTCCTTACTGAGGCAGCGATCCACCATTCTGGCCACCTGCATCGGAATGGCAGGGTTGAGATCTCTAGCCATGCGCGGGGTTTGCGTCAAATGCAGCGCTTGGAGTTCCTCTAAGGAATCACCGAGCAGGGGCCGGACTTTGGTCAGCAGTTCGTAAGCCACCACGCCGAAGCTGTAGACATCGGTGCGCGGCGTGCCGTTCTCGCCCCTGAAAATTTCTGGAGCCATGTAAAACGGGCTGCCGGCTGGCGGGTTCTGCACCTGCTCGCTCGAGGCCGCACCGAAATCGGCGAGGTAGGCTTTACCGTTATCGACGTAGATGTTGCTGGGTTTCACGTCTTGATGCACGACTTTTTGCGCGTGGCAATACTCCAAAGCCGAGGCGATGTCCGCCAGCAGCCGCAGTCCCTGCTCGAGCTTCACGGGTTCAGGGTCAAGCTCGCCGTCGCTGAAAAATTGCATTGCCAGATGCGCTTGCGCTCCGCTCGGTGCGCCGCCGAAGTAACGAACGACGTTGGGGTGCTCCAAGCTTTTGAGCATCACGACCTCGGTGTAGAACACGCGGCTCATCACCGGGTCTTGCATGATGCCGGGGCGCGGGATTTTCAGGGCGATCTGGCGACCGCGCTCGTCATTGGCGAGGTAAACAATGGCAGTGCGTCCCGTACCGAGCAGCATTCGCGCTTTGAAACCGGGAATATTGAGGCCGCTGGGCTGAGTCACGAGTCCATTCTACGGCGTGTCAGGGAATCAGTGCGTTAAGTTTTCCTTGAAACGGCTCTGAGGCGCATCTCGAGGCGACAGCCAGTCAGGGCTTCACAATGAACTCGAGGATCGCTTCGCACAGCGCGTCGCGCTCACCATCGCAGAACATCTCGTGGCGCGAGTTCGTAAACCATTGCAAGCGCTTGTCGCTGCTGCCCAGCCGCTCGAGCGCCAGTTCAGCCGCTGCGGGCGGGATGGTTTCATCTCGCAAACTGTGAATCACGAGGGCCCGCGCCTTGACTTTAGTCAGCACTTCGGGCGTGAGCTTCGCCAAAGCCCAGAGCTGCGCGAAAGCGGCCGTCGGAAAGCGGTCATACGTCACAGGATCGTTTTTAAGCTGCTCGAGCAGCGCGGCGTCCCACAGCACTGGCCCGGAACTCTTCCAGACTTTGATCAGTGGCGCGAGCACGCCCACCAGTGGCGCGAGCGGATGGCTGAATTTCAGCGCCGGCGCGACCAGCGCCAGCGAATCCACCGGGCGCTCGGCCGCCACGTGCGACGCGACCAGTCCGCCCATGCTGTGCCCGACCACGGCGACTCGAGCCGATTGCGCTGCGAGGCGATCGTAGGCGCTTAACGCATCCGCCACCCAGTCCTGCCAACGCACGCCGATCAGATCGGTGTAAACCGTGCCGTGACCGCGCAGCGCGGGGATTTCATGGGGCAAACCAGCCCGCTCGAGGTACGGCTTCAAATGCCCAACGGTTTTGGGCATCGCGGGAAAACCGTGGCAGACCAGTACAGCGAGTTCAGGCATGGATGGATCAGGATAGCAAAAAGGGACGAGGATTACCTCGTCCCCACGCGTTCAGGTCGCTCGAGCGTTGACCCGACTCACCATTTGATCGGCTGGAAGCTGCGGGTTTTCGTGCCCGCCGCGACCGCCTCAGTCCACGAAACCGCGAATCCAGCGCGATCCCCCAAGAAGTTCAGCAATTCCTTCAAGCCATTGGACAGTTTGCGGGCGGTGCTGGGTTTCAAATCCAGTGCCAGCGGCAGTGCCAACTCGAGCAGCGGGGCTGCACCGTCAGCCGCGCTTTTCAGGCTGGCGGTGGTGTCGCCGTAACTCCAACCGAGCGCGTCTTTTGGGACTCGAGCCACGGCTGCACGGTACGATGCGCTGGTCTCGAGGCGAGCGCCACTGGTCAGTGCTGAGAGGAGCGCACTGTCGGATTGCGCGATCATCACGAAGCCATTTTTGATGGCCGCCACCACGCTGATGTTATCGGCGACCGGGTAGCGGTAGACGGTCACGTCGCCAAGCAGCGCTTTGCTGAACTTCGCGCCAGTCTTTTGCTGCGCGAGGCGCTGTCCTGTCTCCAATAATTTGGGCAGCACGGTTTCCAAGCTTTGCGCGGCTGTTTTCTCGTCGCTCGTGCCGATGTACGTGACGCTCTCACCGAGCGCAGCGGTCGGGCCCTTGCCGATAAAGGTCGCACTGGCGAACTCGCCGGTCATCCAGCCCAGTAAGCTCTTTTGCACGTCGACTTTGAGTTCCTGCCTGAAGAACGCGTCCAGCCCACCGGGTTGCAGTCCCGTGCGATCCGCGAGGCTCGAGAGCCAGCCGTAGAAGGCTTGCGGGTTGGTAGCCGACGTACTGAATCCCACGGCACTCGCTGGCACGACGCTGGCGGCTTTCAAGTCAAGCGCGGTGTTCGGGGTCAGCAGACGCTGGAATTGCACGTCCGCGCCGCGCTTTTCTGGGATCAGGATCGTGGTGTTGTCTATTCCCTCACTGGTCACTTTCCAAGCCGCGCCGAAACGCCCGAGCGTGGTCAAGCTGTCCAGCAGCGGCTCTAATTTGATGCCGCCGGGCAGTTCTGGGTCAATCGCGTCGATCGCAGCGCGGGCCAGTTGCGTGACGTTGCGGAGATCGGCGTACAGCCGCAAGTTGCCGTCGCCGACGTTTTTCATCACCTCATCGAAATTGCTGCTGCCCGCGAGGCTCGAGGTGGTTTTCAGGTTCTGCGTGCTGCCTTTGAAGCGCGATAGAAACTCGGTCAGCGAAGCACGATCAGTCGCAGCGTAAGCCAGTCCGCCTTCGTAGCCGATGAAGAGATCGCCAGTGCTGTACACGGGCAGGCCAGCCACGCGAAAGCTCGAGACCGCACCAGATTTGCGGGCGTCGCTGAGGGTCTTCGTCAGCCATGCCTTGACCTTAGCGTCGCCGCCGATGCTCGGGCGAGCGGCCAGCAACAAGCCCGCTTGCGTGGATTTAGCGGACAGGTACGCGCCGACGAAGCCTTCGCGCCCAACCAAAATTGAAAAGTCGTTCAGCAAACCTTCAATGTCTTGACGCTCCTTGGCACTCGAGCCGGTCGCTTCGCTCAGTACTTCGGGCAGCCGCAGTTTCTGAAATTGAGCGGTCAGCCCAGCGGCCGTTTTACCCACGCCGCTCAAATCATTGAGTTCCACCGCGAAGATTGCGTTGGCGGGCGCGTATCTGGTCAGGGATTGGGCGTGCGTAGCAGACATCGCGGACGCGAGAAAGACGGTGGTCAGTAAGAATCGCTTCATAGGGTTCACTCCAAATTCAGTCTGGCACGGTGATGGGAGAGCAAATGTCTATCAGGGCAGCGAGCGCAAGCCACTGAGCAGCGGCACGAGTGATACGACGCCAACCGTCCAGCCGTTCCCGTTTCTCCACATCACCTCTAAACCTAAACTGACGGGCGCGTAGTAATTGAACGCCAAGTCCAGCAGCGCCGCCGCGCCAAACCCGTACCGCGCCGCATCGCCTTTCAGCTCAAAGGTGGCGAATGGCAGCACGGTGACGCGCTCCAGACCGATGAAGCCATCGGGAAAACGCCACTGGATCGGGATTGAAAGCTGCGTTTCCAAGCGGCTCGAGAAGGTAAAGACCCGAGCTTGATTGAGCTGCAAAGCAAGCGTCAACGCGACGGGCAGATTGGCCACCCGATCCGCGAGGGTCGCACCAACAGCGAACTGCCCGGAGGTCTCGAGCAACGTGGAAATTTTCCAGCCTGATTGCGTGTAGCCAAACACGTCGGTAGCGAGCGCCTCGAGTTTGATCGTCAACCCCAGCGTCACATTCGAGGCGATCAGGTTGGCGTAGGGCGTGACGGTGTAACCGAAGCGCCCCGTTTGCAGCGACTCTCCCCTGCCCGTTAATGCGGCGCTGATCCCCACACGAAATCCAAGGCTCGAGGAGAACGCGGTGGAGACAACATAGGCGGTGTCTGGTGTGGGCGCGTAACGGTATTCCGCGCCAAGCGTGAAACCCGCGTTGCCCAGCAACTCGTAACCCGCGCTCAGTTGGTAACTGTGCATGCCGGCCGCGTCCGCGCCGTAGACGGTCGCGCCGATGCCAGTCGCGGTCACGGGCGTCCAGAACAGCGGCAGTAGATTCGGTGTGTACGGCTCTACAGCGTACTCGAGACCGTCCAATCCGGGCAGCGGCACAGGGTCAGTGAACTCGAGCGCGACTGTGTGAAGCGCAGCCGATTCGCGCATCCAGCGCGTCTCCATGCCCGCGCCCGTGAAGCTCGAGAAGCTGAGGACACCGCTGGGGGACAGGCTGGGGATCATCGCGCCGTTGGCATGCGCGGTCAGCGCGACGGCGCTGCGCTGATTAAGCGTGACGGCGTAGAGTTGCGCCGTGCCGGAACGGTCGCTCGAGAAGATGATCTGCTCACCGCGCCAGATCGGGTACTGATCCTGTGCCGTGTCCGAGGTCACGAACTCCAGCCGCGAGCCGCGCAGCACGGCGATGTCGAGGAAGCCGCCGGGTCGCCAGACGCTCACGGCGATTTCGCCTCGAGCGCTGATACTGGGTTGAAAGACATGCCAGCCCTGCGGCGCGACCCAGACGGTCTGAATTGCGCCAGCGCAGAACCGCTGCAAGACGCTTTGCTGCCAGTCGTCGCGCACGAACAGCACGCACGCGCCGTCGGCAACCGCATCCCTCGCCCTTGCATCGGTGGTCAAGCGCGTTTCTACGCCGTCCTCGAAGCGGTACAGCTCACCGTAGCTCGTCGCGCCGCTGGCCCGCAGCCTCGAGTAAACAAGTGCGCCATCGCTGGCAAACGACAGGCGCGACGGGCGGCTCGGCAGGCGCGTGAAGGCTGGCTCGAGCACTGGTTTGTCAGACTCGAGGTGAGCAAAACGCAAGGCGTTGCCTTGCATGAACGCGTAGCGCGTGCTGGTCTGCCACGCCGGAGCGCCGCTGCCCGCGTGCAGCACTGCGGACGGCGATTGCGGTTGCGCTGTCTCGAGCATGGCTGCCTTGATCTCGAGGGTGCGCCATTCGTCCCACAGCGCCTCGAGACTGGTATTGGTCACGGCGCGAAACGCATCTTCAAAGGTCAGACTCAGGTTGTAGCGCCCGATCACGTCGCCGATCGTCTGCGGGCCGAAACGCTGCACTAAAAACTCGACGAAGCCCGCACCGAAGACGTAGCGCGTGTTGCCGAACGGGTAGGTCTCCGACGTGCCGATGCCCGCGTCGCTCAATGAGGGAAACTTGCCTGCCCTCGCCATGCTGCGCCGCAACGTGCGCGTGCCGCTGTCTCGCACCCGCCCACCAGTGGTCACGGTCGACTCCAGATAAACCGCGTAACCTTCGACGAACCACGCGGGCGGCACTCGAGCCTCCAACACGCCCGGCACTGCCCCAAAGATACCGCGCAAGGCTTCACGAATCCCATCCCGAGTGGACAGATGCGCGACGTGCGTGAACTCGTGCCCGACCAGCGCGACCAGTACGTCCTGCCACTGAGCGCCGATGTCCGAGGGATTGGGGAAGCTGGCGTAAACGCGGATGAACGGGTACGGCCCGGGCAGCGCGTAACCGTTGAAGTCGTCGGTTTCATCGCCGACGAGGATGTAGGTCAGCCCCGGATCGTTGCCGACAACCCCCAGCACACCAGCACGGATTCGCTCGGCGGCAGCCGCGACGCGCCTCGCGTATGGCTCTAAGGGCGGCGGGTGCAATACGCGAAAATGCGGCGTGGCGATCACTTGCAGCGGCGCGAGTGCGCCTTTGCCACTGAGAAGCTGCGCGTTCGCATTAGACAGCCAAACGATGATCGCCAGCAACCAAACCTTTGAAATCAGCCAAACCATGACGCGCATCGTACTCGAGCGGCTGCGCTAGACTAGCCCGCGTGACTCAGCCCAACGACGCCGACCCGCCGCGCCACGCGCCGCAGCGCGATTGGATCAAAAACGTTCGCTATGCTGCTCAGGGTCTCAGGTACGCGTGGCGCACCGAAGCCAATTTTCGGCTCGAGGTGCTACTCGCCTGCGTCGCGCTGACCATCACGCTGCTGCTCGGGGCTGACCTCGTGCCCGTGCTGCTGTGCTGCGCCCTTGTACTGAGCTTGGAGCTGGTCAACACGGCGCTCGAGGCGCTGGTGGATCTGGTCTCGCCGACCTTTCACCCGCTGGCGAGGGTCGCCAAGGACGTGGCGGCGGGTGCGGTGTTGATCGCCAGTCTGCTGAGCCTCGCGGTTGGCGCGACCGTGTGGTGGCGAGCGTGGCTGCGTTGAGATCGCAATCAATCCGCTCGAGATTGATCTTGAACGCACGAGTCGGCTTGCGCTGCCCTCGAATGGAACAAGCGCCGCCGCGTTAAACTTTCCCATAATGACGATCAATCACTCTCTGACCGCGCTGCGCGGCGTGCGCGTCGGGCACTGGACTGACCTGACTGCCCGCACGGGTTGCACCGCGATTCTGCTGCCCCCCGGCGGCGCGGTGATGTCGTGCGAGGTGCGCGGCGGAGCGCCCGGCACGCGTGAAACCGCGCTGCTCGAGGTCACGAAAAGCGTGTCAGTGGTGCATGGCTTGTGCTTGTCGGGCGGCAGCGCGTTCGGTTTGGACGCCGCGACGGGGGTAATGCAGCATCTGGAAACGCTTGGCGAGGGCGTCGAGACTCGAGTGACCCGCGTACCGATTGTGCCGAGCGCGGTGATTTACGACCTCGCAGTCGGCAGCTCCACCGTGCGACCGACCGCCGCCAACGGTCTGAGCGCGGCTCGAGCCTCTAGCGATGCGGTGATTGGGCGCGGCATGATTGGCGCGGGAACGGGCGCAATGGTCGGTAAGGCGCTCGGCTTTGCAAACGCCCAAACAGGCGGCTTGGGCAACGCGCTGGTTCGCGTGGGCGCAGCCAGCATCGCCGCACTGGTCGTCGCCAACCCGTTTGGCGATGTCGTGGGTTACGACGGCACAGTCGTGCGCGGCGCTTCCAAACCAGATGGCTCGAGGCTGACGGACGCCGATTGGCTGGGGGCACTGCTGGACGCCTCGAGCTTCGAGTATTTAAAAAGCAGCAACACGACGCTGGTCGTGATCGGCACGGATGCCAAGCTTTCAAAAGTCGAGTGTCGCTTGCTCTCTGAAGCCGCGCAAATGGGCTTGGCTCGAGGGACGCGACCGTCGCACACGCCGTTCGATGGCGATAGCGCGTTCGCCTTTGCGACTGGAACGGTGGACGCGCCGCCGCTGGCCGCGCTGATCGCAGCCACGCAAGCGGTGACGCACAGCGCGTTGCTGGATGCGGTCACGGCGAGCTGATGCTCAGGCGTTGAGATGTCGTTGCAAGGCCTTTGCGACACGCTGTGCAAAACGCGCTTCCTTTCAAAACGTGACCCGTTATACTTAGTGCCGATGCTGCATTGTGCGAAATGGCGAGGTGGTTGAAATAGCGAACAGTGTCTACAACACGGTTTGTGATGCCTTGTCGGGCATCGTCTCGAGACGCGCGGCCGAGAACATCGTGCGCGAAGCACTGCTGAGCGCCAAAACCGACCCGGATCGGGTCACGGCGCAGGAAATGCAGTCGCTGCTGAAAAGCGCGGTCTTCGCCCGTTTGCAGCAGATCATTCCGGTGGCGCAAGCCAAGGGTGAGATCAAGCAAATCCTTACGCGCTTGGAAAAATCGTTCTCGCCCGCCAAAACACCCCTGCTGACTCCGGATGTCATCGAGGGGCTGACGGCGTTGCAAGCGGAATTCAGTCCGTATGCGAAACTCTCACAACCGAGAGCGCAGCGTTTGCGCGTCAGTATTCAGACCCTGCCAGAATCGAGCGATCCCGTCAAAGCCCTCAACACGCTCTGGGCGGAACTGGATTTGTTGCAGCTCGAGTTGAGTGGCCGCACGCCACCCGCGCCGCTCGCCCGGCCGGTCATGACCGAGGATCTGATGCTCTCGAGCGGCGAGTTCGCGCTCGATTACGAGTTCGACGAAGCCCTCGATGCTGCACCGCCAAACATTGCGCTGTCAAACGTCACAACTTCAAACATTGCACCGTCTAGCATCACGCCTTCAAACATTGCGTCAATGGCAGCCGTAACCGCAACACTCGAGGTCGCACCCGCCTTCACAGCAGCGCTGACCCGGCAGCCAGCCACAACCGTTCCCCCAATCATCAGCGCCACCCACGCGCCCACCTTTGATCTCGAGACGGCAGTGGGCCGCGAGGCACTGCTGTCGCACTTCGCGCTCGAGGAGGGCGTGGTCGGGGTGCTGCTGACCGACCGCCTCGGCACGGTGCTGGCATCGCGCCTTTCCAGCGGCGACGACGATCACCTCGCGGCGGTGGTCGCCGCGACGACACTCTTATTAGAAAAACACCGAGCCTTCAAACTGTTTTACACTCATTTGGCTGAAGTCAGCGCGTTCATCGGCTCGGCTGGCAAATACCTGCTGACCGTACTGAGCGATGATCGCGTCAACGTTGGACGGATTTTGTCTGCAATGGCAAGTCTCGAGGAGGACGTATGAAGACGTTGTTTCGCAGCCTCGCTCTAGTGTTAGCGCTGTGCCTGCCAGCGGCCGCAGCCCAGAGTGATTTAATCGGCGCGTACCGCTCGATCGGGGCCTCGCTCGAGGCCGCCCGCACGACGCTGCGGACTGATCCCGCTGGGGCTTTAGCCAAAGTGCAAGCGTCCGAAAACGCCTTCCGCCGCGTCAGTGGGCAATTGTCGCCCACGCTCAGCAGCGGCGGCAACAGCGCTTTGAAAAACGCGCAGCTAGCCGTGTCGCGCTCATCAGCCGCAGATTTCGGAGCGCAAAGTGGTCAGATCAAAGCGATCCTCGAGCGCGGGATGTTCGAGACGTACTTCACGGTCTTTGGGAACACCGCGCAAGCTGGGCGTTACGCCGTCGCGCTCGGGCAGGCACTGAAACTCAGTCCAGCCGCACAAGCTGATTTGAGTGCCAGCACCCGCAGCGGCAATCAGACCCGCGCAAGGGCGATTTTAGAGAGTTCAATCGCGCAAATCATCGTCAATGCGTTGCAATCTGCCCGCGATAATGCGGGCAACCGCGCCGTGGCTTTTGCTGGCATCAGCCGCGCCGCCAATCACTTCCTGATCGTGCAGGATTCCCCCAGAATCGGCGAGGTCAGCGTCGCCAGTTTCACTAGCGCGATTGGGGCGCTGACCAGCAACGACACAGCCGGTTTTCAACAAGCGGTTGGTAGCCTCAGCTCGCAGATTCGCGGCTTCGCGCAGCGCTCACGCGCCCTGAGCGCCAGCACCCCGAACACCAAACCAAATGTTAAACCCGCCGTTGGAACCACCCTACCGAGCAACTCGCCGACGCAACCGTCGGCTTTGGTCAGCACTGATGCCGCCGTGTCCACAATTCGCGCTGCGCTAACCAAAGCGGGCATCGGTGCAGGCAAAGCCGAGCAGCTTGCCAGAGACCTCACCAACCAAGGCTACAGCAGTTTGGGTGCGGCGCTCGATCGCGTCAGCGTCAAACTCTCGAGCGCCCTGTCTAAAATTCAAGACGCCAACATCCCCGATGGTCGCGCCGCGATTTCCGACGCCAAGAACACCTTCGATTCCAGCCTGCGGGCGGTGGTCGAAGCCGCAGATCCGGCTTTAGCGACTCGAGTCAGCCGCGTTTTTGAAGCGACCGAAGCGGCGGCTGGCGTGCGCCCCGTGGATGTCACGGTTTTGCTCGGTGAGATCGACACGATCCGCAACTGGTCTGAAGGTAAGCCGATGTCGGCATTGCAAGGCGTGGTTGCCAGCGTGCAACCGCTGTGGATGGGCTACCTGCGCGGCGGACTGTTCCTGATCGTCGCATTGCTGTTCGCCTACCCGATTTACCTGCTGCGGCTGGCTTTCGGTGGTCGCAACCCGTACTGGCGCTACATCGGCATTGCGATGGTGCTGCTGTTCATCCCGCCGCTGATCGAAGGGCTGGCGTGGCTCGGGTCATTTATCGCCCAAGGCACGGGGCTGCGCTTTCTGGATGGCTTGACCAGCCTGAGCGTGCTGCAAAACCCATTGGCGCAAATCGCTTGGGTCGTGATCCTCTTTTTGACCGTCGGCTTCGCCACGGCTGGTTTTAGAGGAATAGCCGCGCAGTTCGGGCTGATCCGCACGCGCAATCAAGGTGCAGTCACCGGCCCCCCTTCAATGGGCACAGCCGCCTTTGCCAGCGCCAACAACACCCCCTTAGAGCGCGGAGCCAGCAGCAACACGCAGCAAGTCCCCAGCACCGTCGAGCGCACGATTGTCGAATGGGACGAGGAGTTCTGAAAATCCCGCTTTGAGCAAATCTTCAGTTCTGGAGATCACAGCGGCTCGAGGGGGGAGCGGCGTAGCATCAACGCATGAACGAAGTCATCCCCGGCGTTTATCAACTCCCGAACTCCTTCGTCAACCTCTACCTGATCCTCGACTCCGAAGGACTCACGCTGATCGACACGGGCTTGCAGAACTCTGGTGCGGCGGTGGTGCTGTCCGCACTTGAGAAGCTGGGACACCAACCCAGTGCCCTGAAACGAATCCTTATTACGCACGCCGACCCAGATCACATCGGCAGCGTGGCTGCCTTGAAAGCCGTGAGCGGTGCGACGGTGATGATCGGGCGCGGTGACGGGCCCGCGATGGCGAGGGGCGAAGCGGCTCGCCCGCCGAACAACGCCATTGTCAAGTTCATTTTCGGTCTGATGATGCCCAAAAGCGTGCCAGTGCAAATCGCGGACGTGCAACTCGAGGATGGCGCGGTGATCTCCGAGGTGCTGGGCGGTTTGCAGGTCGTTTTCAGTCCGGGTCACACCGCTGGCCACGTCGCTTTTTTCAGCCCTCGAGACAAGATTTTATTCGCTGGCGACGCGATGACCGGCGGGCGCAAGTTGGGCTGGGGGCGCGGGCCGTTCACGCTCGATTACGCGCAAGGCTTGTTGAGCGTCCGCAAATTTGAGATGCTGCACCCGACGACCGTCTGCTGCGGTCACGGCGATCCCGTGCGCGGCGACAACCTCGAGTTTCCGCGCTGATGAACCCGATTGCGGCAATCCTCGAGCAGCAACGCTTCGTGGTGCTGGACGGCGCACTGGCCACCGAACTCGAGGCGCGAGGTTGCGACCTAAACGATCCCATATGGTCGGCACGGATGCTGTTCGAGCAGCCTGAATTGATTCGAGCGGTACACCAAGATTATTTTCGCGCTGGCGCGGACTGCGCGACATCAGCAACCTACCAAGCGACCTTCGCGGGCTTCGAGCAGCGCGGCATCGGTCACGCTCGAGCAGCGGAGTTGATGCAGTTGTCCGTCACACTGGCGCTCAAAGCAAGGGACGCGTTCTGGGCTGACTCGAGCAATCAAGTGGGGCGCTGCAAGCCGTTCGTCGCGGCCAGCGTCGGGCCTTACGGCGCGTTTCTAGCCGACGGCTCGGAGTATCGCGGCGATTACGGGCTGAGCCAAGCGCAGCTTGAGGCGTTCCACCGCCCGCGCATGGCGGTGTTGGCCCAGACCAGCGCTGACCTGCTGGCGTTTGAAACGATTCCAAGCTTGCTCGAGGCTCGTGCGTTGGTCGCGGTGCTCGAGGAGTTCCCGCTCGTCAGCGCGTGGTTGAGTTTCAGTGCCAAGAACGCTACTCAGATTTGCAACGGCGAAACGTTTTCAGCGTGCGCGGCGGCGTTCGCTGGACATCCGCAAATCGCTGCGATTGGCGTCAACTGCACCGCGCCCGAATACGTGGCTGACCTGATCGGCAGCGCTCGAGCCGTGACCGACGCGCCACTACTCGCGTACCCGAACTCTGGTGAGCGCTACGACCCGATTCACAAAACTTGGGCTGGCGATGATAGTTGCGCGGATTTTGTGATCGAAGCCAGAACGTGGCTCGAGCGCGGCGCAATCGTGATCGGTGGTTGCTGCCGCACGTCACCGCAGCACATCGCTCAACTCAGGCTCGAGCTACAACGCTAATTGCGCGTCCTCAACAATCGGCTCGTGCAGCACGACGGGTTTGAATTTGCGGCTGCAAGCGCGACTATTGATGAGTTCCACAAACACGGTCAACGTCATCGCAAAATAGACATATTCCTCCGAAATTTTTGCATCGAAACCTCTCGCGATCAGACTGATAGCCAAATTCACTTTGATTGAGAATTAAAGAAATTCCAGTCAAAGGCAAGCGATGAGAGTAAGAAGAAACAGCGGTTGTCTCGAGCCTCGCCGCCCCGATTGAGCATAAAATCAACCATGACTTCAACCAGCCAAGCCAGAGCCTTGCTCGCGCAGCACGGCGCACTCGAGTCGCAACCCGCGACCGATTGGCGCGGCGATTTCGCATTGCCCGCGCCGCTCGAGGTGTATTACCGCGAGATTGGCCCGCTCGGCGACTTCATCAATGACAAAGTTGGCCATTCGGGCGTCAGCATTCCGACCGTTGGCAATCCGTTCGATCTGCCGCCGCTGGCGAGGCTCTGGGACTTGCAAGCTGGCTACCGCTGGCACGGTGTCACCAAGCAGCGGCTCGAGGATTGGGACGATGACTGGCTGGTCATCGCCGATCAGGGCGCTGACCCGTTCATTTTTCATCGTCAGACGGGCGAAATCCTGTTCGCGCAGCACGGCGGCGGCGCGTGGAATCCGTCAGCGATCTTTACCGATGTCGTCACGATGACGGCTTGCCTTGCCACCGTCGGTAGCGTTCACAACGAGGCTGAGGACGATCTCTGGACGGAGGACGAAAGCGTCAATCCAAGGTTTCGTGCGATCCTCGAGACTAAACTGACGGCGATTCTGGGCAGCGGCAGCGCCGCCACTGCACTCGCTGACTTACTCGAGTGGTGACAGGCGTCTCGAGTTACCCAATCCAGCTTTGGTTTTGCGTTGGAATGGCTTTGCCCATCGCGTGAAAATACACGTTGATCTTCGCGCAAACGATTAGGATCGCTTCGCGGAAGGTGTAAAACATTGTCCCCACGGGAATGTTGTGCGATCCTCGAGCGACAGTCTTCTCAAAATCCGCGTCACTTAGCCCCTCGAGTGCCGCCAGCATTTCAGCATCAAGGCTCGAGAACCAGTTGGTCAAGTCAGCGATGGTTTCGAGGTCGCTTGGGGCACTCAGATCAAAACGCAATCGCAATTCACGAAACGACCGCGTGTACGCACCCTGAATCTCGCCCAACCCACGGAACAGCTCGAGCAACATGGGGTTTTTACCGCCCGGCGTGAACTCGAGATCGGCGTCGCTGATGCCTGCCAGCAGTTCGTCGCGCAGGCTCTGGCTGCGAGCGTAGAGGGATTTGATCCCAGCGTAGCGGTTGTTCATGCCCCTATTCTAAAGCACTTCTCGGTTGATTTCGAGCCATCAAACTGAAAGGGGCTTGCCACTGGCAAGCCCCTACGAAACGTCGTTCACACAACGGATGAATTTTTTGCCTCGAGAGATCATCCCTCGAGATTCACGCAGCGGTGACGTTGAGTTTCAGTGGAATCGGCACTTCTGGGTGCGGCTTGTACACGACGTTGTACTCGCCGAGTTCCTTGATGGCTTTACCCATCTCAATCTTGCGGCGATCGACCGCCAGACCCGTCTGCTGCTCCACGGCGTCGGCGACCATTTGACTGGTGACGGTTCCGTAGATTTTGCCCTCGCCGGCTTTGGCTTTGATTTCGACCATCAGTTCGCTGAATTGCCCGGCCAATTTCTCGGCGTCGGACTTTTGCACCTCTAAGCGCTTGACCTTGGCGCGTAACTGCGCCTCCAAGTTCTTGAGGTTCGCAGCCGTGGCATAGGCAGCCACACCGCGTGGCACGAGGAAATTGCGGGCGTACCCGGCTTTGACTTCGACAATCGCGCCGGTCGTACCCAGTGGCACGACTGGCTCGAGCAGGATGACTTTCGCGTTTTTCATGTCAACCTCCTCTTTAGCGCCGCACGAGCTTGTCGGTGAATGGCAACAAGCCGATCTGACGGGCGCGTTTGATCGTCAGCGCCAAGCGGCGCTGGAACTTCGCGGTGACACCGGTGCGGCGACGCGGCAAGATTTTGCCGGTGTCACTGACGAAGCGCCGCAGCATCTTCGCGTCGTGGTAATCCGTCACCTCGAGTTCGCCCGCTTTGAACGGATCGACTTTCGGCTTGCGGGGGCGTTTGGGGTTCTTTGAATTGCGCTTCTCGCGCTTGTCATCGCGGTCGCGGCTGCCGGAGCTGCTGCTCGAGGAACCGCGATCTTTACGGTCGTTTGCCATGTGGGTGTCCTTTAATCTGCTGAAAGCTCAGTCTCGAGAAGTCGGTTGGTGAATCGCGCTTGCGTGAGGCGGCATTCCAAAAGTTTGAATGCGCGGTCTCAGCAGCGCTCGAGTCTCGAGTCGGAGCAGCTTAAAACGGTAAGTCTTCTTCTGGCGGAAAGTCGTTCAAGCCTTCATCAATGTCCAATCCCGCACGGGACCCTGCGCCTTTGCTGCCAGCGGCTACTGCTGCTGGGGCGTTGCGTGCCGGGGCGTTACCGCTGGCTGGGCGGTTCGCACTGGGGGTGGTCGCGGCTGTGCCAGTGCCGGGACCGCGAGAGAGGGATTCAATGCGGCGTCCTTCGACCCGAGTGGTCGATCGTTTGTTGCCTTCGCGGTCAGTCCAACTTTCGTTGACCAACCTGCCCATAATCAGTACCGGGTCGCCCTTTTTCAGCTCACCCGCGAATTCTGCGAGATCGCGCCAAAGGTTGACTTCGACGAAATGGGTTTTCTCCTGCCAATTGCCGGTCTTGTCTTTCCAGCTCTCGTTGACCGCCATGCTGATGGTGATCACGGCGTCACCGCCGGGGGTGTAGCGCAATTCCGAATCGCGGGTCAGGTTGCCGATCAAGACGACTTCGTTGACGGCGTTGGTTAGACGCTTACCACCGACCGAATCCGTCACCAGAGCTTCAGCTCGAGGGCCGTACTGAGCGCCTTCGATCCGCAGGGCTTTGACGCTGACCGCGCTGCGTTTGACGCCTTCGGGGGTTTCCCAACTGCGAAAGTCCAGCGTGCCTTCGACCAGCACCGCTTCGCCGCCCTTCATCTCATTGCTGACGCGCTCGGCTTGTTGACCCAAGAGCGATACGCGGTGATACCACGGCAGAACGCGGGCGCGTCCGTCGTTGCCCATGACGTTATCCTCGCCAGCCACGGTCAGGTCAGCGACCGCCGTGCCGTTCGGGGTGTAACGCAGCTCTGGGTCGCGTGCGAGTGCTCCGAGCAAGTAAACGTGATTCAGACCTCTTGCCATTGTGACTCCTGTGCGCTCGATGCGCTGATTCCAGCAATCTTCCTTAAACGCGGTGCTTCTCGAGGGATACTTCTTGATTCTGTGCGCTCGAGCGGCACGACTTACGCGGCGACCGGCTTTTTCTTGCTGGCCCATTCCGGGCGCTGTTTGACGACCATCACGCGACGGATGTGGTCGCGCAGACGCAGGGAGGCCTGAATCGTGTTGGTCGTGTCGGCGGCCAGTGCGAGGCGGTAGATCAGGAAGTGCGCTTCACGCGCATTGCCGATACTGTAAGCCAAGCGGCGGTTGCCCCATTCCTCGAGCGTCGTGACCGTACCGCCCGCGTTCTTGACGGCGTTCTCGATGTACTCTTTTTCAATTGCCAATTGTCCAGCATCCAGATTTGGGTTGAGCAGGACGTTCAAATCGTAATTCACCATTTGTTGTTTCACCTCCAATTCTTTTCATGCGTTGACGCCGCAAAAAGCGGCGGCTCAGAAGTGTAGCAAAATTGGGGTCGTAGGACAAGCGCGGCGCGAGGATTGCAAACGCGGGCTACGGTACGGACAGTAGACCCGGGTTCCAGCTAGGCTAGTGAAACTTTGAACGAGCTTTTTGCCGCAGCGGTACGCACCCTCGAGCGCCTTGACCGCCTGACGTACCTGATCGCGGGTTTCGTGCTGGTCGCCTCGGCCCTGACGATCACTGGGTACGCGCTGGTGGCTTTCGTCAACAAACTGGGTGAGGGCTTCCTCCAAGCCAGCATCACGCTCATCAACGACGTGCTGTTGGCTCTGATTGTGCTCGAGTTACTTCGCACCGTACTGGGTTTCATTCGCGCTCGTGGGCTACCCAATGTCTCTGAAAGCCTGATCCCGTTTCTGGTGATCGGCGGCATCAGTGCCACACGGCGCATTCTGGCGGTCGGTGCGAGCATCGGTGTCGAGGAAGCCAAAGGCACGCTCGAGCCAATGCGCTTCAGCCAAGCGATGGTCGAGTTGGGCATCTCGGGTGGTTTGATTATGGCCATTGGACTAACGCTGGTGATCCTGCGAACCTACCTGCCGCGCAACGAACCGCTCGAGCCTTGAGTCAGGCACTCAAAACAAGCGATGTAGCGTAGCGCTCTAGATTTCAGAGCGAGTCAGCCTAGACTCTTCGGGTGAATGACACGTTACCCAAGCCGCTGAACGTCCAACAAGCCATTGAGGAGCGCCGCAGCATCCGCGATTACGACACCGCGCCCGTGCCGGAGAGCGACATCGTAGAGATGCTGCGCCTTGCCAGCCTCGCGCCGAGCAGCAGCAACACGCAGCCGTGGCGCTTCGTGGTCGTCACCAATCCAGACTTACGCGCTAAAGTCCGCGAAGCTGCCTACAACCAGCGCCAATTTGCGACCGCGCCCGTCGTGATCGCCGTGATCGCCGATGCGGACGACATGATCGGTAGCTTAGAAGAGACTGCTCATCCCAACATGCAAAACGACCCAGCGGCGCTGGATCGCTACATCAACGGCACGCGCTCGAGGTTGGAAAAGCTCAGCGAAACCGAGCGTCAGCACATCGCCAGCGAGCAGAGCGTCTACGCAGTGTCGTACCTGACGCTGGCCGCGCAGAGCATGGGTTACAGCACCTCGGTGATGGGCGGCTTCGACGGTGAGAAAGTCAAAGCACTGCTCGAGATTCCCGCGCACGCCAAAGTCGCGGTGCTGGTCACGCTGGGACGCGGCACGGAACCCGGTTTCCCGCATCACCGCCACGCCTTAGAGCGCATCACGACGTTCAAACGGTGACGGCTGCCGTGATCGTGGCGGCCTTGGTCGCGGCGTGGCTGTCAAAACGCCAGCCCGTCCCCGCTCGAGTCCCCGACAACCGCTGACTTAACTCCACAGATGCTCCAAGAAGCGCAATTTCTCGAGCATCTGCAATGTCTCGCCGCCCTCGTGACCGTTGTACGGGTGGACGCTGATCTGCTTGTCGCCCGCCCAGTGGTTGTAGGCAGCGAAGACCGTGCTGGGCGGGCAGATTTGATCCATCAGCGCGACGCTGAAGAGTGCTTTGGCTTTAGCCCTCGCCGCAAAATTCGCGCCGTTAAAATACTCTAAGGTACTGAAGACCACCTCGAGTTTATCGCGGTGAACGCGCAGGTATTTGCTGATTTCATTGTACGGCGCGGTGTCCACCAGTTCCGTGGCACGCTTGAATTGGCACAGGAATGGCACGTCGGGCAGGCAAACAGCCACCGCTGGCTCGAGCGCAGCCACGGCAATCGCAATGCCGCCACCTTGAGAGCCACCCGTGACCGCGATACGGCTGGCGTCCACGGCGGCGTGCGCCAGCGCTGCTTCGACCGCCCGCACGCCGTCGGTGAACACGCGGCGGTAGTAATAGGTGCGCGGCTCTAAAATTCCCCGCGTCATGAAGCCCGGGTATTGCGCGTTTCCCCCGTTCAACTCGAGGTCTGGTGTATCACCCGTGCGCCACGTGCTGCCCTGCCCCCGCGTGTCCATCACCAGATGCGCGTAACCCGCGCTGGCAAAGCCCAGCCACTCCAATGGGATGCCACGCCCGCCGCCGTAACCGATGAACTCCACCACGCACGGCAGCGGCTCGGTGCGAATCTTGGGCAGCAAAAACCAGCCCTTGATCGGCTGCCCACCAAAGCCGCTATAAGTCACGTCGAAAACCTCGAGTGTCTTGATCCCCGCATCAAACAAATCAAACCGCGCCTCGAGCGGGAACCCTCGAGCTTCGTCCAAGGTTGCGTTCCAGAACGCGTCGAAATCCTCGGGCGCGGTCAGAATCGGTTTGTAGGAGCGCAATTGCTCGAGCGGCAGGTCAAACAGGGGCATGGGGCATTCTAAAGCGCCCAGCCTCGTGTCACAATCGCGTTCATGCAACCAGTCAGCATCGGCATCGACCTCGGCACGAGCGGCGTCAAAGTCATCGCCCTCACCCAAGACGGTCAGACCGTTGGCTCGAGCAGCGCGACTTATCCACTGCTGACGCCGCAACCGGGTTGGACGGAGCAGCACCCGAGCGATTGGTTGTCTGGCACGACCGCTGCACTGAAAACCCTGATGCTCGAGATCAGCGGGCGTTTTGAAGTCATCGCCGTCGGCGTGTCGGGTCAGATGCACGGCGCGGTGTTCTTAGACTCGAGCCTGACCGTGATTCGTCCCGCGCCGCTGTGGAACGACCAGCGCACCGCTGCGGCTTGTTCTGAGCTGGATGCAGCCGTGCCAGACTTGATCGCCCGCACGGGCAACGCCGCCGTCACGGGCTTTCAATTACCCAAACTCTTGTGGTTGCGCCAAGCCGAGTCAGAGCATTACTCGAGGGTCGCGCATTTACTCTTCCCTAAGGATTACCTCAACCTGTGCATGACGGGCGTGATCGCGTCCGAACCGAGCGACGCCAGCGGCAGCGGCGCGATGAACATTCACACGCAAACATGGGACGACACGATCATCAACGCACTCAACCTCGAGCGCAGTATCTTCCCTCCCCTCCAGCCCTCGAGCAGCGTGATTGGGACAGTCACGGCTGAGTTTGCAGTGGCGTCTGGGCTACCCGCTGGGATTCCGGTGATCGCGGGCGCGGGTGACAACGCGGCAGCAGCCATCGGGCTGGGCGTCTCGAGCGCTCAGCCGAATGTCGGCAGCGTCTCACTGGGCACGAGCGGCGTGCTGATCGCGCCGTTACTCGAGCCGAAAATGCAAGCTGAGGGTCGCGTGCATCTGTTCTGCCACGCCGACGGCTCGTACTTTCTGCTCGGCGTGACGCTCAGTGCCGCTGGCAGCCTGCAATGGCTGCGCGACACGATCGCGCCGGGCGTGGCGTTCACCGACCTGATGCTCGAGGCAGCCGCTGTGCCCAGCGGCTGCGAAGGCGTGACCTTCATGCCGTACCTGTCCGGCGAGCGCAGCCCGCACTTAGACCCAGACCTGCGCGGCGCGTGGCTGGGCTTGTCGCTAGCCCATGGGCGCGGACACCTGACGAGGGCAGTCTTGGAGGGCGTGGCGTTCAGCCTGCGCGATACGCTCGAGGTGATGCGCCCACTGGTCAAACTCGAGTCGCTGCTGGCGGTCGGCGGCGGCGCGACCTCTGCCCTCTGGCTGACGATCGTCGGGGGCGCACTGCAAACGACGCTGGTCAAACCGGCGCTCGAGGAGGGGCCCGCACGCGGCGCGGCGATTTTGGCACTGGTCGGGGCTGGCGTGTACGGCAGCGTTGCCGCTGCGCTCGAGGCACTCGCGCCGCGACTCGCGCCCGTCACAGTTGCGCCAGACGCGGCGCTCGAGCAGGCGTACAGCCGTTATCAACGCGGGTTGGCAGCGGCGCGGGTGTTCAAGGGTTGACGGCTCGAGGCAGAGGCGCGTTTCTCGATGGTGATTTCGATTTATTGTCGTAGGGGCTTGTCACTGCAAGCCCCTACGATTCGTTGCTGGCGCATCTGAGGAACTGACATACTCAAGGCATCCCGCTCGAGTCTGATAAATTTGCACGACCCCGCGCTGATCTGCTACACTTTCAAAGCTCGTAGCGTTCTGGCTCCTTAAGTGCCATCGTGCCGCCAGAAATCAGGGGAAGTGACACGGCTCGTTTTAGAACCGCGTTTACGCAACCCTCGAGCGGAGGAAATCATGGGTAAGTTGAAGACCCGCAAGGTCGCCAATGGTCGCATCAAGATCACTGGAACCGGCAAAGCAATGGCTTGGAAGGCTGGCAAGCGCCACCTGTCCTATCACAAGAGCGGCAGTGAGATTCGCGGCAAGGGCGTGGCTTACGTCATCGCCGACGCCGACCAGAAGCGCGTCCACGCGATGCTGCCCTACGGTGGCCGTTAATGCCTCGCGCTAAAACGGGCATTGTCCGCCGCCGTCGCCACAAAGTCATCCTCAAACGCGCCAAGGGTTTCCGTGGCTCGCGCAGCACCAATTACCGCATGGCAGCCCAGACGCTGCTCAACGCCGCGACCTACAGCTACCGCGACCGTCGCAACAAGAAGCGCGATTTCAGGCGCTTGTGGATTCAACGCATCAACGCGGCCGTTCGCTTGCACGGCATCAGCTACTCGAGGTTCATCGCGGGGCTAAAAGCCGCGAAGATCGAAGTCGATCGCAAGATTCTGGCTGATCTGGCTGTCCGCGAACCCGCTGCTTTTGAACAGATCGTCAACGCCGCCAAGCAAGCCATTTCGTAAATCAATTTCGCAAGTCCAAACCTCGAGCCTCACCGCTCGAGGTTTTTTATTTCGCTCGAGGCGCAGCGTTGTTCTCGACGCACTGCATCAAACACCAAACTCGAGCTTGCACCGACACCCACGCTCGAGACGCGGTAGACTCGCTCCCAATGAAACTCGCGGTGGTCGGCGTTGGCAAAATGGGTGAGGCGATTCTCGAGGGGATGCTGAACGCCTCGCTTCTGGAGCGCTCTGAGATCGGTGTGGTCGGTGGTCGTTCGAGACGGGCGGCAGAGGTCGCGGAGCTGCATGGCGTCAACCTAATTTCCAGAGCGCAGTTGCAGGACGCAGAGCGCGTACTGATCTGCGTGCAACCCAAAGTCTTTCCGCAGATCGCTGGGGAAATCGCCGATCCGCACCACGGGTACATCTCGATCATGGCGGGCGTCAGTTTGGAGACGATGGCGGCTCAGCTCGGCTCGAGGCGTGTCGTGCGGGCGATGCCGAATCTGGCGGCGACGATTCACAAGAGCGCCACGGCAGTTGTCAGTCTCGAGGAAGCCGAAGTTGCGGGCGATCTGGGTTTTGCGCGGGCATTGTTCGCCTCGGTCGGTGATGTTTACGAGATTGCAGAACCGCTGTTCAACACCTTCACGGGCATGGTCGGCAGCGGGCCAGCCTATGCCGCGATCTTCGCCGAGGCGCTGGCAGACGGCGGCGTGCGGATGGGCTTGAACCGTAAACTGGCGATTGAACTGGCGGGCAAATTGCTGATTAGCACCGGCGAGTTGCTGCTGCGCCGCGTTCACCCGAGCATCCTCAAAGACGAGGTAGCCAGCCCCGGTGGGACGACCGTCGCGGGCATCGCCGAAATCGAGCGCTACACTTTTCGCGCTGCGGTGATCGAAGCCGTCAAAGCCGCGACACTGCGCGGCGCTGAGTTGGGCGAGGGCAAATAAAGCCAACTCGACGAATCCGTATGTCAAAATCTTGGACAATCCAGCGATGTCGCACTGCACCGTAACTTCTTGAGGTCAATAGAGTAAAGATGTCCAAGTTTTGACTCGCAGATACTTTATTCACACTCGAGCCTCGAGTCGTATGACAGACTTAAATCACGGAGATCAAATGAAACGAACTGCCTTCGCCCTGCTCGCCATGCTCGCATTTGCGCTGTCCTCGAGTGCCGAAAACAACTACTTCCCCAGTCGCGTGGGCCTGAAATGGCTGTACTCGAGCGGCGAGACGCAGGAGTACAGCCGCGAGGACACGGTGTTTGGCACGAAAGTCTTGGTGTTGCAACGCTCACTGAACGGCAAATTCGTCAGCGAGGATTACGTGCAATCCTCGAGTGCTGGCGTGGTGCTGCTGGGCACGAAGCAAGGGGCGCAGATTTACCGGTATCAGCCGCCCGTCGTGGTCTACCCGAAAGCGCCACTCAAGGTCGGTTCTACGTGGTCGACCAGTTCCGGCACGGGCGCGGCGCAGTTCACGATTCAGTACAACGTCACGGGTACGGCGGGCGTCAAGGTCAAGGCGGGGCGCTTCAACGCCTTCATCGTCAACTCGCAGGTTACGACCGCGCAGGGGTCAACCAGCAGCAACGATCTGTATTTCGTTCCCAGCATCGGCACGGTCAAATACGTGTATCAGGACGGCAGCACGATTGAACTCGTCGGACGCTAAACAAATACCTCGAGCGCCGCTCGCACCGTATTGACGTGCGCTTCGACGGTCACAGGCTTGTCTTTATTGTATCCACCACCCATCAGGCTCACGACCGGAACTCGAGCAGTTTTACACCACGCGAAGACCGCACGATCTCTTTTCATCGCGCCATTGATCGTCAATCCGAAACGCCCGAACTGGTCGCGCTCCAAGACATCCACGCCCGCGAGGTAGAAAATCAGTTGCGGCGCAAACGCCGCCACCGCTGGAGAAATGCGAGTCTCGAGGATGTGCAGGTACTCGGCGTCGGTTACAAAGTCTGGCAAGCCGATATCGAGCGTGGACGCTTCTTTGTGGAACGGGTAATTGCGCTCGCCGTGCACGGACAAGGTGAAAACTCGAGGGTCGTTCTGGAAAATCGCGGCTGAGCCGTTGCCCTGATGCACGTCGAGGTCGAGGACTAGGACGCGCTCGAGTCCGTGCGTAACTTGTAAGTCTTTGATCGCAACGGCGACATCGTTCAGCACACAGAATCCCTCGCCGTGATCGGGGTACGCGTGGTGCGTGCCGCCCGCCAGATTGATGCCCAGCCCCGACTCGAGCGCGTCGTGCGCCGCCTTCAGCGTTCCGCCCGTTGCCCGCAACGCCCGCTCGACCAGCTCTGGACTCCACGGGAAGCCGAGCAACCGCACTTCTTTAGCCTCGAGCGTGCCGAAGCGCAGTTTTCGCAGGTACGCATCGGTGTGCACGCGCTCGACCAAAGTCCAATCTGGACGCGGCGGCTCGAGGATCGTCAGTCCCTCGCGGGCCAGTGTGTCGCGCACACCCGCGTATTTGTACATCGGGAATTTGTGCTGCACAGGCAACTCGACGCTATAAGCCGCGCTCGAGTACGCCCTGAATTCAGTCATACGCTCTAATCATAGGTACGAGCCAGAGAAAAAACGGCAGCGCCAAACAGGTTGAACACCAGCGTCGGCAAAACCACATCCCAACTGATGCTGCGAGCACTCGCCCACTGCACACCCAAAAGCGCGATCACCGCGAGGTCAAGCAGCACGACAATGCCCAGAATCAGCGGTTTAATCCACACGCACGCAGTCTACTCGAGACGCTGGGAATGCGATTGCAGGTGAACGCGCACGTGGCTCGAGATGAAGATTTTTCGCCTCTCCCTGCGGGAGAGGCCGCCGAAGGCGGGTGAGGGGGGCGAGCGCCAGCGAGTTGGCCTTGAGGTTCAAAGTCAACAGCACTTCGCTGCGCTCAGCTACCCTCTCCCCGACCCTCTCCCGCCAGCGGGAGAGGGAGACAGCTAAGTCATCACCGCCCCGCGCAGCCGCTCGAGCGCACGCTCCCGCCCCAGAATCAGCAGCACTTCATACATTCCCGGCGTCTCGAGGCGACCCGTGACGGCAGCCCGCAACGGTTGCATGACCGCACCGAGTTTCACTTCTTTCTCGTTGGCAAATCGAATGATTGCATCTTCTAAAAATTGATGCGTCCAGCCATTAATGAGTTTTGTGGACATAGGTATCACACGGTTCGGAACAGTAACAACATCAATTCTGTCAAACTCCTCAACATCTTGGGCAAGTTGCTCGAGATATGGGAGTAATTCTATTAACAATTCTTTTCCCTCCTCGAGTTTGGCACGGGCTTTTTCCTCGAGCTGCACGCCTTCGAAGAAGTAACGCACTTTCTCCGGCAGGTCGCTGAACACGTCAAAGCGCGGTCGCAGCACATCCACAACACTCGAGACATACGCTGTGTCTGTCACGTCAAATCCCGCTCGCTCGAGGAATGGGACAGCTCGAGTGACGACTTCTTCAAGCGTGAAGACCTCACGGATGTATTTGCCATTCAGCCATTTCAGTTTCTCGAGGTCGAACACGGGCCCGGTCAGTCCGACGCGTTCCCACGTGAAGGCTCCAATCAAATCAGCGACGCTGAAGACCTCGCGGCTCGAGCCGTCTGGATTGGCGGGCATCGAGAACGCCATCATGCCCAGATAATTCAGCAGCGCTTCGGGCGCGATGCCGAGTTCGCGGTAACTGTCGACGCTGGTGTTGGATTTGCGCTTACTGAGCTTGGATTTATCGGCGTTCCGTAACAGCGGCGTGTGGATGAACTGCGGCAGTTCCCAGCCCAGCGCCTCCAAGATCAGCACGTGAATCGGTGTGCTGGTCAGCCACTCCTCGGCGCGAATCACGTGGGTCACACCCATGTCGTGATCGTCGCACATCGCGGCCAAGTGATAGGTCGGCAAACCGTCAGCTTTGAGCAAGACCTTATCGTCCAGTTCACTGGCTTGAAAAACCACGTCACCGCGCAGCACGTCCTTGACGATCACGCTGCCCTCGAGCGGGGCTTTCAACCGCACCACGAACGGCTCGCCCGCTGCGGCTCGAGCCTCGGATTCAAACTGCGGCAAATCGCGGTCGCGGCGGTCGTACCCGCGATACGAGGACTTCGCCGCTTCCGACGCCTTACGCCGCTCCTCGAGTTCGGCGGCTGTGTCAAAGGCTCTGTACGCCGCGCCAGACTCGAGCAACGCCTTCGCGTAACCCTGATGCAGCGCCGCTCGCTCGGTTTGGATGTACGGCGCGGACGGCCCGCCGACCACTGGACTCTCGTCCGGCTGCAAACCCAGCCATTCCAGCATCTCGAGGATGCGCGTTTGAGATTCCGGGTTGAAGCGGGCGCGGTCGGTGTCCTCGATTCGCACGATGAACGCGCCGCTGCGCTGCTTGGCGAAGACGTAATTGTAAAGCGCTTGGTAAGCCGTGCCAACGTGCGGATCGCCCGTCGGACTGGGCGCGATTCTGGTTTTCATGAAAGCTCCTAGCTTTTATCTCTTAGCTTTTAGCTAGAAGCAAAAGGCATTTGATTTTGAATGACTCGAGTCTATACAAATAAGGCGTTTGAACTTGAACTCAGGTTTCCAGCTAACAGTTAAAAGCCAACAGCTTTACTGCACCGTACCTTTTGCCTCGAGCTTGCCGCTTTCGACTTTGATAATCACCAGCGGCCGCCCGACAATGCCGCCGCTATTAAACGCGACTTTGCTGGTCACGCCCGGGCCCGGCTTGGCGGTCGTGAAAGTCTCCAGCGCAGCGCGGACGCCCTCGCGGGTGGTCGTGGTGGCGCGGCGCAACGCCTCGAGCAGCGTGCGGGTCGTGTCGTAGGCTTGCATCGCTCTGGCGTTCGGTGTGCCGCCGCCGTAGCGCTTTTGGAAGGCTCTGACGAAGCTTGGGATGTCGCCGAAATTAGCGGTGTTGTGAAACACGCTGACCATCGTCAGCCCGTCCACGCTCGCGCCAGCTTTGAGGATTTCCTGACCGTAGGCGGCGCTGCCCGCGTAGAGCGGAACTTTGTGACCCTGCGCTTGGATGGCTTGCGCGATCCTCGAGACATCGTTGTAATCGCCGCTGATGAAAGCCGCATCCGGCTCTGGGGAATCGGTGAAGACATCAAAACCCGCTGGCTCTGGGATTGCGCCGGATTTGAATTCAAACTTGACGACGCTGATGCTCAGCGCCATCGCCGCTGTTTCAAACGCGTCGGCCAGCGATTTAGAGAACGCGTCGTCCGGGTTGTAGTACAGCGGCACGCGCACTCGCCCGTCTTTTTGCACCAGCTTAGCCAATGCCTTGCCTTGCACGCTCGAGGGTGGGAACAGGCGGTAAGTGTACGCCCCAGCCTGCGCCAAGCGGTCATCGGTGGCGACTGGCGAGATGTGAATCAGCTTCCCGAGGTTGTAAATGCTGGCGGCCGCGACCGCCGAACTCGAGTTTTGCGGCCCGATCACCGCCAGCACGTCTTTGTCGGCGATGAAGCTCGAGGCGGCGGTTACAGCCAGCGTGCGGTCGTTTTGATCGTTCAATACGTTGACAATCACTTTGCGTCCCTTGATGCCGCCGCTCGAGTTCGCCTCAGCGATGGCCATGTTGACGCCTTGCAAGATTGCCTCGCCGGTCTGGACGTTTTTGCCGCTGGTTGGCAGGCTCAGCCCGATGGTCAGCACCGCACCGCCGACGAGTTTCTGCTCGGCGTTATTTTTGACCAAGGACATCAGCGCGTCCGTCGGGCGAGAGTTGAGCCACGTGCCAGCCAGTCCGAGTGCATCGGCGTAGTTTTTAGCCTCGTATGCTTTGACGATCGCGGCGCGTTCCGGGCGCAGGTTGACACTGACGATCACCTCGGGCGCGGAGAGGCTGGCTTCGGGGTAGCCGCCGCTACTGACGGGTGGCGTGGCGGGCGGGGAGGCAATGACTGGTGGCGTAGCAGCGGGTGGCGTCGGCGGCACGGTCACAGGTGGCGGCGTGACGCTCGAGGGGCTGGGCGGTGGTGGTGTGACCACAACGGGCGGCGTTGTCGGAGGCGCGGGCGGATTGCGGGCGCTCTGGCAAGTGGCGGGAATCGGCACGCCGGGCAGTTGAATCGCGCAAGCCTGATGCTGCTGCCAACCGAAATACGCGGCGATCGCAATCACAATGATCGGAACGAGCACTCTGAGGTTCATCGGCGCAGTCTACTCGAGGACGCGTGCGGCGGGTTCGGTTTGGTGATGTGGGATTCAACCAGTCAGCTCGCAGCGATGCTCAAGCACGTTAGGTCACAGACTCGAGCCGTTTGAGGGCTTTACGAGCGATTTCAACATTTTCGTGATGATCCCACGTCTCGAACGCTGGTTTTGGATTAGCCTTTGCATTGCGTGCCAGCAGCTCGAGCACCGATCTCGGAATGGCTGGATTCTTCACCAGCATCGAGCGCACGTATGGGTGCGGGTGCTGAGCAAAGCTCATGTAAAGGCTTTCAGGTAAATCTGGCATGGTTGCCATGCCCATCATCACGGTCATATCGGGATCGTCGGCAAATCCCAACAGCACGGATCGCGGCGTGTTGGGATTTTTGACAATGCACAAACGCACCATCGGGATCGGGTGCGTTGCAAAACGCTCGAGCCAAAGACTAGGCAGATCGCGGCGGCGAACGATGTCTAATGGATCAAACCAGTAGTCCAGCAAGTTAAGCTGCTGGTACATCGTCTCGAGCTTTGCCGTCAGCGCGTCGGGCGCGAGGGCGCGGTTGCAGAGGGCAGGCCGGGCAACCATCGGATCCGCGTCATCAAGCAAGCTCTCGATAATGCTGGACACCGTGGCGTGTTGCGCCACGTTCATCCGCGTGTGCCAACTCGAGTCCTTCGCCGCACGTTCAAACAAGCGCGTCGTGTCCCATTGAAAGCGGTCGCTGCGCTCGATCAGCAACGACCGCGTATACGGCGAAATATCGTCCAGTAATTGCAGCGCGACTGTCTCGGAAATCTGCGCCGACTCCGCCACGGCGTAGCGCACGCTATCGTGGCGATGCCGCGCCAGCCGCTCGATCAGGTGCGGCGGTGTGTTCGGGTGCTTGGCAAGCGCTCTGAGCAGACCCAATCTCCTCGAGCGTCCCAAATGCTCGAGCGTCGCCGATGAGGTATTCGGGTTGCCCGCGACCGCGAGTTGCACGCTCGAGTCAGGATGCCGAGACAGTTCCTCGAGCCGTAGCGCGTCTGTTTTCGCGTTGCTCACCTCTATTTCCAGCAATTCAACCTCGCGCACAACCACCCCCTCGAGTTCGCTCATTTCGCGTACCCAACCGCTTGAAAGACCAACTTGCCGCTCGCGTTGCGTTTGACCGCAATCGCCACCCACGGCCGCCCGATCACATCACCGTTCGCGTCAAAACGCACCGGCGCGGTCACCCCAACGCTCGGCGTGACCCGCATCGTCTCGAGGGCAGCGCGGACATCCGCGCCTGATTTGAGTTGCTTGGCGCGGCGCAAGGCTTCAATCAGTGTGCGGGTCGCGTCATACGCCTGCACCGCGTTGGCGTTCGGTGTGCCGCCCCCGAACAGCGAAGAGAACTGCGCCGTGAAGCGCTTGGAGTTGGCGTCGGTCAATGTGCTGTGCCAGAAGCTCGTGACGATCACGCCTTCCACAGCGTTCCCGCCCTGCGCGATCAAATCCTGCCCGTATGCGCCGTCCCCAGCGAAGATGGCTTTTCCAAAACCTTTCTCCAACTTGGCGACAGCCGCGACATCGTTGGTGTAACCCGCGACGAAAATCGCGTCCACAGCGTAATTGCCAACCTTCGCTACGGTGTAGCTGTTCAGCGTGAACGGCGTATCGCTCGTTACCAGCCCAATTTTCACAGCTTCGGTCTTAAAAGATGCCGCCAAGCCGCTCGAGTACGCGTCATCGGCATCGAACAGCACCGCCACGCTCTTTTGTCCTCTGGCCAGCACCAACCGCGCCAGTGACGCGCCCTGCGTGGTGTCCGACGGGGCGACGCGGTAAATGTTGGGGCCCGCGTCGCTGATGCGCGGGTTGGTCGCGGCCGGCGCGATGATGACGTTGCTGGAATTGTTGTAAATCGGCGCAGCCGCCAGCAAGGTGCTGCTCGAGTACGGCCCGATCACGCCCCAGATCAGTTTGTCTTTGGCGAAGAGTGAAGCGACTTTGATCGCCTCGGCGCGGTCGCCCGCGTCGTTCAGCACTCGCACTTTGATGCGGTTGACTTCAGTGCCGCGCTGGAAGCCGCCGCTCGAGTTGACTTGCCGCACCGCCAGCAGCACGCCTTGCAGGAAGGCCTCACCGACTTGCTTGAGCGCCCCGGTCAGCGGTGCGCTGACGCCAATCGTGTACGAGCCGCTGTTACTCAAGTCCACAATCGCGTTTTCGCGGATCAAACCGATCAGTGCGTCCGTTGGGTTGCGGCGCAGCCACGCGTCGCTCGCCGTCAGGCCTTCGGCGTAATTCTTAGCGTTCATCAACTGGAGAATTTTCTTTGGCTCTGATTTCACGACGAAATCAATTGGCTCGAGGGCTGAGTTATCAGTCGTGGTCGTCGTGACTGCTGGCGGCGCGGCCGGACTGGCGACGGGCTGAATTCCCGGCAGCGCGACACGCCCCTGCTGGTACTGATCCCAGACGAAGTATCCAACCAGCAGCATCACCAGCAGCGGCACGATGACTCGAGCATTCATGCGCTACTGTACGAGATTTGAGCCGCCAGAGTTGCGCGTGATAGCGTCTGTGGCGATGACTGACCTGAGCAAGTATCTCGAGGTGGCGATTGACGCTGGATTTCACGCAGGCAAGCGCACACTGGCGTATTGGAGTGCGGGCGTGGAAGTGGAAACCAAGTCCGACAACACGCCCGTGACGATTGCCGACCGCGAAGCCGAACTGATCATCCGAGAGCGCATCAAGCACGCCTTTCCTACGCACAGCATCCTCGGTGAAGAGGCGGGACTCGAGGAAGGTGATAACAAAGATTTCAAATGGATCATCGACCCGATTGACGGCACGAAAACCTTCGTGCGCGGCGTGCCGCTCTACGGTTGCTTGATCGGATTGGAAATCGAGGGCGTGGCAGCGGTCGGCGTGCTGTACCTGCCCGCGACGGATGAAATGCTGTACGCCAGTCTGGGCGGCGGCGCGTACCTGAATGGGCGCAAGTCACGCGTCTCGAGTACCGCGAAACTCGAGGAGGCAACGCTGCTGACGACCAGCAGTGAAAGTTGCCGCAAGCGCGGCGGCGCGTATGACGAGCTGGCAGCTCGAGTCAAACTGGTGCGCGGCTGGGGCGATTGCTACGGCTACATGATGGTAGCGACGGGCCGAGCGGACATCATGCTGGACGCAGGCATGAACGTCTGGGATTGCGCCCCGATGCTGCCGATATTAAAAGAGGCGGGCGGGCGGTTCACGGACTGGGTGGGCAATGCGACGATTTACGGACGCGACGCGGTGGGCAGCAACGGCGCGTTGCACGACGCGGTGCTCGAGGTGCTACGACCAGATGTGGTGCTGCGATAGTTACACCAGCCACTCATAAGCAATCAACTCGATATTCTCTTCTTTCAGAAGTTTTACTGTGACCCTCTCAGGGTTTTGGGCACTATGCAAATGATTATCGATAAAGAACGCATCCAGCTCAAGCATCAAATCAGACACCTGAGCAATCTCGAGGATGCGTTGTAACTCGGCATCTTTTTCAAAGGCAGTCAGTGACCGCTCCTCGAGTCCGCGCAGCAAGCGCTCATGCAATTCCGGATCAGTGATGTTTGATAACTCATTCAGGCGTTGATACAGGCGTTTGTTGATGCCTTTCAGCGGCGCTTTGAACGCGCTTCGCTTCACTTGTCCCTTGCTTTCTCTAACAATGTCCTGCATTGCCCGCTCGATATACCCAAAAATGCTGTAGCCGCTCGGATTTTCGGCCCGAGGTGTGACATCTCGCGTAGCCTGAATCAACTGATAAATCTGGCGTTTGACGGTGTTCACCGTCCCAACCGTCTCACCCTCGAGCGGGTAAACGCGCCACAGCACGCGGTCATCTGCTCTGAACGCCATGAACACCCCGCGCGCGCCGTGTGGGGCGTTACGGCTCGAGTGAATCCCGAGTGGAAGATCTTTGACGTACTCCTCACCGAATTTTAAGAGAGCTTCAATCAGTGGCAAGCGCATCTCGTCAGCGGCCGTCAACTCGTTGTCAGACTCGAGGTCATCGAGTAAGGATGCGTCATCGCCGCGCAAGCGCCGCAAATCATCGAGCGATTTGCCGCTGACGATTTCGCCTAGCACACTCGCATCCAGACCCACCGTGCGGTCAATTGCGGAGATTCGACGTTCTAAACGACCTACCAAGCCCAACAAATCCTCCAAGCCCTGCTCTGGGAAGATGTTATGAATCTGTAACTCGGGGAATGGACTGCCCAAGCGATCAATGCGACCAGCGCGTTGGATCATCCGCACGGGATTCCAATGCAAATCCGCGTTCATCAGCAAACCCGCATCCTGCAAGTTTTGTCCCTCGGAAAGCACATCGGTGCTGATCAAAATTTGGATGTCCTCACCTGGCAGCAGCGCTGGCGCTCCCTCTAAGCGGTTGCGTGGCGCGAAACGCCCGACCAAATCGGCTCGAGTTTTTGCGGGCGTTGCGCCCGTGACTACAGCAATCTTGGGTGTGCCAGCAGCTTCTAACCACGCCTCATCACGGGTCAGTCCATCAAACAAATACTGTGCAGTATCAGCAAAATACGTGAACAGCACGATCTTTTCACCGTTGATACGCGGCTCTAGGAGTCGCGCTTTGATCGCTTGCAACTTCGCATCACCCTGCCCAGACTCGAGCAATTGGCTGACCTTATCGCGCATCCAGTCAAGCGCCAAAGCATCCGAGCGCAAATCACCCTCCATACGGCTGATGTCGTACTCCAACTGTTTGACCACAGGCAAAGCTTCGAGCAAACGGTCGTAGCGCTCGAGAACTCCTTCAGAATCGTCCTCAAAGTTCATCAGACGCATGACTTGCTCTACTTTTCGCTGCGTACCTGCATCAAGCAGTTTGCCCTGACCAAAAAACTCGTGGAAACGCGCTTGGAAGCGCTGTTGATTGTCAACGCTCATCTGAAAAGCGCGAATGCTGCTCTCTAAGCGCTTGAGGAAATTGGTTTTAAAAATGCCCGCCAACGCCTCGCGGCGATCCACCTCAATTTTATCCTGATTGCGTTTATAGCGCTCCAAGTTGTACGCGACCAAATGCAAGCGTTCGATACGCTCAATGAACCCTTCGTAAAAACCACCAAATTGATCGAATAAACTGTACTCGAGGCGATGCAAGGTGCGCGTTGGAAAATGAATTTCAGCGCCGTTGATGATGATCTGCTCACCCTGCTCTTGGCGGCGGCGCACGTCTCGTCTCGAGCGGCGCACCATCGTATGCTCGACCAGATCAAAAAACTCAGTCGTGCCACGGGCAACGCCAATAAAAAAACTTTGTAGATTCGGGATGCCTTGCGCCACGTAATGATCCTCACGTCCCTTGGTCATCAAGCGCATCTGGTAATACAAATCAAAAATCGAGTTGTTGATCGGCGTGGCGGTCAGTAACGCTATTTTCTTATCGGGCTGACCCGACGAGATCACGCGCATCAGATTGCGATAACGGTTCGTGCTGGGCTTCCTGAAGTTATGGCTTTCATCCACCAGCACCAAATCAATATTGGTCAGTGCCTTCCAATCAAAATCCTCGCGTCCCAACTCCTCCATGGTGATGATCCTCGCTGGGATCGAGTAGCGTTCCAAGGCTGGCAACCACACCGCGTCACGTAATTGCGCTGGGCAGACGATGATCGCCTTGGGAATATGCCCCTTGCTGCGACGCGCCAACACAAACTCCTCTAAAATAGACAAGCCAATAAAAGTCTTTCCCAACCCGACCGCATCCGCGACCATCACCGCGCCGTGACGCTCTAGAAGCAGTCGTGCCAAGCGATATCCTTCCTGCTGGAAACTTGCCAAATCAAGCGCGGTCGCCGCGTCCGCAGTCCCAGCTACAGGGAGCGTATCGCGGTAATTTTCAAACAACACCTTGATAAAGACATCGAACGGTTGGTACTGATGCGCCCCGAACTTACTGCGCTCCAACGTTTCAATCAAATCCGCTTTGTGCTCCTCGGATCGCGCCCAGAACGGCTCGAACCAATCGCGGCGCAGCGCCTGCGTGACCCACTCGGATTTCTGCACCAGATTCAGCTCTGAGTTGTGCATCAATCCCGGAAAGGTGAAATTGCTCGAGCCGACAATCGCGGTGCGCTCAAAAATATAGGCTTTGGCGTGCAAAAAAGGATCGTCAAACAAACGCACTTCTACCGATTCGCGCTTCAAAAACGCGATCAGGTCATCGATCACGCGAGCGTTTTTGGCATCCAAACTCTCAGACTCCAAAGTTTCCTTGAGCAATTTGCGGTAGTACGATTGTAGGTTCAGTCCGACCCGTTTAGCTTTAACCTCGGGTTCAGAACCGATCATTAACCTGAATGCCTTCAGGTTCTGGAACGTCTCACCGATCACGCGCCAAATATCTGGGCTGAAGAAACCCGTGGCGACATCGAGCCGCGTTTCTTGATATTCAGTGATGATTGACTCGAGGACGTGCGTGAGTTTGAACTTCTCGTTATCGGTAAAATCTGGGATTGGGGTCGGCACGGTGATGCACAGTCTAGCTGCATGGGCGGCTCTGTTCGCGTCCCTGCGTCACGTCAAATTTCGGCGATGTGCATCACCAACCGTTCAGCGCAGCGTGGCACGCCATGACGAGCGAACTGCGCGAGGAAATCATTGGCACTCAAGGCTGGGTTTTTCAGTTGCGTCCGTTGCTGACGCAAGGCCTTCAGCAGCCCCTCGAGTTGCGTGTCAATCAATCCAAGGAGGGCATCGTCTGGGTGCATGGCTTTAACGTTGTGAGGCTCGAGCGCCGCGTTGGGAAAGTCGCTGAGGTTGAACGTCACGATTCCCTCGGCGCGGCATTGAATCGCGGCTGCCATCACGTGGCGATCATCGGGGTCGGGCATTGAGAGTTGGTCAATCAAATCCTCAAAACCCGTGACGAGTGCCGCGCCCGCGTGATAATCCATCAATTCGACAATTCGCGCCCATTGCTGCGGCGTTGACGTTGGATGGTTTTTCTGGGCGTTGCGCGTCCATTCCTCATGGATTTGATGTGTCCACCGCGCATCAATGACTTCCTCTAAGGTCAAACGCATCCACAGGTCACGCAAAAAAGCGGAGTACAGCACGCACGCATCGAGAACAACCGTCAAGCGTACAACCCCATGTCCTGCTGGAGTTGGCTGAGTTCGTTCAGAGCTGCCTCTCTGAGCTGCCGTTTATAGCTTTCGACATCCGAGCGCTGCACGCGACGTTGATTACCGACCTTATGAAACGGGATGTGTCCATTCTCGAGTAATTTGACGAGATGCGGTCTCGAGATGCCTAGACTATCGGCTGCTTGTTGCGTGGTCAGGTCTTCATTCAGTCGCACGACCTGTATGGCTTCGCCTCTGGAGAAATGCAGCAGCACGTCTTGAATGGCTTGCGCGATGGCGCTGTCTGACTTGAGTGGCGGCAGGTTGATGTGATCTGCGCTGGAGGCTTGCAGGCTTTGCTGTGCGAGGGTCGCGTCGCTGGCTTTGGGTTTGAAGGTCTGGGTCATGACCTCAGCTTACTCGAAATACTCGAAACGAATCTGAGCGTGCGGTCACAAGCTATTCGTCATCCAGCAGCAAATCGGCGTCCGTATCAGGCTGCAACGCCGCGCCAGCCGTGTGCGCTTCCACGAGCGCGATTTCATCAGCCGTCAATCCGTACATCTGATAAACGACTGCGTTCAACTCTGCCATTCTCGAGTCATCGGTGATGCTCTCGAGGATCGCTTGCTGCTGCGGATTGGGTTGGACAATGGGCAATCTTTTCAAATAAGCAGTTTTATAGCGAAACGAACTGCCTTGCCTAACTACTGGACACTTCTCAAGTTTGCACGTTCCCCACGCAATCTGAGACAATAGCGGCTACTCCGTCCGACCAAGGAGAAAGTAGCCACATGAATCATAAACCCGTGCGAGACGCCCTGCAAGCCCACTTCGACCTTG
>JANYHH010000127.1 GCA_025359505.1 Deinococcales bacterium
CTCGAGGGAACTCGACTGTCGTCGAGGTCAGGTGTTTCATCTTCTCACTCGGACTGTCAAGGATCGCGCTTGGGAGGGAGTAGCGAACTACGTCCTCTCGAGCGGCAAAGAGAATATCAGGTGGGAAGGGGGATGTCAAGCAGTGGGCGGATGGCGGACGCACTGCGTCGGTCACGCAAAAAGTTCGAGTCCCCGAACTGTTCGTACTCGAGTCCATAACGTTCTGAAGCCAAAGCAACCCTAAAACCTGCTGAGATCACTGCGATAAATCGATCAGAACCGCGCACTGAACAGCCAGACCGTAAGCGCTCACCTCGAGACTTGATGACAGGGCTGTTAAACTGACGCCCATGCAAGCTCTGATTATCGCCATTGTCGTCGCGTGGGTTGCGATGGATCAAGCCCTCAAAGCGTGGACGGTCGCCAATATTCCGCTGAATGCGGGCTACGATTACCTGACCGCTATTCCCGGATTTTTATCGCTAACGCACGTGCTGAACCTCGGTGCGGCGTGGAGTTTATTCTCGAGCGCCACACCAATCTTGATCGGTTTGCGAATCGTGGTCGGTGCGGGCATTTTGATTTGGTTGCTGCGTCACCCCAAGCAACCCGTGCTCAATCTGGTGGCGTACTCGTTGATCGTCGGTGGCGCGTTTGGCAACGCGATTGACGGCGTGCTGCGCGGTCACGTGGTGGACATGCTGCAAAGCCATTGGCTGAGCGCGATTTACAAGCTGTTAGGTTTCGGGAATGTCTTCCCGATTTTCAACATCGCCGACATGGGCGTGGTCAGCGGCGTGCTGCTGCTGATCGTCGCCAGCATCGTCGAAGACCGTAAACGCATCCGCGATCCGCTGAAAACCTGAAGTGCTTTCTTAAAGCTGCTTACATCACGCGGGTTTGACGCGACCACTCGAGACTTGATTGACCTTAAGTAGAAAGCTGCACGATTCATGCTCGTGCGGTTCATGACTTTTTGGAAATGCTTGATGAAAAGCCCCTGACGAGCATCTGACGGTATTCGCAAAGGCTGAGCCTCGAGTAGACTTATCACCAGATCACCGCACCACAGGAGAGTACTTATGACGATCTCGAGACGCGACATCTTGAAAATCTTTGGTTTGGCGGGCGCGGCCAGCGCGGTGCAAGGCGCGAGCAGCGTCGCACAGGCACAAGGACAAACACTGACCCTGACAATCCTGCACACCAACGACACGCACGATCATTTGGAGCCAACGACGATCAGCGGTAAGGATGCGAGCGGTAAAGATTTCACCGTGCAGTACGGTGGCGTGGCTCGCATTAAAACCGCGATTGATACCTTGAAGCAAGGTGCGATCAATCCCGTTGTATTGGACGCGGGCGATGTTTTCACCGGCACGATCTACGGCATGATCTACAAAGGTTTAGCTGACCTTGCCTACATGGAAGCCTTCGGCGTGCAAGCCCAAACCATTGGCAATCACGAGTTTGACAACGGCCCGAAGCAACTAGCGGACTACGCCAAAAACGCAACCTTCCCCGTGGTCAGCGCCAACGTCGACGTGTCGGGTGAACCGCTGCTCAAGGACCTGATTAAAAAAAGCACGATTCTCGAGATCGCTGGCCAGAAGGTCGGTATCGTCGGCGTGACCACCCCCGAAACCCCGATCACCTCGAGTCCCGGCGATACCGTCAAATTCCTAGACCCTCTGACCACCGTGCAGGCCGAGGTAGATCGCTTGCGCTCGAGCGGGATCACGAAGATTATTTTGCTGTCGCACATCGGGTACTTGGCTGACCTTGAATTGGCGAAGAAGCTCAAGGGCGTCGGTGTCGTCGTCGGCGGTCACTCGCACACGCCGCTCGGTAAGCTAGATGGCAACGGTCTGCCGAAATCCGAGGGTGAATACCCAACCGTCGTGCGCGACGCGAACGGCAAGAACGTTCTGGTGATGCAGAGCTGGGAGTGGGGCAAGCTCTACGGGCGGATGCGGATCACGCTCAGCGCGGATGGCACACCAGTCTTCTGGAAGGGCGAGAACACGCCTGTCACAGCCGCCTATAAGGTGGACACCCGCCTTGCAGCGACGTTGCGGGCATTCACGATTCCAGTGGACGGCTTTCGCAAAAACATCGTCGGCGAAGCCAAAGTGCGCTTGAACGGCGACCGCGCCGATGTCAGGAAACGTGAAACAAACCTCTCGAACCTGATCGCCGACGCGAACCTGTGGAAAACCCAGAAGTTCGGCACGACCATCAGCCTGCAAAACGGCGGCGGTGTGCGGGCCAGCATCGAAGCCGGAACGGTCACGCAAGGACAGCTCATCGACGTGCAACCCTTCGGCAACACGCTGTTCGTAATGGACGTGACGGGCAGCGAACTGCGGGCCGCGCTCGAGAACGGCGTGTCGCAATGGGAGGCGGGCGCGGGACGCTTCGCGCACGTGTCAGGACTGAAATACACCTTCGATCTGGCACAGAAAGCTGGCTCGAGGATCACCGACGTGCAGGTCGGCACGATCAAAGATGGCTTCAAACCGCTGAATTTGACGGCGGTGTACAAGATCGTCACGAACAACTTCGTCGCAGCGGGCGGTGACGGCTTCGATTCGCTGAAAAACGCCAAGGGAGCGCGGATTGACACGTACCTGCCGGATTACTCGGTGATGACCGAGTACTTCCAGTTTTTGAAGTCGGCCGATCCCAAAGTCGAGGGGCGAATCACGATCCTCAACGAACCCAAAGCGTAAACCTTGAGCAGAAGCAGCGCGGGCCACACGGCCCGCGCTCTTTTATTATCTCAAGCATCGCAAAGGTTAAACGCACCAGTCTCGAGCCGTTAAAAAGTCAGCTCGAGATCACATCAGGTTTTCGGGGTTCAGCGCGTGCAGATCAGCGGGAACGAACACGCCATCTTTGCGGATCAGCTCATCATCAAAGTAGATTTCGCCGCCGCCGTACTCTGGGGTCTGGATGAACACCATGTCCCAATGGACTGCGCTCTTGTTGCCATTGCCCGCCGCTTCATACGCCTGACCGGGCGTGAAGTGGAAACTGCCCGCGATTTTCTCGTCGAACAAAATATCCAGCATCGGACGCGTCACATACGGGTTGAAGCCAATCGCAAACTCACCGACGAACCTCGAGCCAGCGTCACTATCGAGGATTTCGTTCAGGCGCTTGTTATCCGTACTGCATGTTGCATCGATAATTTTACCGTCTTTGAACTCCAAACGGATATCTTCAAAGCGCACGCCCTGATACAGCGTCGGCGTGTTGAACTGGATTATACCGTTCACGCTGTCCAGCACGGGGCAGGAGTAGACCTCGCCGTCAGGGATGTTGCGGTCGCCACTGCACGTCACCGCGCCGATGCCCCTAATCGAGAACGTCAAATCCGTGCCTCGTCCCGTCAAACGAACGCGATCAGCCTCGCGCATGCGCTTGGCGAGCGGCTTTTCCGCCTCGAGCATCTTGGAATAGTCCAGCGTGCAAACGTTGAAGTAAAAATCCTCAAACGCCTCGGTGCTCATGCCCGCTGCCTGTGCAAATGCCGGCGTCGGGTAGCGCAGTACGACCCAGCGCGTGTGGTTGACGCGGTAATCGTGGACGCCGCGCCACAAATGCTGCTGGTAGAACTCCATGCGATTGGCGGGGACATCGCTCAGCTCCAAAGCGTTCAGCGAGCCGCGCATCCCAATGTATGCGTCCATCTGCTGCATCCGGCTCAGCTCCCACGACGCCCAGCGCTCCATCATCTCAGACGAGGCGTTCTGGTAAAGCTTACGCAAGATTCGCGTGTTTTTGGTTTCCACGAACGGAATCGCGCCCGCCGCGACGACGCGCTCGACAACCGCCAGCACAGCCGCCTCGGGAATGTCGAAGGCTTCGATCAGCACGCGCTCACCCATTTGGAGCTTGGTCGAGTGAGACACGAGTACATCCGCGAGGCGCTGCAATCTATTGTCCATACCGCGCATTGTGACTCGAGGTCAGCTTTCGCCACAGCCGCGCCGTGTACATTCGGTCTCAACTTCTGGCTCGAGTCTCGAGCGTCGCACGACCCTCTCTCCCCAGCCCCTCTCCCAAATGGTACTGACTTGCACGCATGGGCGTGACGGGAGAGGGAAGCCAAGCAGGGCTGGCTCGAGCATCGTTCCCTCTCCCGCACAGCGGGAGAGGGTGGCGCTTTAGCGTCGGGAGAGGGTTGCAACGGGCGGCCGCAACTCTCGATGAAATTGTGCTACACAAAGTTGATCGTCACAGCGCAACTCGCGCTCGAGACACCACATCTCAATCTCGAGGCGCGAGTTGCGCTTTGATCTCCCCTGCCCGCTCAAGAATCGCGGTTTTGTCGGTCTCATCGCGTTTCTTCCACGCGTTGACCGCCATGCCCATGCGCGGATGCCCCGCGAAGCGCTTTGAATGGCGATCAATGAAATCCCAGTAGAGCGTCGTGAACGGGCAGGCGGTCGCGCCACTGCTGCGTTTGGGGTCGTACTGGCAGCCCGCACAGTAGTCGCTCATGCGGTCGATGTACGCGCCGCCCGCGATGTAGGGCTTACTGGTGAAGCCGCCCAGATCGGCGAATTGGCTCATGCCGATGACGTTGGGCGTGACGACCCAATCGTAGGCATCCACGTAACCGAACAAAAACCATTCGTTGAGTTGCTGCGGTTCCACACCCAAGAGCAACGCGAAATTGCCCAGCACCATCAGACGCTGGATGTGGTGCGTGTGACCGATTTCCAGCAGTTGCGTGACGGCGCGATGCAAGCAGTTCATCGGCGTCTGCCCCGTCCAGTACAAATCGGGCAGCGCCGCGAAGTGCTCTAACCCATTGCTCGAGCGCAACGCAGGCATCTTGGCGTTGTACACGTGGCGCATGAACTCGCGCCACCCCAGAATTTGGCGGATGAACCCCTCGAGACTCGAGAGCGGCACGCGGTCGGCACGCTCGAGGGCGGCTTCGCAGACTTCGCGGGCGGTTAGCAAGCCTAGATTGATCGCTGGGGACAACAGGCTGTGGTAGAGCTGCGATTCACTGGACAGCATCGCGTCTTCATACGGCCCGAAGTTCTCGAGACGGTAATCCAAAAAATGCTCGAGCGCCGTGAGCGCATCCTCGCGGGTGACAGCCCAGTTGAACGCCTCGAGCGTGCCGAAGTGATCGGGGAAGCACTCTATGACCCAATCAATCGTCTGACGCGTCAACTCATCGGGCGAAAAAAAGAGTTTCGGCGGGAAGATGTGATCCTTGGGCGGCGGCTGGCGGTTGTCGGCATCGAAGTTGAACTGGCCGCCGATGGGTTCGCCCGCTTCCATCAACCAGCCAGTGGATAAGCGCATCTGACGATAAAAAAACTCCATGCGAAGCTGCTTTTTGCCCTTGGCGAAGCGCTGCCAGTCGGCGTCCTTAGACAACCAAAGTTCGTTCTCCACAATCTCAAGCCGTCCACCGTGCGCGGTGGCAATCTCCTCGAGTAATCCAGCAATGCCGAAATCCGCTGGCTGCATCAGCTCCAAGGTCGCAGCCGGATAGGTCTTCAAGTGCGCGGCGATGCCCTGCTCCCACGTCTCACACGCTTGGTACGAGACTGTGAACCCAGCCGCCTCGAGCGTCAGTTTGAAATGCCGCATCGCGCTGTAGATCAGCGCGAGTTTCTGCTTGTGATACGGACGGGCTGTTCCGTGCGCGATGCTCTCGACCATCAGCACGACGGTCTGTGCCGGGTCAGCGCGAGACAGCGGGCCGACTTGCAGGTTCAATTGATCGCCCAAAACGAAGATGTGCTGCACGCGTTGCAGCTTACGACCTCGAGCCTCGCATCAAGAGGGCCACCGCCACACTCGAGCCAGCACCACACTCGAGCCAGCCTATGATGATGCCGTGCCCCTCCAAACAATCACCGTTGGTCAATTTGAACTGACCTCCATTGCCGTGCAACCCGAATCGCTCAGACCTGTACAGCAGTTCTTCCCCAGCGCCGATCTGAACGCGCTCGAGACGATCCGCGCTGAGCTACCCGAGATGTTCGGCGCTAGCGCCAGTGAACTGCGCTTTTCGCAGAGCCTGTGCGTGTTGCGCGACTCGAGCGACGTGACCTTGGTCGACGCTGGCTTGCCCGCAACGCCCGAAGGCTGGCCGCTACTGAACGAACTGACTGAGCTGGGCATCGCGCTCACTGCCGTCACGCGGGTCTTCATCACACACCGCGACGCGGATCACATCGGCGGGCTGGTGGACGCCTCGGGTGCGATCACGTTCCCAAAAGCCCAGCATTTCATCGGTAGCCTCGAGTACGCTGATTTCCAGCGCGACGCGGCGCGGCGCGAGTGGTTCACGAAATGCGTTACGCCGCTCGAGCAGGCTGGGTTACTGACCGTCATCGAAGCCCAGCCGCTCAAAGGGATTGTTGGTGCGCCCGAGTTCGCACCGGGCTTGAAAGCGGTTTTTACGCCCGGCCACCGCTCGGGCGCGACCAGCTTGTTGGTGGGCAACGCGGCGCTGCTGACGGCAGACGTGTTGCACGCCGCTTTTCAGGTCACGCAGCCTGAGGTCAGCATCATGTTCGACGCCGATCCAGTGCTGGCCGCGCTGACTCGAGCGGCGGTGATCGCGGCGGCTGCCGCGCACGGCTGGGTCTTGCACGTGCCGCACCTGCCACCGTTCGGACTGGGGCGCGTGGTGCGCGACGCGGCTGGTCGCTCGAGCTGGCTTCTGGTTTGAGCCTTGCAATCTGGTGCTTCTGGTGATATCTTTTTCGACGCTACGCAAGTGGCGTACCGCGTGATCGGCAGTAGCTCAGCGGTAGAGCGTTCGACTGTTAATCGAATGGTCGTAGGTTCGATCCCTACCTGCCGAGCCAAGAAAACCCCGTTCGTGAACGGGGTTTTCTCATTGCTCGAGCGCGTGTCTCGACGTGCTCATGCGGTCGTCTCGAGGAGTTGCAGGCTGGCATCGCTGACCACGCGGTTCTTGCCGTTGTGCTTGGCTTGATAGGCCAATTTATCGGCGCGGTTGATGACCAAATCAGCGTTTTCACCGATGCGCCCAGCCGTGACCCCGATGCTGCCGCTGACTTGCAGATCGACCTGAAAATCGATCTGCGCGAGCGCGTGTCGAATGGCTTGGGTGATTTCCAACCCAGCGCTCAGTTTGGTGTCCTGCAAAATCACGAAAAACTCGTCTCCAGCGTACCGGGCGCAGACATCACCAACTCGCACGCTCTGCTTGATCGCCTCGGCAACAGCCATCAGCACGCGGTCTCCATCGGCGTGTCCGAAGCGGTCATTCCAGAGTTTGAAGCCATCCAAATCCAGAAAAACCACGCAAGCAGCGTGCGTTTTCAAGGCCTTTTCCAGCGCTTCAATGCCGTACGTGCGCGTCGCTAAACCGGTGAGCGGATCGCGGATGAAACGCTGGTACAACTCGTCGCGCTCGCTCGAGATTGCCCGCCATGCCCTGAGCGTCGCGCTGTAATTCTCGGTGGTGTCGCGCATGAAAATGTACATCAGCACGACCGTGCTGAACCAGCTCAGCGGCGGCAGGTTCCAGTCTCGAGTGCCTGCGGTGATGTCGATTGACAGCACCAGAACAGACGCGAAACCCGCGATCACGAAGCGCCTCGCTTGTGGCCGGATGCTGCCCCGCGCTTGGCTGTACACATACGCGAGGCTCGAGGAGGTGCTGCACATGATGATGGCGATGAAAACTCCAAACGCCGCTCCGCTGTCGATGCGCGTGTAACCGAGCGGGCTAGGTTCGCTGCCGCGCACCAGATTGCTCGAGTCGATCATCATCCACGCTGCGAAGCTGACGCCGATCAAACCAGCGATCAATTCTGGCAGCCCTCGAGCCTTGTTTTCGCGTTGGAAGCCGCGCCGGAAGCTGAGCATCAGCAGTGGGTGAAACGCTATTCCCGCCAGCAATAATCGCATCAAAAGTGCCGAGTTACCCCAGCGGTTGTTGACGGCCGCGTACACCAGCAATTGCAGACCGCTGACCAGCAAGGTGATGCGGTAACTGAACAGCAGACGCCTGTCGGATTCACGGCGAAACTGGAAGCTGTAACTGACCAAGCACGCGCCAAAGGACAACACCGCCGCGATCAGCAGCGCCAGTGAGCTAAGGTAGACTTCGATCAACTTACTTTCAGTTTAGAACTGTTTGCAGGCACTCAATGTTCAAGTACCGCACACGTGCAGAACAAATCGAACTCAGTTCTCGCCCGCCTAAACAGTGTTTCCGCCGAGCGAGTCCATCCCGCCCCGTACAGGGTTCTAAAAAAACTCGAGAGTCTCAGAACCTGTCAGCCACTTTACCGAACCACACTTCACTCGAGACAGCCGCGCTCATCACCTCGAGCTGCGGCGTCACTCGAGGCGCGGCAGGTCAGCGCTTTTGTTTTGCAATAAGTCGTGAAACGCGTATCCAGCAGCGCCAATCGCGCAGGCGTTGGTGGAGAACGCGCAGCGCTTGACGGTCACGCTGCGAAACTCCGCGCCGAACATGCGCTGCTTCATTTCTAAAAGCGCTGGCTCAAGAATCGCCTCACCGAGGTCGGCGATGGGCCCGCCGACGATCAGCACTTGCGGGTCGAAAATATTGGCGAGGCTGCCGAGGAAAATTCCCAAGTACGTGCCGGTCTGCTGGATCGCTCGGCGCAACGCTTCATTGCCGCCCCGCATCGCTTTGAGCATCTCGAGCACGCTCATCTCAGTGCCAGTCAAGTTTTTGACGGCTCCTTGCACGGAGCGCCAGCTCAGCAGCGTTTCGGCGCAACCGCGACTGCCGCAACTGCAACGCGGGCCGTCTGGCAAAACGTTCATGTGCCCGACCTCGCCCGCGAACCCAAGCCTTCCTCGGTACAGACCGTGTTCCAAGATCAGTCCGCCGCCAATGCCATCGTTCAAATACAGGTACAGCAAATCAGCGCTGTGCTTGTGCGCCCCGAACATGTACTCGGCGAACGCCGCAAGGTTCGCGTCGTTGTCGACGAACACCCGTGGGATGTCCGGGTGCTGCTGCGAGATCATCTGCTGAATCGGAATGTTTTTCCAACCTTGGTTCGGTGCGTGCAGCAATAACCCGCGCCCAACATCGACCGGCCCCGGCACACCGACGCCCATGCCCAGCAGTGTGCGCTCTGCGAGGGCCGGACTCGAGCGCAAGGTGGTGAGTGCTTTGGCGAGTTGCTCGAGGGCCACTTCCACGTGCGAGTGCCCGCCTGTGACTGTTGATTGCGCCAGTACGCGCCCGAACGGATCGACGGCGACCGCATTGATCGATTCCAACCCAAGTTCCACGCCGATGAGTACAAGCCGATCCGCGTTCAGGCTCAGCGGAATCGACGGGCGTCCCGGTGCGTTCCCAGCGCCCCCAGCACCGCTCGAGAGCCAGCGCTCCAATTCCAGTTCCGCGACGAGTTGCGAGACCGTAGATTTGGTGATACCGATTTTTCCCGCGACTGCGCTCCTCGAGATGCCGGGTTGCTCCCAGACGAGCCGCAGAATCGCGGCCCGGTTCAGACGTTTGAGCAGTGTTTTCTCGCCCGCTAAACCGCGCATGCTGCCTTTCCTCGCGTCACGACGCAACCCGTAGGCTGCTCGAGCATCTTTATTTCATTGATTGAACAAACCATACGGTATTGGAGGACGATTCAGCAACAACGCCAGCACTTTCGTTTTTTCTCTCGCTCGAGCCGCCTGTGCAGCGGGTGGGAGACCGCTTTGCGCTTTCGCTTCTTTATTGAAAGCGGTTACAGCACCGAGGGTGTTGACACTGACGATTCGCACACGCTATCTTTAATTTGTACGAAAAACGAACGAACTACGCAAGCAACCCTCAAAGCAAGAGGGGGCTGCCCTAGGTGGCGGTTCGGGGGCTGTAGAGCACCCGCGACCAAAAACCTGTTCAGCGATCGCGTAAATTCACTCGTTACGGCTCTACCAACCTGAGGAGGTTGCAATGAAGAAATGGCAAGCAGGGGCAATTGGTTTACTGTCCGCAGCATTGATGGGCGGCGTGTACATGGCAAACGTCGCCACCGCACAGAGTATGAAAATGAGCGTCGGTGTGAGCTGGAGTAACTTCCAAGAGGAACGCTGGAAGACCGACGAGGCCGCGATCAAAGGCGCATTGACCGCAGCCGGTGTTGATTACGTCAGCGCCGACGCGCAATCATCGGCCGAAAAGCAGCTCAACGATGTCGATTCCTTGATCGCCAAGGGCGTCAAAGCGCTGATTATTTTGGCGCAGGACAAAGACGCGATTGGGCCAGCCATCGCAAAAGCCAAAGCCGCTGGCATCCCAGTCTTGGGTTACGACCGCCTGATCGAAGATCCATACGCCTTCTACCTGACGTTCGATAACGTCGAGGTTGGTCGCATCATGGGACGCGAAGTCTTCAAGGTTCGCAAGACCGGCAACTTCGTCTTTATTCGCGGCGATCAGGGCGATCCAAACGCAACCTTCGTTTACAACGGTCAGCGCGAAATCCTTGATCCAGCCATCAAAGCTGGCAAGATCAAAGTCGTCGGCGAGCAAGCCACCGACGGTTGGAAGCCCGATGTCGCCCAGCGCAACATGGAGCAAATCCTCACCAAGAACGCCAACAAAGTGGACGCCGTGATGTCCTCCAACGACGGCATGGCGGGCGGCGCTGTCGCTGCACTGGCCGCTGTTGGTCTGGCCGGCAAAGTCGCCGTGTCGGGTCAGGATGGCGACCTCGGCGCACTGAACCGCGTGGCCTTGGGCACGCAAACCGTCTCGGTCTGGAAGGACTCGAGACTGCTCGGCAAACGCGCTGGTGAAATCGCCGTCGAACTCGCCAAGGGCGGCAAAGTCATGGGCGCAACCACGTTCGACGGTGGCCCGAAGAAAGTCAAGATGGCGGCCGTGCTGCTCGCCCCAGTCGGCATCACCAGCACCAACCTCAAAGTTGTGCTCGACGCTGGTTGGATCACCAAAGCCGTGCTGTGCAAAGGCGTCAACACCGCCAAAGTCGCCGTCTGCAAGTAAGTGAAATAACTCGAGCAGCCAAGCTCGGGTGAACGGCGGGCGGACACGTGTACAACTCATGTGTCCGCCCGTTTCCACTTCGAGCCAAGACTGCTCGGCGTATCAAGACACTCGAGGCTCGCAAAAAAGACTTCCTCGAGCCTCCCCGAGTTCTATTCACCCTCGAGCCTGAACGTTTAAGGACTGACCAATGCAAACAACGGGCAGCACCCCACAAACTCCCCGCGCTGGACTCTCGAGCCTCGGAGTGGACATCCGACAACTGGCGATGCTCGCGGCCCTGATCGCGGTTTGGATTATTTTTCAAGCCTTAACTTTTACGCAACCCGGATCTTTTTTTAGTGCTCAGAACCTTTTTAATTTGGTGATTCAAACCTCGGTCGTCGGCATCATGGTCGGCGGCATGGTGCTGGTGATCGTCACGCGCCAGATTGATTTGTCCGTCGGCAGCGTGCTGGGGTTCACAGCAATGACCTTAGCGCTGCTGCAATCCGAATCGCTGGGATTGGGCTGGCCGTGGTGGATCACGGTCATCATCGCGGTCGCCGTCGGGGCGCTGATCGGGGCGTTCAGTGGGTCGTTCATCGCCTATTTGGGCGTGCCGTCATTCGTAGTGACGCTGGCTGGGCTGCTGATGTTCAGAAACGCCTCGTTCGTGGTGGCCTCCGGGCGCACGATTGGCCTGCCCGATCCAATTTTTCAAGCGTTAGGGTCAGGTTCAATTGGTGAAATACCCACCTGGATTGTTTGTATCAGTGCAGCAGTGTTTGTAGTTTATCTCTCGGTCAATGGGCGCAATCGCCGTTTGAAACGTGGGTTTGCTGTGCGTCCTAGGTGGGCAGAACTGTTGGTCACTGGACTAAGTTTCGATGCCATTATCGCATTCGCGTCTGCAATGAACTCGTATATCGACCCACGCAGCGGCCAACCCGCTGGCATCCCGATCCCCGCGCTGATCGCCCTCGCCGTGCTGATCTTCCTGAGCTGGATGACGCGCTCCACGCGCTTCGGGCGCTACGTATACGCGATCGGCGGCAACCCGGAAGCGGCGAACTTAGCAGGCATCAACGTCAAACGCATGACGGTCTACATCTTCATGCTGATGGGCGCACTGACCGCCATCGGCGCGGCCGTGCAAGCCGCACGTCTGGCGGCTGCCACAACCAACCTCGGTAAAGACCTTGAACTCGAGGTGATTGCCGGAGCGGTGATCGGTGGCACGGTGCTGGCGGGTGGCAGCGGAACGATTATTGGCGCGGCGCTGGGGGCACTGCTGACCTCGAGCCTGAGGAACGGCATGGTGCTGATGGGCATTGCGACCGAATGGCAAAACATCGTCTTGGGCGCGGTGCTGCTGCTGGCGGTTTTATTCAATACTTTTGTGGCAAAGCGGAGCTTGAAATGACACCATTAATCGAAATGAACAACATTTCCCTGCGCTTCGGGGGCAACCAAGCCCTGAGCGATGTCAGTATTGACCTTTATCCGGGCGAGGTCGTGGGGCTGCTGGGTCACAACGGCGCGGGCAAGTCGACACTGATTAAGGTGCTGGCGGGCGCGTACAAAGCCGATTCCGGTCAGATCAAAGTCGAAGGTAAAGAAGTCCAAATCAACAACCCGCAAGACTCACAGCGTCAAGGCATCGAGACGATTTTTCAAACGCTGGCACTGGCAGACAATCTGGACGCCGTAGCCAACATCTTCTTGGGACGCGAGAAACGCAAGGGCTTTCAGCTCGATGAGGACACGATGGAGGTCGAGGCTCGCAAAGTGCTGGATCGGTTGCGCGTCAAAATCCCCAGCCTGCGCGTGCCCGTCAGCAACATGTCCGGCGGTCAGCGCCAGACCGTGGCGATCGGTCGCGCCGTGTACTTCAAGGCTCGAGTGCTGATTATGGACGAGCCGACCGCCGCGCTGGGGCCCGAGGAGACGCAGAAGGTCAGTGAGTTGATCCAAGCACTGAAAGCCGAGGGCGTCGGAATCTTCCTCATCAGCCACGACTTGCATGATGTCTTTGACCTCGCCGACCGCGTGACAGTGATGAAAAACGGTCGCGTGGTCGGCAGCGCCCGCACCGATCAAGTCAGCCAAGACGACGTGCTGGGCATGATTATCGGCGGCGTTGTCCCACCGCAACTGCGCTAACCGTAGCGGCGCAGCGTGCTGCGCCTTCATCTCACAGAGGCTCGAGCCATGAAAAAACTGCTGTTCCCAGTTCTCGTTTTCACAGCGGCGCTCTTAGCGCTGAGCGCTCGAGCCACCACGACGCAAAGCGTCTCTCTCCTGCTCGAGCAAGCACAGGTTTCCTCGAGTGCAGCGACGGTGACGCTGGCGTGGTACGACCTGACGCTCAACTTGGTGCGCCACACCGCGACGTACTCGCCGCCGGTCGCCTCGAGAACCTTTGGGTACATGGGCGTGACGCTGTTTGAAATCGCGGCGGCGAGGGGTCAAAAACTGCGCTCGCTGGCGGGTCAACTGAACGGCTTCGCGGGCGTGCCGCAACCGGTTGCAGGACTAACTTACGACGACGGCGTGATCGTGCAAGGGGCGCTCGCCAACACCGTCTCGAGCCTGTTTGGGAATACTGGCCCGACCGGCCTGCGGGCGCTCGCCTCTGTCACATCAAGGCTCGAGGCGAGTGTCTCCAAAGGGCTGGCCAACGATGTGGTGAAGCGCAGCCTCGAGTACGGTCAGTCCGTCAGCGCTGCGGTGCTGAACTGGGCAGCCAGCGACGGCGGCGCGAAAATCGACAACATCGGCTTCCCGCTTTCCTACCCGAAAGCCTCGAGTCCGGCCGGTTGGGTTCCGACCGCTGCGCTGGGGATGCAGCAAACGCCGCTGCTGCCGAGCTGGGGCAGCAACCGCCCGTTTGCGATGAAAAGCGGCTCGAGTTGCGGCCTGAGCGCCCCACCTGCGTACAGCACCGAGAAAGACAGCTCGTTCTACAAGGAAGCGCTCGAGGTCTACGAGGTTTCTAAAGCTTTGACGCCCGAGCAGCGGGCGATCACCGCGTTCTGGGACGACAGCGCGATGCTATCGCTCACACCGCCCGGTCACTGGGTCGGGATTCTGACGCAGATTTTCACGGAGTCGCCCACGACGTTTGAGCGCATGGCAGAGGGTTACGCCCGGCTGGGCATAGCGGTCGCGGACGCGTTTATCGGCTGCTGGAACGCCAAGTTTGAATTCAACCTCTTGCGCCCGGTGACGTACATTCAGCGCGTGATTGATCCGAAATGGACGGCGACACTCATCACCCCGCCGTTCCCCGAGTACCCGAGCGGTCACAGCACGCAGAGCGGCGCGGCCGCCACGGTGCTGACCGCGTTCTTGGGAGAAAACTACGCCTTCACCGACCGCACGCACGATGAAGACGGTCTCGAGGCGAGAAGCTACAAGTCCATCTGGGACGCGGCGAATGAGGCGGGCGTCAGCCGCTTGTACGGCGGGATTCACTTCAGATCAGCGATTGAGCGCGGTCTCGAGCAGGGGCGTTGCGTCGGGGCGAAGGTTAATGCGTTGCAGTTGTACCGCTGAATCATGCACCTGTGGCATGATGTCGCTCGAGAGGTGAGGGTCGTGACACAGCTTCAAGAAACAGATTTGGGATTGTGGCGTTTCAGCGTGGACAAGTACCACGAACTGATCGAATCTGGCGTGCTGGATGAAGATGCTCCAGTTGAACTGCTCGAGGGTTGGTTGGTGGAGAAAATGTCGAAAAATCCGCCCCATACCTTAGCCACAACGCTCGTGCGGCGATTTTTTGAAAACGCGAGCATCGCAGGTACGCTCATCAACCTGCAAGAGCCGATCACGCTCGAGAGCAGCGAACCTGAGCCAGACCTGAGTTTAATTCGTGGGCACGAACGCGATTACGCCTTGCGCCATCCAAGCCCAGCCGACGTGATGGTGGTCGTCGAGGTTTCCGACACCAGCCTGAAGCGCGATTCGACTTGGAAAAAGCGCGTGTACGCCAACGCAGCCATCGAGCAATACTGGATTCTTAACTTAGACATGCGTCAACTCGAGGTGTACACCGAACCAATGGGAAAGGAGTACACCGTTGAGCGCATCTACAGCGAACTCGAGATGGCTGAAGTCTGGCTCGAGGGACGAGTCTTTGCGGTGGCTGTCAGAGATTTACTGCCCTGAGAAGGTTGCTTGAGCCAATGCCGCTGTGCATCACCAAGTTATCACCAGCCGCACCGTGCAGCTCAAGTAAAATGCAGCGGTGAACGATCCAGCCGTGAGCGGGTTGCGGCTCGAGTTGCTGGGCGCACCCAGATTGCTTGGCACGGTCGTGGGTTCTACAATCGCGCTGCCGTTAGATCGCAAACTCGCGGGCGCACTGGCGTACTTGGCGCTCGAGGGGGCGACACCGAGGGCGCTGTTGGCGGAGTTGCTGTGGACGAAACCGACGCCGGATAAAGCGCGGCAGAGCCTGCGCCAAGCCCTGCAACGTCTGCACCCGCTGGTGAATATCTTCGCCTCGAGCGACCCGTTGCGGCTCTCGAAAACGGTGACGGTGGATGTGCTGGAGTGGCGCGAATCGCTGGCTCGAGGCGAGATTGGTTCGGGTGACCTGAGCGGGCGTTTGCTCGAGGGGCTGGTGTTTGACGATTGCCCAGATTTTTTGGAGTGGCTGCTGATCGAACGCGACCGTCTCGGGGAGTTGCGAATCGGGGCGCTGAGTTTAACGGCGCAAAACTTGGAACGCTCAGATAATCCGGCGCAGGCGCTGCGAATCGCGCTACGGCGGCTCGAGCTAGACCCGATCTCGGAAGCCGCGCACCGCCAAGTGATGCGTTTGCACGATGCGCTCGGGGATCGGGCGGCGGCGCTGCGTTGCTTCAGAAGCTGCGTGGCAACGCTGGATCGGGAACTGAACGTTGCACCCACCGAGGCAACGCTGATCCTCGGGCGACAGATCGAGTACGGGGAACGCTCGGCAATTGAAGACTCGGCAACCTCGAGCCAAGCCACCCTCGAGCCGTTGGCGCTCGAGGTGCGGCTCGTCAGGGCTGCCAAGCTGCTCGAGGATGGCAACCGCAGCGAGTCCCGCGCTCTGGCGCTGAGTGTCCTCAAGGCCGGAGCTGTTGGTGTCTTCGCGCAACGCGCTCATTTGATTGCCGGGCAAACGCTGATTCTCGAGGGTCGCCTGTCCGAAGCTGCGTCCCACCTCGAGACAGCGGCCATCTCCAGCAACGCTCAGGTGCGACTGCGGGCGCTGATGAATCTGGGAAACGTCGCCAGCTCGCTGCACGGCCCCGCCAAGGGCGTCGCGTTGTTCGAGCAGGCCCTGCGAATCGCTGACAGCTTGGGCGAAGCCACGATGTCAGGCGCATTGCACAACAATTTGGCTGCCAGCATGACGCGGCTCGGGTTGTACACGCGGGCGCAGCATCACCTAGAACGCGCCGCAGCGCAACTGGCGGGCAATCCCAGCCACGTCTCGAGCCTGACGCTCACCCAAGTCAACATTGCCCATCTCAGCTTGCTGCGCGGTCGGTTGAGTCTGGCGCTGAGCGCTGCCGAGAGCGCCTTGCGCGAAGCGGAGCGTCACGGCAGCCTGCCACTGGTCGCCAGCGCCGCTTTCGCACACGGCTTAGCGCTGAGACGCATTGGTGACGCACCCGCCGCCAGCTCCAGCTTGAAACGCGCTCGAGCGATTCACTTGGAATTGAACGATGCCCGCAGTGCGGCCGTGCTCGAGTTCAACCTGATGGCGCTGGAATTGGAGACCGCAATCGGCGCGGATCGGCTGAGCGCTTCGCTGCTCAGCGCTTTGGAGCGTCTGGAAATCACTGGCGATTCCGCGCTGATCGCACTCTGCACCCTCGAGCTGGCGCTGCTGAGCGACGATCCAGCCGAGCGGGTGAGATTAGCCAACCGTGCGTTGAGCCGCAACCAAACCGCGCAAACGCGGATGCTGCACGCCATCGCTCATCTGAGCGCTGGTCTGCAAAACCCTCAGGGCGACCTCGAGCCGCTGATCGCTGACCTTTGCAGCGCACTGCAACCGCAGCTTCACGAAACCGGTTTAGCCCACGCGACGCTGCACACGGCGCAGCGCGGCAAGGCTGCACAGCGGGCGCTCGAGTCGTGGCGGGATCAGTTTGAACTCGAGACTCGCGGGTTGACCGAGCAGCAACGCATTGGACGCTTGGCGTACTACACGCGCCGCAGCGCGGTGAACAGTTTGTCCATGCTGCCGCGCTCACAACCAGCATTGACGCTGACTTGACGCCCCGCCAGCGATACTGCGCTGCACCTCGAGCCGCTAAAAACGCCTCGAGTCACAGGAGGTAGACATGAAATCTTGGATACTTTGGACGATGCTGACGGTCAGTGGCGCAACTGCAATCGTGATCGCGCAGCAAACTGTCAGTGTCGCCATCAACGGTAAAGCCGCAAATCTCGAGACGGTATCGCGCAACGGTAAAGTCTTCGTGGACGGCGTGGCGTTCGCCAAAGCGCTCGGAGCCAGCGCGACGCTGACAGGTGGCAAACTCAGCGTCACCTCTGGCGCGATGATGAACACGCAAGGCACGGCGCAGCAAGCGGGCGGCGCGGGGGTGCTGGGCAAGTCGTACACGCTCGGGCGCGAGAAACCGCTAAATTTCTTACTGAAAAGCGCTGAGTTTCAAATCGGGCGACTGGTGATCGGTTCTGATATCTACGCGCCGAACAAGAGTGAAAAGCTGTTGCTGCTCAGGGCCACGATCCAGAATCCTCAGAAGGAAGAGGCAGCCCTCTCCAGTTACAATTTCAAATTCACCGCCGTAGATGCGAACAACGAAAATCACGTTCACGCCAATTACCTCGTCAAAGACGGCAGTACGTCCAGAATCAGCACGAACCTCAAACCCGCGCAAAAAATTGAGGTCGTGATCCCGATCATCGTGCCCGCCAGCGGAACCGTGCCAAAGCTGATCGTGGAAGCCAGCAACGAGGCTGGCACACCTGTACTGCGCTACGACCTCAGCAAATCCATCAAAGGTCTGAGTGCACCATACGCCGCTGCCAGCGACCAGTACAGCGCACCACCCACCGTCGCCGCCAAATTGGGCACGTATTACCCCGCCAAGGAATTCGACCTGAAGCTCGAGAGCGTGATGTACAGCACCGAAGCGCTCGAGGATGAGACGTTAGAGGCGAGCGAGCGTTACCTGATCGCCACGTTCAGCGCGAAAAACCCGATCAACACCGATGATAACCGCTACCTGCTGGGACTGAAGAACGACCTCGAGTTGACCGCGTTGGATGCTGACAGCAACATCTCCAAGACTTTATCCAACTGGTACAAGGTCGGACGGGCGGAGCGTCTGAAAGAGTATCCGCAAATGTCCTACAACCAAGAATCGAAGTTCCGCATCGCCTTTAAGGTTCCTAAAGATTTGAAACTTAAAAATATCAAAGTCAGCGGTATGCTCAGAGACTTCGTATTCGACATCTCGAGCGCCAAGTAAGGTTGCCAGCTTCTTCTACGCAAACGATGCTCGAGATGGCTCAAGCATCGGTTTTTTATCAGCCACTCGAGGATCTTCGCTCGAGCTTCAATTTTCGCCTCGAGCTTTTGTATAACTCTAGTTCACCGCTCGAGGGTCAAGCACGTCCCTCAACCCATCGCCCAAGAGGTTATACCCGACCACGCTGAACAGAATCGCCAGTCCGGGAAAGACCGTCGTCCACGGCGCACTGTCCCAGTACGCGCCTCTGAACGCATCGGCGATCATCGTGCCCCACTCCGGCGTCGGCGGTTGCGCTCCCAAACCTAGGAAACCCAACGCGGCGGTCTCGAGGGTCGCGGTGGCGATGCTGAGCGTGCCTTGCACCAGCAGCGGCGTCAATGCGTTTGGGACGAGGTGACGAAAGAGGATTCGCAGATTGGACGCACCAAGCGCGTTCGCGGCTTGCACGTACTCGAGGTCGCGCAGACCGATGACAGCGCCTCGAGCGAGCCGAATGTAGATTGGGATTTGCACGATTGAAATCGCCAGCAAAGTATTCTCCAAACTCGGCTTGGGTGAAATGGCGACGATGCCAATCGCCAGCAATGTGCCGGGAAACGCCAGCATCAGATCGGTGATCCAACCGATGAAAATATCAAACCAACCGCCCAGAAAGCCTGCGATGAACCCAACGAAACTGCCGACCACGAGCGCCAGCGTGACGCTGACCACGCCGACCCGCAAGCTGATCCCCGCGCCGTGCCAGACGCGGGTGGCAATGTCGCGCCCCAGATCGTCCGTGCCCATGATGTGCTGCCAGCTTGGAGCTTGGAGTTTGATCTGAAGATTCGCGTCCATCGACGCGTCGTAGGGTTTCAGCACCGGCGCGAGCAATGCCAGCGCAATGAAGATGACCGTCAGCACCGCCCCGAGTTTGCCGGGCCCAGACTTCCTGAAGCGCCGCACGAAGATAGAAAACGGCGTCTGAATCTTCGGTTCACTTCGAGCAGCGATGACCGCGCTCACGACTGACCTCCGACACACGCAGGGCGAGCCTCGAGATCAGCGACTCGAGCAGCCTTTCGAGCCTCGAGAAGTTGGGGCAAGCTAGAAGCTGTGTTCATCGGTATTGAGAGATGCGCGGTCATCGGTATTGAATCCTCGGGTCGAAGGCGGCGTAACTCAGGTCTACGATCAGGTTGACCAATACGAATATCAGACTGACCAGAAGTACGCCGCTTTGCACGACGGGGTAATCGCGCTGGAAGATACCCTCGTAAATCCAGCTTCCGATACCAGACCACGCGAAGATCGTTTCGGTCAGCACCGCGCCAGAGAGCAATGTGCCAAACGATAAGCCGATCACGGTGATGACGGGCAGCATCGCGTTCCTCAGCGCGTGCTTCCAGATCACGGTGCGCTGCACCAGCCCCTTGGCCCTCGCTGTGCGAACGTAATCTTGGCTCAGCACCTCGACCATGCTGGCTCTGGTCATGCGGGCGATGATCGCCATTGGAATCGTCCCCAAGGCCACGGCTGGCATCACCAGATGCAGCAGCGCGTCCCAGACGATGGCCGGATTAACACGCAGAATGCCGTCCAGCACGAGCATGTTGGTGATCGGGACAAAAGTGAAGGTCAGCAGGTCAGAGATTCGGGCTGAGGGCGGAAAAATTTTGGTTTGAATGCTGAAAATAAATTTGAGAATCATCCCGAGCCAGAAGACGGGCATGCTGACGCCGACGAGCGCCAATGCCATCGTCGCGTTGTCGACCCCAGTGTTGCGCCGCACAGCCGCCAGCACCCCGAGCGGTACACCGATCATCACGGCAAACAGCATCGCGGCAATCGATAGCTCCAAAGTCGCGGGAAATCGGCGTCGCAAATCGTCGGCAATCGGGATCTGCGAGAAAATACTCGTGCCGAGATTGCCCGTCAGCAGATTGCCCATGTATTTGACGTACTGCTCGGTGATCGGTTTGTCCAGTCCCAAGTCAGCGCGAATGCGTTTGACGCTTTCCTCGGTTGCTCGCTCGCCGAGCATCACCCGCGCCGGATCGCCGGGGATTGCCCGCACGAACGCGAAGACCAGCAAGCTGACCCCGAGCAGCACAGGCAGTAAACCCAGCAACCTGCGTAAAAAGTAAGCGCCCAAAATAAATTCCTTTGTTATCGTCTCGAGCATATTCGCTCGAGGGAAGCGGAACGGCTTAAACACATCTGTACGCATATTGAAATCTTGAACAGTCTCAACATTTTTCGTACTGTCCGGTATCCATATCAGCTTCGAGCCAACCCAGATCTCTAAGTTTCGACTCGCAGACACTCGACTCGAGCGAATATGCTCAAGGGGCTATCCTCGCGCTGGAGAATAGCCCCCCTCGAGTTTGGCGGTGTTACTTGACGGTCACTTCGGTCAGGGCTTCGCCACCGAAGGGGCTGAGCGTCCAACCTTCGACGCCGACGCGCTGCGCGTTCAGTGGGCGGCTGTGAACGATCGGCATTTTGACGATATCGTCAAACAAGATATCGGCGACTTTGCCGTAGATGTCGCCCTTGGCGGCTTTGGTCGTGGCGACCCTCGCATCATCGAGCAGCTTGAACAGCGCTGGGTTGTTGTAACCCGTTTCCTTGGACGTGCCGGGCCCGATCAGTGGGGTGTAGAAGTTGTCTGGATCGTTGTAATCGCCTGTCCAGCCGAGCATGTAGGCTTGGAACTTACCGGCGGCCACGTCGTCCAAATATGCGCCCCAGTCCTTGGATTTCAGTTCGACTTTGATGCCGACGGCTGACAGATCCTTGGCCATGGCTTCCGCCAGTGGCTTGGCGTTCGGGAAGTACGGGCGGCTGACAGGCATGTACCAAAGTTCCATGCTAAAGCCGTTCGGGTAGCCCGCGTCACTCAGCAGCTTCTTGGCGGCTTCTGGGTTGAAGACGTAATCGCGCTTGGCTTTGGGGTAGCTCCAATCCATCACGGTTGGCGGCAAGTAACCGTTGGTAATGCCGTACTCGCCATAGAAGGATTCGACGATCTGCTTTTTGTTGATCGCACTGGCGACTGCTAGACGGACGTTCTTGTTGTTCAGTGGGTTTTTAGCTCCGCCGAACTCCGCGACTTGGTTGAGCGCCAAGTAACCGACGTTGAAGCTTGGGCGGAAAACTGGTTTCAGCTTCGCGTCAGCCTTGATGGTCGCCAGCGAATCGTAAGGCAACGCGCCCGTCGGCAGCATGTCGATTGTGCCCGCACGCAGCTCGGCGATTCTGGCGGCAGCGTCGTTGATGAAACGCACGATGATCCCCGGCGCTTTGGGCACGCCACGCTTCCAGTAGCTACGATTGGCTTCCAGCAAAATGCGGTCGCCCGTCTGCCACGACTTGGCAATGAACGGCCCCGTGCCGACAGGCAGCGAAGCGGCCGTGCCGTACTTCTCTTCGCCCGCCGCGCGAATCGCGGTTGGGCTGGCGATGCCAAAGTAACCAGTCGCCATGACCTCATCGAAATTCGCCATTGGCTGACGCAACGCCACGGTCACAACGCTCGGGTTGACGACCTTGACCTCGCGGATGATTGAGTTGCCGCTCTTATAAGCTTCAAAAATATCGGGCACGATGCTGTTGCCGCTCTTGAAGAACCCAGCGCGGGTGTCGTCCCACCAAAAGTCAAAATTGGCTTTGACGGCGGCCGCATCCAATTTCGTGCCATCGGTGAAGGTCACACCGGGGCGCAAGTTGATCGTCCACAGGCTCGAGGAGGCGTTCGGGCGCATCGACAGCGCCAGTCCGGGCATCGTCTCGGCCGTGCCGGGCTTAAATTCCATCAGGCGGTCGTAAATCTGTAGCTGCACCCAGATTGAGTTGCCATCGCTGATCTTGCCGCTGGCGAGCGACACGGGCTGGCTCGAGCCGACGATGATCGGCTTCGAGGTGGTTTGCGCGATCGTGACGGCCGCGAGTGCAACGACCGAGCCGAGCAGTGCCACGGTGAGAGCTGCTTTCTTCATGGTTCCTCCTAAAGAATTGTTGCCCGTTTGTGGGTCACGGGATGGAGGAGTGTACCCCTCACGAGCGCTTCATGTCGAGGAAGGGTTTCAGAACTGTGTCAAGCCCTCAGTCGCTCGAGGCTCAGTCCGATTCTGGAAACGCTGCGCGTCAGTGACGAGGTTTTTTGCAACGTCACGCACCATTGACTGGGGGCAGCTTGGATGACGCGCTCGAGTTCAGTGTCTGATTGGTGAGCGAAATCCTCGAGCAAATCCTTAAAAGCGTTCGGCTCGAGCAGATCGCGTGGTGCAGGCGAAGATCGCTCGGGAATACTCGAGACCTGCAAAGTATCGGTGAGCGGGTTGAAGGTGTCACCCTGTCTGAGTAGCGATACGCACAGCCGTCCGTCACGTTGCTCGAGGAGTGTGACGGTCATTGAGCCGATGATTTGCCACGCGCCGGACGGCGGGATCAGCAGCGCGGTGTCCTCGTCCACGCCGACGCCCATGGCTACGCCCGTTTCGTTCATCGCAAAGATCAGCCTTGCGAAGCGTCCGCGCTGCGAGAAATGCTGATCGGTGATCGCGCCGCGCACGAAGCCCAGTCCAGCCGATAGGGTCGCCGCGTTGCGCTGCAAAGCCTCAAGGCTCGAGCCGCCCGCGATCATCGTTTGCCCCATCATCGCTGCGCCCGCCGATGTACCGCCGATCACCGCGCCAGCAGTAAATCGTTCACGGATCACCTCGAGCGCAGGTGTGCCCGCGAACGCGGCCGTGATTCGCCGCTGATCGCCGCCCTCGAACCAGAAGCCAGTGCAGCCGCGCAAAACTCTGAGCAACGCTGGATCACTCGAGGTTTGCGGTGTGATTTTGAGCGCTAAAGCGTTACCGCCCGCGCTCTCAATATCGCGCACCACCAGCGCTGCGACCCGAGCGGGTTCGGCGCTGGCCGTTCCGAACACCGCTATTGTGCCACCATCCGCCAGCTCGGTCAGGCTGCGAAAAACCGCGTGGCTAGAATTGGTCAGCGCTCCGCCCGCGATCAGCAGTGAGCCGTGTGTCGCATTCACTCGAGCCACACTCACTCTAAATCTTTGTCGGTGACGCGCTTGTCGCGTTTGCGGTCGTAATCGCGCTCGCTTTTAATCACGATCTGCGCTCTGGTGACGGTGTGACCACGCACTTTCTTGGGTTTCTCGAGCGGGGTTTTCACCCGCAGCTTTTCCAGATCTTTCGATTTGATTTTCCCGCTTGGCATGGATTTATTTTAGTCCACTGTGTCCGAACGGTATGTCTGATCTCGGGTGCAAAGACAGCAAGGCTGCTGACCAAAACCCGTGCGCGAATTCGGTATGGTGTTGCGTGTGAACCCGCGTTTCGCGCCCGCCACGCGCTTACTTTGGCACGCTGGTGTGATCGGCGCACTCGAAACAATCGCTCGTCACGGCTTCAGGGCCTCCGAGGTCTGGGCGCAGCACCTCTGGGAAAGCCAAACCGATTCAATCACCGTCGCCCGAACCGCCACGCAGCTCGGGCTGGCGCTCTCCTTGCACGCGCCGAGTTACGACCTCAACCCGCTCTCGAGCAATTTGGAGATTCGCCGCATCTCGAGGTCGCAGGTTTTACAAAGTTTGGAGACGGCTGATTCAATCGGCGCTCGCAGCGTCGTCGTCCATCCGGGGCACTTATCCAGCAGCACCGACGACGTGGAAGAGTATTGGGATCATCTCGAGGACTGGGTAGGGTTACTCAACGACAAAGCCGCCGCGCTTGATCTGAGCGTCGCGCTCGAGGGTATGGAGAAGAAACGCTTGCAGTTCGTGACCAGCGTCCCGGCGCTCGAGCGACTGGCAGGGATTTGCAGCGCACTGAATGCGACGCATGTGTCGCTGGCACTGGACATCGCCCACGCGGGCACGCTCGGCGATCCGCTGGAGTTTTTGGGGCGCGTCCCGCGCATCACGCACGCGCACCTGTCCGACACCAGCCTTGAAAAAACCCACGCGCTCTTGGGCGAGGGCCGTTTGGAGCTACCCGCGATCATCCCAAGCCTGCTCGAACGGATCGAAGCCACGCCGCACGGTCTGATCGCCATTGAAGGGCGCTTGGCCAGCGACGAACCTCGAGCCTTGCGGGTCGCGGCCGCGTATTTAGAGAAGTTCTAGTCGGCGGTCAAACGATTGAACGCCGATGATTCTCGGGTGGCTGGTTGCCCGTTTATCGTAGGGGCGAGACACGTCTCGCCCGTGCAATACGCAGATGACCCGTCGCAACTTCGAGACTCGAGCAGCGGTTTGGCGTTAACCTCGAGACTCGCGGGCAATCAGCGCTTCTTCGCCGCGAGCGCGATGTACCCCTCGACCAACCGCACGATCACGGGATTGTGCGTATGCACGCCGTGCGCGGATTCGCTCGAGTCGGTCAGGTGCGCGACGACGGCCGCATCGCCGTCCCTTGCCACCAGAAACGGGTGTTGACCCTCGGCGGCAATCGCGGGCAAGCCCGTCATGCTCGAGGTGCTTACCCTTACGCCGCGCTGGACTTTGGCTTCTAAACGCGCCACTAATCCCGCGTCGCCCGCCAGATGCAGGCTCTGGGAGGCGTTCATCACGATGTCCTCGATCAGTGCCATCACTGCTCCCTCGCCGCGCAATGGGTAAACCGCTTCCGGCGCGGGTTCAGGCGCGAGCCTTGCCAAGCTGCGCTCCAGCCCCTCCAAGCGCCCCCTGAACTCGCGGTCGGCGCGGGTGATGTACTCTCTCGCCGACAGCGGCGCGTACTCGAGCGGACTGACTTGCGTGCGGGTCGCCAATCCGCGAGCCTCCAAGCGCTCCAGAGTCTCGTAGACTTTTGGGCGCGGGATGTGGCTGTGACGCGCGATTTTCGCGGGCTGGGCGCGACCGAGCGACAGCAGCGCGGTGTATGCCCTCGCTTCGTACTCGGTCAGTCCGAGGGCTTGCAGGTAGTGATGGGCTTCCATTGCCCAGTATGTTACGCCCCCAGTAACACTCACCTCAAGGGTTCACCACAGCATCGCAACGCCGTACTTTGCAATTTGCGCGTCATCGCCCAAGATCGTCAGGTTTCGTCGCAAGGCTTGGGCGACCAGCAGTCGGTCAAACGGGTCTCTGTGGTGCGACGTTAATCCAGTCACCGCCAAGGTATCGTCCAATGTAATCTCGAGGACGCGGTAATCGCCTTGACGCACCGCCGATTTCACGAAGTTTTGCAGGTCGCTCGGTAACGAGAGCTTGCCCGTCGCGTGCTTAATGACGATTTCCCAAGAGGTCACGCTGGAGCATAACAACGTGTTTGCGGGGTCGAGCAACGCGGCTCGGCGATATCGGCATCCAACACATCAAAATCATCGTGGATCACGACACCTTGTGCCCAGCCAATGCTTCTTTGCGGCTCGAGCAGCGCGAGTTGCACGGCTGTTTTGCCACGGCGTTTGATGATGACCTGCTCGCCCTCGTCGAGCTTAGCGAGCAGCTTTGAAAGCTGCGTTTTCGCTTCGCGGACACTGACAATCGTTCGCACCATCGCTCGATTCTAGCGACTATTTTAAGATGAAACGCGCACCCTCGAGCCTCAAACTTCACTTCCGCGCTGCTCGAGAGCGTGAACCGATTCGCAATTCTTGTTCAGGTTCGCCTACGGTGTCCCTCACCTCGAGCCGCCAAAATAACCGCATGATGCGACCCGCTACACCGCTGACCATTCGCCTGTTGCGCGGCGCGGCACTGATCGCCGTCTCGAGCTGCGCGGTCTGGGCGCAAGCAGCGCTCGCCCCGAACGTGACCGCCACTCTCGAGTCCGCCATCACCGCCCACGGCGGCGAAGCACTCATCAATCTACGCACCTACACCGAGGACGCCACGGTCAACGCCACGGTCGTCGGGATCAGCGTCTACAACCTGCGTTTTCGCACCACCGTAGATTTTCCGGGGCGGCGCGGACGGATCGAAATCTGGCAAGATGGCAAAGTCCAAACCATTTACCAAGTCACCCCGCAAGGCACGTGGTCGTGGTCGCCTAAAAACGGCAGAAAACCCGAGACTCCACCGATCAAACCCGATGCGCCGTTCACGTTCGCCACACCGATCAAAGCGGGGCTGCTGGGACTGCTGGCGGTTGGCAAGGTCGAAAACGAAACCCTGAGCGCCCCCGATACGCTCGAGGTGGGCGGCGTGCGCGGTCGCGCCATTCGCCGCGAAGGAAAAGGCTATCAAGTCGCGTTCGTGTTCGGCAAAGACGGTCTGATGAACGTGGAGCGCACCGTGCTGACGAACGACAAAGGCGAGAAGACCGAGTTTACACTGCTGTACGACACGTATAAAACCGTGAGCGGCGTCAAGATTCCAGTCGGCGCTGGACTGCAAGCCAGTCAGATGCCGGGCGTCGCCGCCGCACGCTTCACGATCACCGCCGTTGCCGTGAATCCGACATTGCCCGCCAGCGCGTTTGCAGAACCCTGAATTTCTCGAGGCTCGAGTCAATGATGCTGGATTCTTCGAACCAGCGAGGTTAATGGGGGATGATTTCGATTTTGGGCATAGCACTCAGCCCTTGGGCAGGTTGAATCGCTGCCGAATCTCGGCGCTCGAGATGATACGTCCAGCGCGACCATCCTCGAGTCCGCGTTGAACGGATTCGTGGACGTAAATTTCGTACGTCAAATCTTCCCACGTCGAATCGTCCGGTAAAGATTCGATGAGTTTGTGGGCTTGTTCTTTGAAGGTCACGCAGCCGTCATACAGAGCATGAATTCTGCTCAGGTCTAGCTCGAGATCAATCGCATCCCCTCGAGCCGTGTCAGACCCCTGCCAACTCCTGATCGGCGTACTGCAATTTGTAGAGCCTCGCGTAATACCCGCCGCGCTCGAGCAACGCTTCATGTGTGCCTTGCTCGACGATCTGCCCTTTTTTCATCACGATGATGCGGTTGCAGTTTTTGATCGTGCTGAGCCTGTGCGCGATGATAATGCTGGTGCGGCCGTGCATGACTTTGGCGAGCGCGTCCTGAATTTGCAGCTCAGACTCGGTATCAATGTTGGCGGTCGCTTCGTCTAAGACCAGCAGAATATCTGGATTGGCGATGATGGCCCTCGCAAACGCGAGCAGTTGCTTCTGCCCCGTGCTGAGCGTCGCGCCGCGCTCCTTGACTTCAGTCGCGTAGCCATGCGGCAGGCTACTGACGAACTCATGCACGCCGACGTATTTGCAGGCTTGGATCAGTCGCTCGAGGGGGATGCTGTTGTTGCCCATGCGGAGGTTGGTTTCGATTGTGCCGCTGAACAGGTAGACGTCTTGCAATACGACACCGATGTGCTTACGCAAGTCGCGTTGCAGGTAATCGCGGACGTTCACGCCGTCCACCAGCACCGCGCCGCGTTGAATGTCGTAAAAGCGGCTGACCAGACTAATGATGCTGGTTTTGCCCGCGCCCGTCGCGCCGACCAGCGCGACGGACTCGCCGGGCTGGACGCTGAAGTTAATGCCGCGCAGCACCCAATCGGCGTCGGTGACTTCTTCGTCGGTGGACTTGTAGCTGAACCAGACATCTTTGAACTCGACCTCGCCTCTGAAACCCGCCTCGAGCGACTTGGCATCTGGCTTGTCGGCGATGGTTTCCGGCTCGTCCAGAATCCCGAAGATGCGTTCAGCCGATGCCATCGCCGCTTGCAGCGTGTTCAGCACGTTGCTCAAATCCTCGAGCGGACGAAAGAAGTCAAAAACGTAGCGCGTGAAGGCGTACAGCGTGCCGATGGTCAACGCGTTTCTGACCGATTCGCCGCCGCCGACCCAGATCACGGCTGCCAGCGCCGCATTGCCGATGATGCCGACGGTCGGAAAAAAGTAGCTGTACCACTTCACCGACTCGAGGTACGAGACGAGGAAATTTTTGTTGAGTGTGTCGAAATCGCGTTTTTGACGAGCTTCGCGGTTGAAGATCTGCACCGTGCCCATGCCGGTGATGTTCTCATTCAGCGCGGTGTTGACGATGGCTTGCTTGATGCGAATCTCGCGGTAGTTTTTACGAAATTGCGTTTGAAAGAAGCGCAAAGCGAAAAACAGAACTGGGACGACGGTAAACGCCACCAGTGCCAGCTTCCAGTTCAGCAGGAACATCAGCACGGCTGTGGCAGACAACACGAACACGCTCTGCACCAAAGTCATCAGTCCGTCGGTGATGAAACTGTTGATGGCGTCCACGTCGCTGGTGACTCGAGTAATCAGCCGCCCAACTGGGTTGCGATCAAAATACGCCAGCGGCAGGCGCTGCAACTTGCTGAACAAGTCAGCGCGAATATCGAACAGCACGCTCTGACCCATCCACGACAAGACGTAATTGAACGCGAAGCGCACGACGAACTCTAAAAGTGCCACCAGTGCGATGATGATGCCGATATTGACCACGCCGTTCCAGCGCTCATCCACGGTGAAAACGGGTTTGGCCAGCACCTCTCCCAAACCACAGGTCACTCTCGAGCCTTCGGCTTGAGATTCGGGCGTGACGATCTGCTCGCCTGAGGTCAGGCTGCCCGCTGGCTTGCAGTGCGGCGTGACCAGCAGGAAGCGGTCGATCACCTGCGCTTGCAAGAACGGGTACAGGCGGTTCGTGCCACTGTTGAGAAACGCCAGCACCAGTGCCAGCACCGCGATCCACAGGTATGGGCGCAGATACTTGAAAATGCGCTGCGTGAGTTGCCAGTCAAATTGCTTGGTGAAGGCGTCTTCTTCTCTCATTCGCTTTTAGCTCCTAGCTTTTAGCTGTTAACTCGCAACGCTGGACTCGGTGATCGTCTTGAGTGTGGGCGAGTCTCGAGACTCGAGCGGTGGATTGTCCTGCTTGAGGGATGCACGCGCTTGCTTGCACAGTCTGGCGTGCCCTTAAACCAATAGCTAAGAGCTAACGGCGGCCTGTTGACTTTCCTCCTCGAGTTGCCCTTGCAGGCTCTGCTTACGTTCCATTTCAGCGTAGTACCCGCCTTGGGTCAGCAGCGCCTCGTGCGTGCCTTGCTCGATCACGCGGCCGCCTTCCAGTACGACGATGTTGTCAGCAAAGCGTAGGGTAGACACGCGGTGTCCAATCAGGATCACCGTGCGGTCAGTCAGCAGGGTTTTTAATTGCGATAAAATTCTGGCTTCGGTCTCGGTGTCGACCGCGCTCATGCTGTCGTCCAGAATCAAAATCGCGGGTTTGCGGGCGATGGCCCTAGCCAGTGCGGTGCGTTGGCGCTGCCCGCCGGACAGTGTGATGCCGCGCTCGCCGAGCACAGTGTCAAATTGATGCGGGAAATCGCCGACATCTTTGGACAGCCCCGCGATGCCAGCCGCCCATTCAGTGGTCTCGAGGTCAGGCTTGTTTTCCACGTCGACTCGAGTGCTGCCTTTTAAGCCGAACGCGATGTTTTCGGCGATGCTATCGCTGAAGAGAAACGGTTCCTGTGGCACGAGGCCAATATTCTCGCGCAGCACCTCGAGCGGGATTTGTTTGACGTTGACGCCATCGACCAGTACCACGCCTTCGGTCGGGTCGATCAGCCGTCCGATCAGTTGCGCCAGCAGCGTCTTGCCGCTGCCGGTGCGCCCAGTGATGCCGATGGTCTGACCCTGCGGAATTTTGAGGTTCACACCGTTTAGCAGCGTGCGCTCATCGGCTCTGAACGACACGTTCTTAAATTCGATCGCGCCGCTCACCTTTTGAATCGTCGTGTCGGTGCGCCCGGCATCGGCAATCGTGGTCTTGGCATCGAGGATTTCCTGCAACCGCGCCCAACTGCTCGAGCCACGCTGAAAGATATTCGTCATCCAGCCCACGGCCAGCATTGGCCACGAGAGTTCAAACAGGTACGTGAAGAACTGAATGAATTTGCCCAGCGTCAAACCAGCGAAGCTCGCTTGAGTGTTGCCGTCCAGCGCCCCCTGATACAGCAATTCCCGTGATCCGGCCAGCAGCACGATCACGAAGACGATGTTCATGGCAACGCCGACCGCCGCCCACTCTGGGGCTTCGGCGATCGCCAGCGCGAGGCTGCGCCGTTTGTAATCGGCGTTCATGGCTTTGTACTCGCCGATTTCGATGTCTTCGATCGCGTAGCCTTTGACCACGCGAATGCCAGAGAAATTCTCCTGCGCTTTGGCGCTGATGGCTGAAGCCTGTTCCTGCACGGCGACGTAGCGCTTGGCGATGATCCTGACCATGATCGCCAGCAGCCCCGCGATGAACGGGAAGATCGCCAGCACGATCAGACCCAGCGGCACGCTCAGCCAGATCATCAATCCCAAGCTCATCACCAGCCGCAGCAGCGTCTGCGAACCCGCGTTGATGCCAAAACCCAGCATTTCGCGCACCATGTTGAGGTCGCTGGTCAAGCGGCTCATCAGGTCGCCGGTCTTGTTTTTGTGAAAGTAACTCTGATCGAGCGTCGTCAAGTGATTAAAAATATCGCGCCGCACGTCATACGCAATGCGGAAACTCGAGACGACGTTGAACTGGCGCTGCCAGAAGACAATGAAGTTCGCCAGTAAGCTCGAGCCGAGGATCAGCAATGCGGCGATGGCGATGCTTTGAAAGCTCGCCGTGCCCGCTTGGAGCGAGTCCACCACGCCGCGCACCACGAACGGCGGGCCGATCAAAGAGATGCCGACCGATAAGAAAACGCAGATTGCGCCAAACGTCCACTGCCGTCTGTAACGCAAGAAATACGATCCTAGCCCACGAAACCCGCTGAACAAAACGCCCCTGTCCCCTCGAGCTGAAATTGACTCGAGACCCAATCAACTGAGTGCGACTTTAGCACTGCCCTTTTTGCGTGCCTATCGGCAATTGCAACTAGAGACTCGAGCAGGTGAACTGGTCTATAATACGTCGAGTGCTAGGGGGTTATAGCCCCAGCCACAACCCAAGATTGTGCGCCGCGATCTTCCTGCACGCACTTGCCCGTACCGACCAGAACGAATTCAATTGACCCAACACCAAATGCTTGGCTCTGGTGAGACTCGAG
>JANYHH010000001.1 GCA_025359505.1 Deinococcales bacterium
AGGTCGAAGTGGGCTTGCAGGGCGTCTCGCACGGGTTTATGATTCATGTGGCTACTTTCTCCTTGGTCGGACGGAGTAGCCGCTATTGTCTCAGATTGCGTGGGGAACGTGCAAACTTGAGAAGTGTCCAGTAGTTAGGTAACGTCCCGGAGCTGACCCTGTTTTTTTGGATCATCAAGATTTTGGCCACGACTGTTGGTGAGACGGCGGCCGATTTCATCAACACGAACTTGAACCGTGGCTTGGTCGGTACGAGCCTGCTGATGATTGGTTTGTTGATTGTCGCGTTGATCGCGCAGTTTCGCAGCTCGCGCTACGTGCCGGTGATCTACTGGATTGCGATTGTGCTGATTCACATCGTTGGCACATTGCTGACCGACAATATGGTTGAAAACTTCGGCGTGACTTTAACACTGGCGACAGCGATTTTTGCTGCGGCGCTTACCGCCACGTTCATCGGCTGGTTCGTCAGTGAGCGCACGCTTTCGATTCACAGCATTCACACCACCAAGCGCGAGGTCTGGTATTGGCTGGCAGTGCTGTTCACGTTTGCGCTGGGCACAGCTTTGGGGGACTTAATCGCCGAAACTTACGCGCTTGGATATTGGCGATCCGCGCTGCTGTTCGCGGGAATCATCGCTTTCGTCACGCTGCTGTACCGCTACGCCAAACTGAACGCGATTTTGACTTTCTGAATCGCCTACATCATCACCCGTCCGCTCGGCGCGAGCATCGGAGATTTTTTATCACAAGATAAAGACGTGGGCGGGCTAGCGCTTGGGACGACGACCACCAGCGCGATTTTCCTCGCGGCCATCGCCGCCGTTATCATGTACTTAACAATCACCAAGCGCGACGAGATCACTGTTGTAGACGCTGTGTAGTCGTCATTTCATTGCGGTCAGCTCGAGGTGCAAATGCAATTTTACCCCTCGAGCGGCGCGTTGACGTTCGTCCAGTACTCGAGGACTTTTAAGAGCACCTCCCGAAATTCGGCGAAGCGCGGCGGCTTGACCACAAACGAGTTCGCGCCGCTCATGTAGGCCCGCGCCAACTCCTGCGTCAAACGGCTGGTGCTGAACACCACCAATGGCACGGCCCGAAAGCGCGGGTCGGCGCGGATGCGCTCCAAAACCTCCAAGCCCGATAAGCGCGGCAGGTTGACATCGATCAGCACCAATCGCGGCAGATCGCCCTGCCAGCGCTGGAGTTGCTCCAAGGTCTGCTCACCGTCGCTGGCGTGGTGCAGCTCGCACAGCGGCTCGAGCACGCGCTGAACCAGAAACGCGTGATCGGGGTTGTCCTCGGCGAACAGCACCCGAGGGCGCGGCGCGGTGCTCATGGGTTTCACTGTACAGCGCTCGAGCCTCGCGGGGACGGTAGCGCTTAGAATCGGCGCTATGCCGATTGATTTGCGTTCCGACACCGTGACCACCCCGACCTCAGAGTTGCGACAGGCGATGCTCACTGCGCTGGTCGGGGATGATGTTTACGGCGAAGACCCGACGGTCAACGCCTTGCAGGACAAAGTTGCGGCGATGCTCGGGTTTGAAGCCGCCTTGTTCGTGCCCAGTGGCGTGATGGCCAATCAAGTGGCGATTGCCGCTCACGTGCAGCGCGGCGAGGAAGTGATCTGCGCGGCCGGGGCGCACATTTACGAGTACGAACTGGGCATGATGGCAGCTTTTAGTGGTGCAGCGCCGCGCTTCGTACCCGCGCCACTTGGCGTGCCAGATGCAGCCGATGTGCGCCGGGCGATTGGGCGCAGCGTCCACCAGAGTCCGACGGGGCTGATTGCGCTAGAAAACACGCACAACAAAGCTGGCGGCTGTGTCGTGCCGCTCGAGGTTATCGCAGCGATCCGCGAGGTCAGTCTGACCGAAGGCATCCCACTGCATTTGGACGGCGCGAGGGTCTGGAACGCGGTCGCTGCCCTCGGTGTGCAGCCGCTCGAGATTACAAAGCATTTTGACAGCGCGGCCGTCTGTCTGTCTAAAGGTCTGGGCGCTCCCGTCGGCAGCGTTGTGGCTGGCTCAGCCGCCTTCATCAAACAGTGCCACCGTTACCGCAAGATGATGGGCGGCGGGATGCGGCAAGCGGGCATCCTCGCGGCGGCCGGGCTGCATGTGCTCGAGCACGGTTTGCAGCGTTTGCCGGCCGATCACAAGCGGGCGCGACGCTTGGCGGACGGACTCGTCGCCGCTGGCTGGCAGGTCAACCTCGCGGCGGTGCAGACCAACATGGTCTACATCACCGTGCCAGACGCGGCGGCGACCGTGACCGCTTGGGCGGCTCGAGGGGTCAGGGCGGGCGTGATGGGCGCGACCAGCGTGCGGCTGGTGACGCATTTCCAGATCAGTGATGCGGACATTGACACCGCGCTCGAGTTGATTGGCTCGGCAATCCCAGAGGCGGTGCTGGCGTGACTCGAGTCGTACAAGGTAGCCTGAGTGACCTCGAGACGCTTGTTCCCATGTTTGACGCGTACAGGATGTTCTACAAGCGCGACAGCGATCTGGACGGCGCACGGGCGTACTTGCAAGCGAGGCTCGAGCGGGGTGAAGCGAGGGTTTTTCTGGCCCGCGAGCAGGATTCCGGCGCGGCGCTCGGGTTCGCACTGTGCTACAGCACCTTCTCGAGTGTGGTGATGAAACCACTGGTGATCCTCAACGATCTCTACACCACTCCCGAAGCTCGAGGTCAAGGCGTCGCAAGTGCGCTGATTGAAGCCTGCGCGAATTTCGCTCGGCTCGAGGGGGCGCTGGTGCTGCGGCTTCGCACGGCGACCGATAACGAAACCGCGCAGCGCGTGTACGACAAAGCGGGTTTCAAGCGCGACGCGGTGTATTACACCTATGATTTGAGCCTATGAAAGCGTGCTTATGAACGTGATCACCGCGACCCTCGACCACCTCGAGCAGCTTGCCCCGCTGTTTAACGCTTACCGCGTGTTTTACGAGCAAGAGGGCGATCTTCCGGCGGCGACCGCGTTCCTGCGCGAGCGATTCCTGCTGCGAGAAAACGTGATTTATATGGCGCTTGAGCGGGATACCGCGCTTGGGTTCACGCAGCTCTACCCCAGCTTCTCGAGCGTGAGTATGCAGCGCTTATGGATTCTCAACGATTTGTTTGTAATCCCCGAAGCGAGGGGGCAGCGCGTCGGTGAGGCGCTGATCGGCGCAGCCGTGAAGCTGGCTCAGGAATCTGGCGCGGTCGGTGTGCAGCTCGAGACGGCGCACAGCAACTCAAGCGGGCAAAAGTTGTACGAGCGCTTGGGGTTTCAGCGCGAGGATTTAACCTACCGCACGTATTTTTTGAAGGTTTGAATCAGATGCGCGTGACGGGTGGGCGCTTGCGCTCTTGGCTCATCCGCACGAAGTACCCGACGACGATCCCCAGCACGAACGGGATAATCAGCATCAACGACAGCGTTTGCAAGTTAATGACACTGCCAAAAAACGAGACGAACGGATTGGTGACGAAAGCGATCACCAGAATCACGACCAACGTCAAACCGATCCAAATCAAAGGGTTTCCCATGAACGGAGTATACGAGGCTCAAGGTTAAAAAGTTGCTCGAGTCACCGAACGCCCGTTTGACCAGCCGATGAAATCTCGGTGCTACACTCCGGTTATGCTCAATACCGCGAACATCACCCGCGAACGGCTCGGCGCTGAAGGACTCGAGTGGGACAATGAACTCTCGAGCCACAGCGCAGCGTTTGCCGCTGCTAGAGACGCGCTGCTCTCGAGAACCGACGACGAGTCCGCGATGCTCGGCTGGGTCGGACTGCCCGAAGATGCGGCGATGCTCGCGGCTGCACAGAAATTAGCAGCACAGTACGCTGGCAAGTTCGACGACCTGATCGTTCTGGGCATCGGCGGCTCGAGTCTCGGGGGGCTGGCGATCATCACGGCGCTGCAACACCCGTACCGCGCATTGCAAGGGAAAAGCGGTCACGGGATGCGCGTGCATTTTGTGGAAAACGTCGATGGCGACAGCATTTCGGCGCTGCTCGAGGTGCTAGACCCCAAACGCACGCTGGTTAACGTCATCAGCAAATCCGGCACGACCACCGAAACCATGAGCGCGTACCTGATCTGCAAAGCGTGGCTCGAGGCGAGCGTCGGTGCAAATTGGAGTGAGCAAATCGTCGCCACGACCGATCCCGTCAAGGGCGTGCTGCGCCCGATGGTCGCGCAGTACGGCTTCAGCGCTCTGAGCGTCCCCCCGAGCGTCGGCGGGCGCTTCAGCGTCTTCTCGAGCGTCGGCACGTTGCCCGCGCTGCTGGCGGGCGTGGACGTGGCGGCACTGCTGCGCGGCGCGAGTCGAGCCAATCAGGAATTCAAAACGCAATCGCTGTCTGACAACGCTGCCATGCAGTTCGCGCTGGCCAATATTTTGTACGCGGCTCGAGGCAAAAATATTGTCGTGCTGATGCCGTACAGCACGCGGGCCAGATTTATCGCCGATTGGTTCGCGCAGCTCTGGGCGGAAAGTCTGGGGAAGATTCACCGCGACGGACACCGCACCGGCACGACGCCCGTCAAAGCCGTCGGTGCGACCGACCAGCACAGCGTCGTGCAACTGTTCATGGAGGGCCCGAACGACAAATTGATCGCCTTCGTTCGTTTTGAAGCCGCGGGCAAGGAGACGCTGATCCCCAACAGCGAGCCGACGCAGCCAGACATGAATTACTTAGCCAACAAGTCCTTCCAGACGCTCTTGAACGCCGAGCAAGCCGCGACCGCCAATGCGTTGCGGACGATGGAGAAACCCAACCTGACCTTCGCGCTCGAGGCATTGACGGCGGAAAATCTTGGCTGGCTGATGCAAACCTTGATGCTGTCCACCGCGATTGTCGGCGAAATCTGGGGGATTGACGCCTTCAACCAACCCGGCGTGGAACTGGGTAAGAAGTTCACCTACGCGCTGATGGGCCGCCCCGGCTTCGAGGATGAACGAAAGCGGCTCGAGGCGGAAGGCGTCACGGGTTGAGGCTCGAGGCAGTGATGGCATGTTGCTGCGCGGTTGTAGGGGCGAGGCTAGCCTCGCCCCTACGGGTGGGCATATACACGCCCAATGAATATTAGGCTCGAGCCGTTCAATCTCGAGCCGCCCTTGATCTCTGCGGTACAATCGGCGTTGTGCAAGTCGCTTCTCTGACCACCTCGAGCCTGCCCGAGCGCTTCGTCTGGCTGCTGTTCGCGTTGCACCTGATCGCGCAACCGATTTACTCACTGCTGCCCGCGAATCTCGAGCGGCTGGGAACGTTGGTGATCGTGCTGAGCGGCACGGCGTTCGGCTTCGCGCATCTAGCGGTATCGAAGGGAATCAAGTCGGCGCTGACGATGCTGCTGCTCTGCCTCGTCGTTGCGGGCGGTTTTGAAATACTGAGCGTGCAGACGGGGTTTCCATATGGGCAGTACAGTTACTCGAGTTTGCTGGGGCCGGGCATTCTGGGCGTGCCGCTGCTCGTGCCGTTTTGCTGGCAGATGATGGCGCACAACGCGGGCGTCGTGGCAAGGTTGATCGCTCCGAAGGCGTGGGTGCTGGTGGCGGCGGGTGCGCTGACCGCGTGGGATTTGTACATCGACCCGCAAACGGTTCGCGCTGGCTACTGGACGTGGACGCGCTCAGGCGAGTACGTCGGGATTCCTTTAGAGAACTTCGCAGGCTGGCTGCTGACGGCGCTGGTCATCTACGCGCTGTACGCCCGCCTCGAGCGCCCTGCCATCACCTCGAGCCTGACGGTGTTTGAATTGCTGCCCGTGCTGGTTTACATCTGGATGTGGTTTGGCAGTGCGGTCGTCAACCTGTTTTGGTGGAATCAGCCCGTTGTCGCGGTCGTCGGTTTCATCGGCACTGGGCTGTTCGCCGTGCCCGCGCTGCGCGAATTGACCCGTCAAACCAAATCTGGGCGCTTGCGCTGGATGGTCTCGAGGGGCGCGTGATCCACGCCGACGATCATCCGCTGCTTGAGCCATTCTGGAAGTGGTACATCGCTAACAGCGTGCGCGGGCATTTCGACGCGGTGCGCCTCCAGCTCGAGCAGCCAGACCCAGTGCCGACGCCGACGCTGTGGCAGGCGACGCACGTCAGTTGGTGGGACGGGTATCTGGGCGTGTTGCTCTCAAAGCATCTGGGTTTGACGCACCGCGTGATGATGCTCGAGGAGAATTTATCCAAGTACCGTTTCTTACGCTTTGCGGGCGCGTTTGGCGTGGAGCGTGGATCAGCACGCGGGGCGCTCGAGAGCCTGCGTTACGCGGCGCTCGAGTTGCAGAACGAAAAGGCTCGAGGCTTGATGATGTTCCCGGCCGGGGACATCGGCAGTCCACACCAGCGCACTGTTCCGTATCAATCGGGCGCGGCGAGCCTCGCGGTGCAAGTCGCCAAGTCCGCGCCAATCGCGGTGCGCTCGGTGGCAATCCGCTTGGAATATCTGGGCGCGAGCAAGCCCGAGGCGTTGCTGCGCGTGTCCGCGCCGCGCATTGTCGCGGGGGGTATGCATACGAAAGACCTGAGCGCTCTGCTGCAAACCGATCTCGAGCGCGAGACAGCCGCGCTGCAAACAGACCTCGAGATGGGGAGGCTCGAGGATTACGCGGTGATGCTGCGCGGCGCGGGTAGCGTCCAGCAGGGCTGGGACGAAGTGCGGCGCAAATTTGGCGTGAAGGTCTGAATGCGGCTCGAGGAGATTGCATTGACGGTGCAAACAGCCTTCGCGGGCTTTGCGGCGCTGAACGCGTTCTGGTGGCGTGACCTCGAGCCAGACCTGACATCAAATCCGTTCAAGCGCGTCAGCGTGCTGATCCCCGCCCGCAACGAGGCCGCGAACCTCGAGACGTTATTACCCAGCCTGCTCGAGTCGCCGCTGCCTGACCTCGAGATTCTGGTGCTAAACGACCGCTCCACGGATGACACGGCAGCCGTGGTGCAACGCTTTGTGTCACTTGACCCTCGGGTGCGGCTGCTCGAGGGGCTGGACTTGCCGGACGGTTGGCTCGGCAAGAACTGGGCGTGTCATCAACTGAGCCTCGCCGCGAGTGGCGACGCGCTGATCTTCACCGATGCCGACACGCGTTGGGACAAAGGAGCGCCCGCAGCGATTGCCAAGCAGCTCGAGGTTTGCGACGCGCTGTGCGCGTGGCCGCGCCAAGCGATTGCCGACCCAATCTCGAGGTTGATTCAGCCGCTCCAGCAGTGGAGCTTGATCGCGTTCCTGCCGCTGTTTTTTGTGCCCATAAATCGTTTCACCGTCGCGGTCGCCGCGAACGGGCAGTGCCTCGCGTTCACTCGCTTTGCTTATCACATCATCGGTGGTCACGAAGCCGTCAAGCGCGATGTGCTCGAGGACATGGCATTGGCTCGAGCCGTCAAACGCGCTGGCTTGCGGTTTCGTTTGCTGAACGGGGCGAACGCGGTCACGACGAGAATGTACTCGAGCGCGAGTGAAGCCCTCAATGGCTACGTCAAGAACGTCTATCCCGCATTTGGCGGTACAGCACCCGCCTTCATCGCAGCGGCTGCCTTCAACCTTCTGCTCGGCGTCGCGCCGCTCGTCTGGCTACTGACCTCATGGACGCTCGAGGCGGCGCTGTGCGTGCTGCTGAGCCTCGTGGCTCGAGGCATCAGCGATTGGCGCTGCGGCTACGACCTGCGCTTCACGGCGCTGCACCCGCTCGGGTTGCTGGTCTGGCTGTGGATCGGTTTGCTGTCCATGCAGCGCTATAGAGCCGGCAAGGTCAGTTGGAAAGGGCGGTCGTATGACCTGCGCTGAGCGGCTTATCATGCTCGCTCGAGGAGTGGAAATGTCCAAGCCAATGAGGGCAGTCGTGATCGGCGCGGGCGTCGGCGGACTATCTGCCGCGATTCGGCTCGCTGCCAAAGGCTGCGCCGTCACGGTGCTCGAGCAACTGCCCAACGCGGGCGGCAAGCTCAATCTGCTCGAGGATCGCGGCTTCCGGTTTGATACTGGGCCGAGCCTCGTGACCTTACCGTGGGTCTTTGAAGACCTGTTCGCCGCAGCGGGCGAGAAACTCAGCGATCACCTCGAACTGATCCGCCTCGAGCCGATCTGCCGCTACGTGTACCCCGACGGTACGGGCTTCGACGCCAGCGCCGATCTGCCGACGATGATGGCAAATTTGGAAACGTTCAGCAGCGGTGCGGGCGAGGATTTCAACGCGTTTTTCGGTCACGCGGCGCGGGCGTGGCGCGGCAGCCGCCAACCGTTTCTGGAAAGCGCAATCTCGAGTCCGCTGGATTTCGTTAAAAACGGCGTGCCGTGGGCGGACATCGGGGCGTTGTTGCCGTTCCCGACGCTACATGGCTTGGCGGCGCGTTTTTTCGACGACTCGAGAATGCAGCAGTTCGTCGGGCGCTACGCGACGTACACCGGCAGCAGCCCGTACCGCGCCCCAGCGACGCTCAGTACCGTGCTGTACAGCGAGTACGCTTATGGGGCGTGGTACGTCAAAGGCGGCTTGTACCGCATCGCCACCGCGCTCGAGGGCATCGCCCGCAAGCTTGGCGTGCAGTTTGAATTCGGCGCGACTGCCACAAAGATTCAGCTCGAGGACACGACTGCACCGATCATGCCCGACCGCAAGCAGCAAGCCGTCGAAGCCGTGACGCTCACAGATGGACGCAGGTTCCCCGCTGACGTGGTGATCTGCAACGCCGACGCCGCGACGCTTTATGCAGACCTCCTGCCCAAGCATCTGGACGAGCGCTCCAAGCGCCTCGAGCCTTCAATCAGTGGCTTCGTGATGATGCTCGGCGTGGCAGGGGAGACGAGCGGTTTAGAGCATCACAACATTTTTTTCTCACACGATTACAAAAAAGAGTTCGTGCAGATCTTCGACGAGTTGCGCCCCGCGACCGATCCGACGATCTACGTCTGCATCTCGAGCAAGTCCGACCCATCCCAAGCCCCGCCCGCTCATGAGAACTGGTTCGTGCTAGTCAACGCCCCGCCGACGGGCGGCACGGACTGGGGAAAAGAGGCTGAACCGTATGCCGCCCGCATCCTCGAGTTGCTGGCGCATCGCGGCTACGACATCCGTTCCAAGGTCGTCACACAGCACCTGATGACCCCCAGCGATTTGGAGACGCGCTATAAAACGTTTCGCGGCGGGATCTACGGCACGAGCAGCAACAGCGTCTCCGCCGCCTTCCTGCGCCCCAAAAACCGCTCGAGCCGCGTGGAGGGCTTGTACCTTGCCTCGGGCAGCGCCCACCCCGGCGGCGGGTTGCCACTGGTGATGCTCAGCGGCAAATTGGCCGCCGAAGCCGCCATCAAAGATTGGAAACCGTAGGGGAGAGGCTTGCCTCGCCCAGCCCGCTCGAGCCTCGAGAAGACCCTGTTTTACCTTTTGCCTGTTTCAAATACGTCATTTTCATTACTGACAAACCCCTGACGAGGCGGTACACTCTTCCTCGTTGGGGGCGTCATGGTTTCGACAGGGTTAGCTGAAGGCGTGGTTGCGAGCCGAGGTGGGCTGGCCTCGTAAAAAAGCCCAAACGCCTTAACTGGCAACAACAACGTTTTGAGCTTCGGTAGCGATACCCAGCTCGCACTGGCTGCCTAAATCCCAGCCGAGCCGCCTAAAAACCCCGCAGTTGGTGTTTAGAGCCGCTTAATTAAAGACTGCTAGCCCCCGCGATGCCTCGTAGCGAATGGGCGAAATCAACGAAGTTGGGTGATGAGAAATCCGGTCTCTGGGAGCGCTTTTCACCGACATTAAATCAGAGGCTACGCTCGTAGACGCCCGCTGAACGCGGCTTTGGACAAGGGTTCGATTCCCTTCGCTTCCACCAGAAGAAGAAACGCACCCGACCAAGGTGCGTTTCTTGCTGTTGACTCGAGATTTCGTCTCGAGGGTCTAATTCGTCTGCGTGCTCGAGCCGGTCATGCGCGGTTCGCGCTCTTCGATCACCCCGAAGCTGTTCTCGTAATGCGCGACGTTCTCAGATAAAGCCCGCAGGAAAGCTTTGGCGTGCTGCGGACTGGTCAACAACCGGGAGACGACCACGGCCGGTTGATTCGGTAAGGACAGCGCGAAGTCGAAGACGAACTCGTTACCGGTGTGCGACACGACCGCCAGATTGCTGTACTTACCCTGCCCGGTTTCTGGTGTGATCTCGAGGCGGAAATCTTCGGTCATAACGCTCCTCTGACGCGGTGTTGGTGTGGTGAGGCTTGAATAGACAATGTTAGTCTACTTGAGCTTGGCTGTTTCAGCGCTCAGAGAACTCAGATTTGCATTCGTTGCGCTCGCGCTGAGACGCTGAGCGAAAACCTCGGGGTTTGACCCGAGGGATGGCCGAACTTTCAATTTGCTCGAGCCGCTGATGGACAGCACAGGGCGATCGAAGCGTTGCGAGGTTGGATAAAGGGATGCAGCTCATCGGTCTCGAGCTTGCCCGTGGTGGTTTTCAGTCTTCAGGCTTGCGCGGCTTGCTCTAGCTTCGGCAGGTACTTTTTAAGCTGGAAGCGCACGCGCCCCAAGTTCTGGCTCGAGTCGATCGTGGCCAGTACGCTGACCGCACCGATCGGCGCGAGCAGCACCGGGCCCTCTTCAAATTCGACCATCACTTGGCTGACTTCACCCTTGCCGAAAAACTCACTCAGCGCTTGGCTGGCCGCTAAGCTGCTGGTCGCCACGCCGCCCAAGAAGTCCAGATCGATGTCCTGACCGGGCGCAGTGGCGCTTTCGATCACAAAACCGTCGTTGCTGACCAATGCCACGCTGGTGATGCCTTTGATGTTGATGACTTCCTCGAGCAGTGCGCGTAAATCCATTGGGTGATCCTTTCTTACTGAGGTGCTGGTTTACTGAGGCTCCAGTTGCGGCACGAGTCGCAGCGCCATGCGGGCCATCTCGACTTGCAATGCGCGGGCGTCCGCGCCGCGCTGCACGGCGACCGTCAGTGAGTGGTGCATCCCGACGCGAATCGAGATGATCTCGAAGTTGTCGGTCGTGAAGCTCCAGCGAAACAACTTGCCGCCGCCGAGGTTTTTGCCCGCAATGGCGCTGCTCCGCACCATGCTGGCAGTCTCGGCCGCCAAGACTGGCGGGTCGATCTGCGGCCCGCCGACGCTTTCGATCTCAATGCCGTCATCGCTGACCAAAACAGCCGTCAGCACGTGCGGCATCCCTTGTAGCCCCTCGAGCCAGCCCGCCATTCAGCTCAGCACCTTTTGCAGTTGACGCACGGTTTCTGTTGATACCAAACGGGTTTTGCCCAAGTTGCCTTTGGGTTCTAGGATGATTGTTAAGAAGAAATCGCCGTTGATCGGGCGCAGGTAGCCGACGGCTTTCTCGGATTGCACGGTGATTTCAGTGACCGTGCCCAGCCCAAGGACGGTTTTATAAGTGTTGACCGTGCTACGCAGCAAATTTGCGTTCTCGGCGACCATGCCGGAAATCAGGGTGCGGTTGTCGGCGGGCTGTTGTTCGACCAGTAAGCCGTCCATGCCGCCAATGGCGACACCGATTACACCGTCTACTGAGGCCATGAATTGCGTGAGGATGTCGTCGAGTTCCACGTTGAGCCGAGTGTACAACGCTTTTTCAGAACGTCATGACGGTTTTCCATGGTGTGCTATCGTGCATCATCATTTCGGACTTTTTATATCGGCGCTGGCCGCACTCGATTCGTCAGGGAGTAACTTCGTGAAGCTCTTCGTCATCGGCGATGTCACCGTTGACCACATCCATTTCCTCGAGCGCATCCCCAGTGCGGGCGAGGACGCCACGCCGATCCGCAGCGCTTTGCTGCCCGGCGGAGCGGGTGGCACATTGGCGTACTACGCGGCCGCGCTAGGGCACGAGGTCAGCTTAGCGGCTCGAGTCGGTGCGGATCCGTTCAGGGTTGTGGCGCTGGAAAATGTGGTGAAAGCCAGCGTGAATTTGGACGCGCTACAAACCGACCCGCAGCGCATGACCAGCACCGTGACGATTCTGGTCACAAAGAACGCCGAACGCACGATGATCTCCGCGACGGGTGCGAACCGTCATTTAGACGCGGCGCTGCTCGAGCCGGGCGCGATCCAGCAATCTGCGGCCGTGGTCATCAGCGCCTACGCCTTGATGGAAGGCGCTCAGCGCGAGTACACGCTGCAAGCCATGCAAGTTGCTCGAGCGGCTGGCGTACCAATTTTCATTGACCTCGGCACGGGTGCGGTCAACGCGGCAGGCACAGCTTTACTCGAGGCGGTCAAGGGCGCGGATTACCTGCTGATGAATCAATTGGAGCTGTTCAGAATCACTGGTGAGGACAATATTTCTGCGGCGCTCGAGGGCTTGAAAGCGCAGGGGTTGAAAACAGTCGTGATCAAAGTTGGAGCGCTCGGTGCGATCCTTTGGACGCCGACAGAATCCGAACTCCTTGAGGGTTACAGCGTCGATAACGTCGTCGATACGACCGGCGCGGGGGATGGCTTCACAGCCGCGTTCGCGCACGCGGTGCTGAGCGGTTACGCGCTGCCAGACGCGGTGCGTTACGCCAACGTCGCCGGGGCGCTCGTGGCCACAGGCATTGGCGCTCAGGGTGGTGTCGTCACCGATGCGGACATTTTGGAGCGCTTGGGCGGCGGTCAGCCAGCCGTCAAAGTGACAAAAGAACCCGCGAAGAAACCCAAAGCCGTGAAGCTCGAGCCAGCCCTGACCGAGCCAGCGCTGACCGAGCAAAAGCCACCCGATAAAAAGCCGCTCGAGCCGGTCGTGGTGGAAACCCTGCCTGAGATCGCCGCGCCTGTGAAGCGTACCCGCAAGAAAGCCTGAAGTTGCAGCTTGAAGGAAGTTCGCGCCAACAGCTCGAAAATGCAGACTGAATGCGCTGCATCTTCGTCAGCCTCGAGACATCTCGAGCCGTCGGATACTGCGTGCATCTGCTTGTGATGCCCGCGAATCACAAGAATCGCTTCGACATCGGGTGCTAATCTGTGCCGATGCGCCGCGTATCCCGTCCGACCCGCGAGAAGTTCGCACTCGATTTACTGGTGTGGTCTTTCGCGGGGCTGCTGGCGTTTTTCGTGCGCTTGGATCTGCCGCTCTTGGAGCATAAACGCACGATTGCTTTCTATCTCGCGGTTGGCTTCGTTCCCAAAGCGGCGCTGATTTTCTACTTCGGGCTGCATCGCCAGTCGTGGCACAAAATCGGCGTGCGCGATTTGTACCGCTTCGCGGCTGTGATCTTTAGCTGGACGGTGCTGGTGTACGTTGTGAATTTCGTGGTGTCGCAGTGGACGCTCGTGCCGCGCAGCGTGCCGCTGATCGAAGGGGCGTTGGCGCTGCTGCTGATGGGCGGGATGCGCCTGCTGGCTCGAGTCCTCTTCGAGCGCGAGGGCGTGCGGGCCACATCGGGCAGTTCAAAGCGCGTGCTGGTGATCGGTGCGGGTGAGGCGGGGACGATGATGGTGCGCGAGTTGCTGCGTCACCCTGAGTCGGGCCTCATTCCAGTAGGGTTTTTGGATGACGAGCCAATGAAACGTTCACAGAATTACATGGGTCTGCCCGTGCTGGGCGTGATGGATGCGCTGCCTCGAGTGGCCAGCGAACAGGCGGTGGACGAAGTGCTGATTGCGATGCCGTCCGCGCCGGGGCGCGTGGTGCGGCGCGTGGTGGAACTGGCCCGCGAAGCTGGCGTCAAGCACCGCATCATTCCGGGGATTCACGAGATTTTGTCTGGGCAAGTGGCGCTCTCGCAAATTCGGGATGTGTCTTTGGAGGATCTGCTGCGCCGCGACGCAGTGAAACTCGAGACTGGCAGTATCACGTCCTATATCACAGGTCGCACGGTGCTGGTGACGGGGGCGGGCGGCAGCATCGGCTCGGAGATCGTGCGGCAGGTCTGCCGCTTCAAACCAGCGCGGATCGTGCTGTTGGGGCGCGGCGAAAACAGTATTTTCAGCATTGAGCAGGAACTCAAACGCAACTGGCCGGAACTCGAGTACGCATTGGTGATCGGCGACGTGCGGGATCGCGGAAAACTCGAGGCGGTGTTCAGCACGTTCAAGCCGCAAGTCGTGTTTCACGCGGCGGCACACAAGCACGTTTATTTGATGGAACTGAACCCCGACGAGGCGATTCTCAACAATATCTTCGGCACGAAGAACTTGGTGGATTTGGCTGTCGAGCACGGTGTGGAGCGTTTCGTCAACATCTCGACCGACAAAGCCGTCAATCCAACCTCGGTGATGGGCGCGTCCAAACGCATGGCTGAGTACGTGCTCGAGGGGGCGTCTCGCCGCGCCGCGCCGCACCAGACCTTCTCGAGCGTGCGCTTTGGCAACGTCTTGGGGTCGCGGGGCAGCGTGATCCCGAAGTTCCAGCAGCAAATCCGCGATGGTGGCCCGGTGACGGTCACGGATCCGCAGATGGTTCGCTATTTCATGCTGATCCCGGAAGCCGCGCAGCTCGTGCTCCAAGCTGGCGGTCTGCCCGAAAACGGCGCGGTCTACGTGCTGGATATGGGTGAACCCGTGAAAATTGTTGACCTCGCCAGCGATGTAATCCGCTTGTCGGGTTTTGAAGTCGGTAAAGACATTGAAATCGTCTTCACGGGCGCGGTCGCAGGTGAGAAGCTTTACGAAGAGCTGCTGACCAGCGACGAGGGTACGCAATCGTCCAAGTACGAGAAAATTTTCGTCGCGCAGCAGGCAACTTTGAGCGACGAGGCGTTGCAGTCGGTTCTGTCGCAGCTCGAGTCAGCCGCCCGCGCCCGCGATGGCGCTGGGATTCGGTCAGTGCTCCTGAAAGTGATTCCGGGCGCGACGATCAAAACCTCCAATCCCAGTGTGTAAATGCTTATGAAGTCTTAAGATTCAGGGGTACAATGCGGTGTTCATGGATACGAATTCACAGGATGAATTGTCGCTGCGCGATGTGTTTGCCGTTCTTCAACGCCACAGGGGATTGATTCTCGTCTTGCCAATGGCGCTTGCCCTCCTCACGCTGACCGTCACGTTGCTGCTGCCGAAGTCCTACTCGAGCCGAGCGGTCTACAGTTTGAATATTAAAAGCGACGAGGCCTTTGCTGGTTTGCCCACCGCGTCCGGTTTGGCGCAGGCGTACAACGATTTGTTGAACACATCCGAATTCGCTGCTGGCATCGGGGTAGAGCAACCGATCAGTGTTTTCCAGTCAAAATTCGATGATAAGAAGGGTTTGTGGACGTTGACGGCCAAGGGCAGTTCAGCCATCGAAGCCAAGGATCAAGCCGCTAAATTCAGCCGTCACTTGGAGGGCTACTTGAATGGTCAGTTGTTGACGATCGCCAAGCAAAAGCAAACAGCCAGACTGGATGTTTCGCAAATCAGTTTGCTGGACGTGCGCGATCAACTGCGCCGCGTCGAGCCGCTGCTGAAAGAAGCGCAGCTTTCCGGGAACACAGCCGCGATTGCGGCGGCGCTCGAGGGGCAGCAGGGGGTGGGGGCGCAAACGGCTCGGTCTGCGAACCCAGCGGCGGTCAGTTTACAACTGCAAGTCAATACGTTGCGTTTGAACATCGCCAATCTGGAATCGGCGATTGTCTCGTCGCAGCGTTTGCTGGCCGCACCGAATGAATTGCGAGCCTCGATCGGGCAAGTAGCGGTGCTGCAAGTCATTACCGCGCCGGGCGAACCGCTCGAGCCAGATTTCCCGCGTCCCGCGCTGTTCGCGGCGTTGGCAGGGGTGCTGGGTTTCTTGATCGCATTGATTGCGGCTTTCGTCTTGGAAGCACTGCGCGAGCCGCGAATCCATCCCAAACCTCAGAACATGCTGGTCAGCGCAGATTGACAGTGCAGATTGAACCTACGCTCAGTATTGCGCTTCTACTTGGAGTGATAGGCTAACGCCGTGCTGAACTTCGTGCGCCGTGCGTGGGCCCCGCCGGTCTCACAAGCCGATCTCGAGCGGGCGCTGTGGAAGCTTGGGGTGGACGGGTCACGTGACGCGATTTGCCATTCCAGCCTGTCGAGCTTCGGCAATGTCGTCGGTGGCGCGAGCGGCATCGTCAAGGCGCTCAGCAATGCGGTGCGAACGATTGTGATGCCGTCGTTCACATATTACACACTGGTCTGGCCAACGGGTGAGCGCAGCGCTGACTGGCCGCAATTCCTGAGCGATGACGGCCCGCCGTTCACCAGCACCAGCCCGGTCAGCCGCGACATCGGGCGCGTATCGCAGGCGCTGATGGAACAGGCTGACTCGAGCCGTTCGATGCATCCCGCATTGTCGTTCGTGGCGCGTGGCGCAAAGGCTGCTGATATTCTGGGGGTGCAAACCCTGATGCATCCGTATGCGCCGATCGGTGTGCTGTACGCGCTGGATGCGGAAGTGATCCTGCTCGGGGTGGATCACCGCAGCAACACCGCGATGCATTACGGCGAGTACTTATCGGGACGGCCCATGCTTGAGCGCTGGGCGAACACCTCTAACGGCGCGGTCAAGACGTGCTACCCGAATTGCTCGGCAGCCTTTAACCCGATCGAGCGTCACCTGACGAGCCTGCGTAGCGCCGATGTCGGCAAGGCGAGCGTGTCGGTCATGCGGGTGCGCGACGTGGTGGACACCACGCGTAGATTGGTGGAGCGCGATCCGTTCGCGCTGCTGTGCAGTTACAGCCACTGCCGTTGCAGCGCGGTGCGCGACAAGATCAAACGCGAAGGGCTGCATGCGCGGCGTGACTCGATTCTGGAAACCTACCTTGGTGGGACGGCGGTCAATGAGCGCAGCTCGAGCTTCTGACCTCGAGTTCGCAAGGTTAGCATGACCTCGAGTTGCAGGGTTCGCATGACCTCGAGCTGAACTCGCTTTGCTGTTCATCTGCGTACAATGCACGCTATGGAAACCCTCGATTTCACACGTATTGAACCCCTGCGCGACATGCGAAGCGTCGTCAGCCTCGCCAAGCTGATCGGTGGCGTCCGAGGCGCGAAACGCGTCGCGGTCGCGGCTGCCGAGGACGATCACGTGTTAGAGGCGGTGCATTCGGCGCGGCTCGAGGGGATGATCGAACCGCTGCTGTTTGGCGATGAAGCCAAGATTCGTGCGCTGTGCGCTCAGATGGGGATCGACGATGCGCGACTGAGCATCACGCACGCGGTCAGCAACGCTCAAGCGGCTGAGTTGGCGGTCAAAGCGGTGCGTGACGGTCAAGCGGACGTGCTGATGAAGGGTTTACTGGACACTGCGACGATCCTCAAAGCGGTGCTGAACAAAGAGTGGGGACTTCGCACCGGCAAATTGCTGTCGCACGCCTTGGTCTTCGACGCGCCGGGGCGCTTCGAGCGTTTGTTCATCATGTCCGACGGCGCGATGAACATTGAGCCGGATCTCAAAGCCAAAATTGAAATCGTGCAGAACAGTGTGGCCGTCGGACACGCGCTCGGACTCGAGAAGCCCAAGGTGGCGATGCTGGCGGCGATCGAGGTCGTCAATCCAGACATGAGCACGGCCGTGGACGACGCGATCATCAGCAAAATGGGCGACCGAGGGCAAATCAAAGGCGCGATTATCGACGGCCCGCTGGCGCTGGACAACGCGGTTTCGCTCGAGGCGGCTGCAATCAAGGGAATCGTCTCGCCGGTGGCGGGCTTAGCGGATGTGCTGATCGTCGACAACATTGATGTCGGTAACGTCTTTTACAAAACCTTGGTTTATTTCGCTGGCTCGAACGTCGCGGGGATCATCATGGGCGCGAGTGCGCCGATGATTTTGACCAGTCGCGCCGATAGCAGCGACACCAAGTTCAACAGCATCGCGCTGGCCTGTATCCTCGCGGAGCGCGGCGTCTTCGGAGCTGCGATCAAGGGATGAGTCTCGAGGCGGCGCAAGTTCGTTTTGAAGCAGCGCTTGAGGGTTTGTACCGTGTGTTTGCGCCGTATCCGTTTCGTACCAACATGCCGTGCTGCATTCCGCATTGTTTTGAACAAAGCGAAATCGACGCGCTGGGTGCGAAGCTGCTGCGCTCGCTCGAGCCGGGCGAACTCTCGAGCTTCGTGTTTTCGTTGCTGCTGACCTGCGGTGAGGTCGAGGATTTCAAGCACTTCCTGCCGCGTTTGTTCGAGCTGACCGCCCAGAACTGCGCGGGCTTTGTGACGGCTGAAATCGTCGTCGGCAAGCTCGAGCGGGGCAATTGGCAGACGTGGCCAGACCTCGAGCGACTGGCGGTCAGCGATTTCCTGTCGTCGTGGTGGCGCTTAGCGCTGGAACTCGACGATAACACGCGTGACGATTGCTTCGCCGCGCTGTGCTGCGCTGTGCTGCGCGGGCGATGACCCGACGCCTCACCTGCGGTTGTGGCGCGATCTCGAGGGGCTGCGTTACGCGGTGAGGCTGGCGCGGTTTGTCAATCAACACGCGACGATGATCCTCGCGGGGCGTCGGTTCAACAGCTTCGTCAGCAAAACAGCGATTCAGGCGATCCAAATGTTCTTGCGCGAGCCAGCCACTCGAGCGCGGTTTGAACAGGCGTTTTTTGCAAGCAAGAACCGCGATGACTTGAGCGCTCTCTCGCTCGCGGAGCAACTTGTGCAGTTTTGAATCATGACGGTGTAAACGCCCCTCGAGCGTTCACGCTAAAACCCAAACGCCTCGAGCGCCGCTGCTGGAATCGCTTTGGGGCGGCCACTGACGACATCGACCCAGACCCAATCGGTCTGCGAATCGACCAGCACCTCGTCGCCCCGAACGATCAGGTTGTGACGCTTGGCTCGCAGTCCGCCCATCATCAGAATCTCGGTGCTGACGGTCAGCACATCGCCTAAAAATCCAGCGCGGCGGTATTTGAGGTGATGCTCGAGCATCACCGGCAGGCGGCCGCTGTCGCGCAGCGTGTCGATGTCCATGCCGACGTGGGTCGCGTGAGCGCGGGCGATGTCTTCTATTAAGCGGGCATAGGCGACGTTGTTGACGTGCCCGAGGTCGTCGATGTCGTTTTGCGTAACGGTGATGGTTTGCGCGAAGCGTCGGTTTGATTCTGGCTGACTCACAAGCCTTATCTAAACACGGCTCGAGCAGTGAGTGCTCACCAGCGTTTGAGCAGCTTCTCGCGCTCGTAAAAGCCGCGCAACCGTGAGCGTTCGGCGATGTTCAGCGCCCGCCCGAAGACCGAGTTTTTCAGCGCCCCCAGCGCAGCAACGCAGCTCGCCTCGAGCGGATGGGTGCTTGCGACGCGGTGCGCGTCCTCTAATGCCGTGAGAATCGCGTCCATCGCGCCGTCCAAGCTGCGGTAGTCGCTGTGCTGCAAACCTCGAGTCGCGATCAGTTCGATCACCCCGGTCAGCGGCTCGAGCGCGACGGGTTGCTCCACGTCGCGCCCCTCGAAGATCGCGCTCGCTACCTCGAGCAACTGGGTTTGCAACGTCACGGGCGCGACGCTGGCAATGGACAGTAGCGCCTCGAGATCTTCAAGCCGCGCAAAGCCCTCCAAAGCCGCGAGGTCGCGCAGTCCCTCGAGTTGCTGGGCTGGGGTCACGCTCGCTATTGTAAAAGACAGCGCGTATTAGACTCTGTAGCGTGTCACTGCTGCGTTCGGACAAAGATTTCGAGCCGCTCGAGCCGACCCGCACCGCGTGGAGCGCGGCTGTTTACGGTTTGGTGGCGGTGCTGCTGGGGTTGCTGGCGTTCGTGCTGATCTCCTCGAGTGCCTACCGCGTGGGCAGCACGGTGACGCTGCAAGCGGCGCAGCAGCGCTCTCTCGCCGTGCTGCCCGTGATTGCTGCCTTGATTGCCGCTGGAATCGCGCACGGAGTCGCGGCGCGGCTCAGTTGGACGGCGAATCGCTGGACAGTTCCCTACGGGTTGACGCTGAATGGATTGACGCTGCTGGTGATCTGGTGGCAGCCCTCGAGCCTGCGCGGATACGCGGTTGGGGCATTGTCAGCGCAACTGCTGGCGCTTGGTTTGTACCTTTGGCTGTTGAAACGCAGCTCACCTTAAAGAAAGCGGAACGTGCCCAGAATGTTACCGCTGACTTGACGGTAGCCTTCGTATTGTCCCCGCGAACTGAAGAACATCACGGTGTAGACCTTGCCGTTGCGAATCGTGTACGCGATAAAGCCGACAATCGGTATCTTGCCCTGCACCGCTTCAAACAGCAGCATTCGCGCCGGTGCGCCGCCGAGGGTCGTCGGTTGCTTCAAGTGCTGCTTGTAGTTTTCAAACATCAGATTGAAGAGCTTCGGCATGATGCGGTCGTAATCATCCAGCTTTACGCCGGGACTGGCCGGGCCAGAGGACGCGATCAAATTGGCTCGAGTGGCGGGATTGCTGGTTTTCTCAAACAGCACCACCGCCGTGCGACCCGGATTCTCGGTCGCCGTCCACGTTTTCGGGTACGCAATGCCGAAGCCAGCCGCTCGAGATTCGTACCCCAAGTAAGTCTCGGCTCGAGCTACCGTGAGCAACAGTATCAATAGCAGCGCCGCCCAGTTTTTGACAACCCCATTCTTCATGTGAACAGCATAAGATCAGCTCCTCGAGCCGTCTATCATGTGCCCTACACTGCTGGCGGGTGGTCGCTACTAGCCCTAAAATGGGGCGCGTGAGTTACCTGCTGATCGGCACTGCCGCCCACGACACCCTGCGCGTACTGGCGATGGACACGACCGCGCTGACCGAAGAGGCGCGGGTGCGCCATGCCACCAGCCCGACCGCGACCGCCGCGCTTGGGCGTTCGCTGACGGCGGCGCTGCTGCTGGCGCAGGTGTTATCCAAACGCCCAGAAGACCGCGTGGGCCTGCGGATTCAAGCCAGCGGGCCGATCGGCTACATCGTCACCGAAGGTGGGCGTGATGGCAGCGCACGGGGTTACGTCAAGCACCCGCAAAGCGATCTACCGCCTCGAGCCTCGGACGGCAAGCTCGATGTCGGCGGGCTGGTCGGCGCGATTGGTGAGATCAGCGTCACGCGGTTACTAGAGAATTCGGAGCCGTACACGGGCAGCGTGCCACTGGTCAGCGGTGAGATCGCCGAGGACGTGGCGATGTACCTGTCAAAATCCGAGCAGCTCCCCAGCGCGGTGCTGCTGGGCGTGCTGGTTGGCTCGAGTGGTGTGACGCAGGCGGGCGGGCTGCTGATCCAAACCATTCCCGGCGTCAGCGATGAAACGCTGGAAACTTTAGAGGCAAACCTGCGATCCATGCCGCAACTGACCAGCATCATGCGTGACGAGGGACTGGGCGGCGTGGTCGTCAGAGCGCTCGAGGGGCTGGAGTTCGTCGCGCAGCGGGAAACGCTGCCGCTCGAGTTCAAATGCCGCTGCTCGTTGGAGCGGGCGATCAACGCGATGACCTTTTTCAGTGACAGTGAACGCGAGGAGATGGCCGCATCCGGCGGGCAGGAAGTCGTCTGTCACTGGTGCAATGAGCGTTACATCGTCACACCCGATTTGCTCAGAGCCATGAACGACTCCGCGATCGCCGCCAATTAAGACTTCTCCTCGAGCAGAGATTCACGGCTGCGCTCGAGCGTCGACTTCCCTGAATCCTCGAGTAGCGGTTTTGAAGGATCCCTCGTCGGCAGCGTCAGGCGGTAGCGCCGCGCCGCGAGGCGTGCAAAGAACGTCACCGCGCTGCCCGCGATCAGCACCGCGTTCCCGTCCAGCACACTTGACAGCAGGTAAACGCTCAAAGCTCCCAGCGCAGCGGTGCTGGCGTACAACTCACCCGGCAGGAAGATGCGCGGCACTTCCCTAGCGAGGATATCGCGGATCACGCCGCCACCGACGCCGGAAACCGTACCGATGAAGACCACGCCCAGCGGCCCGAAGCCCAGCTTGACGCCCGTTTGCGCGGCCGTCGCGGCAAACAGCGCCAAGCCCAGCGCGTCCAGCAACTCAAGCTGCGCTTCGCGGCGCTCCAAGCGGCGGTACGCGACGAAACCCAGCAGCGAACCCGCAATCGCAGCGATCAGATAACGCTCGTCACGAAACCACACGGCCGGCAGCACGCCCGTGAGCGTGTCGCGCAGCGTGCCGCCACCAATCGCGGTCACGCAGCCCAGCACGATCACGCCCAGCAAGTCAAAGCCTTTACGCACCCCGAGCATCGCGCCGGACGCGGCGAAGACCACAGTTCCCAGCAGAGCAGCAACCTCGAGCAGCGTCACGGACTTGATGATACTCGAGCCAAGCGCTTGGCTCGAGTAAGACGCCGTGAAGGGGCGCGTGGAAAAACCGACATCTGAAAGCGCGATATCTTGCTACTGTAACGGTATGAATTCTAAGTTGATGATTGCTGGGCTTGGGTTATCGCTGGTTGGAACGTTGGCTGCTTGCATCGGTGGGACGGGCGTGACGGGCGAAGTCGCACCGCAAATAGCTTCAGATCTGACCAGCAGTGCTGCCGCAGGCGTCCAGCCGCGCTTGGTCGGACGCTACTACGCGATCAATGCCTTTGAGCAAAACAACAATAACGTCACACAGCTCAAGCTCGAGCCAGCCTACGACGGCTTCAAATACAAACCCAATAACTCTAAATACACGCCCGGGTTCACCAACTGGGATACGCTGACCGTACCAAACTCCAACAGCACTCGGGCCGATTGGTTGCGCCTGACCCTGACTCGAGATGCCAAGATTGCCATTTTGGACATGCAAAAACCGACGTGGATGGATGGCAGTTGGACTGAAGGTAAATTGTCTGATCCGACGTTCAAGTCTTACCAAAAGAACTTCAAAGCGGGCGAGATTCAACTCGGAGCCTCGAGTAACCCGCAAAAGCCGTATACCGTGCTGTTCGCTGAAGCTGACGGCACGCCCTCAGTCTATCCGGGAATGCCGACTAACGTGCCAGTGGGTGAAACTCAAAAGCCAGTCGCCAACACGAACTGCCCAGCGTGGTTGAACAAGCTTTACACCGTCAAAGGGCCAGACGATCAAATGTACGACTCGTGGCATCCGCAGATTGACCCCGCCTATTGGTGCTACTTCGGCGTGGAACACGGTTCTGATCCAGCGCTGGTGGGATTGCCCGGCTGGGCGCTTGGATACGTCGCCCGCAAGAACAACGATCAAGCCGAATTGCTCGAGGGCTTCAAAGGTATTGCAATCCGCGACGAGAAAACCAAGTTGGGTTGGTACATCAACATTCACTCCGAGACTGGAGATCTGCACCGTGTTTGCACTCAGAAGCACACCGTTGTCGTGATCGTGACCGACCTGACGATGCCCGCCTCGAGCTACCCCGCGAACGTGTTGGCACGGCTGGGGTACAAGGGTGACTTTGGTGCATCGCAATCGACTAGAGAGTTGGCAGGTACGCATCCGATCATCACCGGCACGAATGCAGGGGCTTGCCCAGATGACCAAAAAACCATTTCGGCTGGTCTGACGACGAACCCGAAAGATGGCCCGGTGTTTTTTAAGAATATTCGCGTGTTGGCTAATGGCGATGGCAAAACCCAAGAGAACAATGGCTACGAGAACTGGCAGGGTGGACTGAACTCCACGCTCGGTATGAGCGTCGCGGGTTGGTTTGGCGGCAATACGCAACCACGCTTCAAAATCGATATCCGCAATCCGTCCACGGCCTGCAATGATTTGACTTGCATCAATACCGTCACCAACGATAGCCACGGTGACGAGCGCACGTTCTTCGTGCCCGAGTTGAAAATCGCGTATACCGATACAGTGCGTCTCTTGGACGAGAACAATGACGGCGAGTTCTACACTGATGTTTACGGTAAGGTGCGCTCAACCTCGAGCGATCCCAAAGCGATCAAGCAATTCATCAAACCCGGTGTGACATTGGTTGGCCCCGATGGTGGCTTTCACACCGAGGACGCGTGGCGCGGGCTGTACGTGGACGACAATCTGGCGGGCGTGCCACGGATCGAACTCGAGAAGGCGCTGTTGAACACGAACTGAGCGTGAAAAAGCGTGGGAGGCTCGAGTCTTCGAGCCTCCCGCAAATATGCCGATTTCGTCATTTACGGGTTGGTGGGTTGTGCCGTCACATCCCACTTGTAATCTAGCCGCAGTTGATCGTCCAGTTTTTGATTGCCGTTGTACGGGTAGCCGTAAATGAAGAAAAACGGTTTCGTGCCCGTAAAGTTGCTAGGCACGCTGACCGTGAAAGTCTTGGATTCGTTGCCTTCAATGAACGTCGTCAGCGGTGTGACGGTCACGCCATCTGAGCCGCTGACCAGCACTTGAATCCTCGTTGCACCGGGCGATTTGTTCTCGCCTGTCAGTACCAGCGTGACCGAGCCGCCTTTGGCAACCCACAACTCATCGGGTTTGCTCGCAAAAGTCCCAGTTTTGATGTTTTTTGGGCTGCTGACCAATCCGTAGAGCGTTCCCGGCGGGGGCGGAGCGGGCGGTGTGACTGGAGCCGTACCACCGCCGCAACTGACCATCAAGCCCAGCAGGGCAACCCCAATGAATCTCATGTCACCAAATTAGCTCGAGCGCATGAGTTGTCGTGTGACCTTTCCCGCACCGCTGCCGAGTTTCGCCTCGAACCAGCAGGGTTCATCACCTCGAGAAGCGCTCGACGCCATTTTCGCCCGCCACGAACGCGATGTTGGCGTAGCCGACGAATAAGCCCGTGCCGACCACGCCGGGAACATGGCGCAGTTTCGCGTCCAATTCACGCGGGTTGAGGATTTCGCGCACCGTGCAACTGACCAAGTAATTGCCGTTGTCAGTCACGACCGGCTCGCCGTCCTTCATCCAAAGACGCGCCTCGAGCTGATGTGCGACACTCGCCAGTTGGTTGATCGTGGCGCGGTAGCCCCAGCGCATGATCTCGACGGGCACGGCTGACTTATAGCCGAGGTACGGCACGAGCTTCGTGTGATCCGCGACGACGACGAACTTTTTGGCGTTGAACTCCACTAGTTTCTCGCGTACCAGCGCGCCGCCCATGCCCTTAATCAACTCCAGATTCGGATCAATCTCGTCCGCGCCGTCAATCGCAATGTCCACGCCCGCCGCGCTCAGTTCCATCAGTGGAATCCCAACCTCGAGCGCGAGTTTTTCCGATGCGACACTGGTCGGCACGCCCTTGATATCCATGAGCTTGCGATCAGCAATCAAGCGCCCAATCTCGAGGATCGCGTACTTGGCGGTGCTGCCCGTGCCCAGCCCGACGGTCATGCCGCTTTTCACCAGCTTGACCGCCTCGAGCGCGGCGAGATTCTTGAAATGCTCCAAGTTCTCGCTCACGCGCTGCCCGCCTCGAGCGCGGTTTTTAATGCCGTTTCGACTTCCTGCGCGTGGTCGTCCACGCTGACTTTCTTCCACGCTTTGAGGATTTCGCCGTTCGGGTCGATCAGGAAAGTCTGGCGCATCACGCCCTCAGAAACCTTACCGTAGAAGTTTTTCGTACCATACGCACCGAAGGCTTTGGCTAGTTCCGCGCCAGCGTCCGCCAGCAGCGGGAAGTTCAGGCTGTACTTCGTGGCAAACTGACCGTGGCTGTCCACATCGTCGGCACTGACGCCGATCACGGTCGCGCCTAGTTTCTTCAAGCTGCTCGAGGCGTCGCGGAAGTTACAGGCTTCCTTGGTGCAGCCCGGCGTGTCGTCTTTGGGGTAGAAGTACAGCACCAGCCAGCCGCCGTGGTACTGCTCCAAAGTATGCTGCGTGCCGTGCTGATCGGGGAGGTTGAACGCGGGTGCTTTTTCCACGCTGTGCATTCTAGCGTGTGCAGCCACGTTTTTTCGTGGCTCGAGCGACGATGCCCACTTGGGTAAGATGGCAGATATGACCAGCCCAGCGACGAAGAAACTGTTGGCGCAACTCGAGCCGCTGCGTCACGCGGAGCGCATGCGCTTGATGGTCGGATACGGACTGAACGCCAACCCAGATGTGCTGCACGATCTCGAGGCGGGCAACGTTTTTGAGCGCCATATGGCCCTGATGACTTGTTACTCGAGCCGCGATGCGGGGCGCGTGGAGCGCGGTTTGCAGGATGCCTCGAGCATCGTGCGCGGGATTGCGCTCGCGCTCGCGCCACTCGTTTTATCCGACGCGCAAGCGATAGTGGCGCTGCGTTCGTTATCGCTCGGCTCGCGTTTGGTGCTGCTGCACGGGTTACGTGGGCGTAAACGCGCTGAGCCAATCGCCGATGCGCTGCTCGAGGAGTTGAGTGCGGCCGGTGATTTGAGGACTGTCACCGCGTTGCTCAGTTTCGCTTCGGCCGCATGGGTTGGTCAGCGCCTTGCAACCATGGAACTGGCGTCTGCGTCGGAGTGGGCGCGATTGGCTCGTTCGCACCCTTTGCTGCTGGCGGATTGGCTTGAGCGGCAAGCTTTAGGTGATTCCAACCCGCGCTTGGTTTGGCAGGTCAATGCGGTGATTGCTCTGACCGCGAACAACTCCGTCACTCGAGCGGCGCAACTGCTGCGCGTACTCAGGCAGACCGTTCCACTGACGCGATTGGCATTGCAGCCACTGGTTGATCGCCACCCGCGCTTAGTCGCAGAGTTGCTGCTGAGCAGTGAAGATCAAACCGCGCTGGACTTGTCGCGTGTCGCGCACCGCTTACCCGTCCAGCAGGTGATTGCGCTCCAAGCTCAGCACCCCAGCGCATTGCGGTTTCTCGAGCAGCAGTTCTCTAAGTTCGCTTTTTCCGACCGCGCAGCCCTGTTTGCCGCCTGCCGCTCCGCGTGGGCGGATGGGGACGGTTTGATCGCGCCGCACACGCTGCGCTTTCTACCTCGAGCCGAGCGCGAGTCCGAGGCGTTGCGGCATCTGAGTCACCCAGCCTTGGCAGCGCGAACCGTGCAGCGCGTTCCCTACGCCGCGCTGCTGGGATTTGAAGAAGCAACGCGGTTGCTGGACGCGACCATCAAGCATCCCAAGCCTGAGTTCCGTATGGCAGCGGCGGGCGCGTTGATCCGAGCGGCGCGGTTTGACCAAAGTTACGTCAATGCGCTCGAGTTCGTGCGGCAACGCAAAAACGAGCAAGACCCCGTGCGTTTGCAACTGCTGACCGCGCTGGCTGAATTGCCCGCCGCCGTGTGGCAAGCCAATCATCTCGAGGGGCTGGGCGCGGTGGTGCAAGACGCGCTCAACGCCGCTGATTTATCGGCGCAGACGGCCAGCGCGGCTGAGCGGATCGTCGTGCGACTTTTGCCGTTCCACGCGGCTTGGGCAGCGCAGTGGATCGCCACGCTGGTCAAGGAGCGCGGGCAGATCAATCTTCACAACATTGGTCAGCGCATCACGGACACCGAGGCGAAAATCGTCGCTGTCGCGCTGCTGCCCGTGTTGAAATCGTGGGCGACCAGAGAGCGCGAATCGGCGCTGCTGAATGTGTTGTTCGCGTTTGGCAGGCGCTTGAAGGTGTTGCCAGACTTGCTCGAGTTGGCTGAGGGACTTGCCAAAGGCTCGATTTACTCGGCGCAGACGGCGTTGCACCTTATCGCCGAACACGACATTCCCAGATTCAACCGCCTCGTACCGCAACTCTTGAAAGCGGACTCGAGTTGGGCGACTCAAGCGATTGTTTACCAGCATTTGCACCGCCAGCGTCAAGACCTGTTGACGCCGTTTCTAGGGCGGCACGCCTACAAAGGTAAATTCAGCACCGGCAAGACCCGCTTCGTGCTGCCGATTTACAGCGGCTTCGAGCGCTGGACGCCAGCGCAACAAAAGACCTTCGCCGCAACGCTCGAGGAGCTGACTGGGGACAATGAACGCGACCAACCCGCGATTTACCGGGCGATGGCGCAATTGGCCGCCATTCCGAACGCGCCAATCGCGCCCTTGACGCGCCTCGCTGATGCCCGCAACCCGCGCCTCGCTGTGCGCGATACCGCGCTGCGCTCACTCGGGCGGCTCGATGAGGCAAGGGGCTTGCCAGCGCTGCTGGACGCGCTTGGTGATGACCGCGCTCGAGTGGCGATTTACGCCTTGCGGCGCTTGGTGCTGGTGATGCCGAGTGCGCGGGCGCTATCAGTGCTGCGAGCTGCGCCTTTAGATCGCGTGACCGTCGCCAAAGAGGTCGTGCGGCTGATCGGTGAGCTGCGTAGCGACGCGGGCTTCGCCGATCTGATCGCGCTGAGCGCTGGGGATTTGCACCGCGACGTGCGCGTTGCGCTGCTCAGAGCATTGTGGGACGACCTCGAGCGCGACCGCACGTGGACGGTGCTGCACGCGGCGGCGACCGACCCCGACCCGGCGGTGGCCGATGGCGTGATTCGCATTCCAGTGGAGCGCCTTTCACTCGCTTCGCAGCGGCAACTCGTGATGTTGCTGGCGGCACTGCTTACGCACCCAGACCCCGACGTGCGCCTCGAGACGCTGCGCCGCTGCCAGTGGCTACCCGTCGCGGACGCGCAGCGGCTGCTGATGCAATCCCTGCTGAACGCCATCAATTCGACCATTCCAGACCAGACCAGCGCAGCGGCGAGCGCGTTTTTTGCCACGTACGCCGCCACCGACTCGGGTGCGGTGGGATCAGCCATCGCAGGGTCACTGAGCAATCGCCGCGTACTCGCCCTGACCCTCTCAGCCTTTCTGAGCAGCAGTTCCCAGCAGCGACAGCGACTCGAGGAGAGCGCACGGGCAATCTTGGCGGCGCTCGAGGCAGATGCGCTGACGCTGGATTGGCAGGTCAGGGTCGCGCTGTTGTGCTTACCGTGGACTGAGAGCGCGGGGTTCATGATCGCGCTTGCCAGTCGTCATCAACTCGATGCGGGCGTTTTTTATGTCGCCCTGACTGCGCTGCGTGAGATTCCAGATTGGCGCAGCCAAACCCAAGCCGGGCTGCACACCCTCGAGCACGCTTGGCGCGATCATCCCAACGAGTTATTGCGGCGCTTGGCGCTCGAGGCGCTGATCCTGAAGACCTTCAACGACAGTGGGCAGAGCGCGATCTGGTCACTGTCGCAACTGAAGCAGCTCGACCGCTACCGCGCTGACCTCTCGAGCATCGTCGCATCAGCAGCGCAGTTCACGTTCCCTAATTTGGAACTCGAGCCTTAATTGATCGGCAGCGCCAACACCATCACCGCGTGAGCAACGCTGCCTGCCAGCACGAACAAGTGCCAGACCTCGTGCGTACCCCACGCGGGAATGAAGTGACGCTCGCGGCGCGAGGCGAAGAACGGCACGCCGAGCGTGTACAGCACACCGCCTGCGACCAATGCAATAAACGCGACTCGAGGAATCGCGGTGATAAGCACGGGCAGCAGCATCACCGCTAGCCAGCCCAGTCCAACGTACAGCGCCAGCGACACCCATTCTGGCAGTTCGAGACTAAATTTGAGCGTGATGCCGATTCCAGCGACGCCCCAAACGATTGCGAGCGCGACCCAGCGCCATGGTTCAGGCAGGGCGACCCAGATGATTGGCGTGTACGTCCCCGCGATCAGCACAAAAATCGCGCTGTGATCGAAGCGTTTCAGCAACTCGACTCGAGCCTCTGAGAGTTTCAAGCCGTGGTAGACGCTACTGGCGGTGTACAGTACCGTCATGCTGATGGCGAAGACCAGCACCGACCAGTGCGTTTGCCCTCTCATCACGAGGGTGACGCACAGCAGGATTCCCAGCGCGATGCCGAGGGTGTGCGTGATCGTATTGACGGGTTCGCGTAAAGCAGCGGTCATTGAGATGAGCGTAACTCGAGAAGCTGAGCGTTTCCTGCTGGCTCGAGCTGCGGGTCATCTATATTATGTGGATTGATATCGTAAGCTCTAGACGTGACAAAAGATGCCGTTCTCGATTACTACGCGGCCTTTGCTGAACGTGAATGGCATCGTTTAACAAATCCAGATGACGGCGCTATCGAGTTCGAATTGACGTGTGCATTGCTCGAGAAATACCTGCCCCCATCGGGAAGAATTCTTCATATTGGTGGTGGGCCAGGACGATACACAATCTGGCTTGCACAGCGAGGTTATCAAGTTGTATTGGCGGATTTATCACCAGATTTATTGGCGATTGCGCGACGAGAGATCGCAAACGCTAGTATCGCAGAGCGTGTCGAGGAAATTGTTGAAACTGATGCGTGCGACTTAAGCCATTGGTCAGACGCTAGTTTTGATGCAGTCGTGTGTTTAGGGCCATTCTATCACCTACCCGAACGTATTGATCGTGAACGTGCTGTAGCTGAATTGGTGCGTGTACTCAGACCAAAAGGTATAGCTTTTATCGCATTCATGAGCCGCTACGCTTTGCTTCGGCGAACACTCGCCATTTCAGACGAACGTAAACACCTTGCTGACTCTGCTTGGGTTAACCGCCTGATGGAGCATGGAGTTTTTGAGAATACTATTTCAGGGCGTTTTACGCATGGTTACGGCGCTCAACCAGTAGAGATATCTCCTTTTCTCAGTCTTTATGGTCTCAAAGAGGTTTCACTTAACGCCGCAGAAGGTATTACAAATAACATTGAGAGTGCAGTAATGGAAGCAACTAACTTAGATTCAAGCATTCGACAGCTAGTATTGGATATGCTAGTCAAGACCTCTAGTGATCCTGCCATACTGGGCTTGGCAAACCATTTGATTTATATTGGAAAACGTATTTAGCATGTATTGCAGAAATAGTTATCTCGCGCCAAATCATCTTATTTAGCTTAACCTTTTATTAGTATCCGCATGTTACACATTGCAGCATCTGACTTCTCGAGATTCAAAAATAAAAGAATGCCCGCAAAGGCATTCTTCAACTTTATAGACTCGAGGTTCAGTCTTCTTTTTTGGCGGTGCGGTAGCTCGTGCCGAAGCGCTTCGTGAACTTCTCGACGCGACCCTCGGTGTCTAGGAAGCGCTGCTGACCCGTCCAGAACGGGTGAACGCCGCTCCACACGTCAACGTTGATTTCTGGTTTGGTGCTGTAGGTTTCCATGACGACTTCGCCGTTGTAGACGATCTTGCATGGAACGAGCTTCGGGTGGATGTCTTTTTTCATACGGACTCCTTGCCCAACGATTGCCGACCGTTGGGGAGTTGATACGGGTTAGCGCATCAAGCCTCGGATTTCGCTCGAGAGGCGGCTGACTGTTTAGAGGCAGCACGGGAATATAGCATCTCGAGCCGTGGTGTGACAAGCAGCAGCGCTACGTTCGCACGGGTGTCACCCACTGAGTATTCCGCTCTTTACATAGTGCGGGGCTGGGCCGTATGCTCTTGCGTTGCCCCTCGAGCCGCCACTTCGACTGACCGCTGACCTCGCCCGCAATCAAGACGCCCACTGGCTCGAGCGCACGTTGGCCCACATCGCCTCGAGTTATTTAGGAGCTGAATGAACGATAAAATCGTGGTGCGCGGCGCACGGGAACACAACCTCAAAAACGTCACCTTAGAGTTACCGAGGGACAAGTTCGTCGTGTTGACGGGTGTGTCTGGCTCGGGCAAGAGTACCTTGGCGTTCGACACGATCTACGCCGAAGGGCAGCGCCGCTACGTCGAAAGTTTGAGCGCTTACGCCCGCCAGTTCTTGGGCTTGATGGAGAAGCCCGATGTGGACAGCATCGAAGGCTTATCTCCAGCAATCAGCATCGATCAGAAAACCACCAGCCACAACCCGCGTTCCACGGTCGGCACGGTCACTGAAATCCACGATTACCTGCGCTTGCTGTATGCGAGGGCTGGCACGCCGCACAGCACGTTGACGGGCAAGCCCGTCAGCAAGCAGTCACCGTCGGAAATCACCGACCGCGTGCTGCGCTACCCCGATGGCACGAAAGCGATGATCCTCGCGCCGGTCGTGCGCGGGCGCAAGGGCGAGTACCGCAAGGTCTTCACCGATCTGAAAAAAGAGGGCTTCGCTCGAGTGCGCGTGGACGGCGTGCTGTACGAACTCGAGGAAGCCGAGAAGCTGAAATTAGAGAAGTACGAGAAGCACGATATTGATTTGGTCATTGATCGTGTGTCCCTGCGCTCGAGTGACCGCGCCCGCATCGCCGAGAGCATCGAACTCGCCTTGCGTAAGGGTGAAGGCTTGGTGCGCGTGTTCTTCCCCGAGGAATCGCGCGATGACATTTTCAGCGAGAAATTCGCCTGCCCCGAGGGCGGCACGGTGATCGAGGAGATGGAACCGCGCTACTTTAGCTTCAACAATCCTTACGGCGCGTGCCCGGTCTGTACGGGACTCGGCTCGAGGTTTGAGTTTGATCCAGACCGCGTGATCGAGGACGACCGCCTGAGCATCGCCGAGGGCGCGATCACGCCGTGGAAAGCCCGCGACGGCGAGACGATTCACTACTGGGATCGCTTGAAGGCACTGGCTGAACACCTCGAGTTCGACCTGAAAACTCCGTGGCGCGACCTCTCAACCGAGGTCAAAAAAGCGATCATGTACGGTGTGGACAAGCCCTTCGAGGTCGTTTACAAGCGCGGCGGCAAGGAAACGTTCAGATTCAAAGCTGAGTTCGAGGGCGTCATCACTAATCTGGATCGGCGCTACAAAGATACCGAATCCGAGTTCATCCGCGAGAAACTGTCCGAACTGATGATCGAGCGCCCCTGCCCAAACTGCAACGGCACGCGCTACAAGCCCGAAGTGCTGGCAGTCAGAATCGCGGGCGTCAACATCGCTGAGGTCTCGAGGTTATCGGTGGTGGACGCTAAGCGCTTCTTTGAGGCGATGCAGAACGGCGCAGCCATGCCGATTGCGACTGAACTGCTGACCCGCCACGGTGTCAAGCTCGAGTCGCTGGCGGCGGCTCAGGATATCGGCGAGCTGAGCGGTTTCGGTGACGAGATCGCCAAGCCGATCCTGCGCGAGGTGCTGGCTCGCTTGAGCTTCCTCGAGAACGTCGGCTTGGAGTACCTGATGCTCGAGCGCAGCGCCAATTCGCTGAGCGGCGGCGAGGCGCAACGCATCCGCTTGGCGACGCAGGTTGGCAGCGGTTTAACCGGCGTGCTGTACGTGCTGGACGAGCCGAGCATCGGCTTGCACCCCAAGGACAACGAGCGGCTGCTCAAATCCCTCAAACGCCTGCGCGACCTCGGCAATACGCTGATCGTCGTCGAACACGACGAGGAAACCATCCGCGAAGCTGATTGGGTTGTCGACTTGGGGCCCGGCGCGGGCATCCACGGTGGGCACATCGTCGCGCAAGGCACTCCTGAAGACATCGCCTCGAGCGCGGAGAGCGTCACCGGCATGTACCTGCGCGGCGAGCGCTTCGTGGCGATCCCCAACAAGCGCCGCAAGGGCAACGGCAAGAAACTGCGCGTCGTCGGCGCGACCGAGCACAACTTGCGCGATGTGACTTTAGAGATTCCGCTGGGGACGATGACCGTCATCAGCGGCCCGTCGGGCAGCGGCAAGTCAACGCTGGTTCACGACATTTTGCACGCGGTGCTCGCCAAGGAACTCAACCGCGCCAAGACCAACGCGGGCAAGTACCGCCGCATCGACGGTCTCGAGCATCTGGACAAAGTGATCGAGATTGACCAGTCTCCAATTGGTCGCACGCCGCGCAGCAACCCCGCGACGTACACGGGCGTCTTCACCGACCTCCGCGACCTGTTCACCCGCACTCCCGAGAGCCGCAAGCGCGGCTATGGCCCCGGACGCTTTAGCTTTAACGTCAAAGGCGGGCGCTGCGAAGCCTGCGGCGGCGACGGCGTGGTCAAGATCGAAATGAACTTCCTGCCGGACATCTACGTGCCGTGCGAGGTCTGCAAGAGTGCGCGGTACAACAAAGAGACGCTGGAAGTAAAGTACAAGCAAAAATCCATCAGCGACGTGCTGAACATGACGGTCGAGGAGGGTTTGGAGTTCTTCTCGAGCATCCCGAACATTCAAAAGAAATTGCAACTCTTGCACGATGTCGGACTTGGCTACGTCAAGCTCGGTCAGCCCAGCACCACATTGTCCGGCGGCGAAGCGCAGCGCATCAAACTCGCCTCGGAACTCGCCAAACGCGCCACCGGCAAGACGATTTACATTCTGGACGAACCGACGACTGGGCTGCACTTCGAAGACGTGCGCCGTTTGCTCGAGGTGCTGCAACGGCTCGTCGAAGCGGGCAATACGCTGGTCGTCATCGAACACAACCTAGACGTGATGAAAACGGCGGACTGGATCGTGGACTTGGGGCCCGAAGGCGGCGACCGGGGCGGTGAGATCGTCGTCATCGGCACGCCCGAGGAGGTCGCCCAACACCCGACCAGCCACACAGCCGCGTACCTCAAGCACGCGCTCGAGGTCACGCCGCGAGCGCTGATTGAGGTCATCGCACCGAAAGGCAAGCGCAGAGTAGAGGTTGCAGCCGCAGCGGATTGAGCCAGCCTCGCTCGTCCCAGCTCGAGACCCAACCGACTTTGAGGAGTCCATCATGAAACTGAACCACATCAATCTAGGCGTCACCGACGTGACCGCAGCCACGACTTTCCTGACCGAGCAGTTCGGCTTGCGCTTGGCAGCCGATATGCCGCAGAACGACTTCATGGGGTTCACATACGACGACAATGACGCGCTGATCTCGGTGTTCAAAGCCAAAGACGCGATCTACCCGAAAATTTTTCACATCGGTTTCTTGCAAGTTAATGCCGAAGCCGTCAACACCATTCGCACGAGGCTCGAGGCGGACGGTTTCGCGCCGGGCGAGGCGAGTGAAGAACACGGTCGCTACGTGTTCTACGTCAATGCGCCCGGCGGCTTTCTCGTCGAGGTCAGTTCGGTCGTTTAACGTGTCGCAACATCGTGCTGAGCTTGCTCGAGGCAGGTAGTATCGGCGCGTGTCTTTCAAAGCCGCGCCGATTCGCACGCCGCTACGATATCCGGGCGGGAAGCAAAAAGCGCTCGCGCAGATTTTCGCGCAGTTCCCTGCTCACTTCTCGAGCTACCGTGAGCCGTTCGTCGGTGGCGGCAGCGTTTTCATCGCGGTGCGCCAAGCTTTCCCAGACGCGAGCGTGTGGATCAATGATTTGAACCCAGAGGTTTACGCTTTTTGGACAGCGGCTCGAGACGAACTGCCCGAGTTGGTTTCAACGCTGCGACGCATCAAAGACACAGCGACCGACGGCAAGAAGCTCTATCTCGAGTGGCGTGATTTGATCGGCGGATCGGTTTTTGATCGCGCAGTGCGTTTTTTCGTGATGAACCGCGTGACGTTTAGCGGCACGACCGACAGCGGCGGCTACTCGAGCAGCGCGTTTGGTTCGCGTTTCACGCACAGCAGTCTGGATCGGCTCGAGATGCTGGAGCGTGTGATGAGCGGTGTGCGGGTCACGAACCTCGACTACCGAGAGCTGCTGCTAGCAGACTCGAGCGCGTTTGTGTTCCTCGACCCGCCGTATTGGAGCGCCACGAAATCCAAGTTGTACGGCGCGAACGGCGATCTGCACGCGGGCTTCGATCACGCGGCTTTCGCGCAGGCACTCGAGACTTGCCCGCATCAGTGGCTCGTGACCTATGACGACAGCCCACCGATCCGCGAGGCGTTCAGCTTCGCGCAGGTCAGCGCGTGGGAGTTGCAGTACGGCATGAATAATTACCGCCAAGCGACGGCCGCGAAGGGTGCGGAGCTGTTCATTCGCAATTTTGAGTTGCCGAGCCGCTGAACGACAATCGCTCGAGCCATGAGCTGCAATTTTTCAATCGCTGCGTCATGCTCGACAGAAAATTTCACTCGAGTTCGGCTGTATAACTCACCGAATTGCAGTTGTTCAGTCCCGCCACGTTGGCGTTGCCTGCGCCAGTGCTGTGAAGCTCGAAATGCTGCTCGAGGAAATCGTTCATGGAGCCACACAGACTTACGTGCTCACTGAAATTTGGTGAGGAAGCGCTTGACCGCGACCCAGTACTCGTCGCTCATGCTCGGCGGTGTAACGAGCGCGAACGCCCCATGCACGCCGCTACCGTTCGGCACGAACTGCACCTTGTCACTTCCGCCGACTGCCTCGAGGATCTCTCGAGCCTTACTCGCTTCCCTACGAGCGCTCGAGATGAACACAGGGACTTTGACTTGCTGCGCTGATTCCTTGACCACGCCCATCGGGGTCAGGTACTCGTCCGGTGAGAAACTCATCACTGCCGCGATCTCACCTTGGTGATTCGCGGCGAGCAGGAACACGAGTGCTGCCGAGTACGAACTGCCCACGACGATGACACGTTTCCCCGGTGCGTTCGTGCCTGCCCACGCGAGCGCCGCCTCGAGATCGGGCAGCACATCGTTGTAGCTGGCGGACTGTTTGTACTCCTGCGCCGTGCGGCTCTTATAACCGCCCGAGCGTTGGTCAATCGCCAGCGTGTCAAAGCCGATCTTGTTGAAGCGCGGTGCGCTCGAGTCGTATTCCTCGTGGCTCTCGTCCGCCGAGTGAAACAGCAGCATCAGTCCTCTGGATTTGCCCGTGGCGTTGCCTTGCACGCCGTAGACCTTCACGCCGTCGGTGGCGGTCATCTTGACCTCGCCTGCTGCCAACACCAGACCGATGGCGAGTAGGCCCGTGATCCCAAGTCCCAATCTCAACAGTGCCTTCATGTCGTCTCCATTCTAGGCTCGAGTCGCATTAGCTCTGCCTTCACTTGGGACAGACTATATGATTTCAGTAACATACGTCGAGTGCTAGGGGGTTATAGCCCCAGCCACAACCCAAGATTGTGCGCCGCGATCTTCCTGCACGCACTTGCCCGTACCGACCAGAACGAATTCAATTGACCCAACACCAAATGCTTGGCTCTGGTGAGACTCGAG
>JANYHH010000020.1 GCA_025359505.1 Deinococcales bacterium
TTATGTCAACCATTTTCGAGGAAACCGAGTGGAAACAACTCAGCGGTTTGCAATGGAGTGAGAGCACGAAGCGACCCAAGCCCGTCAGGTGCTGCTTTCAGGGTCAAGAAGTGCGACAACGTATTTGCAAACCGCCCTAACCGACTCAGCGAGCTTTGAGTTGCGTCCAAACCGTGTCGTACAAACGCTGCGTACTGCCCAGATCCGCGCTGTACTCGAGGGTGAGCAGTGTCGCTGCACTCGGGTAGAGCGTCGGGTTGCTCAGGTCAGCTTTGGTGATGAACGGCTTCGCAGCATCGACTGGCGTGCTGTTGCGGGTCGAATTGGCATTTTGCGCGGCGATTTTAGCGTCCAACAGGAAATTGATGAACTGATACGCCGACTCGCTGTTTGGACTGTCCTTCGGGATCGCCAGATTGTCCAACCAGATCTCAGCGCCCTCCTTGGGGATAAAGTAGCCGATTCGTGGGTCTTCGCTGGCGGCTCGGGCCGCTTCGGCGTTGTACATCATGCCCATGACGATCTGCCCAGACAAGAGTTTCTGCTTGGCGTCCGGCGAACCGCCGAAACCGACGCTGCGGGCTTTGCCGTCCTTTAAGACCTCGAGCGCTGCCTTCAGATCAGCCGTGATTGCGCTGTTGTAACTCTTGCCCAAGTATTTGAGGGCCGCGCCAATCGTTGGACGGGAGTCGTCTAAAAACATGAAGTTTCCCGGCTGCTTGGATTTATCAAAAAACAGTGCCCAGCTCGGCGTGAAACCCTTCGTCAGCTTGTCCTTGCGGTAGCCAACGCCGGTCGTTCCCCAGAAATACGCGACTGTAAACTGATTACCGACATCAAAACTCGGGCTTTTAAACTTCGCTCCCAAGTTCTTCAAGTTCGGGAGTTTACTCACCTCGAGCGCTTTCAAAAGGTTCTGCTTGACCATCACCGGCACAATGTAGCCACTGGGGACGACGATATCAAATTGCTTCGTGCCGCCCTGCTGCAACTTCGCCAGCATGTCCTCGTTGGACTCGTACAGGCTTTGGTTGACCTTGACACCGAACTTTGATTCAAATTGCTTGATGACCTTTTGATCGATGTACTCAGACCAGATAAAGAGGTTGAGAGATTTCGTTTGCGCTTGCGCTAGCAAGCCAATCCCCGTGACAGACAGCGCCACCAGTGCCAACCATGCGCGTTTCATCGTGTGACCTCCAAATGTCTTTTAGTCATAAACACCGATAGATTCTAGCGCTCGAGTAGATGAAAACCTCTCAAGCGCTAAGAAAAACCCTCGAGTTTGACTGGCTCGAGGGTCAACGAGTGTTGAGACCCGAGAGCTTACCGCGCTTTGATCTTCGTCCACGCGCTGTCGTACAAGTTATTGTTGACGCCCAAATCCAAGTTGAACTCTAATTTCGCCATCACCGCAGCCAGCGGATAAATCGCTGGGTTTTTCAAATCATTGGGCGTGATGAACGGCTTACTGGCTTCGTTCGGCGTGGCATAGCGGTTGTAATTGGAAAGCCGCGCACCAACCTTCGCGTCCAGAATGAAGTTGATGAACTTGTACGCCAGCGCTGCGTTCGGGGCTTTGGCTGGAATGGCGAGGTTATCGACGAAAATCAAGCCGCCCTCTTTGGGCACGAAAAACCCGAGTTTCGGATCTTCGGCTTGCAATTTCACCACGTCACCGTTGTACGCCACGCCGTAATTGGCTTGCCCGGCCGAGACTTTGTTGCGAGCGCCGACGCCACCGTCGAAGCCCAAGCTGCGACCCTTGGCATCGACCATCAAGCCGAGCGCCGCGCTGATATCAGCTTTGTTGGTGCTGTTGAGGCTCTTGCCCAAATATTTCAGCGGCGCGGCCATCATCTCGCGGGTGGAGTCCATCATGATGAACGGCCCCTGCTGCTTTTTAGCATCGAAAAAAATGCCCCACGTCTGCTCCAAGTTAGGAAGCTTAACTTTGTTGTACACGACGCCCACCGTGCCCCACTGATAGGCCACGCTGTACTTATTTTGCGCGTCGTAGCTGGGATTGACAAATTTTTTAGATAGATTCTTCAAATTCGGCAGCTTCGTCTTCTCGAGCGGCAACAGCAGTCCTTGACGCCCCAAGAGTGGCACGGCGTACTGACCCGGCACAACCACGTCGTAGCCGCTACCGCCCGTGGATTTCAGCTTGGCGATCAGATCTTCATTGGATTCAAACAGCGACACCACGACTTTGGCGCTGAACTGCTTCTCAAAGTCCTTGAGAATCTGCGGATCCATGTACTCAGACCAGTTGAACAGATTCAGCGTCTGATTCTGCGCTGTGCCCTGCGCCGCGAGTACCAGCAATGCCGCAAGCCCAGCCGTGACCAGCCCAAGTCGTCTTTTCATGTTGACACCTCCCGCTCAGTCTGCCTCGAGCTGCGAGCAAACGTCAAGCATTGGTCAGCCGTCGTTCACTCGAGCAACGCAAAAGCTAAACTATCTCATGGCTCAGAGTTTATTTTTTATCGGCGATCAACTCTTGTTCACGCCGCAAATCTCTCGTCTCGTCGGCATGATGAATTACGCCCGCAGCACCACGATTGACGTGGTACGCGGGTTGACCGTAGATGATTTAGATTATTTGGGGACACCGGACAGCAACAGTTTAGGCATGCTGCTCGAGCACATGGCAGCGGTCGAGATCGGCTATCAGGGCTTCACCTTTGATGGGAATGACGATTGGGAGGCAATGATGGGCGAGCGCTGGGCGGCGGGCGGGCAACTGGGCGCACTCGGACGCGAACAGATTCGCGGCCATAAGCTCGGGTATTACTTGGAGAACCTACGCACTGTGCGAGCCAAAACGCTCGAGGAGTTCGCCAAGCGCAGTGATGAATGGCTCGAGGAGGAAATCCCCTTTTGGGGCGTGAACGGCAACCGCCATTTCGCGTGGTTTCACGTCTTCGAAGACGAGATCAACCATCGCGGTCAGATGCGCCTGATCCGCAAAGCCTTGCCCAGCATGCGAAACCGAGGCGTGCTGGGCTTGGGTCTCGAGGCGGCGCACGAAACTGGAACGGGCTTGGGGATTCACACCGTTAGCCCAGACAGCCCGAGCGAGGCAGCAGGTCTGATGGTCGGCGATGAGATCATTGCGATTGACGGTGAGAGCGTACAACACACGCCCTACGACGAGATCAGCGTTTCTGGCCCCGCCCACTCGAGCGTCACGTTTACGGTTCAGCGCGGGGAGCAGCATTTGGAATTCAGCGTCACTCGAGCGGCGCAATCAAGTGACTAAATCAGTCCGGCAACTGACCGTGCCAAACCACGCGGTTGCGCCCTGACTGCTTGGCGCGGTACTGCGCGGTATCCGCGAAATCCACTAAGCTCAATGCGTTCGGAGCGTCGCTGCTCACAGCGACGCCGATGCAAACCGTGACGGTCTGCATGACACCAAGCTGCTCCCAGTTGTACTCGAGCATCGCCACGCGCAAGCGCTCCATCGCGCTGACCGCATCGCTCAAATCCACACCGGGCAGCAGCACCACGAACTCCTCGCCTCCGTAACGGCAGATCGTGTCCTCGAGCCGCAGATGGTCGCGCAGCAGCGCCGCCGTGTGTTGCAGCACTTCGTCGCCGACGCGGTGCGTGTAACGGTCATTGACGTGTTTGAAATGATCGATGTCAATCATCGCCACGCACAGCAAGGAGTGATCGCGCTGCGTTCGCGCCCAAGCGCGGGCGAGTTCCAGCTCCAAGTGTCGGCGGTTGTACACGCCCGTCAGCGGATCTTCGTGCGCTAAGCGCTCCAGAATCTCAGTCTGCTGCTGCAAGCGCTCGACGAGTGAATCGTTTTGCACATTGAGGCGCTGCAAATCGGCGTTGACGAACTCTAAGGCTTCAGCGCGGGCTTGGGTCACGCCCAGCCCGTAACGCTCGCGCTCCGCGTCGAGCTGCGCGTTGAGCACCGTGGCGAGGCGCTGCGTATCGGACTGCGCGAGCCGCCGCTCTAAAGCCCGCAAGCGCTCAGCGCAGGTCAGGGCCTGCGCCAACTGATCCGTGTCGCGCAGCACGATCAGCAGGTGCTCGAGCGCAAAGATTTCGACCAAGCCAGAACCCGTGACTGACGCCTCGAGCACCACTGCCTCGAGTGCTGCGGTCGCCACGCGGACGCGCTCATCTGCGCTGCTGCTCCCCAATTCGGCGCGGGCGACGATCACGCGGGCCCGCATCTGATCCAAGCGCTCAGAACTGGCTTGGGCTTGCGTGAGCGCCTGAGTTCCAAACTTGAACGAAGCTTCAAAATCTCCGCGCTCGAGGTGAACCTCGGCCGCGAGGTTCAGCACGCCAGAGCGCAGCAACACATCACTGGTCTGCTCAGCCAACGATAACGCCTCCGAGATCGCTTCTAGTGCGGCGTCGTGCTCTTTTCGCATCAGCGCACAGGCCGCCAGCGAGCGTAAAGTCACGGCCGCGAAACGGTCATTTTTACTCAATCGTTGACGCTGCAACGCATCCGTCAAGTACAGCAGCGCCGTGTCGGTCTGATTCAACCCCAAGTGGACGTTGCCGAGCAGCGACAGCGCCCAAGCGATGTTCTCTTCGTTGTCTTCCATCTGCTGCATGATCTCTAAACCCGCACGTTGCAGTTCTAACGCCCGCCACGGATTGCCCAATTCCAAGTAGACATTGGCGAGGTTGCCCAAACCAATGCTTTCGCTTTGCTTGCGGCCCAGCGCTCGAGCCGCCTCGATGTAGCGGGTGAACATCACAATCGCACGGGTGTGATTGGCGCGACTCAGCTCAATGTGACCTAAGATGTTGCTGGCGCTGGCCACACCGACCGTCACGCCGAGTTCAGCGAAGCGCGTGACTGCCCGCTCGAGGTGCTCCCTCGCCCGCTCAGTCTGTCCCAGCTCATGCAGGAGGCTACCGACCTCACGGTCGTACCAGATCTCGCCAACGGTGTACTGGTCTCGCTGCGCGAGCGCCAATCCGCGCTCGCACAACTCCAAAGCCGCTTGCGGGTCGCGCTCACCGATTTCGCGGGCCTCAAAGTAAAACTGGTAAACGCGCAAGCGCTCACTGGACAGCGCCTGCTCAAGTTGATATAGCTCGTAGACATCCACACAAGCTCCGAGATCACAGTCTAAACGCAATGTTTTTCTCGCGCCGTTCAAATCCTCACCCTCGGGCGACGGTTGCTCAAAAGGATTCACGCAGGATGCTCAACCCGTTCAGCAATTCTAGTTTACAAAACAGCTCGCTGCTCGAGCGGCCCGCTGGGGCGAGCCAACCTGCATCTCGAGCCGCAGGGCGTATACTCGCACGCGTTTGACACCACAGCTCGAGAGACACTCGAGCTGTGGTTTTGAGGAGGATTCCAGAGTGAAACTTCACGAGTACCAAGCCAAGGAATTACTGGCAAAATTCGGCGTGCCAGTCCCGCCCGGCAGAATAGCGTTCACGCCAGACGAAGCCAAAGCGATTGCCAACGAGTACGGCAGCTTGACAGTGATTAAGGCCCAAGTTCACGTCGGAGGCCGCGGTAAAGCCGGCGGCGTCAAACTCGCCAAGGACGCCAACGAAGCCTACGACCGCGCCAAGGCGATTCTCGGCATGGACATCAAGGGTCTGACGGTACGCAAGGTTTTGGTCGGCAAGGCCGTGGACATCGCCAAGGAGTACTACTGCGGTCTGATCGTGGATCGCAACGTGCAGGGCTACACGCTGATGGTCAGTAAAGAGGGCGGTGTGGACATCGAAGAAGTCGCCGCGACCAACCCCGAGGCGATCACGCGCTTTGCGATTGACCCGATCAAAGGCCTGCGCCCATTTGAAGCGAGGGACATCGCGCTGCAAGCCGGTTTGGAGGGCAACCTCAATAAAATCGCCGCGATGATGGTCGGCTTGTACAACGCCGCCGTCGGCGTGGACGCCAGTCTCGCCGAAATCAACCCACTGGTCATCACCGAACAGGGCGACGTGATCGCCGCTGACGCGAAAATCGACATTGACGACAACGCGATGTACCGCCACCCGGAACTCGAGATGTACCGCGAAGTGGAGTCTGAGCATCCGCTCGAGGTTGAAGCCAAAGCCTTTGGGTTCAGTTACGTCAAATTAGACGGGCACATCGGCGTGATCGGCAACGGCGCGGGACTGGTCATGACGAGCCTTGATGTCGTCTCGAGGGTCGGCGGCAAAGCCGCGAACTTTCTGGACATCGGCGGCGGCGCGAAAGCCGAAGTCGTCTACAACGCGGTCAAATTGGTACTGAAAGACCCCGATGTCAAAGGCATCCTGATCAACATCTTCGGCGGCATCACTCGAGCCGATGAGGTCGCTAAGGGCGTATTGCGGGCACTCGATGAGGGCATCCTCACCAAGCCGCTGGCGATGCGCGTCGCGGGCACGGCCGAAGCCGAAGCACTGGCATTGCTCGAGGGCAAACCGATCAACATGTACCCGACCATGACCGAAGCGGCCACCGCTGTCGTCAAGGAGGCAGCGCTGTGAGCATCTTAGTCAACAAGAACACCAAAGTTTTGGTGCAAGGCATCACCGGCCGCGAAGGCGCGTACCACGCCGAGAAAATGCTCGAGTACGGCACGCAAGTCGTTGCGGGCGCGACGCCGGGCAAGGGCGGCCAGACCTTCAGTGCTTTGGGACACACGATCCCCGTGTACTCGAGCGCGGCGCAGGCAAAGGCCGCGCACCCAGAGATCAGCGCCAGCATCATCTTCGTGCCACCCGCCGCCGCGGCCGACGCGACACTCGAGGCGGCCCACGCGGGCATCGGCCTCATCATCAACATCGCCGAGGGCATGCCGACGATTGACATGATGCGCGTCGTGCGCGAACTCAAAGAAATGCCGAATGTCCGCTTGATCGGCGGCAACTGCCCCGGACTCATCACCCCCGGCGAGTGCAAGTTGGGCATCATGCCCGCCAGCACCTTCAAAGCCGGACGGGTCGGCATGATCTCCCGCTCCGGCACGCTGACCTACGAAGCCAGCAAGATGCTGGCGGATGCGAACATCGGCACGAGCACCGTCGTCGGCATCGGCGGCGACCCGATCATCGGCACAACGTTTATTGACCTGCTGCCAATGTTCAACGACGACCCAGACACCGACGCTGTTGTGATGATCGGCGAGATTGGCGGCGCGGACGAGGAAATGGCCGCCGCGTGGATCGCCCAGCACATGAAGAAACCCGTGATCGCGTTTATCAGCGGACGCACCGCGCCCAAAGGCAAGCGCATGGGTCACGCGGGCGCACTGATTATGGGCAACGTCGGCACGGCTGAAAGTAAGCTCGAGGCGATGGCAGCAGCCAACGTTCCCGTGGCAGACACGATGGACGAGATTGTCACGCTCACCAAAAAAGCTTTAGGTCTGTAAAGCGGTTCGAGCGACAGTTCAGTGCGGCTCATCTAGAGCCGCACTTTTTTGATGGCTCGAGATTGCCTTGGTTTTCTCCCTCTCCCGCGTGCGGGAGAGGGTCGGGAAGAGGGGTGAGCGAAGCGAACGCACTTGACCTTGAACGTCAAAGGCAACTCGCTACGCTCGCCCCTCTCCCGCCTTCGGCGGCCTCTCCCGTCGGCGGGAGAGGCTAAAAGCACTACCTTCCTCGAGCTATTCAGCCGTGACTGTGCGCCAAACCTCGAGACTTACGCCGCGCCCGCCTTATAATCGCCGTTCATGAACCTCGAGTTTCTGCTATTACTTCTACTCGCCTACGCCATCGGCGCGTTGCCGCTGGGTTACTGGGCGGCTCGAGTGCGCGGCGTGGAAACCCTGCGGGCTGCGCCGTACAACATCGGTTTTGAAAACGCGCTGCGCGTACTGGGCGAACCGACCGTGATGATCGGCTTCGTCGCGGATTTCCTCAAAGGCGCGTTGGTTGTGGGTCTGGTCGCGGGCTGGGAAGGCAATGCGGCCGGCTTGATGGCGGGCTTCGCAGGCTTCGTCGGGCATCTGTGGCCGCCCGCGTTTCTGTTTCCGCGCCTCTACGCGGTGCGCGGGCGTGGCAACGTCTTTTTGCTCGGCGTAGTCGGCGGTTTAACGGTCTTCGCGGGCATGCCGTTCTGGGTCGCGGCGCTGCCCGTGATCGTCTGGGCGGCGGTGCTGGGCTACTGGCGCTTCGTCAGCCTCGCTACGCTCAGCGGGCTGCTGATGCTGACGCTGATCGTCGTCGTCTCCCCGGTGGATGCGCTCGGGCGCTGGGCAGTGCTGCTGCTGCTCTCAGCCGCCACGTGGCGCTTCAAAGAGAATCTGGGGCGAATAATCGACCGCACCGAACCTCGAGTCGGCGAGGTGCATCACGTCGCTGGTGAGCGCAACGATCAGGTCGTGACTGCGTTCTTCATTCACGCGCTGACGATTGAAGATTTCTTTATCTCGGGGCGGTTGACGTGGCTCGAGCCGATTTACAAATTGGGTTGGATCAGCACCCCGCAACTGATCGCGCTGGGAAAGCTCGTGCGGCCGTTCAAAATCGGTGAGCTGCGCGGTATTTACACCTCGGACGGCAAGGAAATCATTTGTTACCTGCTGAGCACGCCCGTGCTGCCGCAGATGTTCAAGGACGACCCGGAATTTTGCAAGACAAGGGCGATTCAAGCGGCAAGGTTAGCGCACGAACTCGGCGCGAACACCTTCGGGCTGGGCGCGTTTTGGGGCACGGTCGGCAAGAAGGGGTTGGAAGTGCAAGCAGCCGTGCCAGAAATTCACGTCACCAACGGCGGCGCGTACACGGCGGGCAGCATCCGCGCGGCCGTGCCGGAGATCATCAAGCACTTCGCGGCTCGAGGGGAGAACCCCAAAAACCTGACTGCGGCTGTACTGGGCGCAAACGGCGTCGTGGCGTTCGGCATGGCGCGAATGGTCGCGCCCGAGATCGGTAAGGTCATCCTGATCGGACGCGACCTAGAGCGTTTGGAGAAATCGGCGGCGACACTGCGTAAAGCCCACCCCGAAACCCGTTTCGTCTCGAGCGTCACACCGCACGACTGCATCGAAGCCGACCTAATCTTCAGCGCGACCAGCGACCCGCTGCCCGTAATTTTTGCAGCGGATGTCAAACCCGGCGCGTGGATTTACGACGAGGGCCGTCCCGCTGATGCCGACCCTGACGTGCTGAGCGTCCCCGGCGTGCGCTTGATTCCGGGCGGCGTGGTGCAGCCCCCCGGCGGGATGTACGACGCCAACGGCTGGGCGAAAGGCAAATTGAAATTCGGGCGCGGCAACGTCCCCGCGTGTCTGGCGGAAACGCTGATTATCGCCGCGAACCAGTGCTGGGATCGCGTGAGCTTGGGCGAAACAACCCGTATTGAAAACATCAATTACTTCGTGCGCGAAGCCGAGCGGCTGGGCTTCACGGTACTCGAGAGTATCGACGCGCCCGCCGTGCCGCTCGAGACCATGCGCTCGAGCGACGGGATCGTGCATTAGCAGTTTTATAAACAGGAGTCGCTGAAAAAGTAAATTGGAGGCTAAATTGTCACTACTTGATTATGTGTTTGTTACAATTTTTTTAGTTTCCGCATATTCTTTGCTTCTTTGGTGGCATTTTTCGAGCATCAAATATGTTTTTTCCGAAAAGTGGCTCATACTCTATATGTTTTATCTGCCTCTAAGATACATAGAGTATAAAGATATCGAATCGGTCTACAAAGTCAATAGCGTTTATAAGCTCAGATTTATATTTGTCGACAACCCTACTGGAAATTTTAGCAAGTCATTTCTTGGGCCATCTGTAGCACTCAAAATCAACAAAAGTTATTACAAGCGCTCTAACTACTGGACAGAAGTGGGATCAC
>JANYHH010000023.1 GCA_025359505.1 Deinococcales bacterium
TTATGTCAACCATTTTCGAGGAAACCGAGTGGAAACAACTCAGCGGTTTGCAATGGAGTGAGAGCACGAAGCGACCCAAGCCCGTCAGGTGCTGCTTTCAGGGTCAAGAAGTGCGACAACGTATTTGCAAACCGCCCTAACAAACTCTGGGCGCTCGAGGGCGATGACGGTGCGGTTCTGCTCGCAGCGGTTCTGCTCGCAGCGGTACTGCTGCGTGACTCGAGCTGAAGGAAAGGCGCTGGCCCACGTGAAAGCGGTCGCGGTGAACGCACAAGACGTCAGTGCTAGACCCAACGCCCATTGCACACGCTCAGCTTAAGAACTGGCGATCAGCGATAGATCTCGCAAGCCTGTGTCACGGCTGAGAAGGCACACCCTGTCTGAACAAACGTTCCTTGAAAAAACTCAGGACGGGATTGCGCCAACGTCCCTGCAAATTGCCGACTTTGAGCGCCTCGAGCAGATCGGCCGGTGTGGCTATCGTGCGGGTCGGCGTCTCCACGTAGACGCTCCCCAGATCCTTGGCGCGGTGCGCGTCCGACCCCGCACTGAGCGGCTTGCCGTTGAGGTTTCCCCACAGCGCGGCTTGCGCGTTCCAGCCCGTCCATGACACGTGACCGTTCAACCCTTCAATGACCTCGAGCCGATCCGCGACCCGAGCGCGGGCTTTGGGGGTCAAGCGCGAGGGTTTCAGCGGGTCGAAACCGTGTGGCAGCAGCGCAATACCGCCCTGCGCGTGAATGCGTTCCACGGTTACTTCCGGCGTCAGGTTGCGCGGGATCAGTTCAGTCAAAAATAAGCCGATGATCTCGCCTTCGGTGGTGTAGACCTCTTCGCCGACGATGATCTGCAAGTCTGGCACAGCATACTTTGAGAGTTCCAATGCGCCCCAGATCTCGTTGTGATCCGTCACGGCCAGCACGTCGATCCCCGCGACTTTACAGGCGGGCGCGATCAATTCCAGCGGCGTGTCGCAATCGTGAGACGCTAGGCTGTGGCTGTGCAGGTCAAGCCGCATTTGCGCCCTGCTGTCTGGCACTGCTCTGTTCGGCACTGCTCTGTTCGGCACTGCCTTGTTCGGCACTGCCCTGTTCGGCGGATTCGATCGGTGCGGGCAGCACGACCGTGATTGCGGCTTCCTCGAGCCAGAAATCCGCGATGCCAGCTTCGACCGTGGCGCTCTCACCGTCGGCGTGGAGTGCCCCGCCGTCCCACTCTAAGCGCACGCGTCTTGCGCGGCGCACCGTGACGTTCTCTAAAGCTTCCAACGACCCGCCAATCGCGGACACCGCGTAATTGAGGAAACCAACGCCGTTGTTAGGTTCAATCGTCATCACCTCTAAAAAGCCGTCGCTGGGGTCGGCAGTGGCGACCAGATTGAGGCGCGGGCCAATCGCTGGGGTGTTCAGCACCTCGAGCATCGAGAGTTCGGTTTCTAGTTGCTCGTCGTCAATGTAGAGTTTGGCGTTCAGTATCGGCGGCGCAGTGACTGTACCGATCACAGCCGTCAGCGCCTTCAGGACGCTCTTGCCGTTGTCCTCACCGTACCCGTGCATGGTCTGGGCGAACAGTCCAACGCCCGCGCCTTCCATAAAAATGTCCTCGAAATCTCCGCAGCGCACCAGCCCAACATCCAACGGGCGCGACACGCGCTCACCCAACAGCGCGATCAGCTCGAGCACAGGCAGCCTGATGCCGAGCGCTCCCGCGAGGTTGTTGGCTGTGCCCATCGGCAGGATCAGCAGCTTCGCGTTGCGCCCGCGCAGGCGTTTGACGACTTGGCGCACACTGCCGTCGCCACCGGCGACGATCACCGTTTCCAAATTCGGATCGGCAAGCGCTGCATCCAAATCCTCTAAGCTGCTGGTTTCGCACAGCTCCGCTTGGATGCCGACCGCAGCCAGCGCCTCGGTGATGACGGTTGAGGACAGGTTGACATTGCCCGCGTTGGTGTTCCAGATCAGCTTGGCTTTCATAACGGTCTTTCTAACATCTGAGCCATGCGGGTCACGTCGCGCTGCAACTGCGCCTCGAGCGGTTGCAACAACTGTGCCAATCGCGGGTCGGCTGTGACGTAATGCAGTCGCACGGTCAAATGCGTGTACCATTCAAGCGGCTCGAGGATGATCTCGCCGCTCAGTTGCATCTGAGGGTTTAGGCTGCTTTGCCACGCCAGATGCAATGGTGGTTCGCGCACCGTCAGACGCATTGGGCAAGTGATGCCCAGCACCGACCACAGGTACTCGTCCATGTCGGCATCGTTTCTGGTGATGTTTGTCAGGTGGTCAAAGAACGCTGGCCAATTGCATGGATCATTCAGGCGCTGCCAGACCCACTGCGGGCGCAGATGCACAGTCGCGTTGCTGCAAGCGCGAAAGCTGAATTCGGCTTTGGAGTGCTCAATAGTTCGGGGTGGCAAGCGGTCTGCCATCAGATGGACGGGTTTGCTCGAGCGGACGAATTTGCTGTTTGAAAGGCTGTTCATCGCCAGCGTCTCAATTCGTTGTTCCCAATCACCGCGAGCATTGCCACGCCCATGCTCCACAGTCCAGTCAAGGATTGGGTTTGGAAACCGACAATCAAGTGACTGCAAATCGGTGTCCAGATCGCGCCAGCCAGCGAAGCTGATAACGCCCCGACCACCGCGCTCGAGAGCATGCGATGGGTGTTGACGGTGCTCGAGATCAAGCTGACCGTCAAGCCCATCAGTGCGCCGATCAGGATGTGTTGAAGCCAGTCCATGCAGATCCCCTTTTTGAACACTTTCGTAAATACGTAAAGAAGTCTTTAGTTGCCTCATAAACCTAGGGGCGTGGTGTAAACCCAGACTGGCGCGAAGCTGAAGGCAAGCTGAAGCGTGAACAGTCCCTCAGATCCGATTCGGTTGCTCGGCAAGCCATCTTCAGCAGCCGTCCTCATTGATAACGGCATGATTCGGTTCACTGAAACCTGCGTTACAGACGCACCAAGCTGGGACGAATGCTGATTCTGAAGTGACCGAACTCAGTAAGCTCCGCTCATCACTCTAGGGGATACGGACTTGATCCCTCGATGGAGAAGGAGATCACCACGAACTGAAAGACTGTCTTGCTGACCGCCACCCTCGAGCCTCAGTTTGGCTGACCGACCGCAAAGCCATGCAGCACGCACCTACCCCGTGCAATCGCTCGAGGAGCGCGATAGGGCAAATTGCAAAATGGTTGACCGCTTTTGTCAACCATTTTCGAGTAACACGAGTAGCAAAGAAGGGCGTTTTGCACGCGTTGGGAGCAGATCGCTTCTGGGCGATCTGTGGACAACCTTTGTGCAAAACGCCCTAACGCGGGTTTTCGCCAGATGCTCGCCAAGCTCGAGGACACGCCGTCAAACCAGTGACCGAAAAGCGCCCCGAACTGGGGCGCTTTTTTGCTGCTTGAACTCGAGATGTTCGGCTGTCGTTACGAATAACCGCGTTGATACAGCTCGAGAAACCTGTGAATTGATCGTGTCCTCGAAGCGCTTACAGCCCAATCCACGCCTTGCCATTCCAGCGCTTCGAGTACACGCGCCGCTGGGTGCGCGTGATCTCCTCAGACCAGACCACCACTGGATTGCCGTTCACATCCAGTGCGAGGCTGCTGGATTCAACATACGATTTCGGGTCGACGTTCAGGAATCCCCCCAGCGGCTGCCACATCTTCCCGTCCCAGCGTTTGACGAAAACCTTGATGCTGCCCGCGTTCTCGAGCCACGCGACGGTCGGATTGCCATTTATATCCAGCGCGAGGCGCGGTGAGTTCGCCAGACCCGTGCGTCCGTTGACCGTATCGCCCAGCAGCGCCCAACTGCTGCCCGTCGAGCGCTTCACGAAGACATCAAAACCTGAGCTGGCTTCGGTGAACGCCACAACTGGGCGGTCTCGAGCATCGAGTTTCAGTGCAGGCGATCCCGCATAGCGTTCCGGGTTGATGTTGAGGCTGCCGCCAACCCTGTTCCACGTCACCCCACCGAACGGCCCGACGAAAACGTTGAAATCCAGCGTGCCTCGTTTGGGGTCAAAAAGTTGCCGACTCCACGCCAGCATCGGCTCGCCTGTTGAGGTGACTGCCAAGTCCATGCTGCGCGAGGCGCTGCTGACATCGCTGCTCAGCGAACCGCGATCCACCTCGAGCCAACGCTTGCCGTCCCAGCGATCCACGAAAACGCTGTTGCCGTTGAAATCCGGTGAGAGTTCGTTCCACGCCATCACGGGATTGCCCTGCGGATCGAGCTTCATCACCGGCAGGTCGCTGGCGCTCGAGGGTCGCTTGCTGGGGCTGTCCCCGAGTTGCTGCCACGCTTTGCCATCCCAGCGAGCGGCGTACAGCTTGCCGGGCCCGCTGACTTTACCGTCGCTGATGTTGCTGCGCTCCGTCCACGCCACGACCGGACGGTTTTGCTTATCCAAATCCAGCGCGATGTCGAACGAGTTGAATTTGAGATCGCGGTTCAGCGCCCCGCCCAGCCTCACCCACGCTTTACCGTCCCAGCGCTTGACGAACGCGTGATACACGCCGCCGACCGTCTCGAGCCACGCGACGTACACGCCGCTACCGCCGCGCTCGAGGGCGATCACGGGTTTGCGGGCATCGGCGGCCGGGTCGTTGCTGACCAGTGTCACGGATGGCGTAGCAGCCAAAGCGGTCAGCGTCAACGCCGTGATGAGTGCGAAGCTCGAGGCTCGAGCAAACAGGGATTTCAGCATGAGCGCATTCTACTTGGGCGACTATTGATGGAACTCGAGGCGCTTTCACCACATACTACTTTGTGGATGAACTCGAGCGGCTCGAGCGCTTGCGGCACAGCGGTGGTTTGAGTGACACAGAGTTCCAGCAGGCGAAAACGAAGTTGTTTACGCAGGAAATACCCACGGGCGCGACTTCAGACTCCAAAGAGTTTACTCGAATGAAGAGAGAACTCGAGCTGATGCGGTTGGATCGCGCTTGGGAACTCGAGCAATTGCAATATATGGTGCGAGAGCGTTCTGGAAATCGTTTACCCAGTACACAAGGAAGTAGCTTTAGTCTGATACTCGGGTTTGCAGTTGGTGGATTTTTCGTCTGGCTATGGACAACCGCTAATTCATCCTTCTCGCCTGCACCGCCTATGTTTCTGGTGCTTGCAGCCACTTTTTCTTTCGTTGGTGTGTGTGGCGCGATCAGCGAAGCTACTAAGCTTGAGGGTTACACCACTGGACTGCGAATCTATCGAGAGCGCCGAAGTCAAATTTACAATGGCTGAAAATTACCCTCGAGTCGCCTCAACGTAAATCGGGTTGAACAGGCACAAAGCCTGCGCCCACTCGCGCCCCGAGCCGATCTGACCCTGCACGGCCCGTGCATAGATCTCGAGTCGGTAATACCCGCTGATCGGTGCTGCATCCTCGAGCGTCACGGTCTGAGCGGGGCTGGCGGGCAAATCGAAATGCTTGTGATACCAACCGTTTTTCAGCCCCACAACCCGCGCAGCCGTTTGATAAAACCTCACGCCCTCGAGCGGATGGTCTCGAGCGTGTCGTCGATCAGCAGTTCACCGTTGCTGAACACGGTTCGCATGGCTGTGCCGGGGTAACTCGAGTCAAAGTCCGTGTAGCGCTTGGTCACAAACTTCCCAGCCTCGAGTGCCAAGTCCAGCACACCGTCTTTGCTGCGCTTGCGCGGGTCGGTCACAGGGTCTTTGTAGATCGGGCGGTACATGCCGTCGACAATCGCGGCGCTGGCTTTATACGCGAAGCGCTGCGTGTCGCGGTTGACTTGTTGCAAGAGCGCCCCGCCCATGCCGAAGGCGACGTTGCTGGCGCTGAAACCGTCGTTGGTGATCGCCGCTAAAATTTCTTTGATGCTGGTCTCGTCGATGCCGTCGCCCTGAATGACGCGCACGTGATTCAGCACCTTGAAGCCTTTTTTGTTAACCGTGCTGCCAAATTTGCGCTCGAGCGCTCCGACGACCATCCTGACCATCGCGGCTGGATCGCCGCTGTCCGGGCGCACGACGAGCGTCGCGCCACTCTGGATGATCTGGTCATGCAAAGCAGTCCCCCAGAACTCGTTGATCGCGTATTTCAGGTCGTAACTGTCGCTCACGACCGCAAAAGTCTTGCCGGGCTTGGCGAAAACATCGACGATGTGCTTGTACGCCTCGAGTTCGTGCTCCTTGCCCCACGAGGTCACGGTGCTGTGCTCGGCGGCTGGGATGCTGAAGCCTGCCACATCAGCGCCGTAGTAATTGCGTCCCGTCCGCAGCGCCTCTAGGGTATCGGTTCCCATGAAGTTGAGTAAGTGCGCCAAGCCGCCAATGCCCGCGCTCTCGCGGCTGCTAACGCCTCGGCTGCCAAAGTCGTGCAGCTTAAACGGCAGCTCACTGGCAGGATCATCTGCCGTCTGCTCGAGGCTTGCTTTGATGATCTCGCGCAGGTAATAGCTTTGCGTGGCGACCGTCGTCGGATACCAGACGCGCATCAACATCGTTTCAAACCAACTCACCAGCCACGGGAAGCGCTCATCGGTATTGGTCACGGTCATCAGCGCATTGTGGGTCGGCACGAGCGTGCCTTCTGGCACGGCGCGAATCTCGAGCGGGAGCTTGCCCCCTAGTTCCGTGGCAATCGTGCGCCAAGCTGTGATTGGGAACGGTTCGCCGTGCGCTCCGAGCAGTGCGGCCGCCTCTTCGACCATCTCCAAAGTGACCGGCGTGCTCAGGTAACGCTTGATGACGTACTGCAAGCCAAAGAATCTCGTCGCCGGGTACGTACCGCCGCGTGACTCGAGGTAACTCATCATGCGCGTCATGTTGGGCGGGTATTGCAGGAAGTGACTGGATTTGTAGCTGTCGGTGTCGAGGATGATGTTGGCGTCGTTGAGTGCGTTCATTTTGGGTAGCTCCTAGCTGCTAGCTTCTAGCTTTTTGAGAGGGCGAAAGCGCAGATGTTTAAAGCCTCGAGTATTCAGATTGCATTCAAAACCAACCAACGAGCCAGTAGCTGCTATTGCCGCAGCACGAAATGCTCGATGATCGCGTGGTGGTCTTCAAAAAACAGTTCCGGTTTGCCGAGCGCGTCGCTTAATGGCATCCAGTGCGCGGCTTCGGCGTCGTCGCCGCCGCGCACTTCGGGCAGATGCCCCAAACCCAAGTCAAAGTGAAAAGCATGCGTGACCGTGCGTCCCCTGACCGAGCGCTCGGGGTAATCAAAGACCTGTGATCCGCGCAGGGCTGAGCGCCACTCGAGCCGAAAGCCGGTCTCTTCCGACAGTTCGCGCAGGCAACCCTCGAGCAGCGTCTCTTTGGGGTTGAGGAACCCGCCGGGCATGGCGAGTTTGCCTTTGCCGGGCTGCCCGCCGCGTTTGACGACCAGCACGAAACCGCTTTTCATCACGACCGCATCGGTGGTCACAAAAACCGGCGGGTACGGGGCAGCCGCCCATTGCTTTTTATTGTCCTGCACGTACTGGTACTCGAGGCAGAGGTCTGCGAAGTCTGAGGTGATGATGAACGCCTCGAGACTCGGGCGCACGGCTGGCGCGACGTGCTCGAGGGCATCAGCGCTGCGTCCCTCCCAGAGCGCGTTTCTGACCTCGGTGGCGTTGAGGCTCGAGGTGATCTGCGTGGGCAGGAACTCCCAGTTTGGGAAGGATTTCAGGTAATAGCTGCTGCCGTCTTTGACGTGACCCAAGAGCGCGATGTCGCTGCTGCCCTTGGTGATCGCATTGACGCCCTGCTGGACGCTCGCCAGCCACATCGCCTCGTTGTAGAAGTAGTCGCGCACAGTCACAAACGCGTAGCGGTTGCGCGGGATGCCCGCAGACTCGAGGGCGCTTGAGATCATTGCTTGCCTCTCCTCCGCTGTGAATGGGTTCTTGATGCTTCTGGCGGCGCGGGCACTGCCGATCACGACGATCAGTTTTTGCACGCGTTCCAGCCCCTCGAGCATCACGTCAATGTGGGTCTGGTGCGGTGGTTGGAAGCGTCCGATGAACACGCCGAAGGTCGCGGACTTGCTGTTGCTCATATATTTCATATTAATAATTTTATTTATGAAGTATATGAGCAACATGTCGGTTGCCCCGAAACTGAATCTCCAAAACGCGCTGCATCACAGCCGCGACACCACACTCCAGTACCCTCAGAAAAAAACGTGCCAGACTAAGTAATCTGCTCGCCCCTCGAGATACCGCACCGCAAAGGAGTCGCCGCCATGAACACCCGTCAGCGCCGCACCAGCACCGCGATCAAAACCGAGATTCACAACGCGCCGAGCCTCGAGCCAGCCGCGCCGCAAGCCCCAAACCCGAACTTCGCCCATCAGTTTGGACAAGTCAGCGTTTACCCTGATTTTCAAACATCGAGCCTCGAGCCGCTGAGCTTGCAGTCCAGCTTCGAGCGCGGGCCGTTCAGCAGCGACATCAACCGCGTGCTGGCGACCGCTTTCAACGAACCGCTCGAGGGGCTAAGCGTGATGCGTGGCGCTCAAAACTTCAACCAAAGCATCAATGCGAGGGCTTCGGCGATCGGAAGAAGTATTTACCTGAACGCCGATATCGAGGAATCGCTGTCCTCACCCGACAGCATGGAAATCATCGCGCACGAAGTCGCTCACGCGCTCCGACCATCACACGGCACGAAACTGCTCAGTGACGCAAATGACTCGAGCGAACGGGCTGCCCACGGCGCTGGACGCGCTGTGCGGGGCGGTCTCGAGCGCGGCCTAGTCACCAGTGGCTCAGCCAGCGCGGCCCCAAGTGGTGAGGCCAGCATCCAACGCTGGGAAGGGTTTGAACACAAGCGTGCGGTTGACAATGTGTTTGACCACGATGATGAAAAAGGCAACCTTGTTCTCCCGCCGGGAATGAGCGTGAATCCAGCAGTGCAAGATTTGATGCAAGGCAAAGCGGACGCGGACGGCAAGCGCGACGGCAGAATTACCCTCGCAAACGGTCTCAAAGTAACACCGGGTGAGATCACAGCCCTGATGGGCGACCTCTACGGACGCTTCGATAAAAAGACTGGACAGCTCGACCCGAGTGCCAGCTTCGCACAACTCAACAACGCCGACCCGAAAGAGATGAATAAACTACTGGGCCTGCTGTCCCGCGAAGACAAAGGCGAAAAAATTGAAGCCTCGGACTGGGAAGGTGCGACCCGCAATCGGCGCGACAAGCAAGATGGGATGGATCGTGACGGCAGTTACCTAGAGTTGGCGCAGCGTAACGACAGTCATTTCAGCGCCGCCAATAACAGCGGCACGGACAATAACCTCGGCACATACGCCGCGTTTCACCAGATGGCGCTCGAGGCAGCCGCCAAAGGCGACATCAACACCGCTAGAGCGATGGAAGCCTCGAGCATGCACTACCTGACCGACCGCCACTCGGCTGGACACAATTTTGATAAATCGGATGTGATGGACGCCTCAGGGCGCGATCCCGGAGGCGTGCTGGCTAACATGGCCGTGAAAACCGCACACGATGACCTCAACAAAAACGGTACGACCGTTTCCAACGCAGCAGGCGAAGAGTGGGAAGCTTACGGTGATGGTCATTGGGAGGACAAAGCAAACGAAGGAAATCGCCAACGTACCGCGCAAAGCGTCTACGGTTCGTGGAACGAACTCAACCAAGCAGCGACTGGCGCACAAAGTCCGGCCGACCTCGAGAAAGCTGGTTACAGCGCGTTCGGCAATGCGCCGCAATTTGACCAGCAACGACAAAAGGGCGCTGAGGGCATGGCCCGCAACACGACCATTCCCGAAATGCTGTGGAATTACGGCAGCGAGCTACCCGATGCGGCTTTGGGCAAAGCCAAACGTGCTTTTGGCAAGTACATCGAAAACCCTATCTCAGACGCTTGGGATTGGACGAAAGACAAAGCGGGCCAAGCGGCCAACTGGATTGGCGATACGGCCAGCGGCGCGTGGGACTGGACGCAGGAAAAAGCAGGGCAAGCCGTGGACTGGGCGGGCGAAAAAGCTGGGGATGCTTGGGACTGGACAAAGCAAACCGCCAGCGACGCGGGCGATTGGGTTAGCGACAAAGCGCAAGGTGCGTGGAACGCAGCCGGAGATGCGGCTGACTGGGCGGGCAATAAAGCTGGGGAGGCGAAAGATTGGGCGAGCGACAAGGCCAGCGATGCGGTTGACTGGGCAGGTGACAAAGCCTCGAGCGCGGCCAATTACGTCGAGGATCACTTCACCCTCGATCCGCGAAAAATGGAGTTTGATCCCCGCAAGTGGTTTTAACACCAGCGCACCTTAAACTCCTCAACCTGAGCCAAGTACACTAACCCCATGTTCCTGCGTACCCCGTGGCTCGTTCCGCTGCTGCTCGCCATCATCGCAGCGCTGACCTTCGTGATCCTCCAACGCAACAGCGCGTCACCAACCAGCAACTCGAGCCAGACCAGCAGTACCTCGAGCGGATACACCGCTTCGCCCGCGAGCAACCCAGCCTCCAGCAACCCAGCCTCGAGTACCACAGTTTCAAACCGTCGGCAGACCAATGAAGATTTTTTGCTGATTCGCGGTGCGTTCGTCGTGATCGGCAAATCCCCCGACGGTGACAGCGTGCGCTTCGTGCCAGACAACGCAGACTTACTCAAAGAACTCAAAAATTCTTACCGCATCCGCGTCAGCCGGGACGGGAGCGTGCAACTGCGCTTCGAAGCGATTGACGCGCCCGAGTTGCACTTTGGTTCAAGCGAGCAACCGCTGGGCGTCGAAGCCAGAGACGTGCTGTTAAAACTGATGGGCTTCACCCGCGTGGCGTTCACGCCGAACCAGACCGCGACGGCTGCCACGCCAGAGCGCGTGCGCGGCGCGATCTTGTCCCAAGCGGCCGAGGGCAACGGCCGCCCGATCAGTTACGTGCTGCTCGAGGGCGGCGCGGGCAGTCAAACCGATGGCTCGAGGGTCAAGCTGGACAATGCGCTCTTGCGAAAAACCATGAACGACGCGATGCTCAGAAACGGGCTGGCGTATTACACCGTCTACAGCAGCACACCGCTAGCGCAGCGCGAATATTTCAAGGCGGTCGCGCTCGAGGCGAGAAACAAGAAACTCGGCGTTTGGGCGGTGGACAAAACCGCTGCCTTCACCTTGGAGACGCAAAGCGATGTGGATGTGAGCGGGCAGCTCATTCTACCCAAGCTATTCAGACGCGCCACGTCGTACTTGCAGGATGTTGCCAAAGGCAAATTCTCAGGCAATTTGAAGGCGTGGCTGATCGCCTCGAGAGACACCAAAGTCCCCGAGGACGATCTGGTGGACGTGGCGGGCGTGCGCCAGAACTTATCTGACCTCATCACGATCAGCGGCAAAACGGTGCGCTTCGCAGGCGATCCGCTCGAGATGGTCTTCGTGGAGAAGTGACCCGGTAAACTCGAGGTTGTCAGCTCACCACGGTACGCGCTTGAATCCAGCTCGAGCTGCCGCTTGCGCGAAAGCTTTCTCCTCATAAGTCAGGTCATGCACAGCGTACACGCGGTTCAAACGCTCGGTGATTTCACGGTCACTCATGCGCTCGAGCCGCTTGCGAACGGCTTTGAGTCTCGAGTCGGTCACACCAGCACCGCTTCTCGAGCCTCGAGTTGCGCGGTGACGTGATTGATGGCTTTCACCGCGTCGACTTTGCCGTTTTCAATGAAGACCTGCCCCGTGAAGCGTCCCGCGTAAACGCTGCCGATCACGTACAAGCCGGGCAAGTCCAGCGTTTCAAAGCTGCTCGGGTCAAACGCAATCCGCCCGTCGCCGTCGACCTGCACGCCCGCCGTTTTGAGCATCGTCGTGTCCGGCGCGTAGCCGACCAGCAGAAACGTGAAATCGGTCGGGATGACTTTCCTACCTTCCGGCGCGTCGACGATCACCGCGTCTGGCGTGATCTCAACGACGTTGCTGCCGAGCTGCGCGTGAATGCTGCCCTCTTTGATGCGGTTTTCCAAATCTGGCTTGACCCAGTATTTGATCGTGTGCTTCAAATCCGGCCCGCGATGCACCAGTGTGACGTTGACACCGTGACGGTACAAATCCAGCGCGGCATCGGCAGCGCTGTTGCCACCGCCAACGACGGTCACGTTCAGTCCCCAGAACGGGTGCGCCTCGGTGTAGTAATGCGAGACGTTCTCACCCTCCTCGCCGGGAATGCCGAGCTGATTCGGGTTGTCAAAGTAGCCCGTGGCAACGATGCACTTGCGGCATTCCACCACGCCCATCGCACCGTTCTTCTCTTCGACTTGTAATGTGAATCCGGCCGGTGCGGGGTGAATCGCCACGACCTCGCTGTACTGACGAATCTCTAATTGCTCACGCGCTGACACGAGGCGGTAATACGCCAAGGCTTCCTTGCGCGTGGCTTTCTCGGTGCTGGTAATCAGCGGGTGATTGCCGATCTCCAAGCGCTCGGCGGTCGTGAAGAACGTCATGTACGTCGGGTACTCGAAAACCGCGTTGACTACGCAGCCTTTTTCCAAGACCACGTAACTTAAACCCGCACGCTTGGCTTCGATCGCCGCCGCCAATCCCACTGGGCCCGCACCAATAATCGCAACATCGAACATCATGCGTTCAGATTAGCTCGAGCAGCTAAAAAGCGACAGTCGCAAAGGCCCTCATTGGCTCGAGCGGGCCGGAAAAACCCACTCGAGTTCCTCGGCTTCCTCGAGCACAACCTGCGGCGCTTCCAGAAAGACTTCCTGCGTCAAAGTCAGGCTGACGGGCTTCTCCAATCGCGCTGTGATTTCACTCGGATTGCAGCGGGCTAAAAACTTGAAACGCCGCGTTTCTGGCATCACCGCCGCCGCTCTGGTCAGCAGGATCAGTGGCAACTCGAGCACACCGATGTTCAGCAGCGGCATCCCGTCGCGCAAGGAGAGATCGTAGTTTTCTGGGATGCTGAACAAGCCTCTGGCTTCGCGGCGCTCACGATTGACGCCGTGAACCCAACCCTCGCGCAATGGGATGTAACTTTTATTGAGCAGCACATACCCGCCAGACAAATCCATACGCCGCCAGTCTATCTCACAAAAATAATCGATTCCCCAAAAAGTCCGCACCTCTCGAGCCACATGGTATTTTGCGGGCATGTCACAACGCATTGAAACCGATTCGGGGCATCGTGTCGAAACCGATTCACGCCATCGTGTCGAAACCGATTCGATGGGCGAGATCGCCGTCGCCTCAGATCAGCTTTGGGGCGCTCAGACCGAGCGCAGCATTCACAACTTCCCAATCGGACGCAGCCGCTTCGTCTGGGGCAGGGCGATTATCGAAAGCCTCGGAATCCTCAAAAAGGCTGCTGCACTCGCCAACGCGCAGCTCGAGCAAATCCCGCAGGAAGTGGCTGACTTGATCGTCAAAGCAGCCGACGAGGTGATCGCGGGCAAGCTCGAGCCTGAGTTTCCATTGGTGGTCTTCCAGACCGGCAGCGGCACGCAGAGCAACATGAACGCCAACGAGGTCATCAGCAACCGCGCCATCCAGCTCGCGGGCGGTGTGGTGGGGAGCAAAACGCCGGTGCATCCCAACGATCACGTCAACCGCGGGCAGAGCAGCAACGACACCTTCCCGACCGCCATGCACATCGCCGTTGTTTTGGAGCTGCACCGTCAGCTTTATCCGAACGTCCAGAAACTGCGCGACACCTTGCACGCCAAATCGCTCGAGTACGCTGGCTTGGTCAAGGTCGGACGCACGCACCTGCAAGACGCCACGCCGATCACCTTGGGGCAGGAAATCGGCGGCTGGGTCGCGCAGCTCGATTACTGTCTGGCAGAAGTCCATCACGCCGAAGCTGGCTTGTACGATCTGGCGATTGGTGGCACGGCCGTCGGCACGGGCCTCAACGCACACCCGAGGTTTGGCGATCTGACCGCACGGAAAATCAGTGAACTGACCGGGCAGCCATTCAAAAGCGCTGCCAATAAGTTCGCGGCGCTCAGCGCCCACGACGCGCTGGTCACAACCTCCTCGAGCTTACGAACCTTAGCGGGTGCACTGATGAAAATGGCCAACGACGTGCGCTGGCTGGCGAGCGGGCCGCGCAACGGCATCGGCGAAATCAACATCCCCGAGAACGAACCCGGCTCGTCGATCATGCCCGGCAAGGTCAACCCGACGCAATCCGAGGCGCTGACGATGGTCTGCGTGCAAGTGTTCGGCAACGACGCTGCCGTGGCGTTCGCGGGATCACAAGGAAATTTTCAGCTCAACGTCTTCAAGCCCGTGATGGTTCACAATGTTTTGGAGAGCATCGCATTGCTGGGTGACGCCAGCGCCTCCTTCAACGATCAGTGCGCGGTCGGTATCACACCGAATCTCGAGCGCATCACGCAAAACCTCAGCACCAATCTGATGCAAGTCACCGCGCTCAACCGCCACATCGGCTACGACAAAGCCGCCAAAATCGCCAAGCACGCCCACAGGAGCGGCTCGAGCCTCAAAGCGGCCGCGCTCGAGCTGGGATTTGTCACCAGTGAGGAGTTTGACATGTGGGTCGTGCCGCTCGAGATGACGCACCCGACGGGGTGAGGCGGGCGAAAGGCAAAGGTTTAAGGGCGAAGGGAAACCCAGCATTTTTGCTGTTCCCTTCGCCCTTCGCCTGCTCTCCTCCACCGATCTCGAGCCGATGACCAATGAAAAGGGCAAAAGGCTGGGTTTCCCCTTTGCCTTTCGCCCTTCGCCTGCCCCTACTTCGCTTTGGCGTTTGCCGTGGCTTTGGCCATGCGGCCGCGGTCGGCTTTGATCTTCGCGGCCTTGCCGCGCAGCTTACGCAGGTAGTACAGCTTGGCGCGACGAACCTTACCGCGCTCCAAGACCGTGACCTTATCGATCAACGGCGTGTTGAACGGAAAAATGCGCTCGACGCCTTCGTTGAACGCGACTTTACGCACGGTGAAGCTTTTACCCGTGCCACGGTTGTTCATGGCGATCACGACGCCCTCGAAACCCTGCACGCGGGTACGAGCGCCTTCGGTGACTTTGTAATCGACGCGCACGGTGTCACCCGGTTGGAAATCCGGCAGGTCGTTACGCAGGAACGCTTGTTCGACACTCTTGATAATTGCACCACGGTTGATCTTCATACGAACCCTTTTCTAAACAGGCGGAACTCGGGGGTGTAGACTACCTCTCGAGTTCACTGCTTCACTCAGCCCAGTTTTGGGCAGCCGTGGGAGTGTACTACACCGCGAGCGCAGAGGGCAAGCGCCGCGACAAAATTTTCAATCTCACCCGCTCGAGCACGTACTCTCGAGCAGCAAGGACAGCCATCATGATGAACCGCGAAATCAAACTGACCAAAGAGGGATTCCAAAAACTCAGCGCTCAACTGGAGCTTGAAAAAGAGCGGCTAGTTCAAGCCGAAACGATCCTCGCCGCGCAACAAGACGAGGGCGACGATTACGATGGTAGCGGCTTAGAAGACGCCAAACGCGCTAAAACCGCGATCGAGGATCGCCTGCACGAACTCGAGGAAACGCTCGCCGTGGCCGTCGTGATTGACTCGGCTGAGGGAAGTAGCAAACTGGTCGCGCTCGGTAGCACCGTCAAGTTGAAAGAGGAAAAGACCGGGCGCGAGATGCAGGTGCAACTGGTCAGCGGCGCGGAAGTCGCCGTGCAAAGCGCTGGGGTACGCAAGGTCAGCGAGGACAGCCCGCTCGGGGTGAAGCTGATGGGACGCAAAAAGAACGATTTGTTCATCGTGGACGTGGAGCGCGGGCAACTGAAATACAAAGTCCTCGAGATCGGGTGAACGTTCCCGCTCGAGGCTCGAGCAGTGGATTTTTTGCCTCTCCCTCGGTGGGAGAGGCCGCCCCGTCGAACCCATGTTCGCAGGGCGAAACGGGGCGGGTGAGGGGGGCGAGCGTCACACCCATGTGTGCAGGGCACAACGCGAGTTGCCCTTGACTCTCGAGGCCCCAAGCCTGTTCCCGCACGCGGGAGAGGGAGCGAAGCCCACCCATCATTCCGCCTCGAGCCAGCCCTTGGCCCGCTCGGTAGCGCGTTGCCACCCCGCGTACAATCTGTCCCTCGTACTCGCATCCATGCGCGGCTCGAAGCGCCGCTCGAGTTTCCAACTCGTGGCAATCGTTTCCAGATCAAACACGCCCGTCTGCAAGCCCGCGAGGTACGCCGCACCGAGGGCGGTCGTCTCGGTAATCACGGGACGCTCGACGGGCACGCCCAGAATATCGGCTTGGAACTGCATCAGTAAATCGTTCAGTGACGCGCCGCCGTCCACGCGCAATGCCGCCAATGTCACGCCACTGTCGCGTTGCATCGCCTCCAGCACGTCGCGCACCTGATACGCAATCGCCTCGAGCGCAGCCCGGGCGATGTGGGCGCGTCCCGTGCCTCTGGTCAGTCCAACGATTGTGCCACGTGCATACGCGTCCCAGTGCGGTGCACCCAGACCCGCGAAGGCGGGCACGAGGTACACACCCGCGTTGTCTGGCACGCTGGCCGCCATTGCCTCGACCTCTCTAGCGTCGGTGAAGAATTTCATTTCGTCGCGCAGCCATTGCACGACCGCGCCCGCCATGAAAACGCTGCCCTCGAGCGCGTAGGTCACGGTTTCCCCGAGCTGTGTGGTCTGAATCTTGGTGAAGCCAAGTTCTGACCTTTCAGGCAAACTCCACGCTGGGGTGGTCAGCAAGCCTGCCGCGCTCGAGACGGCTTCTTTACCCGTGTTGAGCAGCATGAAACAGCCCGTGCCGTAAGTGTTTTTGGCCATACCCGCTTGCAGGCACGCCTGCCCGAACAGCGCGGCGTGCTGGTCGCCCGCGACGCCCGCGATCGGCAGTCCACCCAACGACGCGGCGAAGCCGTAATGGGCGCTCGAGGCTTTGACTTCGGGGAGGATGGCTGGGGGGATGCCGAGCGTCTGCAAAATGTCTTCATCCCACTCCCGCGTGTAAATATTGAACAGCAGCGTGCGCGAGGCGTTGGTGATGTCGGTGGCGTGAACCGCGCCACCCGTCAGATTCCAGATCAGCCACGAATCCACCGTGCCAAAGCAAAGCTCTCCGGCTGCCGCTCGAGCCTTGAGGTCTGGAACGGAATTGAGCAACCACGCCAGTTTTGTAGCGCTGAAATACGGATCGATCAACAAGCCGGTCTTCGCTCGCCAAGCCGCCTCGAGACCCCGCGCTTTGAGGTCGTCGCAGTGCGCCGCCGTGCGCCTGTCCTGCCAGACAATCGCGTTGTGAACGGGCTTGCCCGTGCTGCGATCCCAGATTAAAGTGGTTTCGCGCTGGTTGGTGATGCCGATGGCGCTGACCTCGCCGATCACGCCAGACAAGGCTTCCCTTGCTGTCTGAAGCTGCGTGGACAGAATTTCATCAGCGTCGTGCTCCACCCAACCCGGTTGCGGGTAAAGCTGCGTGATTTCGCGTCCTGAGCGGCTGACCACGCGACCGTCCGCGCTGAAGACAATGGCCCGTGACGACGTGGTTCCCTGATCGAGCGCGAGGATGTGCTTCATCGGTGCGCCGATTCTAAGGCAACTGGGCTGGCTTGAGCCAGCCGCCTCGAGCCTCGCTATGTTTCTGGCATGTGGCTGCGCGATTGCGAGGGCGTCCGGCCGGACTACGAGTGCGTTACGTATCCAACCAACCTGAACTCGAGCCGCATTTCAAAGCTGGCTCGAGATTCACCAAGATTTGTCATAGAGGTTTACCACTGCAAACCCTGCCGTCTCTCGAGAGCGATTACTTTTACTTCAGCACGGCTGGAATCAGCACGATGATCTCAAAAGCCTCGTACCACGCACCGAGCAGCAGCAGACTGATCGCCAGCGGCAGGCACGCGGCGTACTCGCGCCACGCGATGGCGAACGGCGTGCGTTTGAAGATCCGCAGCAGCATCAAGCCGCTCGAGGCGATCACGAAGATGTAGGCTTGCAGCTCAATGATGATCGTCGGCACGTGCAGCAGCCACGCGCCAAGCGGCTGCCCACCGACCGGCGCGAGCGCGATGCCGTAAAACCAGAATTGAATGCCGTTAATCAGATACGCGGGTACGGCGAAGAAACTGCCGGGAATGAACGAAGCGAACAGGATTCCGGCCCGCAGGTTGTTGAGCGCAATGCCGAACGCGGCGCTGGCGACGCTGCTTTCGGTCAGTGCAGAGATGCCGCTGCTGCTCAGCACGGCGCTGAAAAACTCACCGAGGGTTTTGACCAGCGCCGGGTTCGCTAGCCCGCCGAGCGTGCCGAAAATGTACATCCCGTACAGCAACCCGTTGGCGATGATGAAGACCCGAGGGTTGGCGCGAACGGTTTTGACGCTGTTCTCGAGCGACCTGCGCCAGAAGGTCGGGGCAATGCAGGCGTACAGCAGCAGCGAGCTGATCGCGGCGAACAACCAGCCGCCCCAAGGGGCGGTGACGAACTCGGGGATGCTCGAGCCTTGAGCGCCGAAGGTCACGGCGCTGCCCTGCCAGCCAGAGGCCGTTTTCTCCAATGTGACCGTCAATTGCGCGTCGTCGGTCTGAGCGGAGGTGATCGGGTACGAGTAGCTGCGCTTCGTCGCGCTGGCCGTTTCCAACTTGCGTAACCCAAAGCTGACCCGAGCGTTCTTTGGCACGGGCGCGTACCTGAGCTGCGCCAGTACAGTCTCGAGCTGCCGCGCAATCTCGGCGTTGGCATCGCTCGTGTTTGGACTAGGCGTCGGGGTGGCGGGCTTGAATTTAGCCTCGAGCCATTGGCGCACGACGGCATCGGCGGCTTGATCGGCGCTTAAGTCACTCGGCAGTGCAGGCGTCGCGGTCTGGGCGACGGCGCTGAGGGAGAGCAGGAGCAGCAAAATTGCGAATCGAATCCACTTCATCAGCGCTGATTCTACCCGAGCCACCACTGGGCAGTGTAGCTCGAGCTGATTAGGGCTATGAAAAAACCGCCAGTGCGTGACTGGCGGTTTTGACATGCTCGTTCAGCGGGCGCAGCTTGGCAAGTCAATCGGCAGCTCGCGGGTTTGCGAAATCGCAATGCGGCAACCGGGGTAGCTGTAAAAGGTGTTGACCATGCGAGATTCGTTGTCCAGCAACCAGCGGCGCAGCTCCGCGTCTGGAACGTTACGCATCAGCCACGCTTTGGCGATGCGGCCCTCGCCGATTTGCAAGCTGTTGGCGTAATAACCCAACGCAGCGCTTTTCTCGCTCGGGGCGTCGTTTTGCTCCACAGATTTGAGGAAATCGTAGTAGTGAAACAGAATCGTCGTGCGAATGCGCTTTGGGAAGCGGGCGGTCACGTCCGCCAATCGCAACTCGTCCCAGCCGAGCACGTTGGTCAGGAACGGGGATTTGGAATTGTCCAAACCAACCATGAACGACAACGGCGTGCCGAACATCGCGATCTCAGCCTTGCCGTCGCCATCCAAATCCTCGACCTGCGTGACGCCGCTACCGCCCTTGCCGTCGATCATGCCGATGTTGCGTAAACCACCCTCGAGCGTGAAGAAGTAATCGACCCAGTAATTACCGGGTTGTTTGGCTCGCAACCACAACTCGCGGGGTGGCTTACCGGTCATCTCGACGAGGTAGGCTTCAAAGTCTGTGCCTTGAATAGCGCGTTTGGTCGTGCCGCCCTCGACGATGCGGAACACCGCTGAGTCCTTGCTGACGTTATCCACGCGCAGACCAACGTTGCCCCAGACGACGGGTTCAAACTGAACTGTACCGAGGACGGTGCTGGAGACTGAACCAGTGACGGCAGCGAATACCCCAGCGATGAGCGCAAATGTGAGAATCTTCTTCATTCGGCACAGTATGCCTTGCCAACTCCAGCGGCGTCAAACCCGACAGCGCCACCTCGAGTCTGGACGGCGAGAAAAAACGTTTTGGGGCACGAGAGATTTTCGTATCTCGAAGCAAGCCGTTTTTCCTTTACCCCGTCTGCACGGGAGCACGATTCACCGCTCGAGCAACACTGCTGTAAGCTGCTCGAGCCGCACCTCGAGCTTTTCTCCGATCAAGCGCCGCCGGATTTCGACCGTGCCCGCTTCAAGACCGCGCTTGCCGATCACAACGGCGGTTGGCACGCCGATCAATTCAAACTCCGCGAATTTCTCACCAGCTCGCACGTCGCTGCGGTCGTCCAGCAGCACCTCGAGACCCGCCGCGCTCAGCTCGTCATGCACGCGCTGGGCCGCGCCGCCCGTGTCACCCAACTCGAGGATCACGGCATCGAACGGCGCGACGCTCGAAGGCAGCTTCAAACCCGCTTCGTCCGAGTGCGTCTCGCAGATCGCCGCCATCAAGCGCTCCACGCCAATGCCGTAACTGCCCATCACCAGCGGCGTGCGCTTGCCGTCTATGCCTTGCACGGCCGCGCCGAGCGCCGCCGCGTAGCGCGTGCCGAGCTTGAAGATATGTCCTAGCTCGAGACCGCGTTTAATCTCGAGCCGTCCGCTGCCGTCAAGCGCCAAGTCCCCCGCGCAGACCTCGCGGACATCCGCGAATCGCGCAAGGAAATCTCTGCTCGGCTCGAGACGTGCGGCGTGGAAGCCGTCCTTATTCGCGCCACTGACCAGTCCGCGCCGCCCCTCGAGCGCGTTGTCCGCGATGATTCGCGCTTTGATTCCAAGCGGCCCGAGGCTGCCGAAATTCGCGCCCATTACTTCTAACGTTTCCTCCGCGCCAGCGGGCCTGATGTCGTCCGTACCCAACACGCCCGCGAGTTTCACCAAGTTGAGTTGGTGATCGCCACGCAGCAGCACCACGACCGCTTCACCCTGCGCGATCATCACCAACGTCTTCATCTGCCGCGTGGCAGGCACGCCATTCGGGAACAAATCACACTGAAATCGCTCGAGGTCGGCAATCGTGTGGACATTCGGCGTTTCAAACTCGACTGGCTCGAGGCTGACCGCATCGTCCACCACAGGCTCGAGCGCACTAACCGCAACCTCGAGATTCGCCGCTGCGCCACTCGGCGCGACGACCACAAAATCCTCGCCCGCGTCGCTCAGCGCCACGAACTCGCTCGAGCCAGCCCCGCCCATGCTGCCGTTGCTGGCGTCCGCGACGACGAATGTTAAACCGCAGCGCGTGAAAATGCGGCGGTACGCGGCTTCGTGGGCTTTGAACTGCTCGTGCAATGTCGCGTCATCCAGCGCAAAGCTGTAACTGTCCTTCATCGTGAACTCGCGCAGCCGAATCAAGCCCCCACGCGGGCGCGGCTCGTCGCGGAACTTGCGGGCGATCTGATACCAAACGGTCGGCAGCTCGCGGTACGAGCGCAATTCGCGGGCGAGCGACGTGAAAATTTCCTCGTGCGTCATGCCCAAGCACATCTCGCGCCCGCTGCGATCACGCAGGCGCAGCATCTCCACGCCAATCGCGTTCCAACGCCCGGAAGCCTTCCACAACTCGGCGGGCTGCAAACTGGGCAGATCAAATTCCTGAGCGCCAATCGCGTTCATCTCCTCACGGATGATGCGCTCCACGCGGCGTTTCAGGCGCAACCCTAGCGGCAGCATCGAGTACACGCCGCTCGAGAGTTGACGCACGTACCCAGCCCGCAAAAGCAGCGCGTGAGACGTGGTTTCGGCTTCGCTGGGCGATTCGCGCAGGGTTGGCGCGTACAACTGAGATCGTTTCATCGTTTATCTCCGAATTAAAACTGGGATCGTTACTCGAGCAGTAAAAACAAAAAACCGAGCCAAGCGGCTCGGGTGTCCCCTCGAGCAAAACGCTCGAGACCCTTTTTACGCGACCTCACCCGCCGCCGGAGTGAGGCGCAGCGGTGTCGGTTGCGGGCGTATCACGCAAATCATGCCCATCAATGTAACGCCTGATCTCGAGGGTTGTCTACTTTGGTGTTGAGCTGAGCTACTGAATCTACCCGAGCGCATCACGGTAAAGCCTGATGCCCGCAGCGGCAAACCCTGCATCGCTGGGACGCGCATCACCGTCTACAACATCCTCGAGTACCTTGCAGGTGGCATGACAGAGACTGAAATTCTAGAGGATTTTCCAATGCTCGAGCCAGACGATGTACGGGCTGCCCTCGAGTTCGCAGCACTGCGGGCGCATCGCCTGATGACGATGCGAAACTCGAGCCTTGAGGGATTCCAGTGCGCGGCTCATGAGCGGCGATATTGGAAACACTCAGGGAGTTGCGTAAGCTCGAGGGATGAAGAAGTCATGGATTTTACTGGCAGGTACAGCGCTCGGTCTCAGCTCGTGCGTGGTCACAGGCAACGTAGAGATTTTCAGCGCTTTCAATTTACGCGCACCCAAAGCCGCTTGCACGTTCAACACCACGACCAACGCGAAAGAGTTGAATCTCGCCTTCACTTACGCTGGAACTTTGCGCGGTGTAAATTTAACGTTCTCGTCAAAGGACGCTCCCACCCAGAAAGCTTCGATCACCGATCTCGCAAATCCGCCAATCGGTTTACGCATTGATACGCTGACCGCAGGCGACGCCAAGCTGTACGTAGACCTTGAGAAGATTGCAGCCAGCCCAGTGACGACAATGGGAGTTCCCAAACCGCAACCAGTCACGAGCTATCCAATGGACGTGCAGGTTGAAGCCATTGGAAATGCAGCGGCGAAAATTATGCTCGCACCATTGACAAATATTGATGTAAAAGATTGCTACCCACCAGTACCCGTGCCCGCCAATCCTTAACTTTTCACCTGTACTAGGACGCACGCAAGTACGCTCGAGTTCGCAGCGGTTAGAAAGCATCGCCTCGAGCCGCTGCCAGCCTCAACATCTCGAGGCGCACCTGCATCGTTCAAGACAGCCTTTAACCGCGATTCACCCGCGTTATGAAAAGACTCGAGTAAAATTGCGTCATGAAGAAACTTCTGATCGGACTGGGATTAGCGGCGATGCTCAGCGGTTGCGTCAGCACGGGCTTGATAAGTGTGTTTAGCGATGACATCAGCTTTGGATCAAACTACGTTTTGCGAAACTCGAGCAGCGACAAGCCTGTGATTTGTTTCAACAAAGAAACCGAAGTTCGTTTGGAATTCAATTTTGTTGGCAAGCGGTCAGACTTCTCGAGCTTCCAAGTGGTCTTGACAGGTCAGGAAACGAAGCAAGAGTTTCCTTCAAAAGTTCTGAATGTTTCCCCAACACCTGCGCTGGGCGTCACAGTTGATAATCAGCGAGTGAAAGTGACGTTCACTTTCCCAGCTAACCAAGTGCCTTACAGTCAACCAGTCCGCACACAAGCCGTTATTGTCACACCAGTCAACCCACCAAATCAGACTCCAGCAACTTATAAAGGTGCACTGAACTTAAACTTGAAAATCACGGACAGCAGCGGCTCCTCTGCCTCGAGCAATTTCCTCGTTAACGACATTCCCGTTTACGACAACTGCCCAGCCGCGCTTTAAACAGCCACTTCCATTAACCCGTCACCTCGAGTGGCGGGTTTTTCATTTCCCAACCTTAAGCACATCTCTCGAGACGATGAAGAACAAATTTAATGCAAGCTCACGCCCGGCACAGTCTGCCTCAGGTACAGTGAAGGCATGAAAAAAATCTTGGCTTTGGCGGCATTGGCTGGCGCACTCTCGGGTTGCATCATTACGGTTGAAGGCGGCGGCACTGTAAAGCCGAACGCCACGGGCGCGAGCGTCGCGTCTCGCTTTGTAAACAGCCAAAGCAATGGCAGTGAGTATTACATCTGTGGTAACCGCAACGAGGATGTGTACGTCAGCGCTACTTACTCAGGTAGTTACTCCTCCTACACCATCACGCTCGTCGGAGAGTTGAACAACAAACCCGGTGATGCGACGTTGAGTTACGGGCCGTTTACATTTACTGCTGACAATGACTTGTCCGGTTCGATCATCCGCCGTTTGGCGATCACCACGAATGACATCAAGCCTTCCGAAGCTGGAACGGTGAAGCCACTGGCAGTTATCGTTACTCCAAAGCCAACGGAAATTCCGCAGCAAACTGGAAGCGCACTTGGGATAGGTGCTTTTCGCGCCCAAGTCACCTTTACCAATAGCGCTGGCTCGAGCACCGTCACCTCTGGAAATTTGGTGCGTGTGCTTGGCAATAACAACGCTCAATGCCCAGCAAACTGACGCATTGAGTTTTCCAACCCGCCTCGATTCTCGAGGCGGGTTCTTTTATGCTCGAGTTCAAACGCCCGTCATAGCTTGAGAAACCCTTGTTTTCATCGTCTCCGACAGTATTTCTCGAGCCTTATATGTGCGCTTGACATCCCCCTTCCCACCTGATATTCTCTTTGCCGCTCGAGAGGACGTAGTTCGCTACTCCCTCCCAAGCGCGATCCTTGACAGTCCGAGTGAGAAGATGAAACACCTGACCTCGACGACAGTCGAGTTCCCTCGAG
>JANYHH010000009.1 GCA_025359505.1 Deinococcales bacterium
GTTTCAAGGTTCTGGCTGGAGCGTCACCGAAACCGTAATCGGACGGGACAATGCAGGGCACTGATCTCTGCAAGAGCTTGCAGGTTTTGGGTTGAATCACTTGCGATGTCCCGTTGGGAAAAAATATTTTCCACTCGAGAACGTACTGACTTGCTGACGTGCCACCCGGGTCATCAATCGTGTAAAACAAGTAAATAAGGGCGCTCGAGCTTGGATGCTGTGAGCCGTCCGTAGGACCAATGATCTTGACCGTGGGTGGTCCACTGGCGGGTTTTGGCACGATGGTCAGGGAAATGGTGGTGGTTGCCTTCAGACCGTAAGCATCAATCCCAGTCAGGCTAATGGTGCGTATTTGATCCGTGGTGAAGACATAATCAAACTCGCAACCGCTACTGGGCATGGCAGCGTCACTCGGGTTGTTGCTCTTCCAATACAGACTGCTGCAAGGCAACGAACCAAAAATACCGTCGCCGTCAATCGAACTGCCTTTGAAATGCACGCTGGTGCTGTTTGACCAGAGCGGGGTTGGGTCGCTCGGGACGGGCGAATCAATAAAAACTTTGGGCGCAAGATTGATGCCCGTGACCGAAACGCTGGCACTGGCAGTTGCGCCCTTGTCGTCGGTGGCGGTTGCCGTAAAAATCCGCTTGCCCGGTGTGGCAAAACCTATGCTGATGCTCAGTCCTGTGCCAAGGTCGCCGTCCACGTCAGAAGTCCAGTTGACCGTCGGTGTTGGGCCGTCCGAATCGAGCGCGTTTGCCGTGTAGGTGTTGACTTGCGCGAAGGGGAAGCTCGAGTTGTTGCTGGGCGCGGTGATTTGAATGCTTGGCACGGAATTGGGCGTGCTGTTGAATTCGGCGCTGGGTTTGGTCGCAAAGACCGTGACCTGCGTGAAGTAGGCTTTGGCCCAACTGACCGGAACGTAGACAAATCCGGCATCGCCCCAGCAGTACCCCCACGAGTTCTTGATGATAAAGTACCCGCCGTCCGAGGTTGCCGCCAAGGTTTTGTAATCGCTCGAGAGGTTTGGGTTTGCTTGAATCTCGTCGTTCGAGACGAAGCCGACCACCTGAACAGCGTGTCGCCCCCAGTTATTGACATCTGAAAGTGTGGTCACATAACCCTGACTGTTTGGGTATTTGAAGCCGATTTTCATCAACAGACCCGCAACCATCGGCTGTCCTTTCTTCAGAAACTGACGCATCTCGTTTACGGGCAAACCAAAAGCATCGTTGTACCAGTCAAAGATCGTGTTGGGCTTTGATTCTTTAAAACGCTCGCCGCTCGGGGTCGGCATCGTGAAACCGCAAACACTGAACCCAGTTACGAAAGTGCAAATTTCTTCGAGTTGATGTGAGGCATCTGAGCAGAACTCGGCGTATCCGTTACAGGATTTGGCATAAAACTCGAGGTTGGTGTTGTCCACGCGCTGCCAGGACGGGTTGTAATTCCAGGTTTGCTCGAGTGGCAAAGCGTAACTTTGCTCATGAAAATCCTCGGCTCGGTTGGGCAAGATTGAACCGTCACCGTAGTACCGTGGATCCCATTGCGAAGCGATCTTGCCCCACAAAAACTGTTCAGAGAGGTTCACCCAGCGCCCCTGTTCGATGGCGATTCGGCTCTCGAGCGCACCAGTCAAAGCGAATCCGCTGCACGTGCCGCGTCTACCCTGTACTTTGACGCTGGTAGCGTAGAACTTTTGCTTCCACCAAAAATTTTTGTACAAACCATTCGGGCTAAAATCTGTACTGTTGCACGAATCATGATCCAGTCCCTTCCCTGCTCCTTCCTCAAGCGCTGGCGTGGCTGGGTAATGTTGCGGTTTTGCGTCCGAAGCGACACGTTGCTCGCGCAATTCTGACCTCACCGCAAGTGCATCAGTGAGGACACTCGGGTTCGCCGCCAGATGCTGACCCAACAGGCGACGCGCATCGAGGATCGTGTCGACACTGGCGTTTGCCAAGCTGTTCGGCGTTGGCAGACCAATGCTCAACGCGTCCGGCAACGCCGCGAAACTGGCACCGTAGACTTCACGCTGATTGGTCGGATCCAAGTCGCGCTTTCTGGACTCGAGCATGTCGCGGTACAAGCTGGGTTTACCATCGGTGACCACCTGAAACGGTCCGCTCTTGCCTTGAATGGTGAGCCGGTAATTCCCATCGGGCAACTGCTCGATGCTCGGGTCATTGAGGTCAGGCTCGAGCAAGGCTTTGTTGTACGCGGGCGATTGCGCCGCAAGGCGTTTGACTTCAGCGGTATCAATCTGAAATTGAGCATCAGATTTCGCCTTGCGTTCAATCCGAAGTTTTAATGTGTCCAAGACGAATCCCTCGAGACTCGCTTGGCGTTTGAATTCCTCGGGCGCGACCGTTTTTGCGTCGTCCGGGACCGAACCCCCGAAGGCATTTTCTGGTTTCAGAATCGGGTCTATGTTGCCTAGTTCGGATTGGCACGCTACCAGATTGATTGACAGGGCGATCAGACTTATGGGGATCAGCATGCTGAGAAATCGTTTCACGTCACTACCTCCGACGCGAAGGGTAGGAAACACGGCGTTGCTCGAGCGTTGCTTGGATTAAATTGTGAGCAGGTCGCGGTTTTTCTCGAGGAATAACTTTTGTAGTTCGGGGTGATCTTCAAGGCTTGCTGCCATCTCGAGCAGTGATGTTCTGGCGGTTTGGCGGACTTCTTGGGCTTGCTCGAGGTTGCCATTTGTTTCGAGGGCTTGGGAAAGCGCGACTCGAAGCTCGAGGGCTTCAAGCGGCGGTACACGACCTGACTCGAGTAACTTTGCGGCTTCTTGCGTTAAGGTTTGGATGTCTGCGCCTAGCCGTGTCGTTGCCTCGAGCCGCAAGGCAATAAGGCGTGACCTGAGTTCGGGATCTGACTCTTGAAGGTGGGTTTGGATTGTCTCGAGTGCCAATTGCCTTTGACCCAATGCCAGCAACGCCATGCCTTTGAGCCAAGCAACATTGGCATCGTCTTTGCTGTTGGGTTGTTCGACTTCGAGACGATGCAGCCTATCAAAAGCACGCTTCGGCTCTTTGGCTTTCAAGTCCACAAGCGCCAGCAAAGGCTCGAGACGGTCTTGCAGTCGTGCCATTTGACCAGCTTCAATCAGTTGACGGGCAGCTTCGAGGTTGATTTTGGCGGCATCAAAGTCGCCCAGTTGAATCAAGACATCGGCAAGATCAATGCTCGTTTGGGCAAAACTTCGCCCGTTTTTCATTTTGTCTGCAATGCCTTGGGCTTCTTGCAAGAACGTGGTGGCTGCGCCAAGCTCACCCCGCAATCGGTGCAATTCCGCAAGGTTGCCCAGGACTGTGCTTTCGGTGGTGTGATGCTGACTTTGGCGGCTTAACACCAACGCTTGCTCGAGTACATCTTTGGCTTTCTCGAGGTTGGAAGTGATGGTCAAGTAATGTCCGAGGTTCAACAAGCTCGAGATTTCATGGCGGATGCTGCCGACCGCTCGGCTTTGGGTCAGGGCTTGTTCAAACCCGAGAAGTGCACTGTTGACATCGCCACTGCTGGCTTGGGCGTAACTGAAATTGATGGTTTGGGTGATCTGTCCAATCTGGTCGTCCAAAAATTCAGCGATTGATTTGGCTTGAAGGTGGTATCGCATGGCGTCAATGTAGTTGCCTTGCTCTCGGGCAGATTGCCCAAGCATCGAGTAAATGAAGCCAAGTTGTTTTGAGGGTTTTAACTCGAGCAACGACAGGGCGGATTTCAAATACGTTTCGGCTTCTTGGGTTTGACCGAGTTTGAACAACACCGCACCGATTAAGGAATCCACTTCGCAACGTTGGGCGCTTGTCAAGTCAACGCGTGATCGCAGTTGCTCGAGTGGCGATAGCGCATGGTCTTCTGGCGCTGTTTGGCGCAGCAACCTGATTTGCATGATTCGCAATTCAATCTCGAGGCTTGGATTGTCCAGTCGTGCGACAAGTGGTATCAGGTGTTCAAGTTCGGTTTGCCATTGCCCAAGGTCGCTTAGCACTGCCAGCAATTGAATTTTGGATTTGCGTATGTTGAAGGCTTCCAGATCGCCCGCGCCATCTTTGAGCGCCAATTGATACTGCTCGAGTGCCTCAGGGTTGGCATACACTTTTTCTGCCGCCTGTGCCGCCTTCACCCGCCACGGCACAGCCTCAAGCTTCAAGTTAGCTTTCTCGAGGTGATCCGCAATCCGGGCGGGTGCGCCAAAAGTTTTCTCGAGGCTCGCCGCCAATTTTTTGTGCAGCAATTTCTGGCGCTCAAGCGACAAATTTTCGGCGATGGATGATCGCATCAGGTCGTGCGCGAATTTGTACCCCTCAGAGAATGGCTCGAGAATTCTGGCTCGAATCGCGGTTTCCAAGCCTTCCAGCCCTTCCCATTCGCTCAGGGCTGTCGCGCCCTGAAGTGTCTCGAGGCTAAATCCGTCGCTGGTCAGGCTTGCCACCTCCAAAAGTCGTTGCGATGGCGCTCCCAGCCCCCTCACGCGACGCAGCACGGCCTCGCGGACGCTGGGCGGGATGGGCAGTTCGGCGTAATCGCTGGTGTCACGGTCAAACGGCGTGATCCAAGCGCCGCTCGAGTCCAGCGTCAAGAGTTCAGTGTCGAACAAATTTCTGATGGTCTCGAGCGCGAAGAACGGGTTGCCGCCCGTGGCACGGTGCAGGCGTTTGGAAAAAAGTGTTGCACCGTCCGCGCCGGAAAGTCCGCGCACCAACTCGAGTACATCGGTTTCCGCCAGCGCCTCGAGTTCGATCAGCACAGCCTGACCGCTGGCGATGAACTGTTCGATTAGACGTTCAGTTTCAACCTGCAATTCTCCGCGTCGGAATCCAAGCATCACGTGCCGGCCACTACCAGAGAAACGTTGCAACGCGTGAAAACCCAGCTCGAGGCTGGCGGCATCAAAAAATTGCAGGTCATCACTGACCAGAGTCGAAACCTCGAGCGTCAGAAGTTCGGCAAACGCCTGAAAGAACCGCAGTCGTTCCTCTGGCGAACCCGTGGCTGGCGGTAGCTCGCTGGTTAACTCTGGCACGAGTTTTGAAAGTTCACGCCGTACCCAAGTTGGAATTTCAGTTTTTAACCCTTGCTCGAGCATATCCGTGATGCTGCGAGTCGCGGTCGAATACGGCGCGAGGCTGTCACCGGGTCGTCCGGCGCTCTGAAAAAAACTGCCCTTGCTGCTGGCAAACTCGAGGAGCAACCGCGTTTTGCCCACACCGGGTTCGCCAGAAACAAAAATGATTTGCCCCGCAGTCCAAGCGGCTTCCATTCGCGCCCACACCTCAGCCCTGCCGACGAGTGGCGCGGTGCGCGGCAGCAGTAACGCCTGACTCGAAACTCGGGTTTGAGCGCGAGGCATCAGGGTTTGCGCCGCCCGAATCTGCCTTGCCAGTTCCAACGTTTCTGGCAGCGGCTCGAGCCGGAGTTCGGTGTTCAACATGACCTTGAACCGTTCAAACTGCTCGAGCGCCGCCTCGCGTTCGCCCAGCAGGTAATGCAGCCGCATGATTTCACGGTGCTGACGCTCTTGCAGTTCATCTTGCTCGAGCAGTTTGAGATGCAATTCGAGCGCTCGCCGCCATTCCCCGCGAGTCTCGAGGCGTTCGGCCAAGTCGAGCATGGCCTTTTTGTGCTGCCGCTCAAAAAACTCGCGTTTGACTTCCAACCACTCGTGAAAGCCGCTCGCGCCTGCAAGCTCTAAACCCTCCAGCAAGACGCCCTTGTAAAGTCCGAGCGCCGTCTCCGGATCATCTCGAGCGACCGCATCTAGAAACGTTTGAGCGTCGCTCGAGAACGGCTCACGCAACCGCAGGTCATCCCCCGCCGATTCGCAACGCCCCCCGAGTTGCGGGGTTTTGGTTTTCATGCGGTGCAATTCACGCCGCAAATTCCGCCGTGCCGAATCCTCATTCAGATCGCTCCAGAGTAAATCCACCAATTTACTTCTGGAGGTCGAACCTTCGAGCGCCAAATAGGCCATCAGGGCAAGCACTTTTTTGAACGACAACTTCAATTCTCGGTCATTTAAAACCAGTCGAGCCGAGCCAAAAAAATAGCATTCGAGCGCTTCAGGCGGCGTCATCTCGAAGTATGACTCCAGTGACATGCTTTAGATTACCCGAGAATCAAGATTTGCGTTTTCGGCAGCGCCAACATGTATTGGAGCCACTTATTTTCCGATCGAACACTCCTCTTTTAAGATCAGTCGGCATGTGCAGCAGGCATATTCGCCACCGCCCCGAGATCCAGCGTCCCCTCGAGCCACGCGTAGCAGTCCCAAGCTTCAATCTCGAGTGGAACCCGGCGGTCAAGCTTGTCCTCCACGGTGAAGACTGCGAAGCTCTCAACACGCAGCCCGCACCTATTTCGGACTCGAGTCCAGCATCCCCATAAGCCAACCGCGATTCGAGCTTGGGCAACGTGGCTGACAGCGAACCCCGCCCCCGCTTGGCTCGAGCCAGAGCCGTGGTTGCGCTGGCTGAACGACCTCGATGAGCGCGGGATCAGCGCGACCGCTGGGCGGCTCGAGGAACGGTTGAAGCGATTGCGCGAACTTTACAGTGTTGGTGAAGCGCAGGCTGAGATCGTCGCTCGAGCTATCGCTGGCGGCTGGGCCAACTTTTACCCGCCTCGAACCGCACCCACGCAATCCGCACAGCCGCTCTCGAGAACCGATGACCGTTACGGGCGTTACCGATGACCGCTCGCACTGGGAAAACAGTGCTGCTCGGCAACATCATCGCCCTGCCGCGAGCGCCGAGCCGCCCACTCGAGATCAGCGACTCGCTACCGCTCTGCCCTTGCTGTGGCGCACCCGCTTTTGAGGGCGAGTGGCGCGGCGCGTTCGATTTGCACCACACCTGTGATTGTCTCATCGAGCGAGCTACCCGTTACGAGCGAGGCGTTCAACATCTCTGGGAGCGAAGGCAGCGCGAACGCCCCAGCTCGAGACGCTACCGCACGTATACCTTTGATACTTCTGAGCGAACCAATGGCAATACCATTGCACTCGAGGTCGCCACGCAGCTCAAGCTGGGGCGCACGCTGTTTTTGTAGGGCAATCCCGGCAATGGCAAAACGCATTTCGCCTGCACCCTTGGCTTTCGAGCACTCGAGCGTGGCTCAGTCGCGTTTTGGAATGTGGCGGCACTGTACACGAGGTTGCGCGAGTGCGTCGCCCACGATCTACCCAAACCGAATTTGCTTGCACCTAGCGTGTTGATCCTCGATGACCTCGGCAAAGTCAAAGCTTCGGAGTTCGTTTATGAAACCCTCTACGGCTGCCCCGAGATGCGCTGGTCGAACGCCAAGACCACGATTCTAACGGCGAACTATAAACCCAGCGTGGTCGCGGATCGCTTGACGCCCGCGGGCTTGGATCAGCAGGCGTCCGACGCGATCCTCTCGAGTCTCGTCGCTGGGCACGTGACCGAAATCATCGGCGAGGATCGCCGCGAGGGGCGCGGGTGAACACGAGTAACTCAAGCGGTTCGCGCTGGCTTAACGGCGCTTCGCTCGAGATCGTGTCAGAGAAACTCGGACACAGCCGCCCAAGCTTCACCGCCGATGTCTACCGCCACACCTTCGAGGACGAACACGAGGCGGGGACGCTCGAATTATCCCACTTGACTGCTTCCACCCCTCGTGACACCAGTAGACGCATACGACAGAAAACGTCAAATAAACCCTCCAAACAGTGACGAGATCCGCTGCTGTACCGACCTGCCCTAAGCCAAGCGCCTCGAGTCGAGTTCGGTAGCAGCATCAACGGATTCTGTGCATCAACGACAAGGGACGCGATCATTTACTTCGCGTCCCTCACGCTATCTTTTTGGTGGAGCTGAGCGGGATCGAACCGCTGACCTTCTGAATGCCATTCAGACGCGCTCCCAGCTGCGCCACAGCCCCACGCAGAAGCTCGAGGAGTGTAACACCTGCATGTGCAGCTTGCAAGTCCAGCTCAGCGCTGCTCGAGCGGGAGCCAGTGCGCGTCGTCGGGGCCAATGTAATTGGCGGTTGGGCGCAGGATGGAGTTGTGTCGCGTGTACTCGATGATGCTGGCCGTCCAACCCGCGATGCGCGACAACGCGAAGATCGGTGTGAAGTAACTCTTCGGCACGCCGAGGTCGCTGAGCACCACTCCGCTGTAGAAATCCACGTTCGGGTAGATGCCGCGGCTACTCAATCGTGCGATCACGACCTCCTCGACGCGCTCGAGCGTCGCGTACTCCAACGATTTGCCGTGTTTTTCGGCTGCAATGGCTGCGTATTCCTTCAGGACGCGGCTGCGCGGGTCAAAAAACTTGTAGACCGCGTGTCCGACGCCCATGATTTTCTCTTTGCGCTCTAATTTGCCGTTGATGTAGCTTTCAGCGTTTTCCGGGCTGCCGATCTCAGCAAGCATGTCCATCACCGCTTCGTTCGCACCGCCGTGCAGAGGACCTTTAAGGCTGCCAATCGCGCTGGTGATCGCGCTGTATAAATCCGATAATGTGCTGGCGGTGGCGATGCCGGTGAAAGTGCTGGCGTTCATGCCGTGGTCGGCTTGCAGGATCAACGCGATGTCAAACAGCCGCGTCTGTTCCGGGCTGGGTTCAGTGGCGTTGAGCATGAACAAGAAGTTCGCTGCGTGCGTCAAATCGCCGCGCGGCGCAACCACCTCTAGATCATGCTGCGTGCGGTACATCGCCGCGATCAGCGTCGGCAGTTGCGCGATCAAGTTGTAGGCTTTCTCCAGCTTCCCCGCTTCAGTCACATCGTCGGCGCGAGGATCGAACATCGCTAAGCTGGAGACAGCGGTACGCAGCCCGTGCATCGGGTGCAGCCCCTTTGGGAAGAGTTTGATGACCTCGAGTAAACCAGCGGGAATCGCACGACGGCTTTTGAGTTCATAATCCAGCGTCGCCAGCTCTGCACTGGTCGGCAGCCGAGCGTTCAGTAATAAAAATGCAGTCTCTTCGTAAGTGCTGTTCTGGGCCAGTTCCTGAATCGGAATGCCGACGTATTTGAGGATGCCCTTTTCGCCATCGATGAACGAGAGCTTGGACTCGGTGAATACCACGCCTTTGAGACCATCCATCACGGCGGGTTTGGTGGAGATATGCACGTCTTGCATCACTAGAAACTCCTTATAACTCGAGGTCACTGCTGATGGGCTGACTCTCGAGGGGACGCGTGGAGTTTACACCGCACGCAAAAACGAAATCGGTCACTAGTTGGGTTTTAGCAAATCACCCTTGCCAACCGCAAGCCGCAAACGTTCGTTCCCAGCGCAGATGTTCAGCTCGCACTGGCTTTCAACGCGCCGCTCGAGTGAGCGTGCAGTAGCTGCTCGAGCGCCCGCCCACGATGCGAGATGCTGTGTTTTTCTTCGGTGCTCAGTTCAGCGAAGGTTTTGTCGAGGCTGGGGATCAAAAACAGCGCGTCGTACCCGAAACCGCCTGATCCGCGTGGCCCCTCGAGCAACTCGCCTTCGACCTCGCCGCGATAGCTTTCGACGTGACCATCTGGGAACGCGAGGGTTACGACGCTGACGAACTTGGCTTTGCGCGGCAGCGGCGCGTCGCGCAGCAGATCCAGCAAGTACAAATTGCGCTCCAAATCCGAGTGCAGCGATCCAAAGCGGGCGCTGTAAATGCCCGGAGCACCGTTCAAGGCTTCAACTTCCAAGCCGGAATCATCGGCAATCGCAGCCGTGCGCGTCGCGTGGCAGATGCCAGCGGCTTTGATCAGCGAGTTCTCCTCGTAGGTCATGCCGTCTTCCATCGGCATCGTCACCCCAAACGGCGCGACGCCCAGCAGCTCCCAGCCCAGCGGCTCTAACGCCTGTCTGAACTCGAGCAGTTTGCCGGTGTTGCTGGTAGCGACGATCACACGCACAGTAGCCGCAAAGATACCACGCGCTGCCCTCGAGTCATCCCGAGGGCGTTGGCGCTCGAGGCTGAAAACGACTGGGTAGAAAGAACCGTGGCGGCTTGCCACGGCAAGGCCGACCGCACCGTGCAAAAGCCGTGACAGGTCGCTCGAGCTTAGCCGATTGTCTTCATCTGCTCGAGCCGCTGCTACACCTTTCCAAACGCGCTCGTGACAATCTTCTGCGCTTCCTCGAGCACCGCGTCGCAATGCGCGTCGCTGACGAAGCTCTCGGCGTAAATTTTGTACAGGTCCTCGGTTCCGCTCGGGCGGGCGGTGAACCACGCGTTCTGGGTCATGACTTTCAAACCGCCGATTGGCGCGTCGTTGGCGGGTGCTCGAGTCAGTTTGGCGGTGATCGTCTCCCCTGCCAAGGTGGTGGCCGTGACCAAATCTGGCGTCATCTGACTGAGAATGCGTTTCTGCGCGGCGGTCGCGGGCGCGTCGATGCGCTTGTAGAAGCTGCGCCCGAACTCCGTCTCTAATCGCTGGTAATGCACGTCGGGCGTCTGCTTGGTGACAGCCGTGATCTCGGCAGCCAGCAAGCCCATGATGATGCCGTCCTTGTCGGTGCTCCACGCGCCGCCCGCCAGCCGCAAAAACGACGCGCCAGCGGATTCCTCGCCGCCAAAACTCAGCCGCCCCGTCAGCAAGCCGTCCACGAAATATTTGAAGCCGACTGGCACTTCCTCCAAGCGCCGCTCGAGCCGCGTCGCTACACGGTCGATCATGGCGCTGCTCACCAAGGTCTTGCCGACGCCCGCTTGCAGGTTCCACAGCGGGCGGTGCTGAAACAGGTAATCGATGCAGACCGCCAAGAAGTGATTGGGGTTCATCAAGCCCGTCGGCGTGACGATGCCGTGACGGTCGGCGTCGGGATCGTTGCCGATGGCGACATCGAACTGGCTTTCCAGCTCGATCAGCCCCGCCATCGCGCTTGGTGAGCTGCAATCCATGCGAATCTTGCCGTCTTTATCGACGCGCATGAACGCGAACGCTGGATCAATGCGGGTGTTGACGATCTGTAAATTCAGCTTCCAATGCCGCGCAATCGCCTGCCAGACGGGGAGGCTCGAGCCGCCCAAGGGGTCAACGCCGATCCGCACGCTCGAGGCGGCGATGCTGGCCATGTCGATCACGGTATCCAGCGCTTGCACGTAAGGCGTGATGAAATCCCAACCCTCGGCTACCGCCATCGCCGCTGGAAAGCGCATGCGTTTGATCGCGCTCGAGTCGGTCAGCAGCGCGTTGGCACGGTTTTCAATCCACTTGGTGACATCGGTGTCGGCTGGCCCGCCGTTTGGCGGGTTGTACTTGAAACCACCGTCGCTCGGCGGGTTGTGCGACGGCGTGATGACGATGCCGTCCGCTCGAGCGACGCCTTGGATGCGGTTGTGCTCCAAGATGGCAAAGCTGATGAGCGGCGTCGGCGTGTAACCTCGTCCCGCGTCGAAGCGCACCTGCACGCCGTTGGCGACCAAAACCTCCACGGCGGTCATGAAGGCGGGTTCCGACAGCGCGTGCGTGTCCATGCCGATATAGAGCGGCCCTGACGTGCCGACGCTGGCGCGGTACTCGGCTGTGGCCTGCGAGATCGCGGCGATGTGCGCGTCGTTGAACGATTCGCTGCTGGACGACCCGCGATGCCCGCTCGTGCCGAACGCCACGAGCTGCGCTGGGTTACTGACATCCGGCTGGAGCGCGTAGTAATCCGCAATCAAGCGCGGAATGTTTTCCAGTAACTCAAACGGGGCGGGTTTTCCAGCCAGTGGACTGAGGGCCATGCGCTGCATTGTAGCGGCTCGAGAGCGCAGTGTGGCGGTGACTCGAGGGTCTAGCCAAGGCAACCGCAAAATCAAGTTGACACGCTGAGTCATGCTCAACGTAGAAGCGCCGGTCTATTCCAGCACTTCAGTAACGGATCGGTCTGTGAGAGCAGGAGTGCCAACGAGGCAATTTAGAGCGGTATTGAATGAAAACTACTTACTGCGGTTGCACAAGTCCTGATTTTGCGGTTGCCTTGCTTCCAAGCACATGTTTCTTCATACCGATTCCATCACCCACTCCTATGCTCTTTTGGTCGGTGACACCAGCTTTTCTCTTTAAAGTTTCCATATTCGGAGGAATACTTATGGCTCAACACGTAGGAGCGGATCACCACAAACAAGCAGCCGAGCACCACCGCCAAGCGGCTGAACACCACAAACACGCTGCCACTCACCACGAAGCCGGGGATCACGCGACTGCCGCCCATCACGATGTGATGGCTCACGCCCACACCTTGCATGCGGCCCACCACGCGGGCGAAGCAATAAAGCACCACGCGACCGAACACGCCGCTGCTCACAAGTAAACGCTGATCCCGCACCGACCGCGAAACCGACCGCTGCCATAGGGTCGGTTTTCGCGTCTCGAGTTTACGAAGCTCAGCAGGTTTACGAAGCTAGGAGGGACAGCAAATTCACGCGGCGCACGGTGAGCAGTCTACTCAGTGTCAGCTCAGAGCCGCATCAGTTAGCGACGGCATCCTACCGACGTAACGGGGCGGGCCAAGCTGCTCGAGATAACCCCCGAAGACACGAGGAGAGCTACGATGACCAACAATATGAACACTGGGCGCGACCTATCGCTCGAGGGACGCACGCTGAACGGTGTAGCCTTCACCGATTCACTGCACCGCTTGCATTGGGGTGGCATTCTGGCGGGGACGCTGACGGGCTTGGTGACGTACATCGCGCTGGGCGCGTTGGGCGTGGCCATCGGATTCGGCGCGGCCGCCAACCTGTCTGATATTCGCGGTTTGCAGGGCATCGGCATCACAGCCGGAATCTGGCTGGTGCTGTCACTGGCAGGTGCATCGTTTCTGGCTGGTCTGGTCGCAGCGCGGGCCAGCACCGATCTCAACATGGCGCGTGGGCGCTTCAACGGCGTGATGACCGGCATCGCCATGTGCGCGGTGCTGACACTGGCGACCTTCAGCGGCCTGAGCAGCCTCGCCACGAACGTCGGTAACGCCGCCAGCAGCGCTGTCGGAACGGCCGTCACCGCAACCGCTGGCGGACTGGCCGCGACGGGCGCAGCCACCAACAATGCCGGTGGTCTCGAGGGTTTAGCCAACCGCGTTGGATTGGGAGACGAGTTGCAAGCGCTGCAAAACGGTTTGAACCGCAACGAGATTTCGCAGATCATCGCCGATGCCTCGCCAGAACTGAACCAGACGCAAGTGAGCGCGGCCGCTGCGACGATCGAGAGCATCATCAACAACGCCTCGCGCAACATCGGCGGCAACCTGAGCGATGTCTCCAACATCGGCGGCATCGTCACCAAGCAAGCTGACGCGATCGGCGCAGCGCTGCAAGGCGATCAATTCTCGAGCCGCTTGCAACGCCGTGGTTTAAGCAAAGCCCAAGCCGATGAGGTCGTGACCGTCGTGTCCAAGCGCGTGACCGAACTTCGTCAGCAGGCGCAGCAGACCGCGACCGCGATTGCCGACACGGCCGCAACCGCTGCAAAGCAAACCGCCGCCGCTGCCGCCAGCGCGATTTGGTTGTGGCTCGCCGCGGTCGGTGTGACGCTGATCGCCGCGACCGCTGGTGGTGGCTTCGGCGCGACCGATAAGAGCATGGTCAAGGCTGTCGTTCACAACAGTTAAGCTATTTTCGACCTCAAGCAGCAGAGCGGCCCATCTGGGCCGCTCTTCATTGGTTGGCAGGCTCGAGCCGGGAGGGGGGTGACTCGAGCCTGCGTGGGAGCAGTACAACCCTGCGATCTGAAATTCAAATGAAACACCGCCATCACGCTAGACTGCGCCATGCGCCCACAATCCATAGAAGCCACGCTCACCGCGCTCGAGGCTCACGGGTACGTCGCTGAACAAAGCCTCGCCACGGCCGTTTTTTTGGCGTTGAAACTCGAGCGGCCGCTGTTTTTGGAGGGCGAGCCGGGCGTTGGCAAAACCGAGATCGTCAAGGTGCTGTCAAAAATGCTGGGGACGCGATTGATTCGCCTGCAATGCTACGAGGGCTTAGATGTCAGCAGCGCTGTGTACGAGTGGGATTACGCCCGCCAGATGCTCGAGATCAGGTTACTCGAAGCCAGCGGTGAGCGCAGCGCAACCACCGTGCGCCGCGAGGTTTTCGGGGCGGATTTTCTGGTCAAACGCCCACTGCTCCAAGCGCTCGAGGGCGACACCGCGCCGGTGCTGCTGATCGACGAGCTGGATCGCGCCGACGAGGAATTCGAGGCATACCTGCTCGAGTTCCTGTCCGAGTGGCAAATCACCGTGCCGGAGATCGGCACAATTAGCGCAGCGCAACCGCCGGTCGTCGTCATCACCAGCAACCGCACCCGCGAGATTCACGACGCACTGAAACGCCGCTGCCTGTACCACTGGATCGATTACCCGGATTATCAAAAGGAATTGCGGATCGTCCAGCAAAAAGTCCCCGATGTCCCCGCAAAATTAGCGCAGCAAATCGTCAGCTTCGTGCAGCGCCTGCGCGACATGGAACTCTACAAAGCCCCCGGCATCGCCGAGACGCTCGATTGGGCCGCGTCGCTGATGGCTTTGGAAGTCACGAGTTTAGAACCAGCCGCGCTCGAGGATACGTATGGGACGCTCTTAAAATATCAGGACGACATCGTGCGGGCGCGGGCTGCGGCACGAGATTTACTGGCGCAAATGCAACCCGTGTGAGGCTCGAGGTTTTCCGAACAGCATTTGGGCATGGCTAGAGCGAGAAAATTCGTTGGGTGCATGCCTCGACCCTACCGCAATCGCGCACCCCCACGCCAAAAACGTGATGGGTCTCGAGCTTCTTAAAAGTTGAGTTCGGGACGCGATCAATCCGAGCCTCGAGCATCTGCGTTTCTCGTCTACCAGCGCGTAGAATCTCGCATGGATTGGTCGGAACGCTTAACCCGCTCGAGCCAGCACTTGCTGGGTCACGCGGTGCATTTCACTCGAGCGCTGCGCGAGGCGGGCGTGACCGTCTCGCCCGCGCAGACGGCCGTGTTTGCCGAGAGTCTGAGCGCCGTCAATCTGCTCGAGCCGCGTGAGTTTTGCGATGCGGCGCGGCTGACGCTGATTTCTAAGCGCGAGGACTTGGCGCGGTTTGAAGCAGCGTTCACCAAATTCTGGCGTGATCTGGGCTTGGGCGGCGTGCCGGACGAGTTGCTGGGTAATCTGCGCCTGCCACCGCCGAAGAAACCGAGTCAGCGCCCCGGCGAGGTGCGCGACACGGGCGCACCGAAAAATAGAGACCCGAACGCGAGTCCGCAAACCGTCGTGGATCGGGCGCTGACCTTTTCCGTGGACGAGGTGCTGAAAACCAAGCGCTTCGACCGCATGGACGCGGGCGAACTCGAGCAGGCCAAGCGGGCGATTGAGCGCTTCGAGTGGCGCATTCGTCCCCGGCGCACGCGGCGGCTCGAGGCGGCTGGTCGGCGCGGTGAGCGTCTTGACATGCGCGGTACGGTCAGGGCAGCGCTGCGTTTGCAGGGCGAGTTCGTGCGTTTGAAGCGCAAATCTTTTGCGAGCAAACCACGAGATATTGTCGTGCTGTGCGATGTCTCGGGCAGCATGGAGCGCTTTGCGCGGTTGCTGCTGCACTTCGTCCACGCGCTGACGCAAGGCAGAGTCAAGCACCGCGTCGAGAGCTTTGCCTTTGGCACGCGCTTGACGCGGATCACCAAAGCCTTGGAGCGCCGCAGCGTGGACGACGCCTTGCGCGAGGTCGGGGCAACCGTCAACGACTGGTCGGGTGGCACGCGGATTGGTGGCAGCCTGAACGGTTTCAATCGCGGCGCAGCCAAGCGCGTCTTGGGGCGCGGCGCGGTCGTGCTGCTGATCTCGGACGGTTGGGATCAGGGCGAACCAAATGTGCTAGCCCGCGCCGTGGAGCGCTTGCAGAAAACCTCGCACCGCCTGATCTGGCTCAACCCGCTGATCGGCACGGCGGGCTTTCAAGCGCAGACTCGAGGCTTGCTGGCGGCGCTGCCGTTCGTGGATGATTTTCTGCCGATTGACAACCTGAAAAGCCTCGGCGAGTTGGCGCAGCATTTATCGAACTTAGACTCGAGGCGCGGGGCGCGGCAGTCTGGCGCTGGTCGCATCAAAACCACGTGAGACTCAATGTCAATCAACCGTAGGGGCGTTTCGCCCTGCGAACATGGGTTCGACGCAAGCCTCGCCTTTTGGCATTGTCTCGAGCACCCGTAAACGCGCCCCGTCTACCTCGAGCACTGCGTCAAGCTCGTTGAGGTCGCGGCGCAGCACGGCTAGGCCGATGACCCCATCGCTATCTTGCAAATTCGCGCCGAGTTGCCCGACGTTCTTACCGCTTTGCGTGACCGCACCGCCGACAGGCGCGAGCGCCGACAACATCACGCGTTGGAGCGCGTAGCGCGTGTTGCCTCGAGCCTCGAGCCGCGCCATGATCTCCTGCCCGATGTAGCAACCCTTCTTGTAACTGACCGCGCCTTCCAAACCACACTCTTGCGGCAAACGCTCCAAGAACCCATCCAGATAGGCGTCCGGCAGTGCTGCCCGCAGGCGTGCCAGCTCGAGGTCGATGGGGCTGAGCAGCGCCCCGCGAGCTTTGAAATGCTCCTCGAGCGCGGGCGCGTGGTCGCGCAGCACGTGGATGTCCGCACCACCCGCGAATCCTCGAGCCACACTTGCGATCAGCAATGTGCCAAAGTCACTGGGCAGCAGTTGCACAGCATCCGTAAACCCAAGGCCGGCGGCGATGTCATGAGACACGTGATAGACGCTGATCTTGTCGGTGATGTCGCTGAGCTTTACATCATCGAAGACCACGTAGCGTTGCAGCCGCTCGAGCAGCGCTGCGCCCAGACCCGCGTGGGCGTGAATGTAGAGGTCAGCCTCGCGGCGGTAGATGCGAATGTCGTACTCCACCTGCCCTTTGGCGTTGAGGATCGCGCTGCGGCACATGCCCGGCGTTGGCAGTCCGCGCACGTCGTTGCTGACCTGCCCATGCACGAACGGCACGCGGTCAGATCCCGTGACGCGCAATGCCGAGCTGGAAATAAAAGCGTAAAAAGCCATGCTTGGAGTGTACGTCCAAGCGGTGAAGACAGTGGTCTCGAGCGCGACTCGAGCGGCTATTCGCGCTTGGCTTGCGACCCGAAGACGTACCCGAGGGTCAGGGTCAGAATCGGCAGCAAGGCTTTGAGGATAATCGTGTCAAAGCGCCCCTGCGCGGCGGATTCGTGAATCTGCACCAGTTCGCGGTACGTGTCCAAAGCCCGCTTGGTCGCCGCCTCGTCCAGCCCCACGAGTTGCGGTGGCTGCGGCGCTTGCAGCAACCAGCCGACGATCAATGGGATGGAGATGACAGCGATCAGCACGCCGATCCCCAGCGCCGACCAGAGCGCAGCGCGTTGGAGCGGCTCGAGGGTGCGTACCGTGTCGGCGCTGATGTCGCGGTCAACACCGAGGGTTTGCGTCGCCACGTGAGTCGACGCAGGCTCAGCGCTGACGGGTTCGCTCAAGGGATGACCATGCGCGTTTGGCGCGTTGGGTTCTCGGCGTCCTGAAACGCGACCACGATATCGCCGTCCTTGGTGCGAGCCTCGCGGTCTAAGGTCGAGTACGCCGCCAATGCACGCCGAACGATTTCGACTTTGGTCACGCCGAGCTGCCGCGCAATCGCTTCGACGCGCTCGTCGGTCTTGCCACTGAGTTCTACGGACATTCTGGGCATGGGGACTCCTCCGTGTTGCTACGCAATTTTATAGCACGAATCTGCGTAGATTTTGCGTATCGCTCGAGACGGTAGGAATGGCAAAGGTGCGATTCTCGAGGGTTTCATAAATCGGCGGCCGCTTGTGGCAGGGCGAACACAAGGTTCTCCCCTACAAAAAACCGTGTCTGACTCGAGCGTTCACCCTGATCCCCGTAGGGGCGAGCAGCCGCTCGCCCGTGCAACGCTGAAACAGCATCTCGAGCAACATCCCACCTTGAGCCTCAGACCAATGCCTCCCAGCCCGTCTCGAGCGCCGTATGCAGCGCGGTCAATGCCGCTCCAATCCGCCACGAAGCGCGGTCGCGCTGTGGCAGCACCATGTTGGAAATGCCGCGTATCTCGAAGGTTGGAATGCCGTGCAATGCAGCAGCGTGCGCGACGCCCGCGCCTTCCATCGCTTCGCACAGCGCGTTGGGGTACGCGATTCGCAAGCGCTCGAGCGAGCGGGGGCTGCCCGTGACGGTCTCCAAAGTGAGAATCGCCCCGAGGTGAGCGCTGGCTCTCTGTGCGAACATCCCCGCTTGTGATGCGGCGGGCAGGACGTTATACACGCGCTCTGGCGTCTCGAGCAGCGGGAAGCCCAGCTCCTCCAGTCCAAGTAACCGCTCGCCGTCTTCTGCGCCCAGCCCCGCGTAGATCAGTTCACTCGAGACGACGACCTCGCCAACATCAGCCGCGCCCCACGGATACGCGCCGCCGATTCCAGCGCTGAGGATCAAAGTTGGCGGCATCTCGAGAATCGCACGTTGCGTGGCAAGCGCCGCGCCCACCGCACCAATGCCGCTGACCACCACTCGAGCATTGGGAAGCCGTGGCAGGCGCTCCGCCTCGAGCGCGGTGGCGACGACGATCAGGATGTCTGGCACTACGTACATCCCGATTCTGGATGTACGCATGTCAAAATCTTGGACTGCACATGGTTTCTCGCTCTCCTGTACATACTGGCTTCATCCTCAATTTGGAAGTCCAAGTTTTGACTCCAATAGATCCTTCACAGATTACCGCGCAGCCAGTTGTCGATGATCGCCAGCGGCTCGCGCAGCCCGTAACGACTGAGCATCTGCCCTCTTGTCCAGCACGGGCTGGCGAGTGCGGGCGAAACCGTGAACTCGAGGTTTAACTTGCGGGCGATCAGGCCGGCTCGGGGCAGGTGATACGGGTCGGAGACGATCACCGCGCTTCGTAAACCTCGCTGCTTCATCAACTGGCGGCTGAACTCGAGGTTCTCAAACGTGCTGGTCGCTTTGGTCTCGAGCAACAATGTAGTCGGGTCAGCGCCCGCTTGCAGTGCGATCTTTTGCATCACGGCTGCTTCGCTCGCGCCGTCTTCGATGTCCACGCCACCACTGAGGATCAGGGTTTTGACCGTGCCCGCTTCGAGCAATTTCACGCCCTGCTGGACTCGAGCCACGAGGCAGGGATTCCACGCGCCGTTGTGATACACGGCTGCGCCCAGCACGATGGCCACATCGCTCGCCGTCGCGGTCTCGAGCGTGGCTTGGCGACCGACCCACGCGAGCAATGCGAGGTAAATCACCAGCGCCAGCAGCGCCGTACCGATCAGAACACGGGGAATCCAGACTCGAGCCACAGTGATTTGAGGTATACCTGTTCCAGATGAGGCTTGTTGAATTACTGGCAAACACTGGACTCGAGGCGAGCGGCGGGGGCGGTAATCCCGAGGTCACGGGCGTGGCGCTCGACTCGAGGTTGGTGGAAGCTGGCTCTATTTTCTGCGCCGCGCCGGGGATCGCGCTGGCGGGGCGAGCGCCGCTCGACGGTCACGATTTCATCGCGGCGGCTATCGGGCGCGGCGCGGTCGCCATTGTCGGCTCGAGCGATCTGGATTTGAGCGTGCCGTACATCCGCACCGACAATCCCCGTGCGGCTTGTGCGCGACTCTCAGCCGAGGTCTGGGGGCGTCCGCAAAACCGCTTGAGCATCATCGGCGTGACGGGCAGCAAAGGCAAAAGCACGACGGTCGCGCTGATTCATCACCTGCTCGAGTCAGCGGGTATTCGCGCAGCGCGGATGAGCACGATTGGCGTGCGCTTCGCGGGTCACGACGAGTTGCTGCCCGGTCATTTCACCACGCCCGAATCGCCGCAGGTTTTTGAACTGCTGCACCGCTTCGCGCAAAGCGATTGCACCCACGCGGTGCTCGAGGTGTCGTCGCACGCTCTAGAGTTGGAGCGCGTGACGGGCATTGGGTTTGATGTCGGCGTGTGGGTGAACTTCTACCCGGACGACCACATCGATTTTCACGGGTCGGAGAGCGCGTATTTCGCAGCGAAACGCAAGTTGCTCGAGCGCAGCGATTTCAGCGTGCTGAACGCGGCGGAATCGTATTACCCGCAATACAATCTGCCGCACTGGGGCTACGGTGGCTCGAGTGATTGGCGCACCACCAGCGTCACCGAATCCTCGAGCGGCTTGCACCTCGAGATCGCCTCGCCGCTTGGAAACTTCACGGCGTTTGTGCCGATGATCGGCGCGTTCAACGCGCTCAACGTGCTCGCGGCGCTGGCAACGGCGGCTCACGTCGGTCTGAGTGTCAGTGAGCTGCAAGCGGGACTGGCGAGTTTCGCGGGCGTGCCGGGACGAATGCAGATCGTGCAACACAGCCCGTTTCGGGTCGTCAACGATTTCGCGCACACCGGCGTGTCGGTGACAGCCGCCCTCGAGACGCTGCGATCCAGCACGGGCGGGCGGCTGATCGTGGTCGTCGGCGCGGCGGGGCAGCGCGACCCAGCGCGGCGGGGCGGCATTGCAAACGCGGCCGCTCGAGGGGCTGATCTGACGATTTTCACCGAGGAAGACAGTCGCACCGAACCCTTGAGCGCGATCTTAGATCAGATGCGAGCAGCGTATCTGGCCGCAGGCGGAGACGCGGCGCAGCTCGAGGTCATCCCAGACCGCCGCGATGCGATTGTCCACGCTGTGAGCATCGCTCGAGCGGGCGATACGGTCTTGCTGGCGGGCAAAGGACACGAGCGCACGTTGGAGCGCGGGGAGGAGACGATGGCGTGGGATGAAACGGCCGAGGCTCGAGCGGCGATTGCCAAACTTCAGTAGCGGTTCTTAGGCGCGAACAAGCCCCAGATCGTCGTCACCAATGCCAGCACCACACCAGCAATCGCCGTGAACAGCAGCGGATTGGTTTCCAACACGGTTTCGTTCAGCGGCGCGATTTCCCGGCTAGCGTACAGACCGACTTGCGAGGTCGGCATCAACACCTCCAGCGCAGTCGGTGGATTCTCGAGCGAGGTCACGAGTTTTAAGGGGCTGGGACTCGCCTGCGGTTTGGCCACGCCGTCAGCGGTCAACGGATCGTACAAACTGACCAGCGCCCAGTACGTGTAAGCCCCAGCGGGCAAGCCCGTGTCAATCACGATGCTCGCGCCCTGCACAGCAATTTTCACACCGCTCGAGTCAGGCAGATCGCTCGCGCTGCGTTTGTCGCGCTCAACACTGGCTGTCCACGGGGTGACGCGCACATGGTATTTGAAGCCGCGATTCGGCGCGGTCTTGAACCCCGTATCCGCCAATGTTTCCGCCCCACCGCGACCCTTGCCCAAGAAAACATCGATCACCGGCAAGCTAAAACCGTTCGGGGCCGAGTCAGGGTTCTGCACCCGACCAAAGGTCAGACGCAACTCGAGCTTGCCGCCATTGTCCAGCGCCGTGAAGGTGCGTAAATCCATCTGCGCGGCGTCCGCTCGAGCGGCGGGCAGCGTGTACGCGCCGTCCCCGAAGGGATCGCCTTGCGGGTCGGACACGCTAAAAAGTATCGTTGCCGCTGCGGCCGCCATTGACACCATGAACGGCGAGTATAACTTCACAGATGACTCGAGGATGAGCGGTCGCTCGAGTCGGGGATGTGACGAGAATCGGATAGCATCTTTACGTCGTATCCAACTCGAGACCAGTTTTAGCCCCACCATTCAACAGTCAAGAAAAGCGGAGGTTCTGCATGTCATCGATCATCAAGAAGCTGGTTGCTGCTGCTTTGGCAGCGCTCGGCGTCTCGTGCGCGTGGATTGGCTCGAGGACTGAGGATATTCCACGGCAAGATTGGCAGGTTCCATTAACCGTTCAACTCAAGCTCTCAAAAACCGCTGGACTGAGCGCTGGGGAAAGCGTCAACGCTGTCGTCACCCTGAAAAATCGCACAGACCAACCACTCGATCTACTCGTTATCGACGGCGTGTTCTACGTCACCGCCAGAGACCCGTTTGAACTCTACACTTTAGCTGAAATCGATAGCAACGACCTTGCAGTCAAGCAGTCTGCGAACACGCTGCTGCTTTACCCATCCCCGAACCTCGAGTATCGGCAGGGGCAAGTGGAAATTGGATTCAAAGCCAATGGAAGCTTCAGTAGTGGTGATCTGCCCGTGACGTTCAGTCGCGCTGGCACATACTTCGTCAGAGGACTGGTTCGCGCCAAGGTTCAGAATGCTGAAGAAAATAGTGAAGCCGAAGTAATGCTGTACAGCCGCTATGTTGTGGTCAACGTTAAGAAATGACCGTTTACTCGAGCGCAGCTCGTGGTGAATTCGCTACTTGATGACGCGGCGCTGACCGTAATACAAACTCAGTGGGCGACGCAAGCGCCGGGCGACCATCAAGCGCATCAACGCGGCTGATAAGCGGCGCGGGTCGTGCTGCGCGTCGCCCGCCTGCGTCAGCGGCAGCTCGAGCGGCTGCACGCCAGCGCTGCGTAACGCGTCCAAGTCGCGGGTGACGAGGGTCGCGCCGACCGCCTCGTAGCGCTGGATGACCTCGAGCGCGATCGGGGCGTTGTTGAGCAGCACGACATCTGGCACGCGTCCCAGATGCGTGATGATCGCGGTGACGTGGGCGCTAGCGCTCAGCCCGTCGCTCTCGCCGGGTTCGGTCATGACGTTGCAGATGTAGACGACGGTGGCTTTAGAGCCGCGAATGGCGGCTGCGAGGTCATTCACCAACAGCGGCGGCGTGACGCTGGTGTACAGGCTGCCGGGCCCGATCACGATCAGTTCCGCTTGTCCAATCGCGGCAATCGCTTCAGGCGCTGCGGTGAGTGCCAGCGGCTCGGTGTGCATCTGCCGCACGCGTCGCCCTTTGGTTTCACGGTGCAAATTGCTCTCGCCACGAATCCGCGTGCCGTCCTCGAGTTCCGCGATCAACACGGCTGGCTCTAAACTCGCAGGCAGTACGCGGCCGCGCACGTTGAGGATTTCATTGACCGAAAGGGTCGCGTCCCTGAAACTGCCGCGCTCTTCGGACAAGGTGGCGATGAACAAGTTGCCGAAGGTGTGACCTTCCAAGCCCTCGCCCCTCGAGAAGCGGTGCAGCAGTAACTTCGCCAGCACGGGGCTGTCGCTGAGCGCGGCGTAGCAATCGGTCAAGTCGCCCGGCGCGGGCATGCCGAGGCTGGTTCTGAGCCGCCCGCTCGAGCCGCCATCGTCGGTCACGGCGACAATCGCGGTGATGTTTGAAGAAAATTTCTTCAAACCAGATAATAGGTTGCTCAGCCCCGTGCCGCCACCAATCGCCACGATGCGCGGCCCGCGCCCCAAAGCCCGCAGATTGTAAATTTTCTCTAAGGTCTCCGACGGTGAGGAGTCCAAGGCACTGAGTAAACTTCGGTTCAAGCCGATCACGCCAACGCCGATCAGCACGAAGCCACTCCCTGCGATCAGTGCCGCCCAGCCCCAGCGCCCGAGGCCGGTCATTTCGGAGAGTTCGATCAATCTAGCGGTGGTGTTGATGAAGACGTTGCGCTGTGGGCCCACGCGGGCCCACGCGACGAAGCCGAGCAGCAGAATCGTCAAGCCAACGGCGATCAGCAACACGAAGCGTTTGACGTGCATCCCCGGAACCAACCAACGCCACAAGGACGCCACGAAGCGCCGTCTCGAGCCGCTGGTCATTGCGGCAACCCAGCGCGTGCCACTCGAAGTATTTTCGCTCGAGCCACGGATTTGCAACGCATCACGCGCCGCCCTCGCCCAATTCCAAATCGCGGTGCGCGATCGTGACGTGGTACATGCTGAGATCCCGCGCTAAACTTTCAGTGACCGCGATGCTGCGGTGAAAGCCGCCGGTGCAACCCACGGCGATCGCGTAATTGCTGCGCCCGCTGCGCTGCGCGGCTTCTAGGTTAGAGGCCGCGAATTCGCGCATTTCACGATAGAAAGCTGTACCTTCGCTCGAGAACACGTGCGCGGCCACGTCCGGCTCCAAGCCAGAGCGGTCTTTCAAGTCAGCAAGGTAGAACGGGTTCGGCAAGCTGCGAGCGTCCAGCACGAGGTCAGCGTCCCTTGGAGCACCGTGCTTGAAACCGAAGCTGAACAATGTCACCGCGAAACCCGCGTCCGCGCCGAACAAGCCACGCAGCCGCTCGATCAGGGCCTTACTGCTCAAGCTCGAGGTGTCGATCAGTGTCTCGGACAATGCGCGAATCTCACCCAGCACGCGGCGCTCTTCAAACAGATCACCCAGCAGCGTCGGTTCGTGCAGCGGGTGCGAGCGCCGCGTCAAACCGTAACGCCGGATCAGCACGTCGTCATCCGCGTCCAGAAAAACCAGTTCGGGTTTGCTCATGATCGCGCACGCCGCTAGCGCCGATTCTAGATCGCCCAAGAAGTGCCGCGTGCGGGCATCAGTGACGACCGCGACCTTGTGTAACCCTCGAGCCTCGCAGCCTTCTAAAAGCGGTAGCCACAGGCTAGGTGGCAAGTTATCGGCAGTGAAATAACCAAATTCCTCTAAAGCGTGCAAGGCAGTGGTTTTGCCCGCACCAGACAATCCCGAGACAACAACAAAACGCTCCATTGGCGCAGTCTAGCTCGGAAATAAGTGAGCGCGATTGGGCAACCAGATGAGTCTCGAGTTCAAGACACAGCCCACCCTACAGATGGGTTGATTCGCCGACACTCTATTTCGCGCTTCACATTTTACTTCGCCCGCGAGGACAACAGCCCGAGGCTCGAGTTAACATGGCAGGCAGTCGAATATGCTCAAAGGAGTCCCATGATCCGAGTGACCGTTTGGAACGAAGCCCGTCACGAAGCCAAAAACCCCGTTGTCGCCGCCCACTACCCGCTGGGAATTCACGGCGCGATTGCCGCCGCTTTTCCCAACGATCAGTTCACGGTACGCACCGCGACGCTTGACCAACCGGAGCACGGGCTAACTCACGATGTCCTCAAAGCGACCGATGTGCTGTACTGGTGGGGGCATTTGGCGCACGGTGAAGTCAGCGACGAAATCGTGGAGCGCGTCAAGGCTCGAGTCTGGGCGGGCATGGGCTTGGTCGTGCTGCACAGTGGGCATTTCAGCAAAATCTTCAAGACCCTGATGGGCACGGGTTGCGATCTCAAATGGCGCGAGGCCAACGACCGTGAGCGGATCTGGACGGTCGCACCGGGCCACCCAATAGCGGCTGGACTGCCCGAGTGCATCTTGCTCGAGAGTGAGGAGATGTACGGCGAGCACTTCGATATTCCGACGCCGGATGAGCTGGTGTTCGTGTCGTGGTTCTCTGGCGGCGAGGTGTTCAGGAGCGGTTGCACGTACCAGCGCGGCGAGGGCAGGATCTTCTATTTTCGTCCCGGTCACGAGACCTATCCGACGTATTACCATCCGCATATTCAGCGCGTGCTGGTCAACGCGGCGCACTGGGCTGCACCCACCAAAGGCGCGACGCCCGTTTACGGCAACGCCCAGCCGCTCGAGCCACTGCCTGTGCCGCTGCCTGCACAGAAAGCAGCGCTGTGACCCATCAGCCTCGAGCTACCTCGTGCGGGAATTAAACTGAGTTCATTCATGCTGCCAGATTTTGAACAAGCCGTTGCCACCTTGCTCACCCAGATTGGTGACGCCGACAGCGTGCCGTTGCTGGCTTTAGAGCACGGCGCGAGGGGCTTGCAGGATCTGGCAGCGCGGCACGGCGCGGTGCAGTTGGGGCGCGTGGCGGGCAGTCTCGCCAGCCTCGCCAGCACCGCGCAGAGCATGAACGCCCCGATTTCACTGGCGGTACTGGACGCGACCTTCAAAGCATTGCAACGGGCCGACCCGAGCGAGGATCTGCACGCTTTGGAGGCGACCCTCGAGCGCTTGGAGGAAGAGTCGTTTCTGTACACCCCACCGCTTGGGGAACTGATCCTCTCCCCCGTCCCCGTCGCGCCAGAGCGCATCAGCGGGGCGCGGCGCGTGTTGAGCGTGGACGACTCGAGCCTCGTGCGCGGGGCATTGCGGCGGATTTTCGCCGATGCGGGAGCAGAGGTCGACGAGGCGACCAACGGCGCTGAAGCAGTAGAGCGCTTCAAGGAGATCGGCAAGTACGACCTCGTGCTGCTGGATGTCAACCTGCCCGACACGACCGGCATTGAGCTGCTGCCGCTGCTGCGGGCGCGTTCGACCGAGGTCGCCGTGGTGATGCTGACTTCGGAGGACGACATCAAAACCGCGATTGACGCGATCCGCTCCGGCGCGGACGGCTTCATTCAAAAGTCAGACCTGCCAATCCAAGGCGAGCGCGACGCGTTCTTTTACGCTTTGGAGCAGGCCCGTGAAGCCCGGGCCGGCATCGTCGCCCGTCAGCAGCTCGAGGGCTTGAAAAGCGATTTTTACAGCATGGTCACGCACGACCTGAAAAACCCCGCGAACGTCATCGGCTTGGCTTTGGAGCAGCTCGGTGACACCAGCGCCTTCACCGCCGATCAGCGCCGTGCGGTCGCGGTCGCCTCGAGCGCCGCCAAGGATTTGCTGCGCTTGGTGGTCGAGTACCTCGATTACGCCAGAATCGATGCGGGGTACTTGGATTTGGAGCGAGCGCCCAGCGATCTGGTCGCGCTCGTGAAGCACAGCCTCGAGCAGGCGCGGGTACTCTTTAAGAAACGCCATCAGACGGTCGTGGTGAACCTCCCCGGTATGCTGATTGCCAATCTGGACGCGAACCGCATCGCGCAGGTGCTGGACAACCTAATCGGTAACGCGATCAAGTACACCCCAGAAGGCGGGCGGATAGAAATTACTCTGACCCAAACCGAATCACTGCTCTGCTTCACCGTGCGCGACAGCGGCAACGGCGTTCACGCGTCGCAACTCGAGCGGCTGTTCAAGCGCTTCTCGCGCTTGCCGGGCGAATCCAAACGCAGCAGCGGCACGGGGCTGGGACTGGTGATCGTCAAAGCGATCGTCGAAGCCCACGCTGGTCGCGTCTGGGCTGAGAGCGCGGGCATCGGCGCGGGCAGCACCTTCAGTTTTGAATTGCCGCTCGGTCAAGTCTGATCCAAAGTCGTCAATTGGCGTTCGCTTAAGTTGACTGTGGTTCCTCAAATCAGCCGTCCTGACCGTATTGCTTGAGTTACAGCGAATTTTAGATCAATTGAGAATCTACAGGTTTTCAATCAGTCTCGAGGTGTGGGAGTTAGGGTGTTTTGCACAAAGGTTGTCCACAAATTGCCCAGAAGCAATTTGTTCCCAACGTGTGCAATACGCCATTTGTTTCTACTCGCACCGCTCGAAAATGGTTGACAAAAACGGTCAACCATTTTGAAATCCGCCCTAAGGAGTCAAGAATTCGCAGACGCGCCCGCAGCGGCGTCTCGAGCCATCATCCAAGCAGCGATTCCGAAGCGGTCACACGACTTCTGAATCGCTGAGCCGCGAAAACAAAGGCTTCAGACTGCGCGTTGTAGAATTCGCGTTATGAACTCCTTTCCTCTGACCGTCGCGCATCTCAACGGCGCGTTACCCCCACCTCGAGACCATTTCACCCTCGAGATGGGAGTGCGCGATGCCCGCCACTGGTGAACCGCTGATTCACTTGGAGCGGCCGGTTTCTTGGGTGGCACTGGTCGGGTTCATGGGCACGGGCAAATCGCGCATCGGCTGGGAGTTGTCGCGCTCACTGGCCTTACACTTCGTCGATACCGACAAGGTGATTGAGCGGGTCGCGGGCTTGACGATCCAACAGATCTTCGAGGTCTTTGACGAAGCGACCTTTCGCGGTTTTGAATCCGAGGTCGTCGATCGCTGCGTGGCCTTGGATCAAGCGGTGGTCAGCACGGGCGGCGGGACGTTTACTCGCGCCGACAACCGCGCCAAGCTGCTCGAGCGGGGCCCGGTGATTGCCTTACGGGCCAGCCCGGAAACGATTTTGGAGCGCACCCGCAAGCACCCACGGGTGCTGCTGCAAGTCCCCGATCCATTGGGGAAAATCAACGAGCTGTTGGAGGTGCGTAAACCCTTTTATGACCTCGCCCCGATTCAGGTCAGCACCGATGGGCGGATGCGGCGCGATGTCGTTGCGGAGATCATCGCTCGGCTCGAGGCGTGGCGCGACGAGCGCGAGTTTGACGGTGAGGCGTGGCTGCGCGAGCACGGCTGATCTAGAGGGGCTGATCTAGAGTTAAAATCAACCCATGCGTTTTGAACACACGGCGTACAACGTTTCCGAACCAGCCGCCCAAGCCCAGTGGTACGTCGACGCGTTCGGGCTGCGGATCGTCAGAGCAATCGGCGCTCCGACCTTCACGCATTTCGTGACCGATAGTGAAAACCGTTTGACGCTAGAGTTTTACTCTAACGAACGCGGCCCAATCCCCGATTATCACGGCATCAACCAGTGGACGCAGCACATCGCCTTCTCGAGCGATGACTTGAAGGCAGACGCCGCCAAACTCTCGAGCCTCGGCGGGGTCTGGGACGGCACAGTCATTGATTTGCCCGGCGGCGATCAGACCGCTTTCGTGCGCGACCCGTGGGGTTTGACGGTGCAATTGATTCAGCGGGTCAAGCCGCTGTACTGATGAGTCACTACTCGAGCATCGGCACGCCACTGGTCGCAACGGACTTGCCTTCGGACTTGACCGATTGCGGATCGCGCAGCGCTTCGTAAATAAACGCCCAGATCACTGACAGCAGCAAGCCCAGCACCGCTGCGAGCGCGGTGTAGAGCGCTGGCTTGGGCTGATCGGCCCGCAGCGGCTCGGCGGCGGGCGTCAACTCCTGCAACTGCACCGCTTGCCCAACCAGCTTCTCTAACTCGGCAGCATCGCGCTTGAACGGCTCTAAAGCTTCGATCAGCGACTGTGACTGCGCCAAACCAGTGCGTAGCATCGCCTCCTGCACGCTGAGCGTGGAATACGCTGGGTTGATGCCTCGAGCGCTCAGTGCCCCGCCAGACTGACCGTTCGCCCCGGTGATCGGGATGATCGAATCCAAGGTACGGGTTTCGTTCGGCGTTTTTTTGAGTTCGATTTGCAGCAACCGCAGGTTTTCCTTGGTGTTGACCAGATCTATTCTGGAGCGCGAAATTAGTGAATCGATGTTGGTGACGATCACGCCGACCACCCGATTTGTGAAGTAATTTTTGACCACCGTTGAAAGTCTGGTCACGTTGTCAAACGATTCGCGGGGTGTGCCGCCCTTCGCGGTCAGCGTCAGTAGGCCTTTCTTGGCATCGAAAGCAACTTTATAGCGCTCTTGGGGATCATCCACGCCCAGCTCTTTGGTGAGCGCAGTGGTTTCCAGCAAATTACTGAGTCCTTCGGCTAGGCCCGGCAAGCTTGGCAGATTGCTCAGCAGTTGCCCAGTGACGCTAGAGCCGCCCAGTGAACTGGCGTTGGCGCTCAGGGAGAGCGTTACTTTGGAGATAAACGTTTTTGGCAGCACGAGGCAGACCAAAAGAACGATGACGGCAATCGTTGCAGTGAAAATCGCAATAAACCGTCCCCAGCGCCGCAGCACCAAATACACGTCACGCAAAGAGAGTTCGTCGCTCGCATAGCCCGCAGATGTTTCAGAGATTCGTTCTCCCATTATTCCCGTAGTGTAACAACTCAAATCCATTGGATGTGAGAAATCTATTGGTTTCTCGTTCATCACGAGTGAGGAGTTCAAATGAGCTTTCCCGCAACTGCTGCTTCAAAATGCAACAGCAAATTCACCGAGATTCAAAGGATCACGTCTCGAGACCGACCAGCTCCAAACCACCTCGGTCGCGTGGCGCGAACCTGCCCCACGCGTGAATCGGGTCATGCGGCGTGCAGATGATCGCGCTGGCGTGCGCCCACTCTGGCAACCAGCGCTTTTTCAGCTCGAGCGTCGTCACCGGGTACAAGTCGTAGCCCATGATGTATGGATACGGCGCGTGAAGAGTGGTTGGCAGCAGATCAGCGGCATAGATCAGCGTCTGCCCGTCAGCCTCGAGCCGCACGCCCTGCTGCCCGAGGTTGTGCCCCGGCAACGGGAAGACGCTCAAACCCGGCAGCAGCTCGGCTTCACCGTCCACCACGTCAAATAAGCCGCGCTCGAGAATCGGCGCGATGTTGTGCGCGAGGTAACTGGCGCGGTTGCGTTCATGGGTGTGCTCTGCGTCCCACAGCTCTTGGCGCTGCACAATGTACCGCGCATTTTTAAACGTCGGCTCGAGGAAAGCGTCCGTGTTGCGTCCCGCGTGATCGAAATGCAGGTGCGTGTTGACCACCAAATCGATATCGCTCGGCTCGAGGTTCAGTGAACGCAAGCAGGAAAAAACCGTCTCGTCGCGCTCGAGCGCGAATTGGGTTTCAAACTTCTGGCCGCTTTTGTCGTCCATGCCGGTTTCGACGAGGATATTTTTACCGTTCAACTGAATCAGCAGTGGGTTGATCCGCAATGCAATGCGGTTCAGCGCGTCTGGCGGCGTCAAGCGCTCCCACAGCACCCGTGGCACAGACCCGAACATCGCGCCGCCATCCAACCTGAACTGTCCATCGGTCAGCGAGTAGACATCAGCCGAGCCGACACGAAGATGACGAATCCAAGACATGCACGCAGTTTAATCCCCGGATGCCTGACCAGCCCGCCATCAAGATTGCGACCGACCGCGAACTCAGCCCGGAAACGCGGGCAATGCTCGAGGGAACGCCAGAAGACGACGTGCTGACCGATGGAGAGGCAGCCACGCAGCCCAGTCGAGCCTGCGGATTCCCGTGCCGAGCATTCCAGTTTCAGACGTACAGGAAGAGTAGAGCAACCTCGAGTGTGGCTCGAGGTCAGTCACCGCTGGCAAACGACGCGGGTTCGCGCATCGTGGAGACGCTGAACGGGGAACGCTCCTGAATCTGATGCGGTGCGCCGTACTCAGCCAGCAGCTCGAGGAATGGCAGCGCATCGAAAGCCTCTGGGCTGTGCACTCCCGCGCCCTTCCAAGTGCCACTGGCGATCAACTCGAGCGCCACGACGGGATTCAGCGCCGTCTGCCAGACGACCGCTTGGCAGCCGTACTCGCGCATCGTCGTTGCGTTTTCAGCCACGTGATAGAGGTAAACCTCTCGCGGTAAGCCGTTCGTGCCGATGCCTTTAATCCACGTGCCCGCGCAAGTCTTGCCGTGCATCCGCTCGCCGAGCTGCGCCGGATCGGGCAATGTCGCCGCCACCAAGTCCCTCGGGCTGACCAGCGCGTCACCAACGCGAATCTTGCGTGTGGAGTCCAGCCCGAGTTTGTGCAGCGTTTTTAAGACTTCAATGAACTCGTCACCCAGTCCGTATTTGAAAGTCACGCGGTTGGCGTCCACGTGGCGCGGAATGAACAAAACCTCCTCGTGCTCCACGTTGACGCACTCCAATGGCCCGATGCCCTCGGGGAAATCAAAAATTTCTGGTTCACTGAACGGCGCTGTCGTGAACCAGCCGCGCCTGCGTTCAAAAATGATCGGCGGGTTGAGGCACTCTTCAATCGTCGTCCAGATGTTGAAGGTCGGCGCGAACGCGAAGCCGTCCACGATCAGATTGCCACCGTCTCGCACACCGATCTGGTCTATGTACTGAAACAGGTGATCGGCAGCGTAACGGGCGAAGACATCCGACAAACCCGGCTCAACGCCCATGCCCGTTAGCGCCAGTTGCCCGTTGGCCTCCCAGACACTGTGCTGCGCGAATTGCTCGACCCCGAGCGTCTGCCCCATCAACTCGTAAGGTTTTGTGGAGTGCGGCTGTGACAGGTTACACGCCGTGTCGATGTACGTGCAGCCCGCTCTGAGGGCTGCCGCGAAAATCGGCGGGTTGAACAGCGGCGCACACAAATTGATGATCGCGTCCGCGCTATGGCGCTGCGCGACCTCGTAGACGCTCTGCTCGCTCGAGGCGTCCACGGTTTCCGCGCAAACCTCCAAACCGCTGTTGGAAACGCTCAGTGCCACCGCCCTAGCTCTATCGAGGTTGACATCGGCAATGATGAGCTTGGAAGCAAATTTTCGGCGGGCGATGATCGCAGCGAACGCGCCGCCGACGCCACCCGCGCCGATGACTAGAACGCGCATGGGATGACCTCGAGATGATTGATGGGTTGCATGAAACTCCTTTTGAGTGCGGGCGACGGGTCAAAAGCGGTTGACTCGAGGCTGCGCTAATCGGGAGTCCAGTGAGCATAGAACGCAGCATCACGCTGTTCAGACGTGTACATAAGAACTCTTTTCGGAATGAGGCTCGAGGTCAAGCGGTCGGTGAAGACATTGAACGATCCGATAACTGAATTAGATGGTACTCGAGAAACTGAGTTCTGTCAAACAAAAATGCCGTCATGCACGCGTAAAAACCACTTTTCGACAATTCATTTTACGATTCTGAAACCTGCTTCTTTACCCTCGAGTGACTGCGTTCGGCACACTCTTAAGACTCTTGGGTGACGCGTTGGCAACTGGCAAACTTGACGGTGCGATTTTCGAATCTGGCTCACGGCAGATGAGAGCGCTCTCATGGGCTATTGCTCGAGAATAGGGCATGAACTGGCGGCGGGTAATGACGATTGCGGCGCTCACGGCGACCATCGCCAGCGCACAGCCAGCCTTCAAGCCGCTCGAGCTGCTGTGGACGCAGCGTTATTTTGGGCACAGCGACGCGATCACTGCCACCGCAATCACTTCTGATGGGACGCGCCTCGTGACGGGCGACGCGAGCGGTCAAATCATTGTTTGGGATATCGCCAACACCAGTGCCCTCAGTGGTTGGTCGCAATCAGCGGGCGAGCTGCGAAAGCTCCAAGTGAGCACTGACGGTCAAACCATTGTTGGGTTGAGCGCCAATAGCGTGTTGGGGGCGTGGGATTTAAAGACGGGCCAGCAGAAAGCAGTTTGGCCGTACCCATCCATGATTGAAGACTTCGCCGTCAGTCCGAACGGTGCGTGGGTCGTGGTCAGGGCTACTGGCGGAGATGCCTATTTCGGTGCAGACTCGTTATCGTTGTGCACGCTGGTTTCACCAAGTTGTCAAAGCATCACGTCGGTGTCAACCGCGCCGCTCGAGCAGATCGTGGCGTTCAATGCCGATAACAGTGCGGCCTACATCGCAGGCAGTCGGCAGACCATCGGGTTGTCGCTCATGACGCGCCGATCTGTGTGGCAGGGTCAGAACATGACGCCAGCATCAGATAAAAACGCGTTGCCCTCGAGCATCGCACTCAGCCCCGACGGTCGGCGTTTGCTACGAGCCTCGAGAGATGGTTTAGAAATGCTCGACACGAACAGCGGCGAGGTCGCAGACGCATTACCCGCGAGCCGACTCGAGCGGGTGTTGCGTTGGAGCGCTGACGGTTCAATGTTTGCCACATTCGGCAGCGGCGCGGTCATCAGCCTTTGGGATGCCAAAACGCTGGCGGTCACGGCGGTCGTGGATGGCGACGACATGTTGGATTTCGGCAACGAGTCAATCACGACGCTGTGAGACGGCGTCATCATGCGTTGGGACGCTCGGACAGCGATAGAGCGCGACCGCCTGATCCCAGACCCGCAGAACCGCTCGAAGATCATGCTCGGTGGGCATTACGTTTACAGCACCGATGCCACGCGGCTGATCCTGACCGATGCCCGCACGCGCCAGTCACGGGGTTTCGACGGCGGTTTCAGCCCGAGGGACGTGCGGGTGTCACCCGACGGCGAGCGGATGGCGGTCACAGGCAGCAACGACCTGCGCTTGCTCGAGACGAACAACGGCGCGGAACTGCAACGCTTTCCGAACACACTCTGGAACGCTTACGAAAGCGCTTGGAGTCCGAACAGTCAATCCATCGCAACGCAGGGCATGGTGCTTGAGGTCAGCAGCGGGCGACGCGTGATGAGCTTTGACGGTTACGCCATTGAGAAAAAACTCTTCCCAAAGCGACCAATGCTCGATTTCGGGCCCGGTCTGCGCGGTCGGCAGCGCAGCGTCGCGTGGAGTCCAGACGGCACGCAGCTCGCCAGCGGCTACGAGGCTCGCGGAGTCGGAGTCTGGGACGCCTCGAGTGGCGCGTTGGCCCAGCGCTTGATCGGTCACACCAACTGGGTCTTGTCCGTCGCGTGGCGACCAGACGGCAACCAACTGGCCAGCAGCGATGGCAGCGGCAACCTGCGTTTCTGGAACCCGGCCCGCAGCGCGTTGGGCACGACCCGCCAAGCCAGCCGCTCCTTTGTGCGGTCAATTGCGTACAGCCCAGACGGACGCACATTGGCCAGCAGCTCGCAGGAAGGTTGGATCACGCTCTGGGACACCAGCAGTCTCACCACAATCAAGCGGCTCGAGGGTCACACCAGCGTCACAACGACATTGGCATGGAGTCCAGACGGTCGTCAGCTCGTCAGCGGCTCGAGCGACCAAACCATTCGCATTTGGGACGTGTCCAGCGCTCAAGCCATGCAAACCATCGCCCTGCAGGAGGGAACGATTCTCAGCGTGGACATCAGCAAGGACGGGGCGCGACTCGTTGCTGTGACGAGGGGCAGCAGCTTGCGATCTTGGGGTCGCGCCGATGTCTCGAGCAGCTTTGGGGGCGGCAAGTGAAACCTGTCTTGCTGGCACTGTGGCTACTTCTTCAGGGCGCATTCGCAATAGATTTGAATCAGCTTCAATCGCTCGAGCGTTTAGATCTGCAAAGCGCTGGGCAGTACAACGTCTTAACAATGGCGTTCAGTGCCGATGGTCAGCGCTTAGCGACTGTCGCGCCGGGTTATTTCAAACCCGCACAGGTCAGTCTCTGGGACATTGCCAGCGGGCATCGCATTTGGCAAACAGCATTTACTGTGGACAACGATAAAACCATCTCAGCGCTACGTTTCACTAGCGACAAGTGGCTTGAGGTCGAAACTCGACTCAATTCAAATTACGGTCAGCCAGATGTGCGCTACCGTGCGAACCTCGAGCTTCGCAATGGCAAACCGGTCGGGGCTGCACAGCGCTCGCCGAAATCGCTGAACCAACGGTTGTCCGAAAAGCTTAAAATTAAGCTCGAGACCTTGGGCGCGAGTGACGCTTCTCAAAACTTGATCGCCTATGCTCGCATCGTGAACGACACCGCAGCAATCGTGCTGCTGGACGCCACTACGTTCAGTGAAATCGGTCAGCTCGAGGAGTTGCACGGCGGCGTGACTGCACTGAAGTTCAGCCCAGACGGAACGCAGCTCGCCGCCGCACGTTCCGATGGGCGCATCAGCCTGTGGGACGTGACGAATCGTCGCAAACGCTACAATTTGCGAGGTCAGCAAAACTGGGCGCAGCTCGAGTGGAGCGCCGATTCCAAGCGCTTACTGAGTTTCAGCGAAGCGTTAGCCATCGTTTGGAACGCCGAGACGGGCGCACAGCTCAGCCGTTTCGCCAGCAGCGCTGGCCGCAGCTTGGCATCGGCAACCCTCGAGCCAGCGGGTGGCCGCATCGCACTGAGCTTTGCAGAAGGTGGCATGGCGCTGATGCGTAGCGCTGACAGTGTAATCACGCAGTACATCGGATTCACTGTCGCTTACAGCGTGTTCTCACGCGACGCGGCGAGATTGTGCGTGATCTCGAGTGATTCGCGGCTGCGCGTGTACCGGCGCGGTCGAAACGGTTACGAGCTGCGCGACGAGGTGCTGCTCGAGTGGTCAGTCACGATGCCACCGCTGCTAAGCGCGAACCGTTTGATCCTGCCATCGTTTAATTTTGGCGCTAGTGTTTACACGCTCGACACGAGGCTCGTCAAGCAGTACCAAACGCCGACTATCGGCGATGGAAACGGCAATTACATCTTCACCATGCTCGAGCCAGACCACGCTTGGATCAACGGGTTTTTGCTTGATCTAAACACTGGAGTAGTCAGTGATATCCGGTTCATCAATTCTAACGGATCCAGTCCTCGACCCGATTTGGGGAAACTCTTGTACAGCAACGAATCAGCGCTCGTGTTGTCTGACCTGACTGAAGGTAACGACACGCCTTTCTGGACGCGCCCGTGGATCAACGTTAACCCGAACGTGAATCTCAGGTTGCCAACGTGGAGTCCGTCTGGCGCTCTGCTGGTCGCACCGTGGCTCGAAGACAAAATCATCGTGTTAGACGCGAGAACGGGCAAAATCAAATCTTTGATCGCCGCACCGTACAGCGGCCCAAGCAGCTCCAAACCAGCGATTGAGGAGTTGACCGTCAGCCCCGACGATAAGCTGTTGATTGCCCGTTACAGCTCCAGCACTTGGCGGTATTTCAGCCTCGAGACTCGTAGAGAACTGCCCGCACCGCCCGCGCTTCAAACCGCGCTCGAGGCGCAGTTCACCCCGGACGGTCGCGCCCTGATGACGACGACGCTCGACGGACTGGAGTTCTGGGGCGTGCCGGGCAAGAACACCTTCGTGCGGTAATCAGGTCTTGCGGCAACCACTCAAAATCTCCGCCGCCAGCCCCTCGAGCGAGTCTCCCCTGCCCGCCGTGACCACCAATGCACTGCCGACGACCACGCCGTCCGCCACCTTCGCTACGGATTGCGCGGTGTCGAAACCCGAGATCCCAAAGCCGACCGCGACGGGCTTGTCGGTCACGGCTTTGATGTTCGCAACCAGCAGCGGCACTTCCTCGGGGATGCCGACTCTCGAGCCGGTCACGCCGGTCACAGACACCGCGTAGATGAAGCCGGTACTTTCCCTTGACACCAACTCGATACGGTCGGTGGTGCTGGTCGGCGCGAGCAGGAAGGTCAGCTTCAACCCGGCTTCTCGAGCCAGTGGGATCAATGTGTCGGCTTCGTCGGGTGGCAGGTCGGGCAGGATCAGACCATCAATGCCCACCTCGAGTGCCGCGTGAACGAAGCGCTCCTCGCCGATCGACAAAATCGGGTTGTAGTACGTCATCACCATCAGGGCTTTATCGGTGCGTTGCCTAAGTTCTCGAGCTTGCGCGAACATCCCCATCACGGTCATGCCACCAGCCAGCGCGACCTCGCCCGCTTTTTGGATCACCGGGCCATCCCCGAGCGGATCGGAGTACGGCATCCCGATCTCGAGTAAATCCGCGTACTCGAGCAATGTGATCGCGTGCTCGAGGAACGCGGCTGGCGTCGGATAGCCGGCGGGCAGGTAGCCGATGAAGGCGGCTCGAGATTGGGAGGCGGCGGTGTCAAAAGCGCTTTGAATGCGGTTCATAGCTTCTCCATCCGTATCAGTGGGACGCTCGAGTCTTGGATTGGTTGACCGAAGCGGCGATAGCCGAGTGATTCGTAAAGCCTGATGTTATTGGCGCTGCCTGCAGCGGTGAACAACTCGCACCGAGCGCAGCCCAGCGCGGTCTCGAGCGCCAGAGTCAGCGCCGCGCCGATGCCGCGACCCCTGTGCGCTGGATGGACGGATAGGCGCTCGATCAAGCCCGTGCCGTCAGCGACGTGACCGCGAATCAATCCGACCAGCGCCCCCTCGAGCTTCGCTTGCAAAAAGGTTTTCACCCTAAACTCCTGCGCGAACGCCGCAAAGCATTCCTCGAGCGGGGCGAGCTGGTAATCGTCGTGACGGATCGCTTCAGTCATAAACGCCATTTTTTGCAGCGCCAGCGCGTCGGGCAGGTCAGCCGACTCGAGCGTGACGATCTCGAGCGGCAGGGTCTCGAGGTCAGTGCGTGACTGCACGGGTGGCTTCCATATCCTCCAGCACGCGCATGACTTCCTGCACGTCCTTGTCGCCGCGCCCGGACAGGTTGACGACGATCACTTTGTCCTTACCCAATTCTGGCGCTAACGTTCGCAAGTACGCAATCGCATGGGCCGTCTCCAAAGCCGGGATGATGCCTTCGCACTCAGACAGCAATTTGAAACCCTCGAGCGCTTCGGCGTCGGTGACGGGCACGTACTCCGCCACGCCGCTCTCACTGTAATGGCTGTGCTCCGGCCCGATGCCGGGGTAATCCAAGCCCGCGCTGATGCTGTGGGCGGGTGTGATCTGACCGTTTTCGTCTGAAAGCAGGTACATCATGCTGCCGTGCAGCACGCCGACCTTACCGCCCGCGACGCTTGCGGCGTGCAAGCCAGACTCGACGCCGTGACCGGCCGCCTCGACGCCGATCAAACGCGGGCGATCCTTCAGGTAGGCATACGGCGCGAAAACGCCGATGGCGTTGCTGCCGCCCCCGACGCAGGCGACGACCGCATCGGGGGTGCTGCGTCCCTCTACCTCGAGCAATTGGGATTTCACTTCCTCACCGACCACGCTCTGAAAATCGCGCACCATCGCCGGGTACGGGTGCGGGCCAACCACACTGCCCAGCACATAGAAGGTATCGCGGACATTCGTGACCCAATCGCGGATCGCTTCGTTGGTGGCGTCCTTTAAGGTGCGCGTACCTGATGAAACAGGACGCACTTCCGCGCCCAAGAGCTTCATTCTGAAAACGTTCAGCGATTGCCGCCGCACGTCTTCCTCGCCCTGATAGACGATGCACTCCAAGCCCATCAAAGCACAGGCGGTCGCGGTGGCCACGCCGTGCTGACCCGCCCCAGTCTCGGCGATGATGCGCCGCTTGCCCATGCGCTTGGCGAGCAAGACCTGCCCAATGGTGTTGTTGATTTTATGCGCCCCGGTGTGGTTCAAATCCTCGCGCTTCAAGTAAATCTTCGCGCCGCCCAAGCGCTCGGTCAGATTCTTGGCGAAATACAGTCTCGAGGGTCGCCCGACGTACTCGCGCAGGATGGTCTGCAACTCCCCCAGAAACGCCGGGTCTTTTTTGGCGTCTTCGTAAGCGATTCGCAATTCCTCGAGCGCGGGGATCAGCGTTTCGGGCACGTAACGCCCACCGAAACGACCGTAGCGACCTCGAGCGTTGGGCAGTGGATAAGTTGGGAGAGTCATGCACAGACGTTACGGCAGCGAGTCGTTAAAACTCGAGCCTCAAGACTAGACAGGCGTAGTCGAACGGCCATGGCACTTGGTGAGGAACTGACTTGACTCATCATTGATTTGCTCGAGTCCAGCGGTGTGATGACCATCACGCGGAAGGTGACAAAAAACACATAGTGTTTTCTCATGCGTTTCGATCAATCTTCAGGAAATCTCGGCATTGGACATCGAATTTTTTCACTGGTGATTGCCATTATCGCGTTCAGTTTAGCACTGCTGATCTTCAAATTTCCGTTGGATCACTGGTACGAGGCGCACGGTGGTCTTCGAGCGCGTCTGATCATCTATGCGCTGGAGTTGTTCTGGGGCCCAATCGGTATCGTCATCAGCAGCGGGTTTGGAGCGTTGATGCTGCTCGTGACGTTTGGTAAAAATACCGAGCCGAAAGCCGACACGAAAAAACCGCAGCCCGCGCAAAGCCTAGAAAAACGTTCAATGCCCCGCAACACCATTACTGCGTTAATGCCTGCCAGAGCCATTCAACTCAGTACGGCTGATCTGCAAAGAACCCTTGAGAAACTTCTGCCAGACAGCGCCTCGAGCGCAGAAGTTATTGAACTGCCAGACGGAACCGCGCACAAACGCTTGGCGCGAGCGCGATTCGGCGATCACGTGGTGCGCTTGGCTGGACTCGACCAACTAATCAGCCAAGCGGTGCAGCTCGAGACGATTGACCACAGCAGCTTCCCGGCTGCGCTGACTGCACCGCTGCACGATCACCGCGCCCAGATCGGGTTGCAGTACGAGCGCGGGAGTGACGATCCAGCCGTTCAAATGGAAGTTCTTCATATTCTCGCTTGTGCGCTGCTTAACAACGGACTGCTCGGCGTCGTGGATCAGCAAGCCTGTAACGCGGTTCCCAGCGCCTACTTTGAACAATTATTGCGCGAGGGACGCGCAGCACTCGAGTACACGACGGGTTTACCGAGCGAGATTTGCACTGGCACGGTGCAATTTGTGCAACCCGACGCTGCGGTGTGGTTCGCATCCAGAGGTTTCGAGCGCTTCGGAGCACCCAATTTCGCGGTGAAAGGCGATGCTGATGACGCCCCTCGAGCGCACGAGTTCTTCAACAAACTGCTCAATTACGTTCATCTCCACAGAGCCAGCGTGGAAGCCGGACACACTACCGAACTCGGTGGTCAGTTAGTGCGCTTTTACGAACCATCGGTCAGCGAAGGCTTCCTGCGGCACGGCCAGCACACAACGCTGGTGATCGCCGTAGAAAACAAAGCTGAAATTCCGCTCGAGCCACCTACGCGATCCTCAAACGCATCGAAACTCGACCCGCGAAGCCTGCCCGTGCCAACGCCGTTAACCGTGCCACGCGCTTCCGGTGAAGAAGTTACGATCACTCTGTTGCTGACTCGAGTATCTTCGGCACACGTTAAATTGACGAATGCCGAATCGCAGTGGAAGGACGCACATATTTACTTGGCGATTAACTTGATGCACAGTTTGACTGAAACACCCTCAGCCAGCAAAACCACGAACTTGGACGATGTTTACGATCTCGTCAGAGCCATTGACGTGCTGAGGACACGCGGTTTCAGCCACGAACAGCTCAAGCGGGCTGCGCTGCAATTTGGTTTGTATTTCGGTGAAATGATCGCGTCCGAACAAAAACTCACTTGGGCCCGTCCGACTGACAATAGCTTTGTGATTCACAATAAAAGAACCGCGCTCGATACGGTCGCTTTCGTACAAGACATCGTTGCAAATCCAGTGCTGCCAGCCCACAGTTTAATTCCGGTCTTCTTCTTCGCAGCCGATCTCAAACACGTGGACATGCCCGAAACCAGCCTAAAAACAACTGTCTCAAAGGGCGAGGATGTACCGGGATTTCAACTCGGTATGAAAGACTAAAACAGCGAACGGTCGTTTACGAGTGAGACCTAGGTTACAGAGCAAACAAAACACCCAAGGCTAGACGGGCGCACGCCAAACATCTACAGCACCTCGAGCAGCAACGTCCCAAGCGCGTCGCGCAGTTGCGCGTACCCCTGACGGTTTTTCAAGCCTCGCAATGCCAGCACCAGATCATCGCTCGAGTCCACGGGCACGGGATCGAAGTCGTACCTCGAGAGACCCGAGTAAATGCGGTACGCGCCGATTTTGACCTCGGGGGCACTGCTGTCCTCTTTGACGAACGCTCTGGACACCGCTCGATTCTACCTCCCATGCGCTGATATGCAGCGCGTGGCAGCACTCGCGGCGTGGCGGCGTGACCAAACACCCGCCCTCAATGATGTGGGGTGCTACACTTGCCCATCATTCGTTTTTGACAGCGCGAAATTGTAGCAGCACGATCCCCTAAACCCATTATGGTCTCCTCTCACAAAGCCAACATCATCTTCGGTCACGGCTCGAGCGTCGGGCGGGTGCGTGAACACAACGAGGATTACCACCGCGTCAAAATGCTGACCTCACCACGCGGGCAACTGGCGTTTTTTGCCGTGGCAGACGGCATGGGTGGCGCGGCTGCGGGCGAGCGGGCCAGCAAAAGCGCGATCGAGGTCGTGACCAAAGCGGTCAGCGATTACGTCGATTTCATCGCGGCTGGTAACGCGGCCGTGGCGTTTGAAAAGGCTTTGGAGAAAGCGATCCTCGCCGCCAACCGCAAAATCAACCGCGAGGCTTTAGAGAACCCGCAGTTCAGCGGCATGGGCACGACCCTGACGGTTTGCGTCATCATGGAACGCAAGTTGTATTACGGACACATTGGCGACTCGAGAGGCTTTTTAATTCGCAAGGGCGAGCTGACGCAGTTCACCCGCGATCACTCGTGGGTCGCGTTTCAAGTCGAGCAGGGCATTCTCACCGCCGAAGAGGCCGAGAATCACCCGAACCGCAACCAACTGATGCGGGCGCTCGGCACGCGGGCGCAGGTCACGGTCGACATCGGCATTCTGCCCGTGCAGCCGGGCGACGTGTTTTTTTTAAGCAGCGACGGCTTGCACGGCTTCGTTCACGATTTTGAGTTGCTGAACGAACTCTCCAGACCGAGCGTCAACTTGCACGATGCCATCGAGTACTTCATTGGTTTAGCCAATGCACGAGGCGGCTTAGACAACATCACTGGGGTCGTCGCGCAGGTGAGCGCGTGACCGGGTTCGTGCTGCTGCTGCTCGTCGTGGTCTGCGTCGTCGGGTTTTACAGCGCCAGAGCCACCCCGACGCTGCTGAGCCTGATCGTCGGCGGTGTCGGCGTGCTGCTGGCCAGCGGGGCGTGGCTGCTGAATCTAGAACCGAATTACGCGAGCGGAGCCAATGGCACAGCTCACCCGGAGCGGGCGGTGTCCGCACTCGTCATCAGCGCACTGATTCTGGTAGCGACGCTCGTGCCACTCGAGGTGTACACCGTCAGGAAGCGCCGCAGCGTCAAACGCAATCAGCAAACCCAGCGTGCGCCGACGCTGGTGGGGCTGGGCGGCAAAGCGGGCAAGCCCGACAGCGTTGGTTTGACGCGTTACGAAGTGCTCGAGCGCGTCGGGATTGGCGGCATGGCCACGGTCTTCAAGGCGCGACGCAAGGACGATCAACGCTTTGTGGCCCTGAAAATTCCGCAGGATAAATTCGTGGCCGACGCCCGCTTCGTGCGGCGCTTCCACCGCGAGGCCGAGGTGCTGATGCGCCTCAACCACCCGAATATCGTCAAGGTTTTTGAGCACAGCAACGAGGGAACCACGCATTTCATTTCCATGGAGCTGATCGAAGGCGAAGCGCTCGAGAACCTGATCGAGACGCGGCGCGTGTCACTGGAGCAGAGCGTGCAGGTGATGATTCACACCGCCGACGCGCTGCGCTACATCCATAAGCAAGGCATCATCCACCGCGACATCAAGCCCGGCAACATCATGGTCTTACGCAACGCGCTGAGGGCCGATAACCCAGCCGGCATCGAAGTCGGCTCGGTCAAACTGATGGATTTCGGCATCGCGGCCGGTAAGGTCTTGACGCGCCTGACCATGACCGGCGCACGGGTCGGCACGCCGGTTTACATGAGTCCAGAGCAGGCACGCGGCAACAAGATCGACCACCGCACCGATATCTACAGCCTAGGCTTGGTCTTCTACGAGATGGTCACGGGTCAGACCGCCTTCAAAGGCGGCTACGAAGCGGTCGTGCAAGCCCAGATTTTCCAGACGCCAACCCCGCCGCGCCAGCACAACTTGGAAGTGCCGCAGAAAGTCAACGACCTGATCATGCGGATGATCGAAAAAGACCCGGAGAAACGCCCCAACCTGACCGACGTGATCGAGCAATTGGAAAGCGGCATTCTGCGGCAGGAAACGAGGCTCGAGGGGCCCGCGCATCTGGTGCTGAGCTTGAACACCCGTAAGGGCCCGCTGCGGATTCTCAGCCTGAGCGGCAATCTAGAGCACAGCTTCGGGCAGGTCGGCATCGGCAGCGATAAACTACCGATCGCACCCGTAGCGATTGCCTGCGACCCGGATTTTCACATTTACGCCAGCGTCTTTGAGAACCGCTCTGGCGAAGCGGCCAGCAACATCATCCGCAAGTTTTCCAATGACGGCAAGCAAGTGCTGTCCTTCGGGCGCTACGGCATGAACCCCGGTGAGTTCCTGTACCCGATGGCCATGGCTGCCAGCCACTGGGGACAGCTTTACATTCTGGATGGCGAGTCGCACACGGTGCAGCGTTACAGCCGCGACGGTGAGTTTTTAGGCAAATTCGGCAGTCGCGGCAAGGGCTTAGGGCAATTCGATGATCCGAGGGCCATCGTCGCTGGTGCGGACGGGCGCGTGTACGTGCTGGACTACGGCAATCGCCGCGTGCAGCGCTTTGACGCGGCCGGCGAGTTCATCCAGCGGTACAGCTTCAAACTGCGCCCGGATAGCAGCGATCTGCGCGTATTGGACGGCGTGACCGTTGATTCCACCGGCGTGACGTACATTAGTGACGCCTCCTCGAGCAAGATCAGGACGCTGATTCCGCCCGCTGGCAAGCAGGGCCCGACCTTCACGATTGAAGCGTTGACCGGCGAGGATACGACGCAAGTCATGGATCTAGCGGTGGACGCGCAGGGGCATCTGTACGCGGCGCGGCGCGGCGGTCACATCATCCGCAAGTTTACTCCAGACGGCACGTTCGTTGGCAATATTGAAACGTACAACCCGATCCAGAATTTCGCGCTGTTCATCCGCGAGCCAGTCCCCAGCTAGGGCGTTTTGCACAAGGGTTGTTCACAGATCGCCCAGAGGCAATCTGCTCCCAACGTGTGCAAAACGCCCTTCTCTGCTGCTCGTATCACTTGAGAATGGTTGACAAAAGCGGTCAACCATTTTGCAATCTGCCTTAGGGAACTCGAGCGATGAGAGACGCATCTAAAACAGCAATGAAACCCTCGAGCCTGCTGATCCTCGCCGCTGTCTTGTGCGCCGCGCCGTTGGCGCTGTCACGCAGCGGCTATGAAGCGCAAGCCTATAAAGTCTACAAGCTCGAGCGCGTGCCACAGAGTACGTTGGCAATGGCAAACTGCCAGATTTGTCACGTGAGCGCCAAGGGCGACGCGCCGTGGAACGCTTTTGGCTTGGCGGTCGGTTTCTGGCGCGGCAAGAAGCAAGCGATTCAGGACGCGCTCTACAGCGCCCTTCGTTACGGCGGCGACACCGACCGCGATGGCTACCCGGACGCGCTCGAGGTGACGAGCGGCACGAATCCCAGCGACCGTGACGATAAGCCGAGTATCAAGCTCGAGGATTTGAAAGCCAAGTTTGACGCGGAGTTTAAAATCACGGTGGACACCGACAAGGACGGCTATCCCGACGCGCTCGAGGTGTTTGCCGGGACGCTGCCGGGCGATGCGAGCAGCAAACCCGCGATTTCCAAGGACGCGCTCGAGGCGCAGTTGAAAGCGGCGGGCGGCGTGGAGCTGTTCAAACCGCGCTGAAGCTCAAGTCCTCATCAGCTAAAAACAGAATCATACCCTCGAGTGACCGAGGAGGCTTTTATGATGAACACGAACATCCGCGAACACATGATGGTTCACGCCATGGGCGCTGGCAGCATGAACGGTGTGGTAGGCGAGCACATCGGCACGGTCGACCACGTTGAAGGCGACCGCATCAAACTGACCAAGAACGACTCGCCCGACGGTCAGCACCATTACATCCCGCTGGCGTGGGTCAAATCAGTCGACGGCAACACCGTGCATCTTTCAAAGGACTCGAGCACCGTGATCGGCGAGTGGCAAGACGCGTAAAGCAATCGTACTGGCCTGCGTGCAACGCCGGAGTATCACGCGCTCGAGTCGAAACGCTCCATGAACCGCAGCGGATGCTCGAGCGGCTTGAAGCCGTACCGCAGGTAGAGTTCGTGCGCGTCGCGGGTGGCGAGCATGAAGCGGCGGATGCCGCACAACTCTGGATGCTCAAAGACGGTTTGCATCAGCCATTTGCCGAGTCCCAGACCGCGATGTGACTCGAGGATGTAGACATCGCAAAGATACGCAAAGGTCGCGTAGTCCGTGACGACTCGGGCGAGTCCAATCTGCGCGTTTGACTGGTAAACGCCAAAGCACAAAGACCCCTCGAGCGAGCGCTGAATCGTCGCCACACTGCGCTGATGCGCCCAGTAAGACGTACCGAGGAACGCCACAATCGCCTCGAGTTGCAGCTTTGCTGGATCGGTGCTGATCGCAAACTCACCGCGCTGCCACTCGAGGACTTCGCTCATAAGGCTGCGCTCATACCAGCGCCCGCCCAGCCTCGCGGCGCTTCGCGGCTTCGTGCGCGATCACAGCCGCCTTCGCGGTTTCACCCAGACCGTTCAGCGCGGCCGCGTGCTTCTGCCAGTTGTACGGGCTGCGCGGACGAGCGTCCATGCGTTCACTGCTCAAATCTCGAGCCAGTGCGTACTGCCCGTCTCTGAGTGCCGCCTCGAGCAATGTTTTTAAGACCACATCGCGCTGCGCGTGGCTGCCGCCGAACTCGTGCAGCCGCTGGCGAATCGGGTACAGATAACGCACGCAAGCGGCGTAATTCCCGCGCCCGAACTCGAGCAGCGCCTTGCAGATCGGCAAGCCGATTTCACGGGTCATGCGGGCGTTGCTGACCGTTGCGGATGGTGATGTCGCCAGCCAACGCTCGCGGCTGGCAATCAGCTCGAGCGCGTCGGATTCCGCGCCCGCGCCGACGAAACTCATCACGGCGTGCATGTCATTAAAGGCGTAAAAAGCTGGCTCAATTTTCCCGCGCCAGATCGCGGCTTGCTTCAAAAAGCGCTCTCCCACGGCGCGACCCTCGAGCAGCAACCGCCAGCACAATGCACTCGAGTCCAGCAGCTCGAGCGCATTGTCGCCTTTGTTGTCTGCGAACAACACCGCGTCGTTGATGGCGAGCGCTCGGTCATCGTCACCTAACTCCAAAGCAAACAGCGCGTAATGCCACCAGTTGTGCAAGTTGAAGTAATTGCCGCTCGTCCAGTCATCCAAGCGCTCGTCAAAAAAACGCGTCCCTTCCCCGAAGCGCCCCAGCTCCTCATACGTGTGCGTGACCGCGTGAATCCCCCAGACATCCTTCGGGTTGCGCGTCACGGCTTCCAAACCAACCTCGAGCGCCCGCGTGTGCTGCCCCATCTCCTCTAAGCCGAAGGCGTGCATCCCCAGCAGGTTGCTGTGATGCAAGTCGTCCGCTGTCCACGCGTGCAGTGCATCCCCGACGCGGCGCTCCAAGCGCAGCGCGTCACCCGTGAAAAAGTCGATTTGATGCCCGACGATCAACGCCATGACATCCCTCGGGTACGCCTGTGAGATCAATTCCAGTGCAATGCTCGCGCCGTGAAAATCGCCGTTCAGAAACGCATCAGCGGCTGACAGATGCAGGCGTTCGCGCTCGAGCAGCTTCCCAAGATCGGTTCGCGCCAGATACGCGTTCAAGTGGACTCGAGCCGCCACAGCCGCTTTGGCTTCAGTTCCCAGCACACCGATGTACCCCCTAAACGCTTGCGCCAACGCGAAATCTCCATCCAGCTCGAGCGCAGACTCAATGCAGCCCGCGATATCGCCCCTGAAATGCACGTAGCAATCGAAGGCTGACTCGAGCTGCTGGACTGCGCCCGCCTCGAGTGCTGTGGTCGCATTGCCCCACTCGTCCTTGTGCATCACCCGATTCTAGCCGCAACCTGCGCGGCTCGAGCGTAGGCTTCATCTCACTCACCAAGCCTTGATAGGCTCTCATCCATGAAACTCGTTCGTTTTATCGCCGAAAGTTTCTCACCAATTCCCATGTGGGGATCGCTCGAGGGCGACACTGTTTATGGCATTTCCCTACCGACGCTCGGGCGCACTGGTCAGAACTGGCGGCGCAGCAGCCTAAAAATGCTGCCGCCCGCCGCACCCACGAAGATTGTGTGCGTCGGCCGCAATTACGTCGCGCACGCCGCAGAGTTGGGCAACGAAGTGCTCTCCGAACCGGGTTTATTTTTAAAAGCCCCGAACACGCTCGTGCCGACAAACAGCACCGTCGCGTACCCCGCGTGGTCGGAAAATTTTCAGTTCGAGGGCGAATTGGCACTCGTCTTAAAGCGCCAAGTCAAAAAAATTACGCCAGAAAAAGCGCTCGAGACGGTGCTCGGCTACACCTGTGCGCTGGATCTGACCGCCCGCGACAAGCAAAAAAGCGATCTGCAATGGTTCCGCGCCAAAGGCAGCGACGGCTTCCTGCCGATTGGCCCACACCTCGAGACCGTATTAGACCCCAGCAACGTCCAAGTCACCACTCGAGTCAACGGCGTCACCAAGCAAGACAGCAGCACCGCGCAGATGATCTACAACGTGCCATTCATCATCAGTTACGTCTCGCAATTCATGACTCTGGAATCGGGCGATGTCATCATCACCGGCACGCCCGAAGGCGTCGGGCCGCTCGAGCCGGGCGATAAGGTCGAGGTCGAAGTCAGCGGGATTGGCGTTTTGGAGACGATGATTGGCCCGAAGGCATAGTGCTCGAGGTTAGCCCGTTTCAGCCAGCTCAAAGCACTGACCTCGAGCGGATTGCTCGACTGATCTTCGAGGATTCAGACGCCGCCGCAACCGAGGGCGCAGCCGTGCGGGTCGCCCACTGGGACGGTGCACTCGTCGGTTTCGCCACGCGCTCCGAGCGCCGGGTTCACCCACACGCCTCGAGCCTGACGATTGGTGTGCTACCCGAGTTTCGCAATTTGGGCGTCGGCGGTGCGTTGTGGCAGGCAATGACGGCGACTATGCCGAGCGACCGCGTGTGGCGCGTCGGTCTGAGCGAGGATCGGGAGCTTGGCAAAGCGTTTCTCGAGCGGCGCGGGTTTCGCGTTGTGCGCCAGACTTGGTTCGCTGCGCTCGAGGTCGCACCTGCAATCAGCCTCGAGCCTGATTTGATCTGGGCGCAGCCGCCCTCAAAGTCAGTATTGGCAGGTCTCATCCGCGATCATTACATCGCCACGCACGGCATCAACCCGCCTGCTGAAATGAGCCTCGAGACTTGGCAAGAGCTATTTCTAGACGAGGCGCTGCCCGATTCTGTGCGACTGTTGACACAATCGGGTCAGCCAATCGCCGCCGCTGCGCTCGCACCGAACCTCGATAATCTCCCGAACACGCTGGACGTGGCGTTCCTCAGCGTTCGCCCGGATTGGCACGCTCGAGCGCAAGCCCTCGTGCCAGCGCTACTGAACGAACTGTTGGATGCCGCTCGAGCGCACAGCGCGACACAGGTGATGCTCGAGGTCGACAGCACCGATCCCGTGGCGCTGCACGCCTTAGATCAGTCCACGGTGAAAGGCGCGTGCTGGCTGACCTTGCAAACCGGCATCCCAGACCCAACTGCCCGTACAATTGCGGGATGATTGTCCACACTGCCGACCTCGAGCTGATGGGCGCTCCGGGCGTGGTCGCCGCGTATCTCATCCCCTCGAGCGACGGGCTGATCGTCGTGGACTGCGGGCCCGGCAGCACATTGCCGAAGCTCAGGTCAGCGGTCTCGAGCCTCGGCTACGACGCGGCGGACATCCGCCATATCCTGTTGACGCACATTCATTTGGATCACGCGGGTGGAGCGGGTCAGTTAGCGCTCGAGACAGGCGCGACAGTGTACGTGCATCAGCGCGGCGCAGTCCATCTTTTGAACCCAGCGCGGTTGATGCAGAGCGCGACCCAGATTTACGGCGCGATGATGGACACGCTCTGGGGCGCGTTCTTGCCCGTCAGCGAGGCGCAATTGCAGCCGCTCGAGGGTGGTGAGACGCTGCGGCTCGGCAACCTTGAGATTTGTGTCGCCTACACGCCCGGTCACGCGGTGCATCACCTGACGTACGCGCTGGACGGTCACGTGTTCTGCGGCGATGTCGGCGGCGTGCGCTTGCAGGGCAGCCCGTACCTGATCGCGCCGACGCCACCGCCGGATATTGATCTCGAGCTGTGGCGCGAATCGATCAGTAAGCTCAGATCGCTCGAGCCGCACACGCTGTACCCAACGCATTTTGGAGCGCATTTGGATGCGGCAGCTCACCTCACTAAACTCGAGGCGAGTCTGGACGCGCTCGAGTCGCTGTCGCTCGAGGTGCTGCGGGCAGGCGGTGGGCGCGATGAAATCGCGGCGCGAATCGGAGAACACGCGAGGCTCGAGTTGAACAATTCGACGTTTGAAACCAAGTACGCGCTCAGCACGCCGTACCCGATGGCGGCGGACGGGCTGATGCGCTACTGGAAGAAATATCACCCGCATAGGCTCGAGCCGTGAGTGACGCGGATGAGCAGCATCTCGAGATGCTGCTCGAGACGGGCTTCGGCGCTACCGGCGCGAGTTTCACCGAGAAAGTCTCGAGCGTGGAAACCAAGCTCCCCGCGCCGCTGGTCATGCAACTCAGGGCGGTCTACATCACCGCGCGGCAGCTCGAGACGGGCGGCACGGTCGATATCAGCTCGTACCGCCAGATGCTGCACTCGAGCGCTGAGCAACTCGAGTTACTGGCACGACCACAAGTTGCCGTAGCGCCGCAACCAGCCGCGCAGCCCGCCGCACCCACCAAACCTCGAGTCACCCGCACGCCGCGCAGCCCAGCCCCCTCGAGACTCGCGTGGTGGCTGCACGACACGCGCACGCGCATCCCCGCTCGAGCGCAACGCTTGAGCCGCACGTGGCGGTTGCCGATGGCTGTGTTGGGGTTGCTAATCGGTGCGGGTACAGGCTGGATCATCGCTGGCGTCGGCGGCGCGATTGCGCTCGCACTGCTGCTCGCCGTCATTATGCACTCGAGTTACAGCGAAACTACATTGGCTCGAGGGCTGTGGGCGCAGACCAACGCAGTCGCGGGGTTTTTTGCATTGCTGCGATTGCTGGGAACGGCGGCGCTGGCGGTGCTGAGCATTGTGATCGTCGGGCTGATCGTGTTTTTCGTCACGCGATTCTGGAACGTAAGATAAGCCATGCGTCACGCGCTCGGATTGCCATTGCCAGACGCAACGCTCGAGACGTGGGCGCGACATTTCTGTTTTGAACTCGAGCCGCTGTTTATTGATGCAGTGCTCAAAGCGAAACTCGAGCCGCACGCGTTGGTGATGACTCGAGCTGAGTTTGACGGCTGGTCGCGCTCGCAGCCGCTCGA
>JANYHH010000082.1 GCA_025359505.1 Deinococcales bacterium
GCGAATGCCTCTGACGTTGACGTGCAAGGTCAAGGGCAACTCGCGTCACGCCCATGCGTGCAAGGCACGACCGCCCCCCTCACCCGCGCTTTGCGCGGCCTCTCCCGCCGGGAGAGGCGAAAAATCGGATTTCACTCTCGAGCCTCAAGCCAAAAAAGCACCGCCTCAACTCGAGGCGGTGCTGACTGCCAAACCGATTACGCTATGACTCGAGCTAAGGCCCGCGCCGCCATCACGTCGATCAGGTGCGCCCGGTATTCGGTGCTAGCGAACGCGTCGCCGATCAAGCTGCTCGAGTTCACCAGACGCTGGCAGGTGCTAGTCACACCCTCGATCTCGAGCTTGGTGATGCGGGTGGCTTTCTCGCCCGCACCCGTGTACGCGGCTCTGAACGTACCGTTGTTGACGCTGACGGCGACGCCCGCCAGTGCGTATCTCGAGGCGGGGTGCGCGAATTTCTCGTAAGCGGCGCGTGCCCCGAGCGGGATGTGAATCTCGGTCAGCATCTCGCCCTCAGCCACGGCCGTGCTGTACATCCCCAAGAAAAACTCGTCGCTCGTCACGACCCTCGAGCCAGTCGTGGACGCGATTTTCAGACTGGCGTTCAGCGCCAGCATCACGGCTGGGTAATCGGCTGCCGGGTCGGCGTGCGCGATTGCGCCGCCGACCGTGCCGCGATTCCTGACCATCGGATCGCCGATCAGCGCCGCGACCTGCGGCAGTACGGTGCAGTGCTGCGCCAGTAAATCAGAGAATTCGACATCGCGGTGCGTGGTCATCGCGCCGATCACGATTGATTCGCCCTCGAGCCGGATGCCGCGCAGCTCAGGGATTTTGGAAACATCGATCAGTGCGCTGGGTGCGGAGAGCCGCAGCTTCATCGCGGGGATCAGCGAATGCCCGCCCGCGAGTAGCTTCGCGTCTGGGTTCGAGGCGAGTTGCGCCAGCGCGTCGCTGAGACTCGAGGCTTGGTGGTACGTGAATTCGGCTGTGTACATGGGAACTCCTGTGGGGCAGGCAGAGCGCTGAGTGCTGGAGCCTCGAGCCTTGCGTTAGGATGTTAAAATCTTGGACTGAGCAATTTGATGTGCTACACGAACCTGTCAACTTTTTAAACGTTCGACAGTCCAAGTTTTAACTCTTTGAGACACTGCTCAATCGTCGGCGGCCTCGGCGAGTTTCGCGCTGTGCATGGCACGCCAGACTTTTTCGGGGGTGAACGGCATGTCCAAGTGGCGGACATTGAACGGCGCGAGCGCGTCGATCACGGCGTTCGCCACCGCTGCGGTGCTCGAGATCGTACCGGACTCGCCGATGCCTTTGAGACCCAGCGGGTTGTGCGGGCTGGGCGTGACGGTGTGACCGATCTCGAGTTGCACCATGTCGTCGGCGCGGGGCATCGCGTAATCCATGTACGTGCCGCTGGTCATGTTGCCGCTCTCGTCGTAGACGGCGTTTTCTAAGAGCGCCTGTCCCATGCCTTGCGCGACTCCGCCGTGAACTTGACCCTCGACGATCAATGGGTTGATGATCGGGCCGCAATCGTCGACGCAGACGTAACGAATCAGCTTGGTTTTACCCGTTGCGCCGTCCACTTCCACGACCGCCAAGTGCGTACCGAACGGGTACACGAAGTTCTTCGGGTCGTAAAAATGCGTTGCCTCGAGACCCGGCTCCAAATCAGCGGGGTAGTTGTGCGCGAGGTGCGCCATCAGTGACACATCAAAAAACGATTTCGAGGCTTCCGGCACGCCCGCGACGTGAAACACGCCGTTCTCGTGGACGACATCCTCCGGCGCAGCCTCTAAGAGATGCGCGGCGATGCGTTTGGCTTTGTCGTTGATTTTATTCGCCGCCATCTTGATGGCACTCACGCCGACCGGGGCGCTCCTCGAGCCGTAACTGCCCCAGCCGTGCGGCAATCTGGCGGTGTCGCCGTGGACGATGGCGATGTCCTCGACGGGAATTTGCAACTCGTCCGCGACGACTTGTGCGAAGGCGGTTTCGTGACCCTGCCCGTGACTGTGGCTGCCGGTCAGCACTTCGACCTTGCCGCTGGCAGCGACGCGGATCAATGCCGATTCCCACTGCCCAGCTTGCGCCCCAAGCTGCCCGACGAGTGCCGATGGCGCGAGTCCGCACGCCTCGACGTAAGTGCTGACGCCGATACCGATGTACTTGCCTGCTTTACGCATCTCGGCCTGCTTAGCGCGTAAGTCTTTATAGCCGAGCTTCTCGAGCGCCATGTCCAGCGCGGGTTCGTAATTGCCGCTGTCGTAGACTAGCGCCACGGGCGTCTGGTACGGGAATTCGCTCGGCTGGATGAAGTTTTTGCGGCGCACGTCCACCGGGTCTAGCCCCAGCTCCAAAGCGACCGTGCTGACCATGCGCTCCACCACATACGTCGCCTCGGGGCGGCCCGCGCCGCGATAGGCATCCACGCCGACGGTGTTGGTGTACGCGCCGCGCACGTGCGCGTGAATCGCTTTCCATTTGTAGGTTCCGTTTAAGAGTGTGCCGTATAAATACGTCGGCACGGCGGGCGCGAAGGTCGTCAAGTACGCGCCCATGTTGGCAATCGTGTCCACGCGCAGCGCCAGCAATGTGCCGTCGTTCATCACGGCTGCCTCGGCGACGGTTTCGTGATCGCGTCCCTGCGCGTCGCTGATGAAGGCCTCACTGCGCCGCGCCGTCCATTTGACGGGCTTGTTCAGTCGCTTGGCGGCGAATAAGCAAATGACTTCCTCGGGATACTGAAAAATTTTGCTGCCAAAACCCCCACCGACATCCGGGCTGACGATCCTGAGCTTGTGCTCCGGGATGCCCATGATGAACGCCCCGAGCATCACACGGTGGATGTGCGGGTTCTGGCTGGTGGTGTGCAGCGTGTACTCGTCCCCAGCGCGGCGGTATTCCGCCAGTGATGCTCGAGTCTCAATCGCATTCGGCACGAGGCGGTGATTGCGAAGCTGTAATTTGACGATGCGGTCGGCTTTCGCAAATTCCGCGTCTACGGCTGCCGCGTCACCGATTGCCCAGTCAAACGCCAAATTGCCCGGCGCTTCCGGATGCACCTGCACTGCGCCCTCGGCGAGCGCCGCGCTGCCCAGCACGACGCACTCGAGGGCTTCGTACTCGACCTCGACAATCGCTACAGCGTCCTCGGCAATGGCCCTTGATTCCGCGATCACCACGGCGACGATATCGCCGACGTGGTTGACCTCATGAGGCTGAATCGCGTGGTGCGCGGAGATTTTCAGGTCTGGCAGCAACCAGCCCGTTGGAATCGGGTTGATGCCCGCGTCGACCAAATCCTTGCCAACCAGCACCGCCAGCACGCCCGGTAGCGCGAGCGCGGCGCTCGAGTCGATGCTTTTGATGGTGGCGTGAGCGTATGGGCTACGAACCATCGCGGCGTGAACCATGCCCAGCACGCTGATGTCATCGGTGTAATTGCCCGCCCCGGTGATGAAACGCGGGTCTTCGACGCGCTTCATCGCCTTGCCAAAGTATTTCTCGGTCATGGGAAGCTCCTTATAGAGCTATTAGCCGCTAGCTACTAGCTCGAGTCGTGCGAATGCCTGTGCGAATCTCGAGGGTGATGCTCGAGTCACAGCGCTTTAATCGTCAGCGGCTTGCGCGAGTTCTCGCTGTGGCGACATGTGCTGAGCCGCGTGTTGCACTGCTCGGATGATGTTGTGATAGCCCGTGCAGCGGCAGAAATTCCCCTCTAATCCATGCCGAATTTGATCCTCGCTCGGGTTGGGGGTGTGCTGGAGCAAATCAGCCGCACTCATAATCATGCCCGGCGTGCAATATCCGCACTGAGCGCCGTGCATCTCCCAGAAGCCCTGCTGCAAGGGGTGCAGATGCCCGATCTCGCCGATGCCCTCGATCGTCGTGACGCTCGAGCCACCCACTTGCACCGCGAACATCGTGCAGGATTTGACCGCTTCGCCGTCGACGTGAACCGTGCAAGCCCCGCACTGGCTGGTGTCGCAGCCAACGTGCGTGCCGGTCAGGTAAAGCGCTTCGCGCAGGTGATGCACCAGCAGCGTGCGCGGCTCGACATCTTTGGTGGTCGTCTGACCGTTGACGGTCAGGGTGATCGGTACTTTCGCCATTTTGGGAACCTCCGCTTGAAAACAAACTCGAGAGAAAACGCGCAGACGAAAAAACGAATCACCCTGTATCCATCGCCACCCCGAGGAGATAACCAACACGGGCCTCGAGAACCTGCTTGAAGCCCCTTGCACCACTGATTTGATGTTCAAAATCAGTGTACGTCAGCAGTCAGCGGTTTGGATGTACGACCCGACACCGTTGTCCGTAAGCAGGGGCAAAAAGACAGCGGCTCGAGCAGTCACGCTCGAGCCGCTTTTCGTTTGGTGCCGAGGATGGGATTTGAACCCACACACCATTGCTGGCGCTAGCACCTGAAGCTAGTGCGTCTACCAATTCCGCCACCTCGGCATGAAACTGCGGTAGCTTTGAGAGCTTACTGATTAAACACGCAACCGTCAAGAGGTAGAATTTTTCACGCAGCGCTGCTCGAGGTTCGGATTAGTCTAGGCTCATGCGAATCTTCGTTGCCGCACTCGCGCTCGCCCTGACCCTCGCCGCTTGTACGAACGGTGGACAGACGATGAATCCACCCCCCAGTGGCAACGCCTGCCCAGCGACGATCACGGTTCAAGGTAGCCCGGGCAGTTACTCGTACAGCACCTCGAGTTGCACGATCAAGATCGGTGCGGAAGTCACGATCACCGCGAGTAGCACCCATCCATTGATTGGCAGCGGAGTGAAAACCGTCAGTTCGGAAACGACCGATCAAAAACTGGCGTTTGCGACAGTGGGAACCTTCAATTTCAGATGCGGGAATCACAGCAGTATGACGGGCACGATTACTGTAGAACCGTAAACCAATCCTCGAGCGCTGTGAACAGTGGTGCGTTTTGCATCACTGTTCTTTTTTTGTAAAAATAGTTAGACTGAGTACAAGAAAAAATTTGCGGTGATCTCGAGCGGTGTAGCTCGAGTTGCACCCACAGGAGGCCAGACCATGATCGCAGAGCGCCCAGCCGCCATTATCCCCACCACCCAAAAATCCGGTGGCTCATTTCTGATTCTTGCTAGCCATCCGAGCGAGGTCAACACCCCAGAGGACTTCACGCCGGAAATGCGCGAGATTTTTGGCGCAGTCGACGAATTCGTCAAAAACCGCGTACTGCCAAACGCTAACACGCTCGAGGAACATGACAATGCGCTGCTGAAAAAACTCTTGCACGAGTGCGGCGAGCAAGGCTTTTTTCTATTGGAGGTTCCAGAACAGTATGGCGGTTTAGACCTTTCCAAAACGCTGGCGACCTACGTCGGCGAGGCGCTGTCTTACGGTGGCGGTTTCGCCGTGTCGTTCGGAGCGCACGCCAGCATTGGGATGTTGCCACTGGTCTATTTTGGCTCAGATGCCGCCAAAGGCAAGTACCTCGAGCAGATGGGCGCGGGGCAACTGATCGGCGCGTACTGCCTGTCCGAACCCGGCAGCGGCAGTGACGCGCAAGCCGCGAAAACTAAAGCGGTTCTTTCCGATGACGGTACGTACTACACGATGACTGGCACGAAAATGTGGATCAGCAACGGCGGCATCGCCGACCTTTACACCGTCTTCGCGCAAGTTCCCACGAGTGAGGGCAACAAGCTCAGCGCCTTCATTGTGGAGCGCGGCTTTGAAGGCGTCAGCACGGGCAAAGAGGAACACAAAATGGGCATTCGCATGTCCAGCACCACACAGCTCATTCTCGAGGAGGTGCGCGTGCCGAGCGAAAACCTGCTCGGGGTTGTCGGTGGCGGTGCGAAAATCGCCTTCAACATCCTCAACATCGGGCGCTACAAACTCGGCTCGGGCGGCGTGGGTGGCAGTAAAGCGATTTTGGAGCACAGCGCCAAGTACGCGCAGGATCGCCAGTCGTTCGGCAAGCCGATTGCGAGCTACGGCGCGATCCTCGAGAAATTAGGGCAGATGGCGGCGTCGATTTACGGCGCTGAAAGCGCCACGTACCGCGTCACCGGCGAGATCGATGCGCTCGTGGACGCTGGTGTGGACAAGCTCAAAGCGATTGAAAGCCGCCGCGTCGAAGCCAGCATCGTCAAGGTCTACGGCACGGAAATTCTCGGGCAGGTCGCAGACGAAGGCGTGCAGGTCTTCGGCGGTTACGGTTTCAGCGAGGAATACCCGGTGGCAAGGGCCTACCGCGACGCCCGCATCAACCGCATTTTTGAAGGCACGAACGAGATTAACCGCCTGATCATCCCGGCTGAGCTGCTGAAAATGGCGATGAAAGGCGAGCTGCCATTGCTGCAAGCCGCGCAGAAACTCCAAGCAGAATTGCTCGAGCCGCAGTACGACATGGACGAATCTGACGCGCCACTGGCAAGTGAGACTCGAGTCGTGGCGAACCTCAAAAAAGCGGCGCTGGCCGTCGCGGGCAGCGCCGCGCAGAAATTTGGGGCGCAATTAGCGCAGCACCAAGAAATCATGATGCGAACCGCCGACATGATTATCCAAACCTTCGTCGCGGAATCCGCCGTGCTCCGCGCCCAAAAAATCATCGCCACTGGCAAACCCGCGACCCTCGAGACGGCAATGGCGCAGATTCTCGTCGCGCAAGCCAGCGAAAAAACCGCCAGCGCCGGACGCGAAGCCCTGAGCGCGTTTCTAGAAGGTGATGACCTTCGCATGACGCTTTCCGCCGTCAAACGCTTCACGAAATTTGAGACCGTCAACGTCATCGCACTGCGGCGCGTCGTCGCAGCGGCGGTGCTCGAGGCGAATGGGTATCCGCTGAAGTAGGCGAAAGTTGAAAGGCGAAGGGCAAAAGTTCAGGCGAAGGGCGAAAGGCAAAGGGAACGCCAAAAGTTTTTGAACTTGCTTTCGCCCTTTGCCCTTTGCCTGCCTTACGCTAGTCTCTCGCCATGCAAGTTCCCGCTTCGGTGCGTCAGACTTTCGATCAAACCTTCATGGAACTCTTGGCAGCCGTGCGCGTCGAGGTGCTAGACGCCAAGCCGCCCGCTTTTGCCTCGAGCAGTCAAGTGGCGATGATGTTTTTCAAGGAATCGCAGAAAAGCGTGTTGCAGGAACTGGCGGTGCTGACCGCTGGTTGGAACGCCTCGAGCATTGACCTCGAGAGTGTCAGCCGCGCTACGCGCACGCTCGAGGGCATGGGGTTGAACAGCGCTCGAGATCGGTTGATGAAATTGACGGAACTCGAGTTGGGGTGAGGTGGCTCGAGACTCGAGTTGTACCGCTGCACAGGCTGGTTTCGTTGTACCGTCGCACGGGGTTTGCAGTGGCAAACCCCTACGGGGATGAATGCAAACGCTTGTGCAGAACACGGTTTTTCGTAGGGGCGAACCTCGTGTTCGCCCGTGCAACGCGTTGACGCCAACTCGAGGCTCGAGGTACGCACTCGATTCGTGTAGACACCGCCGCACCGCCGCGATAAAGTTTGACCAAGTTCAAAATTTGCTAACCCATGATCTCGAGGAGAATCACCTATGAAGATTCGTAAAGCCGCCGTTGTTGGCTCTGGCACGATGGGCGCTGCGGTCGCCGCGCATCTGGCCAACGCTGGAATTCCCGTGTTGCTGCTGGACATCGCCGGATCGGGCGCTGACAAGAACGAGATCGTCAAAAAAGGCCTCGAGCGGGCGCTGAAATCCAAGCCCGCCGCGTTCATGCACCCGTCGCGGGCGGCGCTGATTCAAATCGGTAATCTCGAGGATGACATTGGCAAGCTGGTCAACGTGGACTGGATTTTCGAGGCGATCCTCGAGAAATTAGACGTGAAGCAGGAATTCTGGGCGAAGGTCGAAGCGACGGGCACACAGGCGATTGTCAGCAGCAACTCGAGCGGCATTCCGATGCACTTGCAAATCAAAGACCGCAGCCCTGAGTTTAAGAAACGCTTTGTCGGCACGCATTTTTTCAACCCGCCGCGTTACCTCAAATTGCTCGAGGTCATCCCGACAGGGGAGACTGATCCTGAAGTGATCCAAGCGATTTCCGAGTTTGGGTCTCGAGTGCTCGGTAAAGGCGTCGTGATCGCCAAGGATGTTCCCGGCTTCATCGCCAACCGCATCGGCGTGTGGGGCATGATGCAGACCACCAAGGACGCGGTGTCGCTGGGGATTCGCCCCGATGAAGTCGACGCCATCGCAGGCCCGATCATGGGTCGCGCCTCGAGCGGCACGATGCGAACCAACGACCTCAGCGGTTTGGACATCGGCTTGGCCGTCGCCCGCAATTTAGGCGCGTCCACCGAGTTCGATTACACGCCGCCGCCGATCCTCGAGACGCTCGTCGGCATGGGGCGCTTGGGCGAGAAAAGCGGCGAGGGTTTCTTCAAGCGCGTCAAAGACGCAACGGGCAAAAGCGTGATCCTGACGCTCGATTACGACACGCTCGAGTACCGCGATAACGGCAAGGTGCGACTCAAGGAACTCGAGACAATCCGCACCTTGGGAACGCCAGTCGAGCGTATTACCGCTTTGTTGAAACTCGAGGGCAAGTACGGCGACCTCGTGCGGCGCAGCGTGTACGGCTTGATCTGGTTCGCGGCGCAGAACATTCCCGCCTGCGCGGACAACGTGGTCGAGATTGACAACGCGTTGAAATGGGGCTTCAACTGGCAACTCGGCGCGTTCGATCTCGCCGACGCGCTCGGACTCGAGACCGTCGCGCAGGGCATCAAAGACTTGGGACTCGAGGTTCCGGCGCTGATTGAAACGCACCGCGCCAGCGGCACGCCGTTCTACCCCGCAGGCTCGAGTGCGAAAACTGAGTTCATCGTGCTGCGCGATGTGAAATCTGATGCGGCTCGAGTCATCAAGACCTCGGGCGGTGCGTCGCTCGTGGACATTGGCGACGGCGTGGCACTGCTCGAGTTTCACAGTAAAGCCAACGCGCTCGGTGAGGACGCGATTCGCATGATGATGCACGCGCAGAAGATCATCCCCGAGGGCTTCGCGGGCTTGGTCGTCGGCAACAACGGCGAGAATTTCAGCGCTGGCGCGAATCTTGCGGTGCTGCTAATGCAAGCCCAAGACGGCGACTTTGACGAGATCGGCCTCGGCATCCGCCAGTTCCAGCGCTTCACCACTTCCATGCGCTACAGCCCGTTCCCGACGGTCAGCGCCCCGTTTGGCTTGGCGCTCGGTGGCGGCTGCGAACTCTCCTTGTACGCCGACCACGTGCAAGCGCACGCGGAACTCTACATGGGCTTGGTCGAGGCGGGCGTCGGTCTGATCCCCGCTGGCGGCGGCACGACCGAGATGCTGACGCGCTACACCGACCAACTCCTGCCCACAGAAAACGCGTTCAGCGCGATTCGCAAAGCCTTCGAGCAGATCGCCCTCGCCAAGACCAGCACCAGCGCACTCGAGGCTCGAGAGGACTTGGGTTACTTGCGCGACTCCGACGGTATCAGCTTCAACCGCGATTACTTGTTAGGCGACGCCAAAAAGCGCGTCCTCGAGCTGGCGCAGGGCTATGTGCAACCGCAACCTCGAGCTGACCTGACTGGTCTGGGCGAAGCGGCAATCGCCAATCTGAAAGTCGCGGTTCACGGGTTGCAACTCTCCAAGCAAGCCTCGCAGCACGACGGCGTGATCGCGCTTCAACTCGCCAAGATTCTCGCAGGCGGCACGGCGAACCGCGAAATGAAGCTGTCCACGCAGCACTTCCTAGACCTCGAGCGCGAAGCGTTTTTGTATTTGGTCGGCACGCGCAAAACGCAGGAGCGCATCGCGCACACGTTGAAGACAGGAAAGCCGCTGAGGAATTAGACTCGAGGGGCGAGGAGGCACGCGATGTTGACAATGACCAGATTAAAATATATTTACGACGACGCAGGCAAAAAGGCTGAGGTGATTTTGCCTGTAGAGGATTTTGAAGCATTGCTCGAGGCGCTCGAAGATGCCGAGGACGTGCGTTTGTATGACGCTGCCAAAGCCGAAGACGATGGCAGCCGAATTTCACTCGAGGCGTTCAAGGAGGAGCTGAGACGTGAGGGGCGAATTTCAGGTTGAGCTTCCAACCAGAGTTCGCAAAGAGATGCGGGCGTTTCCAGACGCGCTGCTCGAGCGCTTGTTGGAAGCAATGAACGCTCTGTCCATTGATCCTTTCGCTGTTGGAACCAAGAAATTGCAGGGTGCTGCCGAGTACCGGATTCGCGTCGGCGATTACCGAATTTTGTACGAAGTGAATACCGAAGCTCGAGTCGTCACGATTGTCGCTGTCGCTCATCGGAGTAGTGCCTACCGATGAGCAACGAGCAGAATCAAAACGCTGTCAAATTGCTCGAGATGCTAGGCTAACTACTGGACACTTCTCAAGTTTGCACGTTCCCCACGCAATCTGAGACAATAGCGGCTACTCCGTCCGACCAAGGAGAAAGTAGCCACATGAATCATAAACCCGTGCGAGACGCCCTGCAAGCCCACTTCGACCTTG
>JANYHH010000084.1 GCA_025359505.1 Deinococcales bacterium
AAGGTCGAAGTGGGCTTGCAGGGCGTCTCGCACGGGTTTATGATTCATGTGGCTACTTTCTCCTTGGTCGGACGGAGTAGCCGCTATTGTCTCAGATTGCGTGGGGAACGTGCAAACTTGAGAAGTGTCCAGTAGTTAGCAGCGTCCCAACAGATCAAGTCGCACAGGCTCGAGCGTTTTACTGTGAGCTGCTGGGATTGCGGGAAATCCCAAAACCGCAGTCGCTACTCGCCAACGGCGGATTCTGGCTCGAGCTGGCAGGGCAGGAGATTCACATCTCGGTTGAAGACGGCGTAGACCGCTTCAAAACCAAAGCGCACCTCGCGTTCCAAGTCGCGGACATCGCCGCGTGGCGCTCCAAACTCGGGACGGCGGGTTTCGCTCTGCTCGAGGGGTCGCCAATTCCCCGTCACGAACGCTTCGAGACTCGAGACCCGTTCGGCAATCGTTTTGAAATCATCGCACCGATCAAAGACCAGTGACCTCGAGCCGCCGTGATTGTGGGGCGAACGTCAAAGGCAGGACACGCAGTGGCGTGTCCCTACGATTTTCCCGTAGGGGTTTGCCACTGCAAACTCTGCCCTTGACTTGGTGTTCCCTTCGCCCTTCGCCTCACTCCTCGAGCAAGCGCACTGGCACGCCGTTGTCGTGCAGGTAGCGTTTAACCTCGCCGACAGTAAACGTGCCGTAGTGAAAGACGCTCGCAGCCAGCGCTGCATCAGCTCGCCCGACGGTCAGCACCTCGAGAAAGTCCTCCAAAGTCCCTGCGCCGCCCGAGGCGATTACGGGAATGTCGACGATTTCTTTGACGGCGGCGCACAGTGCCACGTCATACCCGGCTTTCGTGCCGTCGCCGTCAATGCTGTTCAGCACAAGCTCGCCCGCCCCGAGCGTCTGCGCTTTGACCGCCCACTCGAGCGCGTCCATGCCGGTGGCTTCGCGTCCGCCTTTGACAAACGTCTCCCAGCCGCGTCCATTGGAGCGGCGTTTGACTTGCATACTGACGACGACGCATTGCGCCCCGAAGTAATCGCTGGCGATTCGGATCAGGTCTGGGTTTCTGACCGCGCCGGAATCCATGCTGATTTTGTCTGCGCCTGCGAGATGCAACCTGCGGCAATCCTCGAGCGTGGATACGCCGCCGCCGATGGTCAGCGGCATGAAGACCTCTTCGGCGACTTGGTTCGCCCAGCCCATGTCGATCTCGCGCCCGTCAGAGGAAGCGGTGATGTCGTAGAAGACGAGTTCGTCCGCACCGTCCGCGTCGTATTTGCGGGCGTACTCGAGCGGATCGCCGATGTCTTTGATGTTCTGGTACTGCACGCCGCGTGTGACTCTGCCTTTGTCTACGTCCAGACAGGGGATGATGCGCTTGTAGATCACGTCGCGCATTCTAAGCGGCTCGAGGCTTGCTCAGTTCGTCTCGAGGTTGATGAATCGGGGCTGCCCAACCGTAGGGGCGAGGCTAGCCTCGCCCCTACGGCAATCGTTGCTGACGCATCCAACAAGTTTCCAACCTCGCGCACTACCACGTCCCAGCACCCTCGAGATGATTCGTGTTTTAACAGAATTTGAAGTATAATTCGTCCCAGCATGAAACCAGTCTCCCCCTCACATTCGCTACCCTCCAAAGCCAAGTACCCTACTCGCAGCATGATTCCACTCTTCGCCGAACTCGAGGCTCAGCAAAAACCGGATAAGCGCTCGAGGTTTACGGCTCGAGCTGGAAAAGTGCATCTCGAGACTCTGAACTTGACCGATGGGCTGCGCGACGCGGCTGATGCGGTCTGTGCGATGATGCCAGAATTGCAACACATTGACCTCAACTACGTGCATTTCGCGCTGTTTTACAGCCGCCGCGCCAAGCGCATCCTGACCTTCGCCCGCTGCTACCCGCTCCCCAGCGGTCTGCGCCAGCGCGGGCGCAAGCAGTACCAGCTCACGCCGACGATGACCGCCAGCGGCAAACGCGCCAAGTACATCCTCGCCTTCGCGTGGGAGCGCTTCTGGAGCATGACGCCCCGCGAGCGGCTCGAGACGCTGGTACACGAGCTGTTTCACATCAGCGCTCAGTTCGACGGCGAGTTGCGGCGCTTTGAAGGGCGCGTTCACGGGCGCGGCAATAAATGGTTTGACAACATCATTCACGCGCTCTGCGAGCTGCACCTGCCAACTGGTTTGGAATTTGAGTACCCGGCACTGAGCCTCAACCTGACACCGGGTCTGGAAGTCGAATTCGCTAAGCTCGAGTTGCCGCGCTGGATCGCGGTTTGAGCGAATTGCAGACTGAACTGCTCGAGTGGTACTTCGCCAATGCTCGAGTCCTGCCGTGGCGCGACCGCGAGGCCGGAACTCGAGACCCATATCGCACGTGGTTGTCTGAAACGCTGTTGCAGCAGACGCAGATCAGTCGCGGGAGTGTCTATTACACAGCGTTTCTCGAGGTTTTCCCGACGGTGCAAGATTTGGCAGACGCGCCGCTCGAGGCGGTGCTGAAACTCTGGGAAGGCGCTGGGTATTACGCCCGCGCCCGCAACTTGCACGCGGCGGCTCGAGTTATCGCACAGCACGGCTTCCCCACGACGCTCGAGGGTTGGCGTGCGTTGCCCGGCGTCGGGCGTTACACGGCGGGCGCGGTGCTGAGTCTGAGCCGCAATGCTCCGTTGCCCGTCGTTGACGGCAACGTGCGGCGCGTGCTGGCGCGGTTGCTGGTCGAGCCTGACCCGACTGAAACGTGGCTGTGGGTGCAAGCCGAGCAACTGATCGACTCGAGCCAGCCCGGCGCGTGGAACGAAGCCATGATCGAACTCGGTGCGACTGTTTGCATGCCAAGAAAACCGCGCTGCGCGAGCTGCCCGATCAATAGTCACTGCGCCGCGTTCCACGCCGCTCGAGTCGATCAGATTCCTGCGCCTAAACCTCGAGTCGCCGTAAAACAGATTCACGCGGTCGCGCTGCTCATCACCGACGGCGCACGCGTCTACCTCGAGCAACGCGCTTTGACAGGCTTGCTCGGCGGTCTGCACGGCGTGCCGCTCGAGGTTGTCGCATCGACTCGAGATGATGCACTCGCTGCGCTGCTGGAGCGTTACGGTTTAGCGGCGACCGGCGAGTGGGTCGGGAAAGTCGCGCACACGATGACGCACCGCCAGTTCCAACTCGAGGTCTACCATCTGACCTCATCGACTGCGCTGCCGCTCGAGTCGCCGCAGCACGTGGCGCTCTCGAAACTCGATGCGAAAGTGCTGGCGCTTTCCAAACTCGAGGCGCTGTTCTGACCACACTTGGCAACTTGGCTTGTTAAAGTGAAGCCGTGCGCGGTTCACTGGGTGTTTTCAATTTGTTCGACCTGCTGCAACTGCTGTCGCAAAACCATTCCAAGGGCTGCTTGAACATTTTCCACCCCAGCCAACGCGAGGGGCGCGTGTATTTTGATACCGGGCGCATCACCCACGTGTCCTTCGGGGCGCTGATCGACGCCGATGCGCTGCGCGGGCTGCTGCGCGACGAGCGTGGCAATTTTGAATTCGCGCCCGGCAGAACCCCGCCCGAGGAGACCGTCACGGTCGGCTTTGACAACCTGATCCTCAGCGTGATCCGCGAATTGGATGACGGCATGAACACCACTGAGCGGCAGATCCCACTGCCGGGTGAACTGGACACGCCGGGCGTGCTCGAGGCTGAAAAGCTCAGCGCGTTGACGCTGGCGGCCGACGAGTTCGCGGTGATCGAACTGATCGACGGCGAGCGCAGCGTTATTCAGATCTCGCAAACCTCGAGCCTGCCGCTGGAAGTCGTGCAACGCACCTTGGTGCGGCTGGCCAGCATCGGGCTGATTGAAGTTAAAAAGCGCTCGCCTCGAGTCGCTCGGCTGGTTGTGGGTCTGAGCCGCGAGATGACCGGCTTAGAAATCTGCGTGGACGAGGTGATCCTGCGCTCGTGGGACAAGCAATCGGGCCGCCCAGTCAAGCGCCTGCGGATGCGCGACGAGGAAGGCCGCGAATTCGTTTTTGATGCCATCGGCACGCCGAACCTCGGGGCGTATGCGCTGTTCTCCAACAACGCGCTGATGCGCTTTGACCTGCGAGCCAACGCCCAAGTGCTGGTTAAACCGGAAAATTAAAGCAACTGGTATAGACTCAAATTCATTACTTTGTGGAGGCTGGCATGGCGGCAGGCGTAACAATTGTTGATTTGCTCAAATCCATGGTCTCGAGACGCGCTTCGGACGTTCACCTGCAAGTCGGCTCGCCGCCGATGGGCCGCGTGGACGGCACGTTACAAGCCTTTCACACGCAACCGCTGATGCCCGATCAGACGCGCACGATTGCCCGCACACTCCTCACCAACGAGCAATGGGAAGAGTTTGAGTACCGCCACGAACTCGATTTCGCTTATTTAGTGCCGGGCGTGGCGCGGTTTCGCTGCAATATTTTCAGGCAGCGCGGCTCAATCGGTGTGGTCATGCGAATCATTCCAGACGCGATTCCCAGCTTCGAAGCACTTGGTTTACCGGCTGAACTGCTGCAAGGCATGGCCGCCAACGAGCGCGGCATTATTCTGGCGACTGGCCCGACTGGCAGCGGCAAAAGCACGACGATGGCCGCGATGATCGACCACATCAACCGCACGTACTCCAACAACATCATCACCATCGAAGACCCGATTGAAATTCTGCACCGCAACCAACGCAGTCTGGTCGTGCAGCGCGAGGTTGGCTCGGACACCAGCGACTTCAAAACCGCCCTCAAATACGCGATGCGCCAAGACCCCGATGTGATCATGATCGGTGAGATGCGCGACAAGGAAACCGTCGAAGCCGCGATCACGGCCGCGCAAACCGGACACCTCGTGCTGTCCACCCTGCACACCCAAGACGCGATGCGTACCGTCAACCGCGTGATCGACTTCTTCCCACCGCACGAGCGCGACCAGATCAGAATTCTGTTCGCCGAAAGCTTGGTGGGCATCCTCTCGCAGCGCCTGCTGCCAAGGGCTGACGGTTCTGGGCGCGTCTTGGCGCACGAAATCCTCGTCAACACGCCACTGATCCGCGATTACATCAAAGACGAAGACAAAACCCCACTGATTAAAGACGCGCTGATCGAGGACAACATTCGCGGCATGCACACCTTCGACCAGCATCTGGTGGACTTGTACACCGGCGGCTTCATCAGCTTCGAGGAAGCGATGAGCAGCGCTACCAGTCCGCACGAGTTCAAACTGATGCTGACGAGGGGATCGGCGTCAGCGATGGGCGAGAACACCGCCATCGGCGTCTGAAGCGGGCAGCTCGAGACTCGAGAGAGTTCCTGACCTGAGCGGGCGAGGCGTGCGCCTTCCCGATGTTCACAAAGCGCAACGCCCCTACGAGATGATGACGAGTGCTTGTCTCTGACGCGGTTTTCGGTAAATCTGAATCGGCGATGATTCCCGCACGGTCAACCAATCAAAAAGCCCCTCGAGCGTGATGTCTCGAGGGGCTTTGAAGGTCGCGCTTATCTCGCGTATTCGACTGAGCGCATTTCGCGCACGACCGTGACTTGCACCTGACCGGGGTACTCCATGTCCTGCTCGATTCGCGCTGCGATTTCGCGGGCCAGCATCGTGGCTTTGGCGTCCGTGACCTTATCGGGTTGCACGACGACTCTGACCTCGCGCCCGGCTTGAATCGCATACGCCATTTCCACGCCGGGAAAGCTGACCGCAATCGTCTCGAGCTGCTGGAGGCGTTTGACGTAGGTTTCCAAGTCCTCGCGTCGCGCTCCGGGGCGGGCGGCGCTCATCGCGTCGGCAGCCGCCGCCAGCACGCTGTAGATCGTTTCACCGTTCTCTGGGTCGTGGTGATGCGCGATCGCGTCGATGACTTCAAACGGCTCGTTGAAGCGCTTGGCGAGGTTGATGCCAATGTCGACGTGCGTGCCTTCGATTTCGCGGTCGATGCTCTTGCCGACATCGTGCATCAGCCCAGCGCGGCGGGCTAGCGTCGCGTCCAAGCCCAGTTCCGCCGCCATGATGCCGCACAGGTGCGCGACTTGAATGCTGTGCTTGAGAACGTTCTGCGCGTAACTGGTGCGAAAGTGCATCCGCCCGAGTAATTGCAGCAAGCCCGGTTTCAAGCCGACGACGCCGGCCTCAATGGCCGCTTCCTCGCCACGCTCGAGGATGTAGGACTTCATCTCTTCCTGCGCTTTTTGCACGACTTCCTCGATGCGGGTCGGGTGGATGCGCCCGTCGCCGACCAGTTGCTCCAAGGCTTTCACCGCGACCTCGCGGCGGATCGGGTTGAAGCTGGATAAAATAACGGCTTCTGGCGTGTCGTCGATAATCAGGTCGACACCGGTCAGCGCCTCGAACGCCCTGATATTGCGCCCCTCGCGCCCGATGATCCGGCCTTTCATCGCGTCCGACGGAATTGGCACGACGCTGACCGCCATCTGCGCGGTCGTCTCCGAGGCGCTGCGCTGAATGGCTTGCGCGATGATGTTCTGCGATTGACGCTTGACCTCGCCCGCGACTTTCAGCATCGTGGCTTTGATCTTGACGACTTTTTCTTCTTCCAGCTCGTCGTCCAGTCGCTCGAGAATCTGCTTGGTGGCCGCCTCGCGGCTCAATTGCGCGATTTCGTAAAGCTTGCGTTCAGACTCGCCAATCTTCGCCTCGAGATTCGCGTTCAACTCCAATGTGCGTTTCTTATCGGCTTCCAAACCCTCCTCGAGCGAATCAAGTTTCAGCGCCCGCGCGTCAAGCTGCTCGCCGCGCCGTGACAAGCGCTCGGTTTCCAAACGGGCTTCCTCGCGCTCACTGCGGCTCGAGTCGCGCTCGGCTTTTAAGCTCTCGCGGTCGGAACGTAGGCTTTCTCGCTCACTGGCGATCGCTTCGCGTTCGCGGCTGGCGTCCAGTTCCAATTTGGCTTTGAGGTCGCGCTCCAATTTTGCTGTGTACGCCTGCGCTTCGTCTCTGGCTTTGAACTCGATGTCCTTGCGGATGCGCTCGGCGTCACTGCCAGCTTGATTGCGGATGGTTTCGGCTTCCCGTCGGATGGTGTCGGCTTCGCGCTGCGCGGCCTCACGGATGCCCGAATCGGCGACGGAGCGCCGCTCGAGTTCACGCTTGTGACTTGCATTGAGCGAAACGAAGACCAGTCCAGCTCCGACGAGCAGCCCAATGATGATTGAGACAATCTCCATGGGTTTGGCTCCTCTCGAGGATGATCGGTCACACCGCGCAGACCTCGAGCTGGCGCGGTGAGGAACTTAAGAATAGCTGCGGTGAAACGGTGAAGCAGTGAAAACAATTGAACAGCGACGGCTGAGCGGACGTGCGTAATAGCGAAAAACCATTGGTAAAGAACCGCAATCAACCAGTAAGAAACGTTGCTCGAGACCTCGAGCGCGTCTGATACGGGTGAATTGCGGTTTACAGCCCGTAGGCTGGTTGGGTCTGACATCACTGATGTACTCCCTGCACCGCACTCTAACACCTCACGGCAAACTCGAGCGATGCCGTGAGTCGCTATTTTTCCCACAGCCGATTCGGGATGTGCGGATGTCGACAACTTGGTCAATCTCGAGCCAACTGTGTTCGATGGATACTTCTATTTCTGAACCGTTTCTCAGAAAATCGGGGCGTATACTCGCTACCATGCTCAATGCTCGAGGCTCGAAAACCGCTTGGTTGTTGCGGCTCGCGGCCTTCGTGCTATTCATCAGCGGCGGTGCATTGGCGCAGCGTTACCTGACCGCACCGAGTGTGATTCGCGCCTTGCCATTGGAGCGTCAACAAAAACAGCAGCCGAGTGCTGTACTGCTCGAGACGACGCGCAAAATCGAGTTCGCAGCTTCGTTCGCGGACGCTGCTCAGCCCATTGTTACCCCGTTCACCGTGTCACTTGAGGATGCAAGCGTTGAACCTCGAGTTGCGGTCGTGTGCGGTGTTGCGTGGGTGGGGCCAGCTTTTGATGCGCTCGCGCCGCCCGTTAGCGCTTGAACGCTGATTCGAGAACCCCTCCTCGAGCCGTGAAAGTTCACTGCGCCCGTCACGCCCTTCAAGTGACGCTGTATTTTATTTGGAGAATTCAATGTCCGATCTAACCCCCGAGACGCCCGTCTCGAGTCCCGTACTGACTGGCAAGAAGAAGAAGTCCTTCAAGAACGTCCCCGATTACCTCTGGCGCGAATGGGTCAGACCGATTGGTGAAGCCGTTATCATCGCGCTGGTCATCACGACCTTCGTGTTCACAACTGTCGCCATTCAGGGCAGCAGCGACATGCCGAACATCCGCGACGGCGAGCGCGTCTTCGTTCCAAAGTACGAGACGTGGCTGGCTAAGGTTGGTTTGATGAGCTTCAAACGCGGTGATCTGATCGTCTTGAAGCCACCCAAGGATTACGGGCGCATTCAACCGATCCCACTGATCGGTAACGTCATCCCGACCGCGACCTACAAACCGTTTTACATCAAGCGCATCGTCGGCATCCCCGGCGATAAAGTGCGATTGGAGCGCGGGCAGCTTTACATCAACGACGTGAAAATCAGCGAGACGCACACCGTGCCGTACTGGAAATCCAAGCAGAACTACGACGACTGCTCGTACCTCGCCAACTCTGATTTCTGGACGTTCAGAGAAACCAAAGACATCCCCAAGGGTCGTCCGGAATCGCCGTGCGGCGACACGGCCGCCAAGCCCGTCAAGCAGCAAAACTTCCAGCTCAGCAGCACGCAGTATCTGGTGATGGGCGATAACCGCAGCCCCGGCGGGTCTGAGGATGGACGGGCGTTCGGGCCCATCGTGCGCGACGAAATCGCGGGGCGAGCGACGTTTGTCTGGTGGCCGCCTGTAAATCGCAACGAGACCACTGGTGCGATTGAGTTCAACATGCGCTTTCTAAACCGCCCAGCCGCGTTTGAAGCGCTCAACAACAATCAGCCGCAACCCGTGATGCCTGCCATCGTTGTCAAACCTTAAAACCCGTCGCTCGAGTCTCGAGGGGGCGCGGGTCAAGGGCAGCTTGCTGCGCTTCGCCCCCTCATCCGCCGCTTTGCGGCGGCCTCTCCCGCAGGGAGAGGCGAAAAAGCAGATGGCGGCTCGAGCTTTCTCGAGCATTACATTCGCATCTTGAAAGACAATGTGCTCGAGCTTCTCAAATCCATCACCCAGCGGCTCGAGATGGCGGGCGTGCCGAGTCCACGTGCTGATGCGGCTTGGCTGGTCGCACATGTGGCTGGCTCAAGTCGAGCCGCGCTGCGTTTTGTCAGTTCGCTCGAGCCTCAGCAGCTTGTCACGCTCGAGGGGCTGGTTAAACGCCGCGAGTTGCGGGAGCCGCTGCAATGGATTCTGGGAACGACCCAGTTTTACGATTTGGAGCTGATCGTGAGGGCTGGCGTGCTGATCCCGCGCCCTGAAACGGAGCGGCTGCTCGAGATCGTGTTGCAGGAGTTATCCACAGACTTATCCACAGCCCCCCAGCGGATTGTGGACATCGGCTGCGGGTCTGGGGCGCTCGCACTGAGCATCAAGCACCATTTCCAGCAGCTCGAGGTCTGGGCAACGGACGTGTCACCCGACGCGGTGCGGCTGACGCGAGACAACGCCGCCGCGCTGAATCTCGAGCTGCGAATTCACCAAACCTCGCTGCTGGACGGCATTGCTGGGCAGTTCATGACGATCATCAGCAACCCGCCGTACCTGCCGATCGGCGATGCAGCGACCCTCGAGCCGGAGGTGCGGCTCGAGCCGAGCGTCGCGCTGTACTCCGGCGCGGACGGTTTGGAACTCGCCCGTCAGATTGCCGAGTTATCCACAACTCGCCTGTCTGCCTGTGGATTACTGGCGCTCGAGTTAGATCCACGCAATGCTCCTGATATGCGCGATCACCTCGAGAGGCTGGGATTCAATGCGCGGCTCGAGGCTGATTTGAGCGGGGAAAAGCGCTTCGTGATCGGTAGACTGGGCTGATGAGTTCACCAGTGGGAAATTGCATCACCCTCGAGCCTTCATCGTTCGAGGATAGTACCGACTTGAGGAAGCCGCGATGAGTGAAGCTGACCTGCCCGCGATTGCCCTAGATGTCGGCGATGCCCGCATTGGATTTGCCGTGACCGACGGACGCTTCACCTTCGGACGCAGTTACCACACGCGCACTCGAGCTGCGGACGACGTGCAAGCCGTGGCTGAGCTGCTCGAGCGCGAGAAAGCGCGGGTCGTTGTCGTCGGCTTGCCACTGAAACGCGACGGCAGCGAATCGCCGCAAACCGAGAAGGTACGCGCCTTCGCCGCATTGCTCGAGGCGGCTGGGTTGCGGGTCGCGCTGCAAGACGAGCGCTTCAGCACAAAGTTAGCCACGCAGAGCCTGATGACGACCGCCAGCCGCAAGCAGCGCCAAGAGAAAGGGCGCACCGATGAGGCCAGCGCCGTGGCGATTTTGGAGACTTGGCTCGGGCAACGCGCCCACGGGCTGCGGGTCAGCGCTGAGCAGACGACGAGTCGGCTTTGACGCGCCGTCACCGTACCGAGTGATTTGTTTTCGCTCAACACCGTTACACACGGCACGCTCACCTCAATTTGTTTACGGTTCGCTGTTAAAAATATTACGGGGCGGTCGGTTCTTTATGGCTAAGGTGGCTTTCATGCGAACCTCGAGCGCAACGATTCACAGACCTGCCCTCAGCGTCGGGCGCGTTGCGGTGCGATGCGTGATCGCCGCTTTGAGCTTAGCGCTGGTCGCCTGTCCCAAAGTGGAGACGACCGCCAACCAGAATCCACCGCCGCAGCCGCCCGCACCACCGCCCGCGCTGCCCCCCGCCTCGAGCACGTTGACGGCCGGGCCAATTTCCTTCCCGGACGGCTTTATGAAAAGCGTCAAGGACTACGGCGCGAAGGGTGACGGCGTGACCGACGACACGGCCGCGATCTCGAGCGCATTGGCAGATGGGCGCGATACCGACCAAGATTACAGCGGTAAACCCAAAGCGCTGTACTTCCCGGCTGGAACCTACTTGGTTTCCAACACTGTGGAGTGGCGCGGTTGCTGCGTGACGCTGCAAGGTCAGGGCAGCGGCTCGAGCGTGATTCGCCTCAAAGACGGCGCGGCGGGTTTTGGCTCGAGCACCAACCCAAAGCCCGTGATTCAGACCATCGCGGGCAACATGGCCTTCAACCAGAACATCTGGGATCTGGCGGTCAACACTGGCAGCGGTAACGCGGGCGCGGTCGGGATCGATTACATCTCGAGCAACGTCGGCAGCCTTCGCAACGTGAGCATCATCAGCGCGGACGGGGCGGGCGCGAGGGGGTTAGACATGACGCGGCAGTGGCCGGGGCCGCTGCTGGTGAAAAACCTGCTGGTGCGCGGCTTCAACATTGGGATCGACGTGCGCCACGCCGAGTACGGGCCGACATTGGAAAACATCTACTTGGAGAATCAGCGCACGGCTGGCATCCTCAACGATGGGAACACGCTGGCGATTCACACGCTCAGCAGCAAGAACAGCGTATCAGCCATCAAAAATATCGCCTCATACGGCAGCGTGATTTTACTGAACGCCACGCTCGAGGGTGGCTCAGGTACGGTCAGCGCGATTGAAAACAGTGGGCAGCTCTACGCCCGCAACGTCTCGAGCAGCGGGTATGGCTCCGCGATCAAAGGCGTCAGCGGCTCGAGCGTCAGCGAGTACGTTTCCGGCGCAGTCAAGAGTTTGTTTGTAAGCAACCCGAGCGCGAAATCGCTGGGCTTGCCGATCCTCGAGACGCCGACGTTTTCAGACGCGAGCTTGAGCAATTGGGGCAAGTTCACGGCCAACTCTTACGGCGATACGGACGGTTTGCAGGCGCTCTTCAACTCTGGGAAATCCACGATTTACTTCCCGTCCAACATCTATTTCTCCTTCGCTGAACGCGCTGTGACCGTGCCAGCCACCGTCAAACGAATCGTCGGTTTTGGCGGCGCGATCAATCGCGGTGAAGGCGCAAACGGCGGTGGGATTCGGCTGATTGTGCAGGACGACAGCCCCGACCCGCTGATCGTTGAGCAATTCAAGTACGGCATCAAAGTCGAGCAGCGCGGCAAGCGCCCCGTCGCGCTCAAACACGGTTCTTACGGTTACTCGAGCCAAGCCGGGGCGGGCGATCTGTTCTTGGAGGATGTTGGCATGGAACCGCTGACCGTGCGGGCCGGTCAGCGCGTCTGGGCGCGGCAACTCAACAACGAAGCCGGGGAAACGAAAATTACGAATAACGGCGGGACGCTGTGGATATTGGGTCTGAAGACCGAACGCGCTGCGACGGTGATCGAAACGCTGAGCGGCGGCAGCACTGAACTCTTGGGCACACTGATCTACCCCGCCTCGAGCGTCCCCTCGAGCGACGTGGCTTTCAAGAGTGTAGATTCCAAGATCAGCCTGATTTACTCGGTCAGCAGTTACGTTCCGGGGGGCGATTACGCCGTGCAGGTGCAGGAAACTCGAGGGGGTGTCACCAAGCAACTCTTGCAATCAGACGTGAACGGGCGGATGCCACTGTTCGTCGGGTACTGATGTTTGATTCCTTTGAGGCTGTGAGTTGAAAGCTGTGAATCAACGCCTCGAGACCGACACGCCAGTACAGAACATCATCGTCCGCATCTTCAGGAGGTTCATCGTGCAACCAGCCGCCGTTCTCATCACTGTGCTCGCAATGGCGTTCAGCGCCTGCACCGGGCAAGTCAAGCCTGACTCGAGCAACCAGCCGCCCGTTACGGGGACACCACCAACACCGCCGCCACCTCCCGCTCCAACCGCTGCTCGCATCCTTGAGGTCAGCTACCCCTCCACGAGTACGCGCAAGTTCGACTCGAGCCTACGCATCTATATCCCCGGTGTGCGCCCGATTCGCGGCGTGATCGTTCGCCAGCACGGTTGCGGCCGCAACGGCATCAGCATGGCTAACGACCTCTGGTGGCAAGGGCTGGCCGACAAATGGAATTTCGCTCTGCTGGGCACGTTCTTCAACGGTGATTGCGAAGAATGGGCGTACCCGCAAAAAGGCTCACTAGCGATCCTCGAGACGGCGCTCGGTAAGTTCGCCACGGACGCTAACGCGCCCGAGCTGACGACCGTGCCGTGGGCGCTGTGGGGACACTCTGGCGGCGGGAACTGGACGTACTTTTTGACGCAGCAAATCCCTGCGCGGATTATCGCTAACGTGCCGCGCAGCGGGTCGTCCGACAACCTGCCGCAAGCGGCGCTCGGCGTACCGCAACTGCTCTCGGCCGGCGCATATGAGAAAGGCAACGGCACGTTCGGCGGGGCGTACTTGGAAGCCGTGGACGGCTTCGCCAGAGAACGCGCTCGAGGTGCGCCCGTGGCACTCTCGATCGACCCGCAGGCGACGCACGACCTGCGCGAGGGACGGCGCTTGCACATCCTCTACTTGGACGCCATCATCGCGCTCAGACTCGGAGTGTCTGGCTTGAACGCGGTGGATACCAACCAAGGTTGGCTGGGCAACACCACAACCCTAGAGGTCTCGAGTGTCAGCGCGTACAGCGGCGACAAGCTGAAAGCCGCGTGGCTTCCAAACGAGCGCGTGGCAAGGGCTTGGCAGGAGTTCGGGCGCACCGGCACGGTCAAGGACACCACGCCGCCGAGTGCTCCAACCGCGCTGAGCGCGACGCGCACCGGGAACAGCGTTCGCCTCACGTGGTCAGCGCGGGCGGATTTAGAAAGCGGCATCAAATCGTTCAAAATTTACCGAAACGGCACGCTCGTCTCGAGCCTCGGCGATCCGTTCCAAGGGATTGATTTCGGCGATGAGCCGCAACCGGAAAGTCCGGCGCTGGCCTTCACCGACGATCAACCCGGCAATGCCCCGAGTTACGAAGTCAGTACGGTCAACGGCGATGGTCTCGAGAGTCCACGCAGCGCGGCCAAGTGAGCGGATGCACCGTCGGGGTAGGTCACGGCGCGGCACTGACTCACGGTATTTGCCAATCGCGTGCTCGAGTTGTAAAAAGTCTTCTCCGTTGACAGAAGGCTTTTATAATTGGTTACTGCGTAAACGCGCCTTACACGCAAGCCTCGAGCTAACGTCATCAGCGGCACGAGCCGCGCTTTGATCTCCTCGAGATACGCGCTCAACCCGCAACCAGCGCCGTGCAAATGCAATTCCTCGAGCGGCGTATCCAACCAGCACGCTTCGGCTCGAGTCTCATTTTTATTGCTTAGACGCTCCCAGATGGTTTTCGCCTTTCACCGTTCATGCTCGAGAACTTGACGACTGGGTTCCCCATAACCAATGCTGCAAATCAGAATAAACTTGACTCATGCCAATATTTACTAATGTCAGCGAAGCGAAGGCGAACCTGTCCAAGCTGCTCGAGCGAGTCGAAGCGGGTGAGCAGATTATCATCGAACGCAATGGAAAACCCGTTGCAGTGCTGAGCGCTTACAAATATGATTTGACGCCTCGTCAACCCGGAACGGGGCTTTGGAAGGGCAGGGTTGTCATCAGTGACGACTTCGACGATTTACCTGATGAATTCATGCGTGCCTTCAATGGGAACGAGTGAACTTACTTCGGTGAATCACCTGCCGCTGCATCATCAAGACCCGTTCGACCGACTGCTGATCGCGCAGGCGACCCTCGAACGTTTGACGCTGTTGACGCACGATACGCGCATAAAGTTGTATGACGGGTCAGTGCTGATGACCTAATTTATAAGGTCTAAACGTCAAACTCAAGTTCACCGCTCTGAGTTTCACGAACCAATTCCTCGAGCCACGCTTCTAAACTGGGAAACTCACGGCTGCGATCATCCCAGTCGTGCCAGAACGCGATCAGCTCGTTGGTTTTCGTATCCAAGCACAGGTAATCGCCCGCGCCGTTGGCTAAAAAAGGAACCCAAGCGGTCTGCCACCACGCGGGATCGTCGAAGTCCGTGCCGATCATGCCGTCCAGCATGTCTTTGATACTCGTGATTTCAGCCAGCGAGCTGAACATGCGGTTGCCCTGTAGACTCGAGAAATCGCTGGGTGATTGCCCGTCGCGCCAGCGGTACAACAGTTTGCAAGCTTCGGGCAACTGGACTTTAAATCGCGCCTCGAAGGTCTCGAGCGCCAGTTCAGATGCGCCTTGTTGCAACGACTCGAGGTACGCTGGGCGATATGTTCGCAGCCAAGCCTCGAGCTGCGCGAGGAATTGCTTCACGCTTTTTCTTGAGAGACACCCTCACGGTAGGCACGCTCGAGAATCTGACTGGTGTGCAGCACTTGCACGTCCACGCCAAACTGCCTTGTCCCCGCCTCGAGCTGCATCAAGCACCCCGGATTTTCCACCGCCAGAATCGCCGCGCCGCTCTCCCGCACGCGCTCCATTTTGCCGGAAAGAATCTGTTGCGAGGTTTCCGCGTGCGTGATGTTGTAAATCCCCGCGCTGCCGCAACAATCGCTGGCGCTCTCGAGTTCTGTGAAAGCGACCAGCGGGTTTTCTTTGAGGATTTCCCTTGGTTGGTTGCAGACGTTCTGCCCGTGACACAGGTGGCAGGCGTCCTGATACATGACGGTCATCTCGGGTGCGTCGTGTTGCGGCAGGTCGCGCAGACCGTGTTTTTTGAGGTACTCCGACAGCCCGTAACTGCGGCTCGAGAAGCGCTCGGCTTTTTGTGAATACTCGAGGTCATGCTTGAAATATTTGGCGTACTTCTTCATCTCCGCGCCGCAACCCGCGCAGTCGGTGATGATCGCGTCCACATCCAAACCATCGAACAAATCTAAGTTGCGCTTGGCGACGGTATCGAATCCGGCGCGGTCGCCCTCTTCGATGTGCGGCGCTCCGCAGCAGGTCGTGTCGCGCGGCGTGATGACTTCAAAGCCGTTCAGCGTCAGCACGCGCACGGTGGCGCTCGAGGCGTCGCTGTAAAAGGCGTTCATCAGACAGCCGAGGAAAAACGCGACGCGCCCACGACGCTCGCCAATCGCGGGCGTGATTGGCTCGAGGCGGGTTCTCAGGCTGGGCCCGACATTTTGCGGGATCAGGTTCTCGAGTTCCTTGAGCTTTTTGCCGACCGTCCCAAATTTCTCGAGGATATTGCTTTTGCGAATCCACTTTTGCAGCCCGATGCCCTGATACGTCCGCACGCCGAAGTTCATTGCGTCCCAAACCCAAGGGTATTTGAACGGCTCGAGGATCGCCGCGATTTGCCAGCTTGGTGGCTTGCCGTTTTGCAGCGCGATGCGGGTTTCCACCGATAACTCGCCCGGTTTGACCCCGCTGGGGCAGACGGTCTGGCAGGCGCGGCAGTCTAAGCAGTCGTAAGCGGCTTCCAGCACCACGTCGTACTCGTGAGTCAAGCCCTCGGCAGCGGCGCGGTAGAGCATCACGCGACCGCGCGGGCTTTGGATCTCCTCGCCGGTCAATGCGTAGGTCGGGCAGGCGCTAAGGCATACACCGCACTGCACGCAAATATCACTACCCGCTATCAGACCATCCGAGCCGATGAAGGTCTCTAAGCTGAGTGGATTGCGGGCTGGCGTGGGCATAGCGCTACTGCTCATAACTGATGTTACCTCGAGTGGCGCGGGGTGAAAGAGTGATTTGGCTAGTATTGCTGTAAAAAAGCGCGGCGCTCGTCCCTCGAGCGCCGCGCTTTCTCAGGCTACGGTTTTAGCGGCGTCGCTGCGCGGGTTGCCAAGTCGCTGTGGCGAGCGTGTGAATGTAGCCGACGATCAGCACAGCCAAGAGGGCGTAGACGAGGCGCAGCAGCAGGTGACGGCCCATCTCGAGGTCTCTGGCCACGAACCAATCGAGGGCCATGACCGCCAGCACCAAGCCCAGCAGCGCCCAGCCGAGTGCTTCGCGGTGACGCATGACGAATTCGCGCATCTCAGTCCGCCGCGACCGCGTTGGCGGGGAGGCTCGAGCGCTCGGCGGCTGTCTTTTCAAGCGCGATGAAGTAGATCAGCACGCCGAAGCCGGCTTTGGCGATGATGTCGGCCAGCGAGTACCCGACTTGCAAGCCGACCAGACCGGCCGCGCTGACGCCGCCGAACAGCACAGGCACGAGGTACGAGATCGGGTAGAAGCCCCATGAGAACAGCAGCAGCAGGCGCAGGTTGTTCATCAGCACCTTGACGCGCTCGGATTGCGTCCCCATGGCCGTACCCAGTTCCACCCACAGCGTGTAGACGATGTACAGGAAAGGAATCGTGCTGATCGTGCCCCAGATCAGGCGCGTGGTCGTGTCGGTGGTGATCTCGCCGGGGTAGCCCGTGGCGATCATCACGAAGGCGGCCAGTGCCAAGCGTCCGATCATACCGCCCGCGATGTTGCGGGCCAGCGCCAGCACTGCGACGGCTTCGACCAGCAAGAGTGGCACGGTCAGTACCCAGTCGGCGTAGCGGTACGCGTCGTTGAAGGGGATGCCACTGGCGACGTACACGCCGTCTTTGAGGTTGAAGGCTTCAGTCCAGCTATTGAAGATTCTGAAGTAGTGGTAGCAGGCGACGGCGACGACGATGGCGGAGACCAGCAGTGCTGGGCGGTATTTCTCGCCGACGTTCGGGCGTGCCAGCACGAAGAACGCGAACGATGCGCCCATGCAGGCGATGGCGATGGAAAACAGTTGGTACACTAAGTCGTACTGGCCCACACTGAGGGTCATGCCTGCGCTCACCGAGGATTGCGCGAACGCGCCTGAACCGAACAGCGCCAATACTGCTGCCAAACCGACACGAATTTTCATATGTCCCCCTACATGCTCGAGATTGTGAATAGCACTTTGACAGTGGTCGCGGGTCACACGACGTTTGCTGAGCGCCTGTTGACTGGAGACGTAAAGAAAGTACACCCACATGAAGTTCAGATGTGCGTGCTGAATCGCACTGGAATTGCGGTGTGGATTAAATTTTTTTTGCAGCGCGGCTTGCTATCTGAAGCGCCATATCTCGAGACTTGACATTTTGTTGTATTTATACAATACTCTGTTTGAGGTCAGCAATGAGTCGCCCGCCAAAAACCATTGAAATCACGCTCTACAACCGCCTGACCGTGCTGCGAGCCGAGCGCGACCTGACGCGCCAACAACTCGCCGATGCAGTCGGCATCAACGTCCAAACCATCGGCTATCTGGAGCGCGGCGATTACCACCCGAGTCTGGAGCTGGCGTTCAAACTCAGCGAATTCTTCAAGCTTCCCATTGAAGCGATGTTCTCCCGCACCCCGTTCAAACCCCTCTCCGAAACCGTTTACCGAAAGGAATCCCCATGATGAAAACGCAACCAGAACCGCTGAATTTCAAACTCGCTCGAGTCACGCCCCTCTGGGCCTTCAAGCAATATGCAAGGCGGGCGCTGGTGATCGCGCTGATGCTGTCACCGTTCGCACTGCTGCTTGCGCCGCTGATCTCGAGCAACAATCAACTCTTCGCAGTCGTCTTGGCTTCACTGTTCCTGATCGGTTACATCGTGATCCTCGCGTGGCTGATCGGTGCGACACGGGCCAGAGCCGACAGCCCAGACGCGTATCTGGACGAGCGCGAGATTGCCATGCGTAACGAGGTTTACCTCAAATCATTTCGGATCATTGGTGCACTGGTATCCGTAGGATTTGTGATATTCACGGTTTTCCCAGATGCGCCAGTTCCCGCCCGGGGCGTCTTTGGACTGCTGTTCCCGATTGTGTTGTTCCTGCCGACGTGCGTCCTCGCGTGGACGCAACCAGATCCCTTAGAGGAGTGACCGCAGCTTTTCCCAGTTCAGATCGCTCGAGCTTCGCGCACTGAGCGCGAAGCAATCGCCTCGGTCGCGGTGACTGCGGTGAGCGGTATCGTCCCCAAGTTAGATTTCGTAAAGAATCGACACGGCAACCAAAAAGCGGCTCAGCGCGTATTCAACCCTCGAGAGACGGCGCGAGAACCAATTTAAAAGGAGCACCATGAAAAAATTACTGTTGATCGGTTTGCTTAGCCTTGGCGCGGGTGTTACGTCATCGGTCGCGCAGGACAGCGCGGCACAGATTTTTGAACGCGCCAAGGCCGCGCACGGTGGCGCGGCGATTGAAACGATGCAGACGTACAGCGACACGGGTTCACTGAGCTTGTATCAGAACGCTCAGTTGGTTGGCAAATTCGGCTACACCCAAAAATACGATTTTCTCACCATGACCGCCCGCATTGAAGTCAGTCTCGAGGGGCAGCTCGTGCTCATTCAGCAGGTCTCTAAGGCTGCGGCGTGGCAGTGGTCGCCGCAATCGGGCGTGGTCAGCTTGCCGGACGCGCAAGCTAAACCGATCAGGGATAGTTTCTATCAAGGCTTTTTTGCATTGAAAGCCAAGGCCAGCGCGTTGACTGATCTGAAAAGCGATGGTCTGGTCAAGCTTTCCGACACGGTCAGCGGGGCGGGCATCAGCTTTAAGTTAAACGGCGCAGACAACAGCTTCGTGATCGGCAACGACGGCGTGATCCTCGGGGGTAAAGCCGTTGTGGACGGCGTGACCATCATCACGCTGCAAAGCGATAACCGCGTGGTGAGCGGCATCAAATTGTCGTTTTTAAGCAAATCCAGCAGCGGTGGGCAGCCTGTCACGGAAGTTGAGACCAGTGCAGCGCAGGTCAACCCAGCCTTCACGGACGCGGATTTCGCGCAGCCCAAATGAGATTCCGCTCGAGCTTCGCTGTACTGCTGACCGCCATCGCGCTGTCATTGGGTGCACTGTCACCGAGCGCATACGCCTCGAGTCCCGCGCAGGCGGTTTTCGACGAGACGGTTTACTACCTGCTGACGCAGTACGGCGGGTTTTCAAATGTCAACCTGCGCGAGTTGCCTCTTCTCTACCAACCCAAGCTCAGCGCCGCCTGCATGGATTTGGCCAACACCTGCCCGGCTGAGTGGGCCTACCCGATCGTCACGCAAATGGTGGCGAAGCTCGAGGATAAGCACACGGGTTTTTACCCCAAAAGCGCTCAAGATATCCGCGAGCAGTTCAGCGGGCGCGGTAAAACCACGGGCTTCGGCATCAGACCCTCGAAGCTGGGCAGCGGGTACTACGTCCGCAGCGTGCAGGTCGGCAGTCCCGCCAGCAGCGCTGATGTGCGGCGCGGTGACAAGATTCTCGCCGTAAACGGCGTGCCGATGCCCAAAGACTCGAGCGCGGCTTATGAGCTATGGGACGCGAGTGAGAACCGCAAAACGCCCAGTCTGCTGAGCTTGACGCGCCAAGGCTCGAGGGTCAGCGTGGAAATCGCGCCCGTGACTTTAGAGCCAGAACTGCCGAGCTTGCAAGTGCGCCCTGACGGGATTGCACTGCTACGCGTGCCGGATTTCGTCGGGCGCGGAACAGGTACGGTCGGGCCGCGTATTCACGCGTTGGTCTTGGAGGCGCAGCAAAAAAATGCGCGGGTGCTGATCGTTGACCTGCGCGACAACCCCGGTGGCTTGGTGACGGAGAGTTTCAGCGGCGCGGCCGCACTGATTCCCAATAAGCCAGCGCAGAAGCTCATCAGCCGCTCGCCTTTGAGCAATGCTGAGTTTCGTTGGAACGACGGCGCGGTGATCCAACGAGCCTTCGGCGTGGATCGCAAACTCTTCGCGGTGGCTGCCCCCGCCCAGTGGGACAAGCCGGTGATCGCACTGGTCAATGGTTACAGCGCGTCCTGCGCGGAGTTTTTCGCCATCAACCTGCTGCAAGCTGGGCGCGGCGCGGTGATCGGTGAGCCGACCTACGGTGTTGGCAACACTGTTGTTTCGTTCAGCTTCCTCAGCGACGGCAGCGCTCTGCAAGTCACCACGGCCCGCACGGTCACGGCTGACAACGCATCGTATCCAGAGCGCGTCACACCCACGCAAGTCGTTACGGACAGTTTGGAAACGATCAACAGCACGGGTAAAGACGCGGTGCTCGAGGCGGCCCTCGAGTCGATCAAATAGGTTTTGCGGCGTTTTGAGCAAGGGCGGCCACGGGCCGCTCTTTTTTTATCTCGAGATCACGCTGCTCGAGATCACGCTGCTCGAGATCACGCTGCTCGAGATCACGCTGCTCGAGATCACGCTGCTCGAGATCACTGAATTTTCACTCAGAGCGGGTTCAGGGGAAATTCAGCGGCTGGGCGTGCAATACGATCTGCACTTTGAACCGACCTTGAAAGGAGTTGAAAGCAATGAAACTGAGCACCATTGCACCACTGGGACTGCTGATCGGCGCGGGCATCTGGGCCGCTCGCCGCCCAGAAGTAGTGAAAGAAAGCGTATCGGACGCGCTCGAGTATCTGGGGGAGACGACTCAACCGCTGGCGAAACGTTTCGAGCGCGAGCTGCTACCGCAAGCCCGCAAAGCTTTTAAGGACTCGAGCCGGGCCGCTACGCCGCTGCTGAATGCGGCTTCAGAATTCGCTGGGGACTGGCTCGAGCGTGGCACAGAATTCGCGCATCAGGCAGCCGATTGGGGCGCAGAGTCCGCGCATGACCTCGAGCAGCGCGGTTCTCAGGCGTTCAAGGGTGGCCGCGCTTGGTTCAATCAAGAGATGAAGGCGCGGGCAGCCGCGCAGAAAGAGGGACACAACATGGATGCACGACTGGTCAAGGAACTCGCTGTTCGTTTAGATCGCCAAGAAAAAGCCTTGCACGGCATTGGGCGCAATTTGGAGCATGTCAGCCGTCCGCGTGCCGCTGGCTTGCCGCTCGGTTGGATGCTGCTCTCAGCGGGTGCGTACTACCTGTATAAAAACCCTGACGTGCTGCACAAAGCCCTCGATGCGATCAAGGGTTACATCCCAGCCGACGCCAGCAAGCATTTAGAGGGCGCTGCGGACGCGGTGAAAGACGGTGTGGAGCGCGTGTCACGCGGCGCATCACCGATGGACGCCGCCAAGGACGCGGCCGGCGAAGTCGGTTCGGAACTGGGCAAGGCTGCCAGCGACGCTAAGCGCCAAGCCAGTGACGTGGCCAAAGACGTTGGGGACGCCGCTAAGGGCGCAGTCAAAGACGTTCAAAAAGCCGCGAACGCCTGAATTGATCTAGGCTCGAGAGGGGCGCTTCTAGAAGCGCCTCTTTTCGTTTCGATTCACTCAGGCGTTCGCAGTCGCTCGAGTCCACTCCAGCACACGATCATTGCGTCCACTCGAGCTTACAGCGTTTCCCAAGTTCCTCTCCCACCAACCGCTACGGCGGTTGGTGTCCGCTTCACCTGAGAAACGCTGCCTGTTTCTACTCGCACGGCTCGCCATGTATGTGGGAAGGGACTCCACAAACATGGGAAATGCTGTAGGCGAGATCGGTGGCTTGAAAAACGCGCACTTGGTTTTACCCATTATACGTCGAGTGCTAGGGGATACTCACGTAAAACGGTGAAGCTGACGGTATGTCAAGTACACGCCAGCTTCTCACCCAGCATACTCTCACCGACCTGTTCACCATCGTCTACGTCCTCACCGACGATTACTTAAAGCAATCC
>JANYHH010000090.1 GCA_025359505.1 Deinococcales bacterium
GGATTGCTTTAAGTAATCGTCGGTGAGGACGTAGACGATGGTGAACAGGTCGGTGAGAGTATGCTGGGTGAGAAGCTGGCGTGTACTTGACATACCGTCAGCTTCACCGTTTTACGTGAGTATCCCCTAGCACTCGACGTAGTTTATGCTGGCAGTGCGTGAACTCGAGCGCGGCATCAGGTTGGACGAACATTGGGTGGGTTGCGAATTCGAGCGACGCCGCCCAGTGCTACTCGCCTCGCGCCCACAGCCCGTCTCGAGCTTGCCGTCATGACAGAGCTGCACCGTTTGGAACTGCTGCAAAAAGCCCCTCGAGTCTCGAGGGGCTGACCGTGCAAAGGCTTTGTTTACTCGCGGTCGCGGTTTTGCCAGCGCAGAAACGTTGGAATCTCGTAGTTTTCGTAGTCACTCGGCGCGATCACCGGTGCGCCACGCGTCGGGGTGAACGGGTTCGATCCAGCGTTTCTGACCAGATTGCCCAAACCCGGTGTCTCGTTGAAACCGCTGGCCACGACGGTCACGCGAATCTCGTCCCCAGCGTTTTCGTCGTAAGCCACGCCGAACAGGACTTCCACCGTGTTCTGGTCAAAGCCCGTCGCTTCGACGATTTTGTTGACGATCTCGTTGGTGTCCGAAAGCGTGACCTTATCGGCTGCGCCGGTGATGTTAATCAGCACCTTGCGAGCGCCTTCAATGCTGCGCTCGAGCAGCGGCGAGTGAATGGCTGACCCCACCGCTTCGTCGATCAATTTGTCGCCGTGACCCGCGCCGATGCCCATCAGCACGCTGCCCGCGTCTTTGAGGTGATTGCGGACATCAGCGAAATCCACGTTAATCATGCCTGCGCTGTTGATGATGTCGCTGATGCCTTTGACGCCGTAGTACAGCACGCGGTCAGCGATCAAGAAAGCATCCTTGATGCTGGCTTTTTTGTCCACGGCAGTAATCAACTTTTCGTTGTTGACGATAATCATGCCGTCCACGCGCTCGGTCAGCTTTTTAATGCCTTCCTCGGCGATGCGGGCCCGCTTGGGGCCTTCAAACTTGAACGGGCGCGTGACAATGCCGATCGTCAGGATGCCCAACTCTTTGGCGATTTCGGCGACGACCGGGGCGCTGCCCGTGCCCGTACCGCCGCCCATGCCGGCCGTGATGAACACCATGTCCGCACCCTCTAAAGTTTCGCGCAGGGTCTCGCGGTCTTCCTCGGCGCTTTTCTCACCGACTTCTGGGTCAGCGCCCGCGCCGAGTCCTCGGGTGATGCGGTCGCCGATCTGAATGCGAATCTCGGCGTGGCTTTTAGCCAGCACCTGCGCGTCGGTGTTCGCGGCGATGAACTCCACGCCCTCGAGACCGCTTTCGATCATGCGGTTGACGGCGTTGTTTCCCGCGCCGCCCAGTCCTATCACGCGAATCTTGGCTGCTTGCACGATTATTCCTCCCACCCGAAACCGCCGATGCGGATGGGTTGATTGACTGGTGTTGTGGCGCTTCGAGTATTCATAAAGTCCGGTGTTGTCCTCGTCTTAAAAAAAGTCTTTGAAAAAGCCGCGCAATCGCTCGAGCAAACCACTGCTTTTCTGAGTTTCACGCACGTCCGTCGCGGTTTCTATTCCGTCCGTGTCGTCAGCCCCGACCAGCACGGCTTCGGGTTCGGGCGTTTGAATCGGACGCAGCGGCGTCGCACCTTTGGCGGGCAGATTCTGCTGCATGCCATAACGGATCAAGCCTACAGCCGTGGCGTGCGTTGGGCTGGACACGACATCGGTCAGCCCAGAGGTCACTCTGGGTTTGCCGATCCGCACGGGCAGTTTGAAGCGCTCACGAGCCAGTTCGCTGATGCCGCGCATCAACGACGCACCGCCGGTCAGCACGACGCCGCCCGCGATCAATTCCACTGGCCCCAACACGCTGTCAATTTCACTGCGGGCGAGGTTGAATATCTCAGACATGCGCGGCTTGATGATCCGGCTCAGGTCAAACGCACTGACCGATGGCACGACGCCATTCTGGGTCAGCTCGAGGTTCAGTTCAGGGTCGGCCAGTTCCGGCACGGCTGACCCGTACTTCTTTTTCACACGCTCGGCTTCGTCGTAAGGGATTTTTAGAATCTGCGCCAAGTCCTGCGTGACGTGATCGCCGCCGACGGGAATCACCGCGCTGTGCGCGAGATTGCCGCGCCTGAAGACGGCCACATCGGTCGTGCCGCCGCCAATGTCGATCAGCACGGTCGTCACGTCCTCTTCTTGCGGCTCCAAGACCGCTAAGCCCGAGGCGTAGCCTTGCAAAACGGCCGCGTTGACGGTCAGCCCGGCATCGGTCGCGCAGCGTCGCAGGTTAGCCAGCGGCCCCTGTGCCCCAGTGACGATGTGAACATCGACCTCCAAGCGCACGCCGTGCATCCCGACAGGGTTCTTGATGCCTTCTTGCCCATCCACTACGTATTCTTGCGGCAAGACGTGCATGATCTCGAGGTTCGGATCCAAGGGCACGGCTCTGGCGTTTTCGATGGCGCGATCCACGTCGCTTTTTGAAATCTCCGCGCCGCGCCGGATCGCGGCCAGACCGTGGCTGGTCAGCGCCCGTAGGTGTCCTCCTGCCGCGCCGATGTACGCGTCCACGACCCGCACGCCCGCGACGCGCTCGGCCGCTGCCATACTGTTGCGGATGCTCTGCGTGGTGCGCTCCAAATTGACGACGACACCGCGCTTCAAGCCTTCACTGGGCACTGTGCCTTCGCCGATAATGTCTAGAACGCCATCGATACCGACCTCACCGATCACGGTCGTGATCTTGGTGCTGCCGACATCGATGCCGACGATAATTCTTGAATTCACTGGACGCTCACCCCCCACGGATAAACGTTTACTCTTTTCCCCGCTTGCTTCATTGCGAGCATCTTGACACTTCCACCGTATTTCAGCAAGGACGCGTAGGAATCGCTCCAGATTTGAGCATCACCGACCCGCATGAGAAAGCCCTGCGGCGTGAAGCGCAGGCGCACTGCACCGAGTTGCTTGGCTAAGCCTGCGACCTTGAGGGCTTCTGGTAGGGCCAGCGCATCGAAACCCTCGAGCATCAACGCGGGAAGCGCAGCACCGGGGAGTTCTAGGCCGTCGAATGAGAGTACGACGAGGCTGCCGTCGCTGCGCTTGTACGCGGCCAGTGGCGTGCGTTCGACAATTTTGATTTCTATGCGACCCGGAAAAATCTTGACGATTCGCGCTTGGGCCACCCAAGGATTGTCGTGCAGCGCCCCAGCCCTCGCGTTTGATACCCACAACCACGGGTTGCCGGGCAGCACGCCGCTCATCCGAGCGACTTCTTTGGGTTTTAAAAACCGTGTTCCAGACACCGTGACAGTCATCACAGGAAAGAAAAACCAGCTCGAGGACAGCAAGGAGACTGTGATTACGAAAAATGCAAATAATCCCCGCCGAATAGAGCGGTTCATGCGTCACCTCCCCGGACAGCATGTTGATGTGCTGAAGCTTGAATATTACCCCAAATTTCAACTTCGCGCTCCAAAGGGATGCCCAGTTCGCGCTCGACTTGCTCGAGGACTGCGATGACATCCGTGGCCCGCGCTGAGCCAGTGTTGACCAAGAAATTACCGTGTTCATTGGAAATCATCGCGTCGCCTATTCTGTAGCCTTTGAAGCCAGCCCTGTCCACCATCCTTCCAGCGCTATCAAAACTTGGATTTTTCCACGCGCAGCCGAAAGTGCGCTGATGCGGCTGACCTTTTCTGGCTTCATCAGCGAGATTCATGCGCTGCTGCACCGCCTCGGGCGTGGAGCGCTGCAAACGCAGCCGGACTCGGGTGACGATGCCAACGCCGTTTCGGGAGTGCGGGATGCTCGAGTTGCGGTACTTGAAACCCAGTTGCTCTGGCGCGTAAATATTCGCCACGCCATCCGTGACGATCTCTACACTGTGCAGCGCGTCGACCATTTCCCCGAAGCGCGTGCCCGCATTCATCCGCACCGCGCCGCCAACCTGCGCGGGCACGCCCCAGACGCCCTCGAGACCAGATAGACCGCGTTGCTGCAAGCGCCGCAGCAAACCCGGAATCGGCGTGGCCGCGCCGACCCAACCCGTGACGATCTGGTCAGCAGTGGACAATTCTGGGTCTGGCTGGAGGTCTGAAGCGCTAAAAATCCCGCCCAAGCGAATCACGCGCTCTGGCACGCCGTCGTCGGAAACGATCAAATTGCTGCCCCCACCGAGCATGCGATACGGGGCGCTGGTCGCTGTGAGCAACGCCGCTTGGTTGTGGCAAACCCACAGCTCCGCCTCGCCGCCGACGCCGAGCGTGGTGAACAGCGCCAAACGCACGTGGCGTGGCGCGGTCTTGACTCGCGGGTCGAACTCAGGGGCGACTCGAGCGCTCAATTCAGTCATGGCTCGAGCCTCGAACTTCAGTCGCCAATTCAGGCAGGTCGCGCAGCAACTTGGTCACGTCGCCTGCGCCCATGGTGACAATCAAATCGCGCTCACTGGCACTCGAGCGCAGATACTCGCGCAGCGCCTCGCGGTCGCTCCAGTACCGCGCAGCGGCAAAGCCCAGCGCGTGCATTCGCGCCTCAATCAATGTCGAGTGAACCCCAGCGATCTGCGCCTCGCTCGAGGCGTAAATGTCTAAGATCATTACCTCATCCGCCCCGCGCAGCACATCGGCGTAGTTCTGCCACTCGCGGGCGGTGCGCCCGACGCGGTGCGGCTGAAAGACGACTCGCACGCGCCGCCCCGTGGTTTTCGCGCCAGCAATTGCGCTTCTGACCTTGGTCGGGTTGTGGGCGTAATCGTCCACCAACAGCGCTCCATTCAGATACCCCAGCACCTCCCAACGCCGCCCAGCTCCACCGAAGCTGGCCAGTGCCGCCGCTGCACAAGCGATGTCCAGCCCCTCTAAGTCCGCCACAGCCAGCGCCGCGACCGCATTCAGCACGTTGTGTTCGCCGGGCGCAATCAGTTTGACTTCAGCCAGCACTGTCCCATCTCGGGTGAGGGTGAAGCGCGGGCTGCCCCCTGTGAGACTGACGTTTTCAGCGCGGTACTTGGCGTTCGCATGCAAGCCATACGAGATCAGGTTTGCCCCTTTGAGCATTCCCTCTAAGCCTAGCCAGTCCGCGCAGTACACAACCCGCCCGGCTTGCCGCGCAAAGGTCTGGAACGCCCCGTGTAGCGCCTCGAGACTGGCGTGATAATTGGGCTTGGTATCGCCGTCGTGGGCGACGTGATCGTCTTCAATGTTGGTGATCACGGCGATATCGCAGTGAATCCGCGCAAACAATGGGTCGGACTCGTCGATTTCGGCGATGAAGTGAGCGCCAGATCCGACTTTAGACGTGCCGCCAATCGCCCTGACCTCGCCGCCGACCGCCGCGCTCGGGTCTACTCCGCAGGCTTCAAAAACCGTGGCGATCATCGCGCTGGTGCTGGTCTTGCCGTGCGTGCCCGCCACGCCGATGCTCTTTTTGGAGCGCATCAACTGCGCCAAAAGTTCGATGCGCCGCATCATTGGCAGCTTCAATCTGAGTGCCTCTAAGAGTTCTGGCTCGTCGGCTCTCACACCCGTGCTGGCGACCAAGACATCCACGCCGTCCAGATGGGCGGGTGAATGCCCTTGTTGCACGTGAATTCCCAGCCCCTCGAGCCGCTGGGTGACTGGGCTGAGTTGTTGGTCGCAGCCGCTGACCGTGTGACCAGCGGCGTGCAGCATCGCGGCGAGGGCACTGACGCCGATGCCCCCAATGCCCATCAGGTGGTAGTGGCGCGGGTTGTTTGAAAGTTCATTCATGGCTGCTGGTGTCCCTCGTGGGTAATACAGTTTTTGCGCGGCCAGCCGTGAAAATCAGGCTCGCCAAGCGCTTGGCCGCACCGACAGGGCTGCTTTGCAGCGCCGCCGCTCGCATTGCGCCCAGAATCTCTGGTTGCAAGCAGTCCAGCATACCCCGCACAAAGTCGTCCTTCAAATCGGTCTCGAGGTCACTCTGCGCGTACCAGCGCCCCGCACCGCGTATCTGCACGCTCTTGGCGTTGCTGACTTGATGATCTTCGCTGCTCGAGGGCAGCGGAACCAGCAGCAGCGGCACACCATGGAACGCAGCGTCGGCAATCGTGCTCATGCCCGCTCTGGTGATCGCCAGCGTCGCAGCGCTCCACGCGGCCACGCCGTCGACGAACTCGGCGCAGTGATACCAAGGCAAGTGCGCGGTTTGCAAGCGCACCTCGTTCAACCGTCCACGCCCCGTCTGGTGCAAGACCTGCACGCCCTGCCCCTCGAGCGCCCGAATCAGCAGCTCCGGCAAGAGTCTGTTGAGCGCCACCGACCCTTGCGAGCCACCCATCACCAGCACCGTCGGCAGGTCTGGCTCGAGACCAAGCTGCACTCGCGCCGCCGCTGGCTCGAGCCGCATTTCGCGCACCGGCATCCCGACGACCGTGCATTTCTGGGCTGGCAAATGCGTCATCGTCGCCGCGTCCGCCAGCCCAATCGCTCGACTCGCGCCCTTAAACGTGCGCGTCACCAAGCCCGGATAGGCGTTGGCTTCGTGCATGACCAGCGGCGTGCGCGTCAGCCACGCGGCCGCGACGCCGGGGAAGCTAGCGAAACCGCCGAAACCGACGGTCACGTCTGGCTCAAATTTGCGCGTCACACTAACCGCATCCCCGAAGCCCGCCAGCGCGTTCCAGACGGCCCTTGGGTCGGGGCGGGAACGGTCAATCTTACCGCTCCTCACGCCGTAAAACTCGAGGCTCACCTCAGCCGCCAGTCGCTCCTCCATGCCGCCAGTCGAGCCGATCAGCGCACAGTTCGCCCCCAGCGCCTCGAGTTCTTTGGAGACCGCAATGGCAGGGAAGACGTGACCGGCCGTGCCGCCCGCCGCGAGCAGCACGCGCAAGCTGTGGGATGCTTCAATCACCTGCTGCTCCAATCATCGCGCCAGCCCCCGGCTTGACTGCTCGGGCAGAAGCTTTTGCAACCATCGCGTTGGCTGCGTGAATCCAACCCAAGGCGACCGCGCAGGCGATCAAGCTCGAGCCGCCCTCGCTCATCATCGGCAGCGCCATGCCGGTGTTCGGCAGTTTGCCGATCACCACGCCAAAATTTATCACCGCTTGTCCAACGATCATCAATGCCGCGCCACTGGCTAAAATCGCCGCGCCGTGCCGCTCGCTCGGCTCCAAATGATTTGCGCTCGAGACTTTGGCTGCGGTACTCAACCCGATGTAAAGGATGCTGGCGTAGATCGCAAAGATGACCGTGATCCCCAGCAGCCCCGTGGTGTGCGCCAGCGTACTGACGACGAAATCGCTGCTCTGGGCGGGCACGGTCAGTTTCTTTTCGTCTGGCCCGCGTCCCCACAGCCCGCCGCGCTCGATCACGGTTTTGGCGACTCGGGTCTGATAGCCAGCCGCCGTCTCGTCAATCGTGCCGTTTTGTTGGGCGGCGAAATTGATGATTTTATCCGCGACATAGCCGTAACGGGCGGATTGCCACATCCACGCGGGGTACGCGACCAGCGCGGTTGCCAGTGCGATGGCGATGATTCTGCCCATCGGCACGCCGCTCATGAAGATCACGCCCATCGCCAGTAGGAACACGAACACGGCTGCGCTGGTACTCGGTGCGATGAGGATTAGCCCCGTGCTGGCGGCGATCACCATGATCGGCCCCCACAATTTGTAGCCCGTGCCTTTGCGGGCAAAAAACGATGCGAGGTACGCGATCAGCGCGATTTTCGTAAATTCAGACGGTTGCAACTGATAGCCGCCGGGCAGGTTGATCCAGCGATCCACGCCGGATTTACCGCTGCCCATCACGAGCACCGCGACCAGCAATACCGCGCAGACCGCCCACGCGATCCAGCCAAGCTTGACCGAGAACTGAGTCCGCACCTGCGACACGAACAGCGTCAGCGCCACCGCTCCGACGACCATCACCAGTTGCTTCAGTAAGCCGTCTGGGTTGACGGTCACGACGCACAGCAACCCCAGCATCAGCAGCGCGAGTTGCAATACGAACAGCGGTAAGTGCAGCGGTTTCAAATTCATAGACTCCCCGTTTCAAACGTGCTGGTGTCGCGCTCGAGCAATTCAGCCTCGAGCAGCTTGACGGCTGATTTGAACGCCTGCCCTCGAGCCTTGTAATCTTTGAACAGATCAAAACTCGTTCCGAGCGGCGCGAGTACGACGCTGCCCGCGCCGCTATTCGACCCACCTCGAGCATCACCGAGTACGGCTGCGTAGCCTTCCTTGACCGCCGCCTCGAGTGCCACTTGCCCAGTCAGCCGCGTCAAATCCACGATCCGTATCCCTAAAGGCTGAAAAAACTTGGCGTACTCCAAGCCGCTCTCACCGAAGGCCAACAGCACCGCGACCTTCTCACGCACCAGCCCCTCGAGTTTCGGCAGTTCGGTTTCGCGCTCCGAAGCGGTGAGTTTATCGCGCCCCCCGAGAATCCACGCAATCGGCGCGGGCGCGTTCTCCAAGGCGCTTTGCACTGCCAGCACCCGCGTGGCGATGCTGTCCTCGATGAAGCGCACGCCATCCAGCACCGCGACGGTTTCAAAGCGCCCCGGCACACCCGGAAACTCGAGCAGCGCGACTTTGAGCAACTCGAGATTCGTAGGTAGCCCGAGTTGCCGCAGATACTCGAGCGTCGCCCTGACCGCCATTCGCGCATTCATCGGATGCACCGTGCGCGGGATACGTGCCAGCTCGAGCAGCGCGGTGTCACCCGCCATCACATCGCCAGTTTCTAAAACTCGAGCGATGTGAGCTGGCGTCTCTAGCGGCAACTCGAGCGACGCGGGCAGCACCAAGGCATTACTCGCCTCGAGATTCTTGGCGATCATCCATTTCGCTTTCCAGTACGCCTGCAATGACCCGTGATCGCGGATGTGATCGACGCCCAGATTGGTGATGACCGCGACGTTCGGGCGGTAACTGGCAATCCGCTCGAGTTGGAAGCTCGAGAGTTCCACCACGGCCACATCGCAATCGCCGATCACGTCCAGCAAGGCTGGATCGAAGTTGCCGCCGACGGCTGCCTTCAATCCCTGCGACTCGAGCAAGTGCTGAATCAGCAGCGTCGTGCTGCCCTTGCCTGCCGTGCCCGTCACGCCGATGGTCGGCACGGGGGGGCTGACCGTGCGGTAGAACAGCTCGACCTCGCCAATCACCTCGAGACCCGCGTCGCGTAAAGCACGTAATTCAGCGCTCTGGAACATTACGCCCGGCGCGGCGACGCACAGGTCGAAGTCGCTCGGATTGATTTGCGTCACTCGAGGAAATCCCAGCTCGAGGGCTGATGCCGCTCCGAACGGCTCGGCACTGATGTCGAACCACGTGCCAGTCCAGCCCAGCCGCTCGAGGTGTCGAATCACCGCGCCGCCGCTACGCCCGAGTCCGTAAACCAGCACTCGAGGCGTCGTTACTGTCTCGAGCGTCATCTCGGGCCGCCCGTCTGGAGTACCCACGCCAGCGCGGTCGCCACACCCGTGATCGCCAGAAAGCGCACGGCAACTTTGGTTTCCTGCCAGCCGAGTTCTTCAAAATGGTGATGGATCGGCGTTTTCAGAAACACGCGTTTGCCCTCGCCATAGACGCGTTTGGTGTACTGAAAATACGGCACTTGAATGAAGACGCTCAGCACCTCCATCACCGGGATGATCGCCGCGACTGGAATCATCCACGTCCAGCCCTGCGTGATATACACGCCCGCGACGATCCCGCCGAGCGCGTGCGAACCAGCGTCGCCCATGAAAATCTGGGCTTTCGGGGCGTTGAACCACAGGTAGCCGCACAGCGCCGCAATCGTAATCAGCGCCAGTGGTGAGGACGCCGCGAGCGGAATCATCAGGATCGCCACGACGCCCGCGCACAGCCCGTCCAGCCCATCGGTGAAATTGATCGCGTTGGTGGCTGCGATCGGTACAAGTGTTAAAAACACGATATCCAGCCACAGCACGCCAAAAACTGGCACTTGCGGTGCGACGATCCACGCAAAGACGCCAGCGACCAGTAGTTGCAAAGGGAACTTCTCCCGCGCCTTCAAGCCGCCCCTCGGCGTCCCCATGACCCTCGAGCGGACGATCAGCACGTCGTCGGCTAAGCCGATCAAGTACATCCCAAACGCCATGCCGACCGCTGCCCAGCCCTTGGAGTCCGAGGCATTCGTCAAGCCAATGAACGCGACCCAGACAATAAAAATCGCCGCGCTGAACGGCACGCCGCCCATCGTCGGCGTGCCGTCCTTGACGAGGTGCGTGGTCGGCCCCTCGCGCCGCACCGTCTGACCCCAGCCGCGCCGCTTGGCGACGCTCATGAACGCACCGACCAGAAACCACGACAGCAGCGCTGCGACGACGACGATCACAGCCCACCGCCGCAGCTCGAGGTCAGCACAGGGGAGAGGGTCGGAGCGCGGTAAATGTTTACACTCGAGCCAGTCGCCACGGCCACCCAGTCGCTCGAGGCGATCACGCTGGACGCCGTTGCGGGCAAAGCGCTGCGAGCCGTCACGCGCTCCGTGCTGTCCCGAGCCGTCAACTCGCGCCCCTCAAGGCGGTACGTGAAGCCAGCGGCTCGAGCCGCCGTGCCGGGCAGCACCTCCAACTCGTCGTTGCGGCTGACCAGTGAGTTGACCGCCCCCTCGAGCGTCTGGCGGCGCTCGACTATGCGATCAATCGCGTAGACCACCCGCCCGACCAGAGCAAAAGTCGTGCCACTCGTCTCGAGCGTCGCGCTGGGCAGAGCGCCGACGCGCCCAACGCTCGAGCCGTTGTAATCCAAAACCTCGCCAGCCGTCGTGAACGCGAAGCGGTTGGTCAGCAGCGCGGGCGATCCCGTCACGCTGACGCTTTGCGGTACGCCCGTGGCCTTGTAGATCAGCCCCGCACCGGGCAGCGCCAGCCACCAGTTGCCATCATTCCACGCGGCGCTCGAGGCGCTGGTCGGGGAGGGCAGGGCAGACCACGTTTTTAGGTTCTCTAACTTGTGAGCGCGACCGCCTGCGATGCAAACCAGTGCACCGCTCGGATTGACGGCGAGCGCCGTGATGCTGCTCGAGTTGCTTGGGGTGGCATTGCTCGAGGGGCTGCTGGCTGGGGCGCAGGCGCTCAGGCACAACAGGGCGAGGCAAGCCTCACCCCTACGGTTGTTAAAGACGTGCACGCAGCACCTCCGCGACGCGCTCCAAACCGACAGCTCTCGAGCCTTTGACCAGCACCACATCGTCTGGCTCGAGTAAATCAAACAGCGCGGTCGTAGCGTCGTCGGCACTGGCGAATCCCAGCCCCTCGAGTCCAGCGGCTCTGGCTCCGCTCAGGTAATCCTCGGCGTGGTTGCCAACGGCGATCAAATGATGAACAGCTCGAGCAGCGATCTTGCCGATTTCACGGTGGTACTGCCGTGCGTCTGGGCCAAGCTCGCGCATGTCGCCCAGCACGGCGATGCGGCGACCCCGCTGGCGCTCCAAAGTCTCGAGGGCGGCAGCTACACTGAGCGGATTGGCGTTGTACGTGTCGTCCATCAGCGTGTAGCGTCCGCGCTCGAGGCGCATCCTGCCGCCCGGAATCACGACCCGCTCGAGGCGCTCCGAAGCGGTGTCGATCGGCACACCGAAGCGCTGTGCGAGGGCGAGTGCCAAGACGCTGGCTTCGGCGACTTTGTGCGACGGCGAGGCGATGGTCACGCGCTTTCCTGCATAGGTGAACGTGCTACTCGAGTCGCTATGCTCGAGTTCTGAGCCGCGATGCGTGGCGTGAGCATCGAAGCCGTAACTGGGCTGCTGCGGGTAGCGCCCCGCCAGTCCGCTCGAGACAATGCCAGCGGGCGCTTGCAGAATCCGACCTTTTTCAACAGCAATCGTTTCCAAACTGCCAAAAAACTCGAGGTGCGCGGGCCCGACGCTGGTGATGACCCCGATATCTGGGTTGATGAGCGCCATCAGTTCATCCATCTCGCCGATGCGGTCGATGCCCATTTCAACGACGTGCTGGCTGTGCGCCTCGACTTCGTTCAGCAGGTACGTTGCCAAAAAGTTCAGCGTGTTCAAGCTGCCCGGCGTGCAACCGATCCCCAGTGCCGCCGCGATCAGCTCTTTGGCGGTGGTCTTGCCCGCACTGCCGGTCACGCCAATCAAGCTCGCGCCGCTCGAGTCGCGCCACGCCCGCGCCCACGCCCGCAAGGCGACGGTCGCGTCTGGCACGCGCACGGCGCGGGGGACATCTGAATCGGTCAGCACGAACGGAGCGCCCAGCTCGAGGGCGGCTGGGATGAAGTCGTTGCCGTGCGCTTTTTCGCCTCGCAGTCCAGCGAAGGCGGTGGTTTCGTTCACCAATCGACTGTCTAAAGTGATATGCGTCGCGGGTCGGGCGTCGGGTGCGATCTCCGCGCCCAGCACGTGCTGCCAAGCTCGAGGGTCGAGGGTCACGCCAGCTCCTCGCGGATGCAAGTCTTGAGTGAGTTGTGTAAGGTGTGTACGTTCATCAAGGTCATTTTATCGGGTTTCAATGTGCAATTTTCACTCACGGTTTGGAACACGGCACTCGAGCGATCCCTACCGTCTGCGGCGTGATCCGTAAGTGCGCCAAGCTCTCCTCGGCGATCTGCTTGAAGGCGGGCGCAGCCACCAAGCTGCCGTGCGTGCCATCTCTGGGATTCCAGACCTGCACCAGCAGCGTCACCTTTGGTTCGTCGGCTGGAAAAAACCCGACAAACAACGCGTTGAACATCGTCTTGCTGATGCTGTTGCCACTGTAGGTCTGCGCCGTGCCAGTTTTGCCGCCGACCGCGTAGCCCGCGACCTGAGCGCGTTTGACGCCGCAACGCACGGTGTACTCGAGCATTTCGCGGGACTCGGCGGCCGCCCTACTGGAGATCACACGGCTCGGTGGCGCGACTTTTTGCCCCTCGAACAGTGTTGGTGTGATCAGTTTGCCGTCGTTGACCAGCACGCTGAAGGCCGCCGCCATCTGCAAGGTCGTGGTTGTGAAACCCTGCCCATAAGTCTTGGTGGCGTAATCTGACGGTCGCCACTCCAGCCAGTCGCGCAGGATCGATTGCGTGACGCTCGGGTCATTCGCCCAAACCTCGCGCCCGAAGCCGAACTTTTGCAAGTACGTGTACAGCCGCTCCTTACCCAAGCGCTCCGCCAACGTGGAAATGCCGACGTTGCTCGAGAAGCGCAATACGTCGCGTAAGGAGAGCGTGGAGGGGTGGCGGATCACGTCGTTGATCGTCAAGCCCGGCACGGTGCGCGACATCGGCGCGTAGACCGTGGAATCTGGAGTAGCCAGTCCGTCGCTCAGCAGCATCGCGGCTGTCAAAGCCTTGACGGTACTGCCGCCATCGTACTGATCGCGCAGGGCGCGGTTGCGCCATTTGTCCTCGTTGCCGCCGCGCCAATTGCTGGCGTCGAAGGTCGGGTAATTGGCGATTGCCAGAATGCGGTTCGTGCCCGCCTCGAGCGCCACGACCGTACCCCAGTCGCCTCGGTACTCTTTGACGACTTTGGCCAGCGCAGACTCGGCGCTGGCTTGGATCACGGGGTCAAGCGTCAGCACCAAATCTTTGCCGGCCGCCAGCGCAACGTTCTGGAATTTCTCGAGACCGTATAAACCTTGACCGTCTTTGCCCGTGAAGCCCAGCACCTGCGCCGCCAGTTGCCCCTGCGGGTACGAGCGCCGCGTCTCCTCGTACTTGTCCATGATTGGCTGACCGCGCTGCAATTGCGGCTTGCCGGATTCGTCTAAGCGCGGCTTGAAATGCTCCAATTTGAACGATTCCGACAGCACGACTAGCTGCTTCGCGTCGCCGTTCATGACTATTCTGCCCCTCGTGACCTCGGGCGGGGTCACGGGCGCATACGGCAGGTTGGCGCTCAGACCAGCGTAGCCAGACCACAGCCACAGCAGCGGCGCAATCACTAGTGCGCCTGCCATGACTGCCCGCTGCGGGATCAGCAGTGGGCGCGACTCGACGGGCGGCTCGAGGTTCGGCTGAGCGCTGACCCGCTTTGGCTGGGTCGCCGTCTCGCGGTCGGCAATCAGCGCCATTTGGTTTCCACCTTCAGTTTCTCAGTGATGACCGTTGGCTCGGGCACGGTCTGGAGCGGCTCGAGCGGCGCGGTGGTCATGCTGGCGGTGCTGAACGGACGCATCTTGTTCTGCACCGCCCACTCGCGCACGCGGGCTGGACTCTCCAATTTGGAGATCTCGCGGCGGAGTTCTGAGCTTTGTGTGACCAGCGTTTCACTTTGCTGCGTCAGGTTTTGCAACTCCTCTTCGCTGCCCCGCGTGGCGAAACGCACGACCAACAGCACCGCCACCAACGCGACGTAATAGGTCAGGTATTTGACGACGCGCTCTCTCACGCTGTCCCCTTCTGGCTGACGCGCAATTTCGCGCTTCTGGCTCTCGGGTTACGCGCCAGTTCTGGCGGCAGTGGCTCGAGCGGGCGTTTGGTCAGCGCCTGTAAGTTTGCGCTGTCACGCACGAAGCGTTTGACGATGCGGTCTTCTAAGGAATGAAAGCTGATGACCGCCAAGCGCCCGGCGGGTTTCAGAATATTCACGGCCGCCTTCAAACCAGCCTCGAGTGAGGCGAGTTCGTCGTTGACGTAGATTCGCAGCGCCTGAAAGGTGCGCCGCGATGGATGGACACCTCTGGCGTGACCACCCGGGTAGCCGCGCCGAATCGCGTCACTGAGCTGCGCGGTCGTCTCAATCCGTGCCACGTCACGCATCTCGACAATCGCCCGAGCGATCCGCCGTGAGAAGCGCTCCTCGCCGTACTCGTAGATGATCCGCGCTAAATCTTCCATCGCTAGCTCGTTGACCACATCTGCCGCGCTTTCGCCGCTCTGCGCCATCCGCATGTCCAGCGGCGCGTCGCTGTGATACGAAAACCCGCGCTGCACGTCGTCGAGCTGGAAACTGCTGACGCCCAGATCGAGCAGCACGCCGTCCACGGGTTTGTCAATCAGCGTCTCGAGGTCTCTAAAATTGCCCTGCACGACCCGCAAGTCGCTCAAATTCATGGCTACTGCTCGCTCGAGTGCGAAAGGGTCTTGATCTACGCCGATGACGGATGCGCCAGCCTCTAAGAGCAGCTTGGTGTGACCCGCCCCGCCGAGCGTGCCGTCGACAAAAACTTTGCCCGGCGCTGGCTGCAACCACTCCAGTACCTCCAAAGGCATGACGCTGTGATGGACGAGCGTCTGAGGCACGTGCGTATCGGCGATCATCAGCCGACCAGCCTTTGCAGGACTTCCGGTAGCTCGAGTTGCTTGGGCGGCAGGGCTTGCACTTCGGCGATCATTGCGTTGTAGCGGTCTAAGTTCCACAGTTCCAAACGCTTGGGTGCGCCTGTGACCATCACGTCGCCGTCTAAAGACCCGTAATTCCTCAGCGTCTGCGGCACACTGACTCTGGATTGCGCGTCCAGACGCACCTTGCTCGCGCCGCTGTAAAAAAAGCGCATGAAATCGCGTCCGGCTTTGTCGTTTAAGGGCAATTCTTCGACGGCTGCTTCGATGCGCTGCCATTCGCTGCTGGGGAAGACGTACACGCAGCCTTCAAAGCCTCTGGTCAGGATCATCCCGTCCTCGATGAAACGACGGAAATCCGGTGGCATGACCACGCGGCCTTTGTCGTCAATCGTGTACGGGTACTCTCCGTAAGGCATTCCCACCAATCCCCACCCTCGAGCCAGCCTCTTTGGTCAGGAGACCGAGCAGTTCGTGCGTCTCGCTCGAGAAAAACCTGCTGTGAAGGCAGTCTACACACATCCAGCCATTTTTTCCACTGTCTCCCACAAATTCCCACGATTGATGAAGATTTGCGATACTTTTCCCACTGCACGAAAAACCACCAGACTCGAGGATCAGTCTGGTGGCGGGGCAAAACGTGGGTTGTGGAACTGCAATAATTGCTCGTGACAATCTTAGCACAGCAGCGCTCGAAAACGCGTCAGGCTCGAGGGGAAACGCTGTGCTGATCTCGAGATTGTCAACTGTGTAAAGCGGTCGGCTCGAGGTGTAACCCAAGTCGGCGCGGCGCGGTTTTCTGCAAATACTGGTCGATCATCACGGCCGCGATGTTGCCCGATCCGAGCGCGATGCTGACCTGCTGCGTCTGCGGTTGCACGTCGCCCGCCGCCCACACGCCGGTCAACCAGTCACTGTCATTCGCACCAATCCGTTTGACCTGACCGCGCCAACCCGTCTTGATGTGACCGTGCGGGGATAACTCCAAGCCAAGTTGCGTCGCCAGCTCATTGCGCGGCAATTTCGGGCTGTCGACGTAATAACCATCGGCACTGACCTGCGAGCCATCCTCGAGCAGCAGCGCCTTTACGATGCCTTTGCTGCCCTCGACGCTCGAAATCCGCCCTTTGATGACCTCGAGTCCGAGTTCGGCGCGTTTGGCTTCCCACTCGGGTGTCAGTTGCGCGTCGCCCGTCAGCAGCACCCGCACGCGGCTGGCGAACTCTAAAAGTGGGCGCGAGACACTGATCGCCCCCGCTGCGCTACCGACAGCGACGACCAAAATGTCGCGCCCAAGCATTTCTGGGCTTTCGCAATCCGGGCAGTAATACGTGTTGCCCTTGGCGGCGTACTTCAGCCACGGCTGGTAATCGCCACTCACCAGCGGGTGATGCCGCGCTACGCCCGTGGCCAGCAGCAAGGTCTTCGCGCCGTACTCGCGCCCGTCAGCTAGTTCGATGCGAAACGCACCGACGCTGCCTGAAATGCCCTTCACACTGCCGCGCTCGAGGGTCGCGCCGCTCCCCTTGGCTTGCATCTCGAGCTGCTTTAGAATGTCCACACCGCGCTGAATTGTAAAGCCCGGAACGTTGTACAGCGGTGTCAGCGTGAACGGCAGCGGGCCGGTGCGCCGATCCAGCACCAAAACCTTGTGGCGATGAAATGCCAGATGAATCGCTGCGCTCAACCCCGCTGGCCCGCCGCCGATGATGACCGTATCGTAATCGCTCACATATCAGTTTACGAAACCGAGGGTGAATTGGTTCAGAGAAATTGTGCACGGCCGCGGCTCGAGGCTTTGCTCAGTGTCGGATGGCTTGATTGACACGAGCTGGATTGAGGTGTCCCTTCTCGCAGCAATGACTCGAGCAGCGGTCAAGTTTTGGCTTTTGTTTGAAGAGATGTCGCAATCACGCATCAGGACGGGAAAAAAACTGATAAATTATCTGATCCACGCTATCTTGAAACGTAACCTCGAGTAGCCATAAGCTAGCCTAAGCTGTTAAGATTCCGTGCTTTCAACTTCCGGGAGGAAATTCATAAGACTGAAGGAAGTCACTTGAAATATATCTCGATTGGGCAGTTCTCCAAAAGAACCGATTTGAGCATTCGCGCCTTGCGATTGTACGACGCTGAGCAACTGCTGCAACCCAGCCGCGTAGACCCGATCACCGGCTACCGCTACTACACCGGCGACCAGCTTGGCGCGGGTCATTTGATCCGGCAACTCAGAAGCTGCGAAATGCCGCTCGAGCAAGTCAAAGCCGTGCTGCGAGACCCGACACAGGCTAAAACCGAGCTGCACAATCACAAAGCGTTTCTCGAGCAGCGCCTGCTGGATCATCAACAGATGCTCGACAACCTCAACGTACTGATTTTGGAGCGCACTGATCGCTTCGAGGTCAAGTTGAAGGTCGCCGCCGCGCAGCCGATCGTTTTCATTCGCAGGACGCTCGATTGGCCAACTCGTCACGAGAGCGGCGCGATCGGTCGCGCGATCGCTTCATTGCAAAACACAGTTCGCGCTGAGGATCACGCGGGTGAGCCGTTTCTTACCTACGGCTGCGACAAAAAAACCATGAACGAGATCTTGATTTGCGGCCCCGTAAAATCGCACTACCAACCCGAGGGCGAAATCAATGTCTTGGAGCTGCCAGCCGCTGAACTGGCTTACACCATCCACTACGGTTCGTACACGACGCTGCAAGCGACCCTCGAGCGACTGCTGCGCTGGGTTTTGGAACAGGGTTTCGTCATCGTCGGCGATGCCCGCGAAACCTTCCTGCGTCACCCGTCTAACTCAAGCCTTGTCGAGGAGTACCAGACCGAACTGGCGATTCCCGTGCAGCGCCCAGCGTAAAATGGAGTTGTGAAACTCAGTGCGCTGCCCGGTGATTTCTCTTTTCCTTTGACCGCTCAGGTGCTGGCCAGATTGCCGAAAAACAACCGCCTCGAGCGCTGGGACGCACTGACGCAAACTCACACCCGCGCCCTCGTGACCGGCGCGGGCGCGGCGCAGATCGTCACCGCTCGAGCCGCCCCGGACGGTGTGGAGATCAGCAGCACCGACGCGGCCGCGCTCGAGTGGGCGCGGGTTTCGTTCGCTTTGCATCTTGATCCAACGCCGTTTTACGAAGTTGCCGCCGAGGACGATGTGTTGCGCGGTTGCATCGAACGCCTACGTGGTTTGCGTCCGCCGCTGATGGAGTTCTGGGAAGCGTGGGTGGCTGCGATTCTAGGGCAGCAGATCACGCTGTCGTTCTGCTTAGACACCATCGGATACGTCGCCAAACGCTACGGCGGCGAAGTGCTGGACGCTAACCTCGAGCCGTACTATCTTCACCCCACGCCCGAAGCGATTCTCGAGGCTGACCCAGCGGATTTGTACCTCTGCAAAGTTTCACGCCAGAAGATTGCGTACTTAAAAATCGTCGCTCGAGCGTTGCTGGACGGCTATTTCGACGGTGTTCTCCAGATGCCGCTCAAAGACGCGCTCACTCAACTGATCGCCCTCAAAGGCGTCGGCAATTGGACGGCCCGCTACTGGCTGGCGACCGTCGGGCGCTTGGACAGCCTCGCTTACGGTGACGCGGGCTTGGCGAGCGCCTACAAAGCCGCTTACGGTCACACGCACGACTTGGAGGCGTGGGGCGAAGCGCTCGGTGACGTGCGCGGCTGGGCGTACTATTACCTGATCTGGGGCATCAAATACGCGCAGTGATATTTGCTCGGGTGATGTCAAGTGGCGTCGCCGGAATCACGCCGCGCAGGATTGGCTCGAGGTGCAATGCCAGATCCTCGGGATAGATCGTCTCAGTGGATGCTTGTAAATCCTCGAGACTCCAAAAGCGCATCCCGAGCGTGAGGGCTTGCTCAGTCGCATCGGGGTTTTCGCCAACGATCACCTCGAAGCCGTCACAGCGCACCAGAAAATGCTGCTCGAGGAACAGCACGCCGTCCACGACCTTCTGCCGCGTCCAGATCGGCTCGCCGACATTGCCCACGACAACGCCCGTTTCCTCAAAGAGTTCCCTGACGGCCGCGTCCGCGTAAGACTCGCCCGCTTCCAAACCACCGCCGGGCGTGACCCAAAAACGCTGGGCTGGACTGCTCGAGTCGCGGTAACAGAGCAGCAGCACCTGATTGCGCTCGTTCAATAAAACGATTCTTGAGGTTGGCCGCGTCTTCACGGCTTGCAGAATACCCGGTCAAGCCGCGCTGACATCCCCCGGCTATACTTGCCATCAGTGACCGCCTCGAGCCAGACCTCATCCGCTGCCACACCGTTCGCATTGCTCGCCATCGCCAGCCTGTGTGCGCTGCTGCTTGGCGCGACCGTCGCCGCCGGATTCGTCACGGGCGCTGCTGTGAGCCTCACGATCAGTTTAGCAGCGCTGCTTGTCAGCGCTGTGCTCATGTTGATCGTCGCTCGAGCCGGCCCGCACTGGCGCGTTTGGGCGTGCGTGACTGCTGGCTTCGTGATCGCCTCGAGCGTGGCTGCCGCGCTGATCGGCGGTTGGCTGGCATGGCTGCCCGGCGCAATCGCGCTGCTGAGTTTAAGCCTGCCGCTCTCACTGCCGACGCGCCTGCCTCGAACGGCTGAAGGCCACCTCTGGGGCTGGTTGTTCGTCAGTCCGGCCGTGCTGCTGCTGGTCGTCTGGCATTTCGCGCCCGCGTTCTACGCGCTGGCGCTGTCGTTCCTGAAAGACTTCAACTTTTTAGCGCCCGCCGAGTTCGCGGGTGTAGACAATTACAGCGTGCTGACCAGAGACCCGCTGTTCTGGAAAAGTCTGGTCAACAGTGCGTGGTACGTCGTTGGCACTGTGCCCGTCGGGATCATCTTAGCGACGCTGATTGCGATTTTGCTGAACGAGCGCGTGCGCTTCTTGCCGCTGTTTCGCACCGTGTATTTCCTGCCGTACATCACCGCACTCACCGCGGCCGCCGCCGTCTGGAAATGGATTTACAACCCAGAGTTCGGACTCCTCAACGCTGCGCTCGGCACTAAAGTCGCGTGGCTCGAGAATCCGACAGGTTTGATTCAACTGCTTTTTAACCCCTTTGGGGTGCAACTGCCGCAACTCTTAGGTGGCCCGAGCGTCGCCTTGGTGTCGATCATGGTCATGAGCGTCTGGCATCACCTCGGGTACAGCGTCGTGATTCTGCTGGCGGGCTTGCAGAGCATCCCGCCCGAGTATTACGAAGCGGCTGCACTGGACGGCGCGACGTGGTGGCAACGCACGCGCTTCATCACGTGGCCGCTGCTGTCTGGCACGACGTTTTTTCTGGCGATCACGGGGCTGATCGGCGCGTTTCAGGTCTTCACGCAGGTGCTGGTGCTGACCCCCGGTGGTGGGCAACTGAACGACACGTTGACCGTCGTCAAATACCTGTACGACAAGGGTTTCAGGGACAACAATTACAGTTACGCCAGCGCCATGGCCTTCGCGCTTTTCGTGCTGGTGTTCGTCGTGACGATGATCCAAAACCGCATTCTGTCCAAGCGGGTGACGTATGACCTGTGAAAAGCCAACTTTTCAGACCTGTAAGGCTCGAGGCGTGCCAGATCACCAAGCTCGAGGCTCGAGGAGTGGAGCGGCAATATCGGTCGGGCGAATACAAGACCATACACGCCGACTTGACCGCTCGTACTTTGTAGAACGCTGGTCTGGCCGCGCAAGGTCGCTCACCCGTTGCAACCCTCTCCCGTCGCTGAAGCGCCACCCTCTCCCGCATGACGGGAGAGGGAACAACGCTCGAGTCAAAGTTGTTTTGCGCCCCTCTCCCGCCGTTCGGGAGAGAAGTCGGGGGAGAGGGCCGTGCAACGCGCCCACGACCGCCCCCGCCCTCGAGACGATGCTCGAATGGAAACTCGCGTGACTCGAGCCAACCCGCTCGCTCGAGTCGCGCTGTACTTATTGCTGATCGCTGGTGGCGTGCTGATGTCTTTTCCGTTCCTGTGGATGATCGTCACCAGTTTTCAGAGCGTGCAGGAGTCCTTGCAAGCCACGCCCGCGTGGTTCCCAAACCGCGCCAATCCAAGCCACTGGAGCGCCGCGCTCGAGTTGGGAGCGCAGGGTGGTGACGCATTGTGGGGCGGCGTCAAGCCAGCTAGCGCGGTCAGCCTCGAGCTGCGCGTCGTCAGCAAAGGCGTTCCAGTGGTCAGTGTTCCCACTGGCGGGCAGGCGACCAGCAGCGCGTTTCTGTTCGGTGCGGACGCGAGTACCCCCAGTGCGGACACCCGCACGGCCAGCCTCGAGTTGATCCCCTCGAGTTTGGGGACGGAGAGTCTGTGGCGTGTGACGGTCACGAACGCGGGTGCGACCTTGGAGACGAAACTGCCGTTGCGCGTCGTGCTGCCCGACGGCTCGAGGCTGGTGGGAGCCACTTTGCCCGCTGACCGGGTTGCCAGAAGCGACGCGGGCGAGGTTTTCGAGTGGAGCAACGTCGCGCCGGGCTTGTTTGGGTACGTTTTTGAAAACTACCGCGACGCGCTGATCTCAGCGCCGTTTGCCCGCTATTTTCTCAACAGCGTCATCAACGCGTTTTTTCAGGTCGCGCTGGGCTTGGTGGTCGTGACACTCGCGGCGTTCGCGTTCGCCAAGATTCCCTTTTACGGCAGCAACGTGCTGTTTGCGCTGTTGCTGTCCTCCCTCGTGATTCCGGGCGAGATGCTGCTCGTGCCAAATTTCGTCACGGTCTTTAAACTGGGCTGGATCGACACCTATCAGGGCATGATCGTGCCGTGGATCGCCAGCGTCTTCGGGATTTTCCTGCTGCGCCAGTTTTTTTTATCCCTGCCGAACGAACTCTTCGAAGCCGCCCGCATGGACGGCGCGGGTTACGGTACGTTGCTGCTGCGCGTCGCGCTGCCCTTGAGCGTGCCGGGGTTGGTGACATTTGGGATTTTCTCGTTTCTGGGGTCGTGGAACGCGCTGATCTGGCCACTGATCGTCACCAACACCCCAGAGATGAAAACCCTGCAAAACGGCTTGCAGAGCTTCATCTCGGAATCGGGCAGCAATTACGGGCAATTGATGGCCGCTTCACTGATAGTGATTGCGCCGATCATCGTCGGCTTTTTGCTGGCGCAAAAGCAGTTTATCGCGGGTGTGGCCAGAAGCGGGCTGAAGTAAACGCTAAGCTCAGCCTCAAGCCTCGAGCGTTACACTAGGACATGAGCTTGAATTCCCAGATTCCCGCCCCGTGGCAGAGCGTCCTCGAGCCAGAGTTTATTAAACCGTACTTCGCTAAACTCGAGGCGTTCTTGGAAACCGAGCGAGCCGCGCATCAGGTGTTCCCGCCCGAAACCGATGTTTTCCACGCGCTTGAGCTGACCGCACCGGACGCCGTGCGGGTGCTGATCGTCGGACAAGACCCGTATCACGATGTCGGACAGGCGCACGGGCTGGCGTTCTCGGTCAAAGCTGGCTTGCGCCTGCCGCCGAGTCTGCTGAACATCTACAAGGAACTCGAGACCGATCTGGGCGTGAAGAGAGCTAAATCCGGCAATCTCGAGGCGTGGGCGCGGCAGGGTGTGCTGCTCTTAAACACCTCGCTGACCGTGCGGGCGCATGAGGCTGCCTCGCACAAGAATAAGGGTTGGGAGAAACTGACCGACGCGATCATCCAAGCCGTCTCGAGTCAATCCAAGCCAGTGGTTTTCGTGCTGTGGGGCGGTCACGCGCAGAAGAAATTGCCATTGATCGACGCGACCGTCCACACGGTCGTTCAGAGCGCTCACCCGTCGCCGTTGTCCGCGCACAACGGTTTCTTCGGCTCCAAGCCCTTTAGCAAAGTCAACGCGGCGCTCACCGAAGCGGGTCAAATGCCGATTGACTGGCGAGTAGAGTGATGAACGCGGGCAGTACATAAAGTTGATTACGGTAGACTCACACAATCTTCTAGTTTATTCGCGGTGTAATCTGTTCAGTCGGAGGCGACGTTGAAAATTAATCCTTGGTTTATTCTGATAGCGCTGATCGCAGCCGTTGCGATCTTCAATTTTTCCTCGAGCGGCGGCGCTCGAGTCATCAGTTACGACACGTTCTTGGGCTTGGTCAACGCGGGCAAAGTCGAGAGCGTCGTCTTTACCGATTCTGTGGTCGACATCAAACTCAAGCAGCAAGAAGCCGTGGCGACGGTCACTGGCGAAGCATCGACCGCCTCGCGCTTTCGCTCCTCTCTGCTGCCAGCCGAAGCGAGGGACAACACTCTTGTCGAAACACTGAAAGCCAAGGGCGTCGCGCTGCTGTCACAGCAACCCTCGCAGTGGCTGCCGCTGCTGGCGTCGTTCCTGCCCGTCATCATCATGCTCGGGCTGTTCTGGTTCATTTTCATGCGCTCGAGCGGTGGGCAAGGTCAGGTCATGCAGTTCGGGCAGAGCAAAGCCCGCCAGTACGGCAAGGAGCGCAAGGTCAACACCAGCTTCTCTGACGTTGCCGGTCACGAGGAAGTCAAACGCGAACTGGTCGAAGTCGTGGATTTCTTGAAGAACCCCGGCAAATACCACGCGGTCGGCGCGGAAATCCCGAAGGGCGTGTTGCTGGTTGGCCCTCCCGGCACGGGCAAGACGCTGCTCGCTCGAGCCGTCGCGGGCGAGGCGGGCGTGCCGTTCTTCACGGTCAGCGCTTCGGAGTTCATGGAGATGTTCGTCGGCGTTGGCGCGTCAAGGGTACGCAGTCTGTTCGATGACGCCCGCAAAGCCGCGCCCGCAATCATCTTCATTGACGAGTTGGACAGCATTGGTCGCAAGCGCGGCGCGGGCATCGGCGGTGGTCACGACGAGCGCGAGCAGACGCTCAACCAGATCCTCACCGAGATGGACGGCTTTGATAAGACCACCAGCATCATCATCATGGCCGCCACCAACCGCCCAGACATTCTGGATAGTGCCCTGCTGCGCCCCGGTCGCTTTGACCGTCAGGTCACGGTCGGACTGCCGAACGTTTCTGAGCGCGAAGCGATTCTCGGCGTTCACCTGCGTAACAAGCCGCTCGAGCCATCGGTCAACCCGGCTGAGATCGCCAAGACCACGCCCGGTATGAGCGGCGCGGACTTAAAAAACCTCGCCAATGAAGCGGCGCTCGAGGCAGCCCGCTTGGGTAAGTCGACCATCGGCTGGGAGGATTTCAGCCGCGCACTGGATAAGATCATGCTCGGGTTGGAGCGCGGTTCATTGGTGTTGACGCCAGAGTTCAAGCGCGTGATCGCGTACCACGAGGCTGGTCACGCGGTCGTCGCGCAGGTGCTGCCCAACGCCAACAAACCCAGCAAGGTCACGATTGTGCCACGCGGCTTTAGTTTGGGCGTGACGATCACACCACCCGACGAATCGCGGATGATCTTGATGAGCAAAGAAGACGCTGAGGATCAACTGGCCATGATTTTCGGTGGTCGCGCCGCCGAGGAGCTGTTCATCGGGCCAATCACCAGCGGCGCATCCAACGACTTCCAGCAAGCGATGAACATCGCTCGCCGCATGGTTTTGGAGTGGGGAATGGGCGATAACTTCAAGAACATGGCGTGGGGCAACTCGAGCGGGCCTGTTTTTCTGGGCGATCAGCTCGTCAACCGCAGCGAAGTCAGCCCCGAAACCTCACGCCTGATCGACGCTGACATCAAGCACATTTTGGAGAGCGCGTACTCGCGCACCCGCGACCTCTTGAAGCAATACGCTGGCGCGATGCACGATGTCGCCAAGGCGCTTTTGGAGACTGAAATCATCAACGGCGACGTGGTGCGCGAAGCCGTCGAACGCGCTCAGCGCACGCTAGACGTACCTGCGACGCCGAACGCGTTGTCGTAAAGCTCTCGAGGGAAGATGAAAGGGACGCGATTACTTCGCGTCCCTCTTTTTTGCGGCTCGAGACGCACAGCTCTACTCTCGAGACTTTGGGGTTGCGTTCGCGCGTTGTGCTGGGCGAACACAAGGTTCGCCCCTACGACGCTCGAGGGCCAGCATCAGGTATCAGATTTGCTCGAGCCGCCTAGCCTACCCGCCGAATTTGCAACACTGCACTGCCGTAATCCTTGAGCGCCACCTCGAGACCCGCGCTCATCAGCGCCGCACCGCTCAACAATCCCTCGAGACCGTCAACGCGGTACATCGCAGTTTCCTCGAGTCCGTTCAACCTGATTTTGGGCAGGGCGACCGGTTCTGGCAGGTGCGTGCGAAACGCGAACAGCACCGCTTCGCTCTTGTCTGGCAGCACGTACATGAGGCTCGAGAGTGGGCCCGCAAACGCACTCTGCAAACGGTAGAGGTCGCCCGTCTGCACGACTGGGCGAATCTCTTTGTACAGCGCGATCTGTTTGGCTGCCTCGAGCCGCTGCGCTGCGTTCCAGTGGTGCAGATTCGCGCCGATGCCGAACGCGCCGCTCATGGCCACATGCAGCCGGAACTCGAGCGGGATGTAACTGGCGTCCTGATCGGTCGTCCACGCTTCCATCGTGATCGCGGGGAAAACCTGCGAGAAGCCCTCCTGAATTTTCAGGCGTGTCACGGCTTGGGTGTTGTCGCTCGTCCAGATTTGATCGGCGTGGCGCAAAATCCCCAGATCGGCGCGACCGCCGCCGCCAGAACAGCTTTGCCAGATCACGTCGGGGTGACGCTCGCGCAATGCCCCCCAGACGCGGTACAGCCCTTCGACGTAACGCACCCACAACTCCTTGGGTTCGTCATGCTCTATCCAACCGGGTTCGGAAACGTTGCGGTTCATGTCCCACTTGATGAAACTGATGTCGTGCTGCTTAATCAACTGGTCAATCAGCCCGATCAGATAGTTCTGCACCTCGAGTTTTGCGAGGTTCAGGATGAGCTGGTTTCGCATTTCCGTTCGCGCCCTCGTCGGGAAGTGAATCACCCAATCTGGATGAGCGCGGTACAGGTCGCTGTCGGGGTTGACCATCTCTGGCTCGAGCCACAGCCCGAAGTCCATGCCGAGCGCTTGGACGCGTTCTATCAGTGGCGTCAGCCCGTTGGGGAATTTCTGTTCGTCCGGCCACCAATCGCCCAGCCCCGCGTTGTCACTGTTCCGCCCGTGAAACCAACCGTCGTCCAGCACGAACAGCTCGACCCCGATGCTCGAGGCGATTTCGGCAAGTTCAATCTGCGAGGCTTCATCCACGTCAAAGAACGTCGCCTCCCACGAGTTGTACAGCACCTTGCGCGGCTGGACTCCATGCGGCAATATTGAATAGCGCACATAACTGTGGAGTGCCCGCGACGCCCCACCAAAGCCGTGGCTCGAGAACCCCGCGATGCTCGAGGGCGTCGTGAACGTTTCACGCGGCTCGAGGCGAACCGCGCTGTCCCAGTCGTTGACGCCGATGCTCAGTTGCGTCTGCCCGAAGGCGCTCACCTCAGCCGTCAATTTCCAGTTGCCACTCCACGCCAGCACCCCGAACCAGACTTCGCCGGTTTCCTCGAGCGCGGGTTCAGTGAGGCTGTCTACCGCAAACCAAGGGTTGTGCCCGTGGCTGGTCGTGATTCGCCGCGACTCCAAGACTTTCGTGCCTCGCGTCAGCGGCTCGCGCACGATTTGCGTCTCCTCGAACCAGCGTCCGACGAGATGCGACAGGCGGTAATCGTGCTGCGCGGGCACGTGCCAAGCGGCTGAGAAACTGCGCTCGAGCGTCACCGCTGCGTTGCCCAAGTTCTCAATGCTGACATGGCGCTCGAGCAAATCGTACTGTTCATGCACGCGGTAATGCAGCGTTACGCGCAGGTCGTACACCGCGTCCACCAAGTGAACGCGCAACTCGTCGCCCAGCACCTCGCTGCTCACATAGGTCAGCACCACGTCGCGCACGCCGTCGGCAAACGTGACTTTCAAGCAAGGTTCTGTATACGCGCTGCCCGCGTAGCCCGGATACTCGAGCGGCGTGACCTCGGACGGGCCATTAAACGATGCCCAGCCCTCCGTCTCGAGCGCCGCAGGGTAATCGCCTCGAGCGGGTAAGCGTTTGCCCCAGTAGCGGTGCGCCAGCAGTCCAGCCTCGGTCAAACCAAAAGCATACGCGGTGCGCTTCGTCTCGAGAATCCAATCGCTGTCAGAAGAATAAATCGGCATGGTTTGACTTGTGATTATCGCATAACTCACGGACGCTTGAGCCAGCAAAAAACCCCGTCATTGACGGGGCTTTCTTGTGGTGGGCCGTGATGGACTCGAACCATCAACCCGCTGATTAAGAGTCAGCTGCTCTGCCAATTGAGCTAACAGCCCACGCGTTCCTAGCGACGAGGAGCTTAACGTGTGATTGAGCGCCTGTCAAGCGTGAAGCTCGAGTCTGATCGCTCGAGCTCCACCGTTCGATGATCGTTCAGGCTTCGGTGCTTTGGCTGGCGCTCGAGGCGTCCTCGGTCGGCGCTGCGATTTCGGCGACGGCATCGTCTGCTGCATCGTCATCGTCGTCTTCGACCAGCGGCTCGAGACCCGGTTTCAGTTGCAGTGTCGCGGCTTTGGCAGTTGGCGCGACGAGCATGTTCATGTCCATGCCCATCATGTTCGGGTGGCTTTCGACGATGGCGAACTCGCCCAGACTGACCACGGCACGCTTCAAAAGCGCCTCGCCGAGTTCCGGGTGGGTGCGCTCGCGGCCGCGAAACATGATCGTGATTTTGACTTTGTGACCGTCTTTCAAAAAGCGTTTGACGTGGTTGAGCTTGGTGTCAAAGTCGCCGCCGCCAATTTTGATTCGCAGCTTGATCGATTTGACTTCCTGCGCTCTGGCACGCTTGCGGGCTTCCTTCTCGTCTTGCTGCGCCTCAAATCTGAACTTGCCGTAATCCAGCAATTTGCAGACGGGCGGTACGGTGTTGGGCGAGACCATCACCAAGTCGAGTTGCTTCTCCTGAGCCATCCGCATCGCTTCGCGGGTGTCGACAATACCGACTTGACCGCCGACATCATCGATCAGGCGCACCTGACGAACTCGGATTTGCTCGTTAATCTTGTGATCTTTTGCTACAGTAACCACCTCCGCGTGGTTGCCTGCGCCGACAATATCGGCTGCTGACCGGAGCATTATAGCTTGTTTTGGCAATGATCTCCATTCGGGCGGAAGTGCCTCTCGAGTCTGACTAAAAGCCAAGTAAGACAATCTTCAGATTTGGGGACTAGAATACAGGCGGTTCCAACAATCTTCAGGGGGGTACATTATGTGGCCATTCGGGAAAAGTACGCAGGCTCGAGTCGAAGACGAAATGAAGAAGTACAGCTTTTTATCAGGCTTGCCGCTGACCGTCACCGAGCGCGGCGGTACGGTGTATTGGAACGGACTCGTGCCCAGTGAGCGCGTCAAGAACTTTTTGGAGACCATGCCGCAAGGCATCGGTGGCGTCAAAGCGGTGGACACCTCGAGCGTGACCGTTGAAGCGTCCGCGCCGGAAGTGCCGCAGGTTTCGGACGACGAAGTGCAAGCAGCCGTTGACCTGAGCGCACTGGCGAAAACCGTTTTCAAAGCCATTGACAACAACGGCGAACTGACCGCCAATCCAATCGACGTGTTGCAAAGCGGTTACGGCGTCGTGCTGCGCGGCGCGGTCGACAGCCAGCACGAGTACAATTTAGCAGTGCAACTGGCCGAGGGCGCGGGCGCGACCAGCGTCGACGCCAGCGACTTGAAAATCGTCGAGGGCGCGAAGCAAAAAGCCGCCGATGAGGTCAAAGCCGCCGTTGCCAGCAAACCCGCTTACGTCAACCGCCCCGACGAGTGGCACATCGTCAAATCCGGCGACACGCTCTCGAGCATCGCCGCCGATTACTTGGGCGATGCGGGCAAGTCCACCGAACTGGCGAAAATCAATGGGATTGCCAATCCAGACCTGATCAAAGTCGGGCAGAAAATCCAGATCCCGCGCTGAAGCAAGCACGACTCGAGACCCTGCCACTTGCGCGGGGTCTCGTTTTTTGTAGACTTGAGCGCGTGAGCGTGGCGCGTTGGCTCGAGAGGGTTTGCAGTGGCAAACCCCTACGATGATCGCTGCCTTTGCGTTGCTGCTGGCTTACCTGATCGCCTCGGTCAGCTTGTCCGTGGTGTACTCGAGATCTCAGGGTGCGGACGTTCGCACCGTTGACTTCGCTGGCGCGAGCGGCATGGGGCGGCGCTACGGCTGGCGCGTCGGCGTGGCGATTGCGTTTGCCGACATCATTAAAGGTGCGCTAGCGGCTGGGGTTGTCTTGATCCTCGAGCCTCGAGCGATCTGGTTCGCGCCCGCCATCGTCGCGTTGGGGCATTGCTACCCGATCTGGCACGGCTTCAACGGCGGTCAGGGACTTTCGCCCGCGACTGGGGCTTTGGGGGTTGCTGACCCGCTGACTGGCTTGGTGACGTTCGTCAGCGGACTGGGCACGATGGCACTGCACCGACTCTTCAAGCTCGAGCGTTTCATCAAACTAACGGCGCAACCGTTTGGCGGGCTTGTTGGCTTGGCGATCACCTACATCACAGCTCGAGCGCGAGCAGGGGAGATCGCGGGTTGGGGCGTGGTGCTGCTCGGTGCGGTGCTGCTGATTCGCGGTTTGCAGGTGCTGCTTAGCCCGAAGCCCGGCTCGAGCTGAGCGGGGCGCAGCACGGAGTAAGACTGAGTGTGCAAAGCACAACGCGCCGCTACGGATTAGTGCGCGATCACTCACCTCGAGCTAAGCTGTCCACATGGAAGGCACAATCCGCGTCACCGCCAGCGCCAGCAGCGTCATCACCGCCAAAGCCGTCAAGCTGCACGTCAAGCTCGAGGGTGAACGGGCCGTTTTCGGATCGGCGGCGCTGACCCAAGCCAAGGAACTCAAGGATCTCGTGGAGCGTCTGAAAGCTTTGGGTCTCGAGGAAGCGCAGATCAGCGTAACTTCGGTGACGATGACCAGTCCGAGCGGGTTAATGAAAGCCTCGAGAGCCACGTTCAGCCTCGTGATTGATGAACCTAAGCTGGAGCGCATCCCGGGCCTGCTGGGCGCGTTGTCAGACACCAAGAATCTGGAGATCCAGCACTTGGAATGGGTCTGGGACGACTTTGAGACCAGCGTGCCACTGGCGACCGAGGCGATGCGTAAAGCCAAACGCAAAGCCGAGGCGATGGCCAGTGGCGTCGGCGCGACCGTCACCGGGATTCGCAACGCCAGCGATTCGTGGAATATGCCGGAAAGCGTCGTGATGTACGAAAGTAGCGCCCCGAAGATGATGCGCGGTCGCAGCGCCGCACCCGTCGACATCGGCATGGAGTACCGCGCCACGCAAACCTTAGAGGTCAGTGTGACGGCTGATTTCGCTGTGCAGAACGAGGTTTAAGGCGTCAAACGGTTGCGGTCACGCGGGAAGGCCCTCGCGTAGCGGACGTTGCTGATCTCCAAAATTTTCGCCGTCAAGCGCTCCGCGCCAATCGCCAGCCCACCGTGCGGTGGCATGCCGTGCTTGAAAACCTCGAGATACGCACCGAAACCTTCACTCGAGACACCCCGAAACGCCATGTTGTCTAAGAGCATCTGGTACTCGTTGATGCGCTGCCCGCCGCTGGTGATCTCGATGCCCCTGAACAGCAGGTCGAAGCTGCGCGTTGTACCGTCCTCGTTCGGATACGCGTAAAACGGTCGCGCCGCACGCGGGTAATGCGTGACGAACACGAAATCCGATCCAGTCGTCTCGAGGACGTGCTTGGAGATGATCCGCTCGCCCTCGGGGTCAAGGTCTTTGCCGCCGTTGGTGTAGCTATATTTCTCAATGCACAAGGCCCTCGCATCCGCGAGTTTCATGCGCGGAATGCGGTCTGGGACGCTCGGCAGGGTCACGCCGCAAATCTCGAGTTCACGCATCGCACGGCGCTGCACGCGCTCGAACATGCCCTTGAGTACCAGATTCTCCATGTCCATCACGTCTTCTTCACTGTTGATAAAGCCCATCTCGAGGTCAAGACTCATGTACTCGTTGAGGTGTCGGCTGGTGGCGTGTTCCTCGGCGCGGTAGACGCAAGCGGTCTCGAACACGCGCTCGTAAGCGCCGACCATCATTTGCTTGTAGGTCTGCGGACTCTGCGCCAAGTAAGCTTTTTGCTCAAAATACTGCACCTCAAACAGCGCACTGCCGCCTTCAGCGCCCGCACTGACGATCTTCGGCGTGAAAATCTCGGTGAAATCTTCAGCAATCAGCGCCTCACGAAAGCCCTGAATCAATTCCGCTTGCACGCGCAGCACTGCCCGCTCGCGCAAACCGCGCAAGCTGACGTAGCGGTAATCTAGCAGCGTCTCTGGGTTGACCTTCCACTCTTCTTTGCTGACCTCAATCGGCGGCGCTTCGACCGCGATGCTGATGCCTTCAAAAGAGCTGACTTGCACTTCCAAACCGCCCGGCGCTCGAGGGTTCTCTACGACTGTGCCAAACACGCGCACCGTGCTTTCCGGCATCGGAATCGTCACGCCCTTGCCGATCACGCATTGCACCGTGCCGCGTCGGTCGCGCAGTATTAGAAACTGCACGCCGCCCAGATCGCGCCGAAAATGCACGAATCCCTCGAGCGTCACGGTTTGGCCGATATTTGCCTTGAGATCGGAAGTCAATGTACGCATAAAATCTCCTCGAGAGCTGCAACTAAAAAACCCCGCTGTGGGAGCGGGGTTTGAACCAACACAAACGCCCGACGATTAGAAATTATCGTCGTCGCGGCTATCAACGTTAAACACTTGCACGCCCGTCACTATAAGCTCGAGGTTGTTAGAGCGTCAAGAAACGCCCGTTTGGGAAGCGGTCTCGAGGGTTTAGTCAATGCGGTCGTCATTGGCTTTAACATGGGGCATGGAAAACCTTGGTTTGAACGGTCAAACGCCCTCGCAACTGATTGACTCGAGAATCGCGGCGCTCACCGACTGGCGTGGTGCGAAGCTGGCGCACTTACGCGCCCTGATTCACCAAGCCGACCCCGACGTGCTCGAGGAGTGGAAATGGGGCATTCCCGTTTGGTCGCACGATGGACTGATCTGCACGGGCGAAACCTATAAGGCTGCCGTCAAACTGACCTTCGCCAAAGGTGCAGCGCTACCCGACCCATCAAAAATCTTCAACTCGAGCCTCGCGGGAAACGTCAGGCGAGCGATTGATTTCAGTGAAAATGCCGTCATTGACGAAGACGCTTTCAAAGCGTTGATTCTTTCAGCAGTCGCCCTGAACCAGTCAACCGTCCGCGCCGCGAAGGAGAAACGCAAAACCAAAAAATAATCTCCTCGAGCCAAAAAACGCCTGCCGCTCGAGCTTCGATCAATCCAACGTCATTGACCCCACCGGCGAACATGCGGCGAGGCTTTGTTGATCTCGAGGCCTGAGCGGCTGGCCGTCCACGCCTCGAGAATCGCTTTTCCGGCATCGCCCAAAATGAAGATTGTTACCCAAGAATTTTGTACTCTAATACGAAATGCTAGTCTGAAGAAATGTCTGGTTTTAGAAACTGAATCTATATTCTCCCATGGAATAAACAATTTAGGAGTCATGAAACTAAATCTGGCAGTTGATTCCATAGATAATCCGCTGCTCGAGATTAAAATATTTAGCGTTCGCACGTACTCGACCGGAAAAAATACTTGTCCCGTAATTCCGTGAATACTATAAAATTCTTCACCGATGGAAATTTCTCTAAAAGGATATATTTTTGCAAGTTGCCTCCAACCGCTGACGAATGGCTTTAGCATAGCGATAAAAAAAGTTAAAACAAAAATAATAGCTAAAACAATTAAAATAAAGCCAAAAAACGCTAAAATGATAAATAAAATCGCTTTGATTGCATCATCACTTGACATTGATGTTGTATCCTCTCGTTATTTAACGCTCGAGTGCGGCGGTGAAACGATTATTGCATCAAAAGAAAACTCGAGCCTCGGTCAATTCAACGTCGTTGACGCGTTCCACGGGCGAACACGAGGTTCGCCCCTACGAAACCTTTTGCGTCTCGAGGGCAAGTTGTGTTGTTCGAGCGAACAAAGTTCACTGATTTTGAAGTGATCTGAATAAAGCTAAAAAGGCAATAAAATACCATAACATTGAACCGTAAATCACACTTCTAGCTTGATGAGTTGTAAATTTAACATAATCTGACTCGTTTTCTTTGTAGTAATCTCTAAGAGTTTTAACTTTTTTCCATTCATTGCGTAGGTTTTTGTCAACTAGATGCTGTATACTCCAATATAAAAATGGAATAGGCATAATGAACAAAAGAATCAAGTATATTGGCTTCATAATCATCGCGGCGTTACTAGGGAAAGATTGCACCAACCGATGTGTGAAATTCTGTAGTTATTGATTAACGATTTCAATGTTTGAGTTCGTGCTGAAGCTGTCGCTCACAGAGTTTACTTGAAAGGCAGTGCTTAAGCAACTTTGGCACGACTCAGGAGTGCAATAAAGCTTAAAGAATTGGAAAGCTGGCCGCGTCATCCAAGGCTCGAGAAATCCCCTGCAACCCCGCCCGCATCTGCTCCAAACTCGCCCAGCCAAACCCGAGCCTGAAGTACGAGTCCGGCATCCCGAACCAGTGTCCGGGCCCGACATACGTGCCGTGCGTCTCGAGCAGTGCGCGGTAAAACGTCTCGAGATTCACGTTGCTTTTGATGCGAGGGAAGCACACGCAACCGCCGCGTGGTTCGATCCACTCGAGGCGCGGCTCGGATCGCATCCATTCGCGCAGCACGTTCAAATTCGTCTCGAGCATGGCTTTTACCTCCTCGAGTCTGGGGGCTTGGCGTTGCATGACTTGGAAGGCGACTTCTTCGTCCAGTGAGCTTCCGCAAATAAAAATTTGCTCTTTCGCCGCCATAAAGCGCTGCATCAGCGCTGCGTCGCTGGTCATCAACCAGCCGAGCCGAATGCCGGGTAGCCCGTAGGATTTACTGAGGCTCGAGACGCTCACTACGTTGCTGGACAGGCTCGCAGCGTGCGGGGTCGGCGTGCCGAACGTCATGTCGCGGTAGGTTTCGTCCACCAACACGTGAGCGCCGACCGTGGCGGCAATCTCGAGGACGCGGGTCAGGTCGGCTGCACTGAGACACGTCCCTGTCGGGTTGTGCGGCGTGGTCAGGCTGATAAGCTTGGTGCTCGGACGCCCCAACGCGGCCAGTTGCTCGAGGTCAAGCTTCCAGCCAGATTCCATTCTCAACTCGAGTTTCGTGACCTCGCAACCAATGGCGCGGGGCGTCTCGAGGTTTGTGCCGTAATTCGGAGAAGTCACGATCAGGTGGTCGCCAGATTTCAGCAGCGTCGTGTGGATGATGAACAGCGCACTGGCCGCGCCGACGGTCAGCATCACATTGCCCGCCTCGAGTCCCGCGTCTCGTGCAAGCTTGGAGCGCAGCTTCGGATGCCCGAGGTGATCGCCGTACTGCAACACCAGACCATGCAGATCCAGCTCGAGGTCATCCCAGATTGCGTCGGTGACGCTCGATTCGGCGAGGTTGTACTTGATACTCCCGTACCCAAGCTCTTCGGGAGATTCGATCTCAATAGGCATCCGCTGGTAATCCACAAACCGATTCTATTTCACAGTGCTGATTTCACACAGCGTTCACACGCGCACCCAACACCCTTCACGCGCTTGGAGGCAAGCTATGCACATCGCTCGAGGGTGCATTCACAGCCCCCGAGTTTGAAAAGGAGTTTGTATGTTTCACGAAGGTATGGGTATGGGATTCGATCCGGGTTTTTTCTTCATTGTCGGCTTCTTCAAGGTACTCGGTTGGGTGCTGCTGCTGGGCTTGATCTTCGGGGCGTTGCGTTTTTTTAGGCGCAGCGGTCGGTTCGCGGGACACGGCTGGGGTGGGCGCGGCTCGAGCTGGAATCCACGCGGCATGATGGGCAGTAACTGGGGTGGGCGCGACGAAGCGCTCGAGACGGCCCGCGAACGCCTCGCCAGATCCGAGTTGACGCCAGAGCAGTTCGAGGAGATCAAACGCAGCCTCATGACGCCCCAGAGCAATGCGAGCGAGTGGCGCTCGAGCGAAGGTTGGCAGGACATGAAGCGTGAGTTCCGTGGCATGAGCCGCAACTGGGGCGGTAAAGACAATGCTATTGAGACGGCGCGGGTGCGCTTGGCCAAGGGCGAGATCAGCACCGAGGAGTTTGAGATGATCAAGCGCACACTCGAGAATTGAAGCGCAAGATGACGTGATCCACGGGGCTTGCCAATGCAAGCCCCGACGGTTTTTACTCGAGATGCGCGGATTGTAGGGAGCCTGTACGATGTCGAATATGTCCGCCACCATTTTGATCGTCGAGGACGAATCGCGTCTGGCGTCTATTCTGGAGGATTACCTGCGCCGCGAGCATTTCCGCACGGAACGCGCTGCGGATGGCAAGCGGGCGCTCGAGTTGTGGCGGGCGGCGCGACCAGATCTGATCCTGTTGGATGTGATGCTGCCGGAACTGGACGGTTTTGAAGTGGCAAGGGTGGTCAGGGCGGAGTCTAGCACGCCAATTATCATGCTGACGGCAAGGGACGACGAATTAGATAAACTCTTGGGGCTGGGTTTGGGGGCGGATGATTACGTCGTGAAACCCTACAGTCCCCGCGAGGTTGTGGCTCGGGTCAAGGCGGTGCTGCGCCGCGCATCGGGCTTGAGTGCCGCACCCGAGCTGTACAGAGTCGGGGCGCTCGAGGTCAATTTGACCAGCTTCGAGGTGCGCTGCGCGGGCGCGGTCGTGCCGATGACGACCAGTGAAGTGAAACTCTTGGCGCTGCTCGCCCGCGAACCTTCAAGGGTGCGGCAGCGCTCTGAACTGCTGAGCGTCACCGGCGAGGCGGATCGTTACGCCGACGAGCGCACGGTCGACGCGCACATCAAAAATATCCGCAAGAAGCTCGGCGCGTGCGGCTTTCAGCTCGAGACGGTGCGCGGTATAGGCTACCGCTTGCGGGGCTTGTGATGGGCTGGGGCGGCGATTGGCAGCGCGGTAAACACTGGAAAGACGGTGCGGCTCGAGCGGAGTGGAAGGCGTTTCACAAGAAACGACGCTGGGGTTTGAGGCGACGATTGACGACGTGGTTTTTAATCGTTTCGCTCGGATCGGTGGCGCTGACGACGTGGTTGACCAACGCCGCTGTCTACCGTGCCGAACTCGAGTTGGCGAGAAATTTCCCCGATGTTGTGGGATTCCAGTTTCCCTCGAGTCCCTTCGATAGCCCTCGAGTCGTGATTGACGATCCTCGTTTTCGTGCGGCCAGAGAGGCGTTCAAGAACGTCACGCGCACCGCGATTCTGGCGGGCATCGGCGCTTTTTTGCTGTCCGGCTTGGCGGCTGCCATCGTGACGCGGCGCTTGACGCGCCCGCTCTTGGCGCTCGAGGCAGCGGCCGGGCGCTTAGAGCGCGGCGAGTCTGGCGTGAAACTGCGCGTGCCGAACTCGAGGGACGAGCTGCAAACCGTCACCGAGGCGTTCAACCGCTTGACTGAAGGGCTGGAGCGCCAGCAGGCTTGGCGTAAGCGCGTTGTCGCCGACATCGCCCACGACCTTCGCACGCCGCTGTCGGTGATGCGAAGTGAAATTGAAGCCATGCAGGACGGCGTGCGACCGCTCGAGGCTGGCAATCTGGAGCAACTGCTGACCGAGATCAGCTTGCTGACGCGCATGGTCGAGGATCTACGCTCACTGGAACGCGCCGAGGGCGAGTTCAACCTGCAATTCGCATCCGTGCCGCTCGAGGGGCTGCTGCGCGACGTGATCGGCGGCTTCCAAGTGCGCTCGGATCGCGCCCTCTTCGGCGTGCATCTCGAGGGCGTGCCGAGCGGCTTGACCGTGCGGGCGGACGCGACGCAACTGACGCGGCTGTTCAATAACCTCTTGGAGAACGCCTTTGAGCACAGCGGCGGGACTCGAGTGACGGTTTCAGCGCTCAAAGAGGCTGAGCGAGTGATCGTGCGCGTGCGCGACAATGGGCGCGGCATCAGTGACCCATCAAGGGTCTTCGAGCGTTTCTATCGCGGTGACGAGTCGCGCACCCGTGACCCGAGCGGCAAGGCGCACAGCGGTCTGGGACTGAGCATCGCCCGCGCCATCGCCGAAGCGCATGGCGGGACATTGATGGCGACCAGCGACTCGAGCGGCGCGAGTTTTGAACTGCGCTTGCCCGTTGCTTGACCTCATTGAAGGCTTGAGCCATGTCATTTGTCTGGCATGGAGCTGCACGGTTGTAGGGGCTATGGGTCGTCACTCACACGTTCAATGAACTTTCAGACTCGAGTCGTAACAAGAGCGTAGTAGACCTCGTGACCGAGCGTTCACCAAAAACGAGACTCGAGTGTTGTTTTTCAGCTCGAGACTGGCTTCCTTGAAGAGGCATTCACTTCGCCACAAACAAGCCGCCTGCCGTCGCATAACCCACGACCCTCGAGTCAGCGGGCACGCCCAGCGCATCCCTGACCATCAATTTGTGCGCGACGGTCAGTACGGGAACAATCACGGGCGCTCCGCGTGCGCCGAACCCGAAGCCTTTGGAAAGCCGCAGCCCGTGAGCATCCACGGCGACGCTGGCCAGCACGCAGACTTCGACGCCCTCGAGCGTGGTGGGCGTGCCGTAGACGCTGAAATTAGGGATTTTCGCGGCTGCCTTGACCGCGCCCTCGAGCCGCCAGTACGTGTTGGCTTTGGTGCGGTGCGGCACGATCAGGGTTTTGCCCGCGCTCAGCACTTCCTCGCGGACTGCCAGCAGCGCGGCTTCCATGCCGACCAGCACGACCCTCGAGCCAGCCAGTAGTGGGTGCAGCATCAGGTTGCGGGCCGCGCCCCGTGCGCCCTTGAAATTGGGGTTGTGACCGTGTGGCGGAATCGGAAACGCGCAGGCGTTGTGGCGCACCAGATCAGACCAGATGCGCTCGCGCAGCTCGCCTGCTGTACTGGGCAAGATTTCAGTCTCGAGCATCGCCTTGGATTTTCACACGGCTCGAGGGCGAAAAGCTCACAGCCCCGAGTCGATGTGTCCTCTACAGTAGGCGTATGAACCGTGGTTTGACGAAGAGCGCGATTGCCGTTTTCGCTGGGCTGAGCTTACTTGCCGCGTGCAACGCGGGCGGTGCAACCCCGCCGGGAACGACGCCTAGCACGCCGACGCCCGACCCAATGCCTAACGCGACGTGGAGTGATCCGTCCGTGTGGCCCTCCGGCAAAGTCCCCGTTGCGGGTGAGGCGGTCGTGATCCCAGCGGGCAAGGTGATGATGCTCGATGTCAGCCCGCCCGCGCTGAAAAGCGTCTTCGTTGCGGGAACGCTGAAATTCGCCGCCAAAGATTTGGAGCTGACGGCTGGCTACATCATGGTGCACGACGGCAGCTTGCAGATCGGCTCGGCGCAATTGCCGTTCACCAATCAGGCGACGATCACGCTGACTGGAACAGACACGGGCGCAGACAATCTCGGCATGGGCGAAAAGTTCATCGGCGTGATGGGCACGGGCACGCTTGATTTGCACGGCGCTCCTGTGACTTCTTGGACGCGCTTGACGCAAACGGCGACCATCGGCGCGAACACCTTGCAACTCGAGGATGCGAGCGGCTGGAAAGCTAGGGATGCGATTGCGATTGCCAGCACCGATTACGACACCCGCCAAGCCGAGGAAGCAACGGTTCAAAAAATCGAAGGCAACACCGTCACGCTTGAGAGCGGACTGAAATTCATGCACTACGGCGTCGCGCAGCCCTTCGCAGGTAAAACCCTCGAGTCTCGAGCCGAGGTGGCGCTTTTGCGCCGCAACATCGTCATTCGTGGTGAGGCGACCTCGAGCGCGGGCGGTTTCGGCGGGCATCTGATGGTGATGGACAGCGCCAAAGCCCGCATTGAGAACGTGGAACTGACCCGGATGGGGCAACTGAAAAAACTGAAACGCTACCCGATCCACTTTCACATGCAGGGCGACAATGGCGACGGCAGCTACGTCAAAAACACGGTGATGCAAAAAAACTTCAACCGCTGCATCACGGTTCACGGCACGGGCAAATTGCTGCTCGAGTCAAACGTCGGGTACGACACGGTTGGACACTGCTACTTCATGGAGGACGGTAGCGAAGCGGGCAATACACTCAAAAACAATCTGGGATTCATGACGCGCTGCACGCTCGAGAAAAACAAATACGGAGATCAGCGGGGCTGTTATGAACTCTCTGCCGCCGATGTGCTGCTGCCGACCGATACCGAACCCGCGACGTACTGGATCACCAATCCGGCCAACACGATGATCGGTAACGTCGCGGCTGGATCGGACAGCTTCGGCTTCTGGTTCGCGCTTCCCGAGCACCCGACGGGCCCGAGCGCCACGGATGTCCGCTTCAAGGACTGGCTGCTGCGCCGCACGCCATTGACGGCCTTCAAAGGCAACATCGCGCACAGTAACGGCAACACGGGTTTGAACGTGGACGGCGGCCCGAATGCCACAACTTTGAAATCCGAAACCACGAGCTACGCCGCTCGAGCCAATCCGAGCGACCCGAAGAGCGCGATTGTGCCGGTGATTTTCGAGGACTTCACCGCGTATCGCAACCGCAATCGCGGCGTGTGGCTGCGCGGATCGTTGCACACCGTGAGAGGCGCTGTGCTGGCGGATAACGCCATCGGTGCGACGTTTGCCAGCGACGACACGCAGCTCGAGGACAGCGTGGTGATCGGCGAGAGCGCCAACAAGGGTAATCCCGGTCAGTACGAGAAAGCGGGTTTGGATGGGCGCAGCTTGCCGCAGGCGTACAACGACGAGGTTTCTAAATTCCCGATTCGCGGCTTTGAGTTTTACGATGGCAAAGTCGGCGCGTCTCGAGTGACGTTCGTGAATTTTCAAAGTAATGCCCTGCGTCCCGCCAGTGCGCTGTCTTACTTGCGTTTCACGGATTTCAGTACCGATCCGCGCAACGTGGCCGATCAGCTCAGCTTCGACGCGAACTCCAATCGGGTCTACCTGAAATTAGAGAAAGCCGAACCGACCGCGCCCACGAGCGACGGCATGGACGGCTACCGCAGCGCGGTTTTTTTCGATGCCAGCGGCAGCGTGACCGGCTCGAGCGGGCGCAGTGTGGTGGTCAATAACCCGTTCTTGCTGAACGGCAATTGCGTTGCCAAGCAGGAGTGGGGCGACGCGAACATCTGCGATAACCCGTATGGCACGTTCAATTTTCAGAACGAGGACAGCACCCTGAGTGAGATCAGCCCCGTTGCTATTCAGCGGCTCGAGGGGACGAACCCGCAGCATAAAATGTGGGGCACGCCAAACGATCAAGCTTTCAAAGACAACTTCGAGACGCGTTTGATTGTCGGTAAATCCTACGCTGTGACCCTCGGTGGCGCGACCCCGCAGCGCTCGAGGTTGCAGTTCAGGAATCGCGTGATTGGTGATTTTATTCTGGTGTCGATGCCTTGGACGGGCGCAGCGCCGTTCGTGTACCGCGATTACAACGTTTACAAGCAAGTCGATTCAAAGGGAACGGTCACGTACAACTCGGTGCTGAAACCAGTCGCCGATGCCGCTGGTCTCAGCGCTGAAAAGACGAGTGGCTACTACATCAGTTCGGGGACGCTGTTCATGAAACTGATCGTGCCGACGGACGCCAACAACCCCAAGCGCGACTGGACGATTCTGGACATTTGTGTGCTGGACAATTGCGGTCAGCCCAGCGTCGTTCGGTAAATCCAATGCAGTAAAAAACCCCCTCGAGCGCTAATCGGCTCGAGGGGGTTTTGGCGATGCTCAGGCTTGGGCGATCTCGCGCTGCGGACTGCGCTGTGAACGGCGGGACGGGCTGACCGCCTCGAGTTCGCGCTCATTGGTGAGCGTGTCCGCCCAGTCCCCGAGGTCACGAATCCCCGCCTCGACCGCTTCGACGGGCGAACGAAACTTCGTACCGTGCAAGAATTTCTTCGTGGCTCGCTTCAGATAACCCGCTTGTTTCATAAAGCTCCTTTGCTTTTTGCGTCTACGCAGGAGTGTATGGAGGGGGCGTCACACGGCCGTCACATGGAGGGGGCCGGGTGTCATAGCCAATTTCACATTCATTGAGAATCTGTGGATTCTCAATGAATGGCAAGCTATGCGAGTAAAACCGCTGTCAGTCGATTGTTTCTAGCGTTTTCAAATCCCTGTCCAGCACGACCACGCCGCCTTTTGAAATCGCCACCGCGAGGTGATCGCCGGGCATCGGGCTGATGTCCATCGGCACGCCGCCGACGCGCACCCTGCCCAGCACTGTGAGCGTATCCACGCGCACGGCGGTCACGATGCCAGCGCGGTCGGACAAAAACGCGAGGTCGCCCATGACGCTCAAGCGATCTGGCTTGCCGCTCAGCGCCAGCTCGCGCAGTACCGCGCCGCTGACCGGGTTCAGCTCCAATAAACGCCCAGCGTAATCAAGTACCAGCAGCGCTGTTCTCGCTCGAGCCAACGCGACGGGTTGACCCAGATTCTTAAAACGCCGCAGCTCGCGCCCCGTGATGTCATCCAGCACGCTGACCTCGCCGGTGACGTGGTGCGTGGCGAAGATCAGATCCCCGGCGATCACGGCTTGATCCATCACCTCGAGCAGCGCCATGTCTGTGCGCGGTGCGATGCGCGTCTCGAGCATGGTTTTCTCACCCTTACCTGTTTTGGTGAAGACCACCACGGTTCCCGAGATCGCGCCTTTGACGACGACGGTATCGCCTTGGACGGCGACACTGGCCGCGCCCGCTGGGACGGGCCACGTGTCAATCAGCTTGCCGCTTGCCTCGTCAATGATGTACAAGCGCTGATTGGCTGCGTCCAACAAGTACGACAGGCCGCCGCTCGAGGTCGCATCGGTGAAGTTACTCTGAAAATCATTGCTTTGTCGGTGCGCGGTCAGTTGCACCGATACGCGACTGCGGTTCGGGCGGATCAGCACGGCCCCCGAGTCAGCTTGGCCGACGATCAGCCCACCGTCGCCCGTGGTGGCCACGACGGATACCGACCCCAGCGTGACCGCTCGAGGTAGCAAGGCAATCAGTGCCAGCACCATCAGCCCGACAGCCGCCAAGCTGGCCCACAGGGCGCGACGCGGCACGCCTCGGGTGCGGCTCGAGGCTCGAGGAGCGCTGCGGGTAGTCCGAGGCTCGAACCTCGCTGATTCTGGCTGCCTGATCGCCCCCAGCAACCGCGCTTTCAGCTCTGGGGGCGGCGCGACGGCGGCTGGGATGCCGCTCAGCGCCCGTTGCACCTGCGCGTACTCCTCACGCAGCGCCGCGTCCACCTCGAGCGCCGCCGTGACTGCGCTCAGCTCTTCCGTGGTCGCCATGCCGAGCGCGACCAGCGGTAGGAGTTCCTTGAGTTGATCGTCCGTAAAAGTCATGCGTCTCCTGCCAACTCAGCCAGCGTGCCGCGCAGCTTGTCCAGCGCGTACTTCAAACGCGATTTGACCGTACCGACCGGCACGTTCATCTCCACGGCAATCTCTTCGCGGCTCGAGCCACGAAAATACGCCAATTCAACAGTCCGGCGATGTGCGTCGCTCAAACCCAGCAGCGCAGATTTGACCCGCACCGACACCGCCTCGAGTTCCGCTTGTTCCAGCGGGCCGCTGTCGGCACTGGGGATCGGTAACGCCTCGCCGTCATCATCGGTGATGCCCACCGTTGGACGTTCGCGGCGCAAGGCGTCGATCGAGGCGTTGCGGGTCAAGGTCAGCAAAAATGTGGAGAGCGCCCCACGAGTCGGATCAAACCCGCGTGGATTGCGCCAAAGCTTCATCATCGTGTCCTGCACAATCTCCTCGGCTTTTGAGGGATGGCTGCACACCCGCAAGGCCACGCCGTACAGCAATCCAGAGTAGCGGTCATAAATTTCAGCAAACGCCGCCTCGTCCCGAGCCTCGAGCCGCGAAATCAAGGCCGCGTCACTCTGGGTCGCGTAATCCACTCGAGCGGGCATGGCTGGCATTCTAATCGCGCAGACCAGTGGCATGGTCGGCGGCGCGGCGAGCGGTAGTGCAAGTGTCACGGATCACCTCAGGGATGAGATACGCAACAGGGCGCAGATCGGTTCAGTTAAAATCGACGAATGGAACTCCTGACCGAACTCGAGGTACGCGTGCTGGGCAGCTTGATGGAAAAGCAAGTCACCACGCCGGACATCTACCCGCTGTCTTTGAACGCGCTGACCAACGCTTGCAACCAAAAAAACAGCCGTTACCCCGTGACCAGTTACAGCGACCGCGAGGTTGAAGCTGCTCTGGACAGCCTGCGCGTCAAACGTCTGACCTCGTTCAGCCGCGATTCCGGCGGGCGCGTCCCCAAATACCTGCAATTTCTGGCTAAGGAACTGAACCTGACTCCCGCCCAACACGCGGTGCTGTGCGTGCTGCTGTTGCGCGGCGCTCAAACGGTCGGTGAGCTTCGCAACCGCGCCGAGCCGCTGTTCAAGATGGAGGGCTTGCACGAAGTCGAACGCATTCTGGAGCGCTTCGCCGACCTTGAACTCGTTGTCAAACTCGAGCGCGGCGCAGGTGAACGCGACGCTCGCTGGACGCACATCATGACCGGCGCACCCGCGATGCCAGCGGCGGGCGAAGCTCGAGGTGCTGGGAGCGGCAGCGGCACTGATCTGGTCAGTCGCGTCGAAGCTTTGGAAGCTGAGGTTTTGGCGCTGCGCTCGCAACTCGAGGCGCTGAAGGCAAGCCAATGAAACGCCGCGAGTTGCGCGGCCCGACAAAATTCACGTCGAGGGTCGAGGAAAAATTTTAATGAGGACAATCACGGAGGTCATCGCCGATGTGGACGCTCTGAACACCGCTCACGAAGATGACCTCGATTTAGACCAGCTTCAGCGACTCGCCGATGAATACTTTGTACTCGAGATGAACGGTGACGTAGAGCATTTAGACGTTTGGTTTCGGCTTTTTGAGCGCTATTCCCACAGTGACGGCTATGGAGTGTTCTGGACGATTTTGCACGGTATCGAACACGTTGTGTCTAACCCGACCGAATTGCTGCTGATCGTTAACCGTTCCTTGCAACGAAAACCGACTTATTTTCCAATGTTAATGGTGAATCGGATGCTCAACACCTAACTACTGGACACTTCTCAAGTTTGCACGTTCCCCACGCAATCTGAGACAATAGCGGCTACTCCGTCCGACCAAGGAGAAAGTAGCCACATGAATCATAAACCCGTGCGAGACGCCCTGCAAGCCCACTTCGACCTT
>JANYHH010000093.1 GCA_025359505.1 Deinococcales bacterium
TGCCCAGCGTCTCGAGTGCAGTGCCCAGCGTCTCGAGTGCAGTGCCCAGCGTCTCGAGTGCAGTGCCCAGCGTCTCGAGTGCAGTGCCCAGCGTCTCGAGTGCAGTGCCCAGCGTCTCCTCGAGTCCGAGCGTAGTACCGATCGTCACCGCACCTCCTGCGGTAACGGTGGTCGCGCCAGTCGTGCAACCCGCGCCGATTCAACCCGCGCCTGTCGCGCCTACTGTGATCGCCGCTCAACCAGTGCCGCCGGTTGCGGCCATCAAAGCTGTTGCGCCCATCGCCCCTGCTGTTAAACCAGTCGCGCCCGCCGTCACGAAACCGACGACGCGCCCAGCGGTGATCGCAAAGCCAGCGGTGATCGCAAAGCCAACAGTGACCACCAAACCAGTGGCGGCCATCAAGCCAACAGTGACTTCACGACCTCGAGTGGCTGCTTCTCGAGTGACCACCCCTCGAACCATCACTTCTCGAACCACCCCTCGAGTCGCAACCCCTCGAGCTACCACTCCTCGAGTTACAGTGCAGCCTCGCCTTGCGACGCGCCGCGTCGGCACGACCCCGCAAGTCTCGAGCAGTTCCGTGGAGGTCGCCGCGCCATCGCGCCCCCGCAACAATCAACTCCAGTTTTCGCAGTGGGAAAAATCAGGTGCGGTCTTGCGTTACCGCAGTTGGGCACTCGTGCCAGTGGCACTGCGCGGTCTGTCGCCAAGTGCTTTCAGAGCCGCGATCTTCGTCGCCCGCGACCCCGCATCTTTACCTGACATCGCACGCTGAAAATACCCGAGGAGATTTACTTTGTGACTGTGCTCGAAGCGATGAATTTGCTCGGACTGCCCCAGCGCCCAGATGATCGCGCTGCGTTAACGCTGGCCCTAACGCGGGCGCTCGAGCAAACACCGCGCCAGCACGAGCTGTTAGAAGAAGCGGGGCGTTGCCTGAGCAGCGACTTGGAGGCTCGGGAGTCGCGCCAAACGCGAATAGAGCGCCATTCAACCCGTGAGATTTTGCTGTTTGACGAGAACCGCGATGCGGTGATGTTCGGCGATGAGGTTCCCGAATTGCCTGTGGCGTTCCGAGCGCCACCAAATGACGATTCGCTGTGGATGGGCGATGACAGCGTGATTTTCGAGGGCGAAAACGCGATGATGTCCGAGTTGCCCAACGCGCTCGCGCCTGAAGTCCCCGGCGCAGCGATCCCCGAAGCCGCCGATGCGTTGACGGCTGAAATCCCCGACAGCGTTTCAGCGCAGATCGAACACGCCGCCCCACCGCAAGCCGAGACCGTCAGTGGCGAGTGGCAATTGATGCTCGAGTCGCTCGAGGCTGAGGGTTTGATCAAGCCCGAGGAGGGGTTCAGCGATGTGTTGTCCGCGCAGATGCTCACGCTGAGCGATACGCACCCTGAACGCCTCGTAGGTGAGCCAGCTTTCTTTCAATCAGCACCGCTCGAGCCAGCACTGCTCGAGCGCAACAGTCAAGTGCTCGAGACTCACGCACCAGAGTTGCCATTGCGATTTGCGGCCTCACTCGAAACGCCGTTGTTCACGACGCCGTTGCTCACAACACCGTTGTTTGCGACACCAATGCTGGGGGACGCGCAGCCGTCACCATCAAGTCAATACGCGTCAGCCCTCGAGACACCGCTGTTCGGGCCCTCGCCAATGGATACGTCGGAGCACGTGAAAGCCATCACCTTCGATGAATCGCTGCTGATCTCGCAAAGTGGGTCGCTCATCATTGATGCGACCAGCGGGCCGCACCAAGTGACGCCCAGCAAAGCGCTCGAGACGCTGCCGAACCGCAAAGCGACCGTGGCGACGCAGCTCAGCATCAAACCCGTTTCTATCCAACCGAGCGAACCACTCAAAAAGCAAGTCACTGGTCGCACTGGCGTCATTGCCGATTTTGAGCCAATGCGTGCTGATCGGCGCAGTGACGCGCAGCGCAGTGAAGCTAAGTCGGTCGTGCCGCGCACGTACCGCGATGTCCGCGAGCCTGTAACGCAGGTGCGCCGCCGTCGGCAGCCGGTGGCGGTCTGGTTGTTGAGTGTCGCAGCGCTGCTCGGTAGTGCGGTATTCATCGCCCCAAATCTCGCGGCGCAACTGCGCGATTCCCTGCTGCCTCGAGCGGCCGCGCTCATCAAGCCAAACACTGGAGCAGCAGCAGTTGCCAAGCCGCCGATCAAAGTCGTCAAACCCGCTGCGATCAGACCCGTTTCAGCCTCGCCCGGTTCTGGCAAGACCGTCAAACCAGCAACGGTTCAGCCGCCAAAGCAAATTAAGCCGAGCGGTAATCCTCCCGCCGCCAGCCAATCCACGGTCAGCCCGACCCCTCGAGCGGCTCCCGCAGTCAAACCGCCAGCCTCGACGGTGGTCGCCACAGCCCTGCGAGCAATCGTCGTCACAGCCGCTCCTCGTACCGCGCCTCGAGTCAGCGCGACGCCTTCGAGTGCCGCGTCGTTGCCACCAGTCACACGTCCGGAGGGGTTCGCTTCGTCGGGCGCTGGCAAATCGGCCGGTAAGCCAGTGGTGGCGGTCAAACCAATCGTTGCGCCGACCAAACCAGTCCTCAAACCAGCGCCGTCGCCCGTTCCCGCTCCAGTGGCGAGCATTGAATACCAAGACAAGCCGACGACGGCGCAGGAACTGCCCGGTGGTCTGAGTCGTCAAGAGTTCGGGCGGCAGTTTCTCAACCGCAAGCAGTTCGAGGTTTGGCAGGCGCAGCAGTTGGATCTGCGCTTTGAGAGCTTCGCGCAAATTCCTCTGGAAACGCAAGTGCTCGAGACGGAGGCTTTCAGGGCAGCGGTGCTGATTCCAACAGTGCGCCCAACCCGTCCAGAGCGCCCCTGAGTTCGGGATGTAACACAATAAGCCTTTGAAGTGCGGCACTCGAGGTTTGGAGCGTGACTCGAGTTGCGATTTGGTCATTTGCACAACTGACAAGTTTTATCATCTGTACTACGCTGCTCGCACTCGAGCCAGATCAGCGCTCGAGCCGACGAGGATCTCATGACAAATCAACTCCCCCAAAAATTCGATGCGAACGTGCTGCGCTTCAACCAGATCGTGATTGTCGGTGGCATTGTCACCGCATTGCTGATCCATCAACCGCTGATCGTCATCATCATCGGCGTGGTGCTGCTCATCGGCAGCTTCTACCCTCGGCTGGCCGCCTTCAAACGCCTGTACTCGAGCCTGATCCGCCCGGCATTGCGCCTCGCGGTGAACCCAAGCGAGGACGATCCGCGCCCGCACAATTTCGCGCAGGGACTCGGTGGCGTGTTCTTACTGCTGGCGACGCTGGCATTCTTGGGCGGATGGACGCTGGTCGGCTGGAGCCTCGCCATTGTCGTCGCGGGGTTGGCACTGCTGAATTTGACAACCGACTTTTGCCTCGGTTGCTTTTTGTACTACCAGTACCGCACGCACTCGCGCCGCTTCAGACGCGCTGCGTAAATCGCTGGCTCGAGTTTGTCAAGAGCAGCGCTCGAGTGACCTGCGCCCCGTCTCGAGTGTCCGCACTGTCCATTTTAGGGCAAATTTCAAAATGGTTGACGGGGTTTATGTCAACTATTTTGCCAGGAAACCGAGTGGAAACAACTCAGCGGTTTGCAATGGAGTGAGCGCACGAAGCGACCCAAGCCCGTCAGGTGCTGCTTTCAGGGTCAAGAAGTGCGACAACGTATTTGCAAACCGCCCTAGCGCTCGCGTCCGACTTTGCGGGCCAAATACACAAAAAACGGTGCGCCAATCGCCGTGATGAGAATCCCGACCGATGTTTCGTTCGGCGCGTCCACGACCCGCGCTCCGACATCTGCCAGCAGTAAAATGCTCGAGCCGATCAGGGCGCTCATCGGGATCACCAAGCGGTTGTCCGCGCCGACGATGCCCCTTGCCAGATGCGGCGACATCAGCCCCAGAAAGCCAATGGGCCCGGCGATGCTGGTCGCGGCGCTCGCCAGCAGCACCGCGATGCCCGCCAGCCACAAGCGCACGAGGTTGACATTGACGCCCAGCCCCCGCGCCACATCGTCGCCGAGCGCGATCAGATTGACCAGTTGGCTCGAGGCGAATGCTAGTAACAGGCACACGATCACCCACGGCGCGGCCAATTCCACGTGTTGCCACGTGCGCCCCGCAAGGCTGCCAGAGAGTGAAAACAGCGCCCCGCGAGCGCGTTCCTCAAAGAGAATCTGAATGCCGCTGGTGAGTGCGCCGAGCAGCGCCGCGACGGCCACGCCCGCCAGTGCCAGCCGCACAGAGGTGATGCCGACGGTTGCCGTGACCGAGTATGTCAACAACGCTGCGCCCAGCCCGCCCGCGAAAGCCAGCAGCACCAGCAACGCTCCCGGCAGATTGGGCAGGAACACCGCGCCAGCTAAAATCCCCAGCGCCGCGCCTGCGTTGACCCCTAAGATTCCCGGACTGGCCAGCGGATTGCGCGTCACGCTCTGAAGCAGCGCCGCCGACACCCCGAGGCTCGAGCCGACCAGTACAGCCACGAGCGCTCTGGGGAGGCGCAAGGTCTGCACGATTAGGCTGTTCACACTGTTGTCTGGCGCGAAGACCAAATGCCAGACCTCGAGCAGCCCGATGCCGGCCGCGCCGACCGAGATCGAGGTCAGCAGCGCGAGTGTCAACGCGACCAGCATCAGCGCAAAAGCGCTGAACGTGACGGCTCGAGACTGCGTTGCTCGAGACTGTGTAGCTCGAGATTTCACGCTTCTCGCGCCGCCAGCGCGTAGGGAATCACGTGCGGCGTACCGGAATGCGGATCGCGGATCAGGTGCGCCTCGAGACCGAAGACTGAGCGCAGTAAGTTTAGCGTCAGCACGCGCTCTGGGGTGTCCTGCGCGACGACGCGCCCGTCCTGCACGGCGATCAATTCATGGCTGAAGCGTGCGGCTTGGTTGAGGTCGTGCAGCACCATGACAATCGTCTTGCCCGTCTCCGCGTTCAGCGTCGTCAAGAGTTGCAGCACCTCGAGCTGATGCATCACATCCAAATACGTCGTCGGTTCGTCCAGTAGTAAAAACGGTGTGTCCTGCGCGAGGCTCATCGCAATCCAAGCGCGTTGACGCTGACCGCCTGAAAGCGTCTCGAGCGAACGGTCTTTGAGTTCCAGCATTGCCGTTTGCTGCAAAGCATCGCGGATGATCTTCGCATCGCTGCTCGAGCGACCCTGCATGAAGTTCTGGTGCGGGTAACGCCCGAACCACGCCAACGCCTCGACCGTCAAACCTTCCGGCGAGACCGGCCCCTGCGGCAGTATCGCCAGTTGCCGCGCTAAGGTGCGGCTCGGCAGCGCGTGAATGTCTTTGCCGTCTAGCAGCACCGCACCTGCCTTCGGTGCGAGCAACCGCGCTAAAGAGCGCAGAATCGTGCTTTTGCCGCAACCGTTCGGGCCGATAATCGCGGTGATCTTGCCTGTCTGAAGGCTGAGGTTCAAATCCTCGACGATCACTCGAGCGTCATACGCCAGCCGCAACCCTCGAGTCTCCAATCTGGCGCTCATCGCATCCTCGCTTCGCGCCGCATCAGCAGCAGAAAATACGGAGCGCCGATCAAAGTCGTGACGATCCCAGCGGGAATCTCGAGTGGCGGCATTAAGCCGCGCCCGAGCGCATCAGCGACCACGACCAGTATCGCCCCGAGCAGCGCACTGACGGGCAGCAGTGCCGCATGTCTCGAGCCGATCAGCCGCCGCGCCGCGTGCGGCCCGATCAAGCCCACGAAGCCCAGCACGCCCGCACCCGTCACGGCCGCCGCCGCGAGCGCCACTGCGACGCTCATGCAGATGACACGGGCGAGCATCAAGCGCATACCCAGACTCTTTGAAACTTCATCGCTGAATGCCAGCACATCGAGCTTGCTCGAGAGTACCCACGCGATGGGGAGCAACGCCAGCCACGGTGAAATGCTCGAGACCTGCGCCCAGTCCGCGCCGTAGATCGTGCCCGCTAGAAACGACAGCGCCTGACCGATGCCGTCCGGAGCGCGAATCAGCACCAGTTGCTGCACCGCGCCCAAAGCCGCGCCGACCGCGACGCCGATCAGCGCGACGCGCAATGGTGTGACCTCGCCGTTTTTGACCGACAACCAGATCACCAACGCGAAACCCAGCCACGCGCCGACGAAAGCGCCAAGCGGCAGCAGCCACGCGGGAGCGCTCGGCAGCAAAATCAGCGTCACGACCGCCGCGACGCCCGCACCCGCGCCCACACCGACCAGATCGGGACTGGCCAGCGGATTCCGTACCACGCCTTGCAGCATCGCGCCGGACACCGCGAACAACGCGCCGCAAATCGCCGCCACGATGATGCGCGGCAAACGCAACTCGTTGACGATGCGGGCGTTGACACTGCCGCTCGAGTCGGTCAGCGCTCGCAGCACCTCAATTGGCGCGATGCGAATCGCGCCGATGCCGATGGAGACGATGCAAGCAACGAGCAGCAGCAGCGTCAGAACAGGAATGATGGTCAGGCTCGAGGGGCGCAGCTTGGCTGCGGGAACGGTTTTGGAAGCAGTCACAGTTTAATCCTGACTAGATCAGTAGGAATATAAAGACTGACCTCGAGCCGCGTCAAATGCTGAACGTCCCAATTGTGCGTCTGGTCAACGGCGCTCTAGACCCGTCACGCGCTCGACATAGCGGTGGCTCGGGCTTGTTTTTGTCTTGCCCCTACGGTTCGTCAATCACGTGCCCAACAAACTTTAGACTCTAGGCGCAACGGGCGTATTGCATCAAACCGCATGGGACACCCGCACCAACCGCCGCGTGGCAAAATACGCTCGTGAACCCAGCGCAGTTACCGCTCAACTCGTGGGTCTCGAGCCTGCGTCGCGCTCAGCGCACGATGCGCGTGGCGTTCGCGGTGATTATCGTTTTCTTGGTCGCGCAGGTGATCTGGTGGACGGTTTTTCAACATCAGTACATCCAGCGCACCGTGCAGCAAACCCAAACGCAGTGGCAATCAGAGGCTGCGTTGGCGCAACTGGCCCTGCAAAGCGCCCGCCCCGAATCTCGAGGCGCAATTCTGAACGCCCTGAAGCTCGAGCGTTCACACCTGAATTTGAGCAGTGTGCCAGTCAGCGTCAACGCGGTCGCGCTCGAGGGCTTCAAAGCCCGCCAGCAGCGCTACTTGAACATGTTCAATTACGAAGTGCCGTTTTTCTTAGCCGTGATGCTGACGGGGCTGTGGGTGATCGCACGATCTGCCAAGAACGACTTTGAATTGCAGCGTCGCCAGCAGAACTTTTTGATGGCCGCCACGCACGAGTTCCGCACACCGATCAGCACCCTGCGCCTGCTGGTCGAGACCGCGCAATACCGCGAGCTGAACCGCGACAAGCAACTCGAGTTGCTGCACGGCATGAACAGCGAGGTTTCAAAATTGCAAGTCGTTTCCGAGCGCGTGCTGGCCACCGCACGCTTGGAGCAGGGGACAGGCGTGCAGGCCTTAGCGACCCGCGATTTGCGCGATGTGACGAGGCAACTGCTCGAGGCGAGCCGTGCCAAGCTTATGGCTGCGAATGTGCAACTCGAGGTTAGTTTGCCCGATGCACCCGTGCGCGTCGCGGTGGACGCGGCCGCCTTCGGCATCGTGTTGTCCAATCTGCTCGAGAACGCCGTCAAATACACGGGGGAGGTGAAACGCATCACCGTTGCCCTCGAGCTGCGCGGAATGAGTGCCGAGTTGAGCGTGATCGACAACGGCATTGGCATTGACGCTGCGACGCGCCCGCACATTTTCGATCAGTTCTACCGCGCTGGTAACGAGTTGACGCGCAGCGCCAGCGGACTTGGATTGGGACTGTATCTGGTTCGTGGCATCACTGAACTGATGGGTGGGCGCGTGCGCTGTGAACCCGTCGCACCGCACGGCACGCGCTTTACGGTCAGCCTGCCGCTCGTCGCGGATCACGCACCGCGAACCGCCTCGCGCCGCGTACACGGTTAGTTCATGGCCCGCGTCCTGATTGCCGAAGACGAGCACATGATCTCGAGCCTGCTCGAGTACAACCTTGCACTGGACGGTCACACCGTCACCGTCGCCCGCGACGGCGCGAGCGCCCTACAGCAGTGGCGCGACCTCGAGCCGGATTTGGTGGTGCTGGACGTGATGATGCCCGTTAAGGACGGTTACACCGTGTGCCGCGAAGCAAGGGGGGCTGGGCTGAGCGCCCCCGTACTGTTTTTAAGCGCCAAAGGCGAGCCGCAGGAGCGCGTCGCGGGCTTAGCGGCCGGCGGCGACGATTACCTCGTCAAGCCCTTTCACCTGCCCGAGTTTCTGCTGCGCGTGGCTGGTTTACTGCGCCGCACGCCGCCCCTAGCATTGCTCGAGGCGACGTACTCGTTCGCGGGGATCACGATTGACTTCGCGGCGTACACGGTCAGCACCCCGCAAGGTCTCGAGCAACTCGGCGAGCGCGAAAAGCGCCTACTGCAACTGTTCGTTCAAAACCGCAACACCGTTATATCCAGAAACCAGATGCTTGATGCGGTTTGGGGCAAGGATCATTTCCCCTCGAGCCGCACGGTCGATAATTTCGTCGTGCGGCTGCGGCGGATTCTGGGGGATCACCCGAGCAACCCGCGCTTTCTGCATACAATCTGGGGCGTTGGGTACAAGTTCACGCCGCTCGAGGCTGTTTAGCATTGAAGGCTCACCATTAACTCGACTTTTCAGTGCAAAGCCTCGCCTCGCGCCAGTTGCGCCACCAGCTCTGCAATGCGCCGCGCTCGAGTTTCAGAGCGTTTGGCGGTCTGAACGCGGTGGTAGATCGCGTAGAGATTCCTGCGATTCAATGTCGCAAAAAACCGTTCTGCATCAGCGTTTTTGTGCAGCTCTTGGAGAAAATCTTCCGAGATCACCATGTCAGCCGAGCCTGCATAGGCACGCTCCCAACGCCCGTCTGCTCGAGCCGCTTGGACGTGCGCTAAGCCAGCAGGCTGCATGCGCCCCTCGAGAATCAGCCGCTCGGCGTGTTCACAGTTTTTCTGCGACCAATCCGATTTGGGTCGGCGCGGCGTCAAACGCTGCAAAAACGAGGTTTCATCGAGCGACTTGCGTTGACCGTCAATCCAGCCCCATGAGAGTGCGGAGATCACGCAATCGTTCCAGTTGACCGACGGCGTCCCCGAGTCCTTTTTGAAGATCCGCACCCAAAGCTCTGTGTGAGTCGCGTGATTCGTGCTCAGCCACGTTTCAAGGCTGTCAGGAGTCTCAAACGACTGAGCCACGATTGAATCCATGCCATACCCTAGCAAAAACCCTGCTCGAGCACCGTTTGACAGGTGAAGACGGCGACACTTCAATGACACTTCCCAATGCCCGAGGAAGCAAACTGCACCTGTGAACTCATCAGCCTCTCGAGCCGTGCTGCTCGTCAATCTCGGCTCGCCCGATTCGACGAGTGTCAAAGATGTCAAAAAATACTTGGATGAATTTCTGATGGACGCGCACGTGCTGGACTTTCCGCACTGGCTGCGAACGTTTTTGGTGCGCGGCGTGATCCTCAACGTCCGTCCGAAGAAATCGGCGGCGGCGTACAAGGAAATCTGGTGGGACGAGGGCAGCCCACTGAAAGTCATCTCGCAGCGTTTGCACGCCCAACTCCAGTCTCGAGCCGATACGCCAGTCGCGCTGGCAATGCGCTATCAAAACCCGAGCATCGAAGCGAGTTTGCGGGCATTGCTCGAGGTCAACCCGAATCTGCGCGAGCTGCTGCTCGTGCCGCTCTACCCGCATTACGCGATGGCGACAACCGAAACCGTCGTGGTCGAAACTCGAGCGGCTTTGGAGCGCCTTGGCTCGAAGGTGGAGTTGCGGGTGTTGCCGCCGTTTTACGATCACGACGCGTACATCGACGCATTGGCAACCGTCTCGAGACCGCATTTGTTCGCACCAGACGGTTCGCTCAAGGTGGACAAGGTGCTGTTCTCGTATCACGGCATCCCAAAGCGACACATTCGCAAATCCGATTGCACCGGAGCGCACTGCCTGAGCGCGACGGATGCCAGCGGCAACGACTGCTGTCACATCGGCAGTCCCGCGCATGTCTGGTGCTACAAACATCAGGCGGTACGCACCACGGAACTATTGGCGCAGCGGCTGGGTTTACGCGCTGACCAATATGAGATCAGCTTCCAGAGTCGCTTGGGCGGTGGTTGGCTGACGCCGTTCACCGATATTCGTTTGAAGCAATTCCCGAAGGAGGGTGTCCAGCGCCTCGCGGTGCTGTGCCCAGCTTTCGTCAGCGATTGTCTAGAAACGCTCGAGGAGATCGCGCAGGAGGGTAAGGAGATTTTTGTGGACGCTGGCGGTAAGGAGTTCAGCTACGTGCCGTGCATGAACGACGATCCCGCGTGGATCGCGGCCCTCGAGACGCTGATTGAAGAGAGCTGGTCGGGTCAGCCTTTTGCGATTCACCAAAGCATTCCTAATTTGATTGGAGCAGCATGAAACCGTTTTTTGCCTCGAGCATCCTGATCGCGCTGGCGCTGCTGGTCAGTGCCCCGCACACCACCGCCCAGACTGCCTACCCCGTGACCGTCAAGCACGACGCGGGCGAGACCACGCTCACCAAACGTCCGCAGCGCGTGATCGCCATTGGCGACATTCACTTCGAGGAGCTGCTGGCGCTGGGCATCCAACCCGTCGGGTACGCGCACCGCTTCGCACAGCCTCCAGCGCTCGGTGCAACTTTTACCAGCCTCGGTGAACTTAATCGGTACGCTAGTAAGCCGCCCGTGTACGTCGGTGATCTGTTCACGCCGTCGCTCGAGGTGATGCTGAGCCTGAAACCCGATCTGATCGTCTCGAGCCAACCCGAGTTGCACGCAGCCTTGAGCAAAATCGCACCGACGCTGACGTTGCAAAGCCGCGATGCGGACTCGTGGCGCATGACCCTGCCGGTGCTGGGAACAGTTTTCGGGCAGCAGCGCCGCGCTGCCCAAGTGGTGGCGAATCTCGAGGCGAGCTTCAAGCTGACCCGCGAAGCGCTGCGCCGCGTGACCAAATCTAAGCCGCGCCTGACGCTGATTCTCGGCACTGGACAGAGCGCCTTTTTTGCCTCGAGCAATTACTTGATCGGCAAGATTTTCACGGATTTGGGCTTCACGCTCGCCAACCCGAGCGGCGCGAAATACGGCCCGACTGGCCTCGCGCCGATCAGCTTGGAAACCATCCCGACCCTCGAGACCGACACGGTTTGGGTGCTGACCAACGCCGAAATTCCCAGCGACAGTGCCTTGCGCCAAACGCTGAGCGCGTCGCAACGCGGCAAGGTCGTGTATTACAACAACAAACTGCGCCCGCTATTGGGGCCGTTGTCGCTGCCGCGTTTCCTCGGAGAGATTCAGCGCTTGTTGACGGCCCACAACAGCCGCTTGTAACTCGAGGGGCGGTCTCTTCCGCAGGGCTACCGTTTATCTTCGATTCTCGAGCATTGCGCCATCGTGTCGCCCGACAGCCCACTCTCATCCCCAGCCCTTCTTGCTCTGAAAGCAGCACCTGACGGGCTTGGGCGCTTCTCTCGCCAACGAGAGAAGGGAGCCGAGCTTCACAAGGTTTTGAAGGTTTTGCCCTCTCTCGTAGTCACGAAAGAGGGCCGACGCGCAGCGGCGGGGTGAGAGCGCTATGTACGCCAGTCTCGAGCATCCTCGAGATCAGCAAGTCAATTTGTTCTGGTGCATCACATGCCCGTTGAGATGTGAACACAGTAAACGTAGGGGAAAGGCAAGAACTCTAGAGCCAGTCTCTTGGGACTCGCAGCACCTCGAGCAGTGCTGCTTCGCTCGAGCCAGTTTCGGGCGTGGACTCGTACTGCCACGTCGCGTGCGGCGGCAGGCTGGCGAGGATGCTTTGCGTGCGCCCGCCAGATTGCAGCCCGAACGCCGTGCCTCTGTCCCAGACCAGATTGAATTCCACGTAGCGCCCGCGCCGCTCGAGTTGCCATGCGCGGTGCGCCTCGCTGTACGGGGTATCGTGGCGGGATGAGAGAATCTGGGTGTAGGAAGCGATGAAACCGTTCACCAGCCGCTCGAGGATATTTAGACCGTCTGAGGCTTGGTAATCGTCAAAAAACACGCCGCCGATCCCTCGAGCTTCCTCGCGGTGCTTGAGGTAGAAATACTGATCGCAAGCGCGTTTCCAGTCGGTGTAATGCGGATCGGTTGCGTCTCGAGCTGCCGTGTGAAAGAGTCTTGCATCGTCTTCAAACAGGTAATGCGGCGTCAGATCTATGCCGCCGCCAACCCAAGATTCGCTAGGCGTAGAAAAGTGCCGGATGTTCATGTGCGCGGTCGGCGCGAACGGGTTGCGCGGGTGAATCACCACGCTGACCCCTTGCACCGTGTAGCGGCAGCCGGTCAGGTGCGGGCGGGTGAGCGTAGCGGCGGGCGGCAGGCTCTGCCCGGTCACGCTCGAGTACAGCACCGCTCCGCGCTCGATCACTTCTCCGCCCTCCAAAATGCAGCTCAATCCGTGACCGCCCGCTCGAGTCCACGGGTCGCGCCGGAAGGCTGCGCCTTCGATCTGCTCGAAGGCGTTTAACAACTGCATCTGAAAGCCCTCGAAAATGCTCACACCATCACCTCGAGCGGCTGCGGTTGCCATTGCACCTCGAGCGCTCGTTGAGCTGCCTCGCGCCCTTGGCGCACGCAGTCCGGTACGCCGATCCCGCGATACGACGCGCCCGCGACGAAGACGCCGTGCGGCAGCAAGCTTTCGATTTCAGAAACCCGTTCAAGATGACCGATCTCGAGGCTCGGGAAGTCGTGCCAGCGAAAAGTTTTGTGGGTCAGCGGCGCGGCAGTGACGCCAAACAACTCGCGCAGCTCGCGCTGCACTACAGCCAGCAGCGCTTCATCCCCGAGCCGCATCAGCGCGGGGTTGTTCGCGCCGAAGAACACGCGCAGCAAACCAGTGCCGCTCGGGGTGCGATCCGGCATTTTGAAGCCCGTCATCAGCAGCGCGTCGATCTCGCGCCCCTCGCTGCGCGGGATCATCACGCCGCGCAGGTGATGCAGCCCCTCGAGCGCCGCGGCCGGGAAAACCAGTCCCAACGTGCCAATTCCCGCGTGCGGCAGTGTCCGCAGCGCGGTCGCGCAGGTCGGAGCGCTTCGCTCAAGCAGTGCGGCGGCGTTTGGTGCGGGCAGCGCCAGAATCACCGCATCGGCTGAAAGCCTCGAGCCGACTCGCAGCGTGACCACACCGGCCTGCACACGTTCAACCACTGTATTGGTTTGAATCCTCACACCGCGCTGGCGCAATTGCGTCTCGAGGGCACTAACCAGCGTTCCGACGCCGCCGCGCAAGGTCACGGCTCGAGGGGGACGGCTTGTGCCGCGTTTCGGGCGGCGCTTCAGCATCCCGCGCACGAGGCTGCCGTGCTCGCGCTCCAAATCGCGCAATATACCGAAACTCGCCAGTACACTCGTGCGGTGCGGGTCGCTGCTGTAAATGCCGGCCATCACCGGGCCAAAAATGGATGCGGCTTCCACGCCAACGCGCCGCTCGAGGAAATCGTGCAGGCTCTCGTCCCTGCTGAGTGCGGCGCTGCGGGTAAACGGTTCGCGCAGCAGACGCAGCTTGCCACGCCAAGTCAGTAGCTTTGATCGCAGCAGCGCCAACGGACTGGTCGGTACGGGCTGAATCTGGCGGTCACGCATCAAGTACACGCCGCTGGTATCGACTTCTGGCTCGAGGATCTGATCCTGCAAGCCCAACTCGAGCAGCAACTGATAGGCGGCCGGCTTGCGCGTCACGAAACTCTCCGCGCTGGCGTCCACAATACTGACCCCGAACGGCGTCTCGAGGCTCGCGCTCAACAGTTTGCCACCGGGCGTCGCGTTTGCCTCTAGGAGTGTCACGTCGGCTCGCTCACTCAGTTCCCACGCGGCGCTTAAACCGGCGATGCCGCCGCCGACAACAATGATCTTCACTCGGCGCAGCTTGTCAGTTCAGCTTGCCCTGAGTGTCACGAATCTGTGCGCGGTTCAGCCCAGAATTTCGTCATCGTGAACTGCGCGTACTCGAGGCTGCGCCCGCCCGTGCTGCCGAGCGCATACGCGCTCGAGTCACGCTGAACGCGCCGCTCAGGGAACTAGAAAACCCCGCGCTGGGCGGGGCTTTTTCTTGGTGCACCTGAAGGGATTCGAACCCCTGGCCTTCTGATCCGTAGTCAGACGCTCTATCCAGCTGAGCTACAGGTGCATCCGGTGAAGCTTGGCGGAGAGGGAGAGATTTGAACTCTCGGTACCTTTAGAGTACGCAGTCTTAGCAGGACTGTGGTTTAAGCCACTCACCCACCTCTCCAGACGGGCTTTTCCAATCAACCTTAACGCACTAAACTCTAACCCAGTAAATCTTGGCGGAGGGTGAGGGATTTGAACCCCCGGTGGAGTTTCCCCCACTGCAGTTTTCAAGACTGCTGCCATCAACCGCTCGGCCAACCCTCCGTAAGAGAGCCGCAAGTGCCTAGTAAAAGCCGCAAATGCGACGCAGAGTGTATCAAGTGCGTTTGAGCTTGTCAACAATCGCCAAGCTAGAGCGACGCCCGCAGTCAGGCTCGAGTTATGCTCAAAAGCAGCACTGTGAACAGGCATCATCCCAGACTCCGCAGGTCAACTCGAGCCTCGAGCGGGCGGGTTGCCATGTTGCTGATCGGCGCGTGCGGTTTGCTGCTGGTGACTTTTTTGCTGCTGCCCGTCGCGGTGATCGTCTGGCGCGGCGCGGTTGCGGCAACGGGCGGCGGATTCTCGAGTCCAGCGGTGTTGTCAGCCCTGACCGTCAGCGCCCAGACGACGCTGCTGACACTGCTGATCGCGGTATTGCTAGGAACACCAATTGCTTACGGGCTGGCCCGTTTTGACTTTTGGGGCAAATCGCTGTTGGACGCGCTGCTTGACTTACCGATCGTCCTGCCGCCGGTCGTCGCGGGGCTGGGGTTGCTGCTGACCTTCGGGCGCAACGGTCTGCTCGGTGACGGCATCAGGCTAGCGAACATAGAGCTGGCGTTCTCGCCTGCGGCCGTGGTGATGGCGCAACTGTTCGTGGCCGCGCCGTACTTCATTCGCGCCGCGAGGGTCGGTTTTGCAAGCGTGGAGCCAGATATCGTCAGCGCCGCGCTGACCGATGGCGCGACGCCGCTGCAAGCCTTTTGGTACGTCACGTGGCCCTTGAGTCGCACGGCGCTGCTCGAGGGGGCGGTGCTGACGTGGACGCGGGCTTTGGGTGAGTTCGGCGCGACAATTCTGTTCGCCGGATCGCTCGAGGGCAGAACGCGTACGATCACTTTGGGAATTTACTCGGCTTTGGAAAGCGACTTGGACGCGGCGCTGACGCTGGCTGGTGGAATGGCGGTGCTGGCGTTCGTCGTGCTGTTCGCGTTTCGTGTGACGCTGGGTAAGAAACGGGCTTAGGCTCAAGTTCACACGAGGTGCAGGCGCTTTGCGACTGCCTCCCACGAGTCTGGTGGCGCATCGCCAAACATGATGCCGAGCCGATGCGCCCATTCAGAGGCGTAAAACAACATGCACCTCACCAACGTCTGCGTTCGGTCAGCCTCGTCGCCGTAAGCGCTGAGGAATGACTCGAGGACGGGTTCACTGAGGTAGTAAAAGTTCATGATCGGTGAAACCAAATCGTGTTCGCGTGGGCCAATGCGGGCGTCACTGAAATCCACGATGCCGCAAATCTCGAGGTCGCTGTTCACCAGTAAGTTAAGCGGGTTGAGATCGCCGTGCAGAAAAAGGCATTCAGGATTTTCCAGCACAGACTCCAAATGCGGCTCGAGAAACGCTACAGCGTTGGAGATCAGTCGCTTGGGCACGCGCCAACTCTCAGAGACGGGTACGGCTCCCGAGATTTGATGAATCAGATGGGGTCTCGCTACGGACTGGCGCAGTGCGGACTCGAGCGCTCGGTGCTGTTCGGACAGCAAACCCCGCCAATCCAGCTCGAGTGATTCCGGGAAGGGTTCACGCCATTGAACCGCGTGTAACTGCCGCATCAGCGATCCGTGAGCGGCGGCGAGCCGTACCTGCTGGCGCTCGCTGAGATCGCGCCATTGCTGGTACAAAGCTGATCCAGCGACCCTCGTCTGCACCAAAAAAGACCAAACGTGCCCGCCGAAGTCAACGTCGCCTTGCGCGACCAATTCCGGCGTCTCGAGCGGCAGTTTTCGGTGAACCAATTTCAGCGCCGCGCGTTCCTCGAGCTGCCACCAAAAGGGCGGCGTCAACTTCAAGACGAACACCGACCCAAGAAAAAAAACGAGGTTCCGCCCGATTTTTTGCCGTTGCCACTCGAGCCTCGGTAGCCCACATTGCCGCGCCACGGATTCAAGCGTTGGAAGGAACGCCTCGAGCGGTTGCTCGTGGATCGCGGCGTATTCTTCGTAGGTGAGCATATTTTGGCTCATGAATTGACTGATGTGAAGCGAGTGATATTCACTGCTCACTCGAGTTCTGACTGTACGATACAATAAGCGCAATGAAACGCTTTTTTACTTTGCTCGCCGTGTTGCTGACCCCGCTGGCGCTGGCTGCCGATCCCGTCCAAGTCAACGTCTCCTTCCCCGCTGGCCTGACCGCTGGCAAAGTCCCCGTGACCGCGACTGGCACGGGCTTACTGCCTGACGCGAAGGTCAGCGTCGCGGTTGATCCCGGCAACGGTTTAGAGGTCAAAGAGGTGCTGCTGGACAAAGACGGCAAGGGCGAACTCGAGTTGATGGGTGTATCAAAAACCGCGATTGTCACCGTCAAAGTCCATCAGGCGGGCAGCAATTACGCGCAAACCGAGTTTTATGGTCAGCGCCCCAGCATCGCTTTCAACATGACCGACGTGCGCTCGAGGCAGACCAATTACTACCCGCTGCTGCTGTGGGGCGCGGGGATTTTGGTGCTCGGAGCAATGGCGATTCGCGGGACGCAAAAAGCCTTTTGAAACCCAAAGAAATGAGAAAGCTGGTAGACTCGAGGTCAAACCTCGAGTCTATTTTTTTCGCAGGTTTGGTGCGTGCAGACAAAAAGTTGTTTTTGGATAACAAGAGAAAGGATTTTTAAATGCCTCAACGCTTAAGCCTGAAACCTCAGGTCGGGATTTTCGTCGATACCCAGAACCTCTATCACTCAGCGAGGGACTATTACCAGCGCACCGTCAATTTTGAGAGCCTGCTGCGCTACGGTACGGCCGACAACCGCGAGTTGTTCCGGGCGATCAGTTACGTCGTCGAGCGCGAAGCCGACACCAGCGCGTGGCCGTTCATTTATAAGCTGTCCACACTCGGTTACAGAGTGCGGCGCATGACGCTGCAAGTGCATCACACCACCGATGCGGGCAAGATCATCTGGGAAGGCAACTGGGATTTTGGCATTGTCGCCGACATGGTGCGGCTGATGGATCACTTGGACGTGATCGTCTTGGGCAGCGGTGACGGCGATTTTCTGGACATCGCCGAGGTGCTGATGGAGCGCGGTAAGCGCGTAGAAGTGATCGCCTTCAAGGAAACCACCGCGCAGAAGTTGATTGACGGCGTGGACAAGTTCACGCACCTGCCCGACATCGAAGGCGCGTTCATGCCAACCCGCGAGAAAGCCCCGCCACTGGACGCCGCTGCGAATGAGACCGCCGTGCCTGAGACAGCCGAACCCGAAGCCGTCCCAGCCGCTTAGAAGATGCGTTACACGCTCGAGGATTTCGATTTTGAGTTGCCCTCAGAGCGCATCGCGCAAACGGGGGCGGAGCCGCGCGACTCGAGCAAGCTGCTGGTCGTACGTAAACACGCGGCCGCACTCGAGCATCGCGTGTTCACGGATCTGCTCGAGTACCTTCGTCCCGGTGACGTGATGGTTTTCAACCAGACCCGCGTGATCCCAGCGCGATTGACGGCGCACAAGCCCACGGGCGGCGCAGTCGAAGTGCTGCTGCTGCGCGAGTTGGAGCACGGCGTTTGGAGTGCGTTCCTCAAGCCAGCCAAGCGCGTGCAGATCGGCGGCACGCTCGGGTTTGGTGCGGGCATCAGCGCCACCGTGGAACGCATTCTCGAGGACGGCGCTCGCGTGCTTCGCTTCACCGAAGACATCAAGCCGCACCTCGAGACGCTGGGGGCTGTGCCACTCCCGCCCTACATCGCCGACAGTCTCGAGGCTTGGGCGCGGTATCAGACGGTTTACGCCAAAGACGCGGGCAGCGTCGCCGCGCCGACCGCTGGATTGCATTTTACAGAAGCGCTACTCGAGCGCGTGCGATTGACTGGCGTGCAGACGCAGTTTTTGACGCTGCACGTCGGCGCGGGCACGTTCAAACCCGTGACCGATCTTTCAACCCACACGATGCACAGCGAGGTTTACGACGTGCCGCTCGAGACGGCTACTGCGGTGACGGCTGCCAAACTCGAGGGTCGCCGCGTGATCGCGGTCGGCACGACCACCGTTCGCACACTCGAGAGCGCGTGGCGTGGTGGAGCGTTACAGGCGGGGGCAGGGGAGACGGCGATTTTCATTCAGCCCGGTGACGATTTCAGCGTTGTGGACGCGATGGTGACGAATTTCCATTTGCCTAAAAGCACGTTGCTGATGCTGATCGCTGCGTTTGCTGGGTATGACACGATGCGAGCAGCGTACAGGTCAGCGCTCGAGCGTGATTACCGCTTTTACAGCCTCGGCGATGCGATGCTGCTGATTTGATCCAGACGGGTTAACACTGGCATGAACTCCTCGAGTGTCCAAAGTTTCAAATCGCTGACCTGCCCATCACCCAACTCGACGATCCGCCACACCCCGTCGCTGCGTCGCACCGCATCGACCGTGAAGAACGCGCTCGAGATCCGCGCTGCGGCGACTCGGACGATTTCGGGCACGACCCCCGAGCGAGCGAAAGCCTCGCCCTCAACGACGAAGAAACGATCTTCGGTCGCGTCGTCGAAGGTTTCAACCTCGCGCACGCACAAACCGCCCTCGAGCGAACCCCGGTAATTGACGAGTTCAGCGGCGATCTCCGCAATTTCAGCGGCATTCGCGGCGATGCTGCCTCGAGCCGAAGATAATGATTTAACCCAGTCTTTGACGAAGAACGGCCCATTTTCAAACTCGAGGGCGCTCAACGCTGCTTCAGCATCTTTAAAGAACCGCGTGCGCGGCGTGAATTCCTCGAGTAAGCCGTACCACTCGGGCAGGTGATGCGTGCGGGTGTACATCGCCTGCGGCGCGAGCAGCCGCGCACCGGCTGATTCGACCAGTGTTTGCAGTTGCGCGTACTCGGGGGCACGCAGCATCCAACCACGGTAAACGACGATTTCGCCTGCGCTTAGGGCCGGGCTGATTCGCTTGGCATCCTCAGTCCACAAAGCGGTTTCCAGTCCAGCCGCTCGAGCCGCCGAGCGCTCGAGTTCGTAAAAGTCATCGGCTTGACGGGCGTTGAGCGGACTCGAGGGATAGAGCAATCGCATGGCACACGCACCGTATCACGGGCTGGACGCGGCTGATCTAAACCCTCAACGCAGGCTTTTATCATGACCTAGGTTCGATTCTCTTGAATTTTGCTGTCAGCCTCGAGACAGGCAACGTTTTTGGCGTCGGGGGACGCTGGTGTAGGGGCGAGCGGCTGAACATCAATACCAACTATTTCGACTTTACTGTCCAGCACAATGAATTTAAAAGTCACCCCCTGCGAAGTAGCGCCCAAGCCCGGAAGGTGCTGCTTCAAGGGCAAGAAGCGCCCAAGCCCGTGAGGTGCTGCTGTCAGGGCAAGAAGGGGGGCGCTCGTTCCGACAGGAACGGCTGGGGGTCGTGCGACGCGAGTACGCGCTCGAGCGTTGCACGACCCCACCGTCAGCTACGCTGCCACTGGACAGCACACCGTGCTGCCCTGTCGTACTCCGCAGGGGAGGACAACAGCTTCTCAAGGCTCGAGCTACGCGGTTTTCGGCAATCCCTCGAGCCGCATTCTGGGCGCATCGGGCAGCACCTCGAGCGGCGCGTCCAAGTGCTTTGGCTCGAGGCGCACGTCTTTGATGTCCTCGCGGGGGAGTTCAAACATCAGGCTGGTCATGGCACTCTCGAGCACGGCTCTCAAGCCGCGTGCGCCCGTGCCGCGTTTGACGGCGCGTTTGGCAACCTCGAGCAGGGTGGCTTGCGCGAACTCCAATTTGACGCCGCTCAAGCGAAACAGCGTTTCGTATTGTTTGACCAGTGCGCCTTTGGGTTCGGTCAGGATTCGTACCAGTGCGGCTTCGTCCAGCGCTTGCAGGCTGACGACCAGCGGCAACCTGCCCACGAACTCCGGGATCAGCCCGAACTTGATGATGTCTTCCGGCACGTACTCGAGCACCTGCTCAGACTGCGCGACAGACTTGGTGAACGACACGACGTTCTGATTCAGCCTCGCTCGCGCAATTCCCTCGAGACCATCGAACGCCCCGCCGACGATGAACAGAATATTCTTGGTGTTGATCTGCACCAGCTCCGCGCCCGGATGCTTGCGCCCACCCTGCGGCGGCACATTGCTGACTGTCCCCTCGAGCATCTTGAGGAGTGCCTGTTGCACGCCCTCGCCTGACACATCGCGGGTGATCGAGGAGCCTTCGGACTTGCGGGCGATCTTGTCGATTTCGTCGATATAAATAATGCCGCGCTCGGTTTTGGCGACATCCATGTTCGCGGCGTGCAATAAGCGCACCAGCACGTTCTCCACATCGTCACCGACGTACCCAGCTTCGGTCACGGTCGTCGCGTCGGCAATCGCAAACGGAACCTCGAGCATCCGCGCAATCGCCTCGGCGATCAGCGTTTTGCCCGTGCCTGTGGGCCCGATCAGCAGAATGTTGCTTTTTTGCAGATTCTCTTCTGGATGCAGTAAGCGCTGGTAATGGTTGTACACCGCGACCGCGACGGCACGCTTGGCGTTGTCCTGTCCGATCACGTACTCGTCTAAGTGCGCCTTGATGTCTTTGGGCGTCGGAATCTTCTCGAGGCTGAACGGGCCCGACGATACAGCGGCAGGAGGCTTCGCACTTCTGAGCATCTCATCCGCCCTCGAGACGCACTCGTTGCAAATCCACGCCATCGCCTGCGGAGCTTCCAAAAGATGCTCGACCTCGTTGGCGGGCTTACCGCAGAACGAGCAACGGGCGATCACGATGCTTCGCTTTGCTCAGCGGGCGAAGGGCGAAAGGTAAAAGGCGAAAGGAAGTTCAAAGGCAAAGTCTGGCTCGAGCGAAGGCTGAGTTTTGGCAGTTCCCTTCGCCCTTCGCCCTTTGCCTGCCGTTCCGCCTGCACTTTACAAATCATCATTGCCCGCCATCGCATCCGTGACACTCTTGGGCATGATCTCGACCACTTCGTCGATCAAGCCGTAGTCTTTTGCCTGCTGCGGCGTCATGAACAGGTCGCGTTCCATGTCGCGGGTTAGCTTCGCGGCATCGTGTCCCGTGTGCTTGACGTAGAGGTTCGTCATAATCTCGCGTAGTGCAAATATTTCTTTGGCTTGCACCTCCACGTCGGGCGTGTTGCCCCTGAAGCCGCTCGAGCCTTGGTGAATCATAATGCGGCTGTTGGGCAGCGCGGTGCGCCTGCCCTTCGCGCCCGCCATCAGCAGCACGCTGCCCATGCTCATCGCAATGCCGACGCAGACCGTGCGAATCGGGGCGCGAATGAACTGCATCACGTCGTACATCGCCAGTCCCGCGTAGACCTCACCGCCGGGGCAGTTGATGAAAATTTGAATCTCGCGCTCCGGGTTTTGCGAGTCGAGCAGCAGCAATTGCGCGACGACGACGTTGGCGACCTGTGAGTCGATCGGCTGGCCAATGAAGATGATACGGTCTTTGAGCAAACGGCTGTAGATGTCGTAGACGCGCTCGCCGCGCCCGGTTTGTTCGATCACGTATGGAATGACGCTCATGCTGGGCATACTACCGCGCTTGGATCGGGCGGTAACGCACTCAAAGTCGCAGTTTGCGGCTCGAGGCGATCGGTCTGCGTTGACGAAGGCTGAATTCGGATGTTAGGTTCGGGGTGCAGCTCGAGCTGTGCGGTGGACGCTGTGAATACGGAGGCTTGTCTCCTCTGCTCGAGCATCCAGTCGAAGTCTCAGACTCGAGCCTTGAACGCAAACCAATGCCGATTCGCCGTGTCAAACTGGGGCGCTATGGACATCATCAACTTGCTTGAACTCGAGGCGGCGGCTCAAAACAAACTCGAGCAGACCGCGTTCGATTACTACGTTTCCGGCGCTGAGGATGAGGTCACGCTGCGAGACAACCGTGCGGCATTCTCGCGCTTGAAGCTTCACTACCGCGTGCTGCGCGGGTTCACCACACGGTCGCTCGAGACTGAGTTACTGGGACACAAACTGTCGATGCCGGTACTGATCGCGCCGTCGGCGTTTCACGGGCTGGCGCACCCAGACGCGGAACTCGCCACGATTCGCGCCGCGCACGCAGCGGGAACGATCATGACGCTCAGCACGACTTCTAACATGAGCTTGGAGCAGGTCAGAAATGCCAGTCCAGATGCGATGCTGTGGTTTCAGGTCTACCTATACAAAGACCAGAGCGTCAGCTTGGAGATGATTCGCCGAGCCGAAGCGGTCGGCGCGAGCGCCTTGGTGCTGACCGTGGATACGCCAATGCTGGGGCGGCGCGAGCGCGATATTCGCAATCACTTCAAATTGCCGGATCACTTGCGAATCGGCAACCTGATGACGACGCTGCCAAGCGTGGATGGTTCTGGACTGGGCGCGTTCGTGCGCGATAACTTCAAGCTCGAGATCGGCTGGGACGACGTGGCGTGGCTGCGGAGCGTGACCAATCTGCCGATTTTGCTTAAGGGCGTTTGTCACCCCGAAGACGCCCGTCTGGGCGTTGAGCACGGCGCGGCCGGCATCTGGGTCAGCAATCACGGCGGGCGGCAATTGGATTCAAGCCCCGCGACGATTGACGTGTTGCCGCGCATCGCGGATGTCGTGGCGGGCGCTGTACCGATTGTACTGGACGGTGGCGTGCGGCGCGGTACGGACGTGGTGAAAGCCCTCGCACTGGGCGCGACGGCCGTGGCGCTGGGGCGTCCCGTGCTGTGGGCGCTGGCATTGGATGGACAGGCGGGCGTGACCCACGCGCTCGAGCTGTTGCGGGCCGAGGTCGACGCGACGCTGGCGCTGTGCGGTTACGACGACGTGCGGCGCGTCTCGAGGGAGTTGGTCGGCTGAAGTCATCCCTCGAGCTGTCCGGTAGATCGTGCGGTGATACACAGTTCTGGCTTCGGTCAGCGTAGTGTCAGCCTCGAGCAATCGCTCACTAGAGACTCTATGAACAAGATGTTGATGACTGGACTCGCGCTGATTGCCCTAATGACCTCGTGCGGCGGCGCGATGACAACCACTTACACCGCTACATTGCTCGGCGCGAACGAAGTGCCGCCGGTCGCCACCTCGAGCCAAACCGCTGGTAATGCGACAGCGACACTGGACTCGAGTACCAACGTGCTGACGGTCAGTGGAACTTACGCCAGTCTGTCGGGGCAGGTCAAAGCGCAGCACATTCACGCGCACGCTTCCACCGATGCCAGCACGAGTGCAAACATCGTTTTTACGCTTGATAGCACGGCGACGGCAGCGCAAGGTTCATTCGCGGGGAAGTTCACGCTGACCGACAGTCAAGTTCTAGACCTCAACACCGGTCGGTAATACATCAACCTCGAGACCGCGCTTAATCCGAGCGGCGAAGTGCGCGGGCAACTCGTCAAGTAATCAACCTCGAGCAACGCGTTTCCAGCGTAACCCTCGAGACATTTTTTAATCGCGGTGTTTTCACTTCAGTGCGGCAATACACTTTCTTAGAATGATTGCGCTTACGCTGAACGTGAGCAATCGCTCAATGGAGGAATTTATGTACAAAATGCTGCTCGCTGGACTCGCGCTAATCGCTGTCATGACCTCGTGCGGTGGAGCCATGGTCACGACGTATAAATCCACACTCAATGGAGCAAACGAAAAGCCTGCTGCTATTTCGCCCGCAGGTACTGGTAGCGCAACTGCTACGTTAGATGGAACGACGTTGAATTTGAAAATTGATTACGCTGGCCTCACTGGTGCTGCGACGGTCGCGCACATACATGGTTTAGCGGATGAAAATAATGTTGCTGGCGTGCTGTGTGATTTCACTGACAAAATCGCTGCTGGCGCAAGCGCCACGGTAGGAACTGGTACGATTAGCGCAACTTGCAACCTTGATGGGGTTGCGAAACCTGACTTGACTGTCGCTAACCTCAATGCAGGCAAATTCTACATCAACGTACACTCAGCTAAAAACACTGGCGGCGAAATTCGCGGGCAGCTCATCAAGCAGTAACCCTCGAGCCGACATACGCTCGAGTCAGGCGGGCCCGTCACTGGGCCCGTTTTTTTCTCCTCGAGCGACCGCCATTTGTGAGCGCGGTATCCAAAGACACCCGTTGCGGCGTATTACTGTAGTGAGTAGGGCGACACCACTCATTCAGGTCGCTCAAGAAACTCCAAGGGGATATTTATGAAAAAAATGATTTTTGCGGCTGTAGCGCTGGCTGGACTGCTGGCTTCTTGCAACAACATGACGGCCACGTATAAAACCACGTTGTCTGGCGCGAACGAAGTCCCCGCTGTGGCGGGTACGGGCATGGGCAATGTCACGGCGACGCTTGATATGAGCACACAGGTGCTGACGGTTTCTGGGACGTACATGAACCTGACGGGCGAGGCCAAAGCGGGTCACATTCACGGCCCAGCCATGGGTGGCACAAATGCGGGCGTGCTGTTCCCGTTGACTGTCAAAGACGGCGTGATTACGGGTACGCCGAAACTGACGACCGCGCAGATCGATGATCTGGCGGCTGGCAAGTATTACGTCAATGTCCACACGGCTGCCAACGGCGGCGGCGAGATTCGCGGACAGCTCGGCAAGTAACGCAAGTCATGCGGTGGTCTCGAGCCGTGCGCTCGAGACCACTTTTTTTTCTGGCTCGAGCTATATTTTTAGTCGTGAAACGCTTCGATCAACCCGCTGTTCAAGCCGAGATCTACAAGCGCCTCGAAGCCCTCATGCCGAGTAGCCAGCGCTTGTGGGGCAACATGACCGCGCAGCAGGCGCTGTGTCACCTCGCGGATTCGCTCGAGGCGGTGCGCGGAGATCGCACGATGACGATGCCGCCGCTGCCCGCGTTGCAGCGCTTGGTGATGAAGTGGGGCGCGTTGTACCTGCCCTTGCCTTGGCCGCGTGGCGTGAAAACCGCGCCTGAGAACGACCAGCAGCTTCAGGGCACGCCACCCAGCGACTTCGAGGCAGACCGTGCGCGACTGCTCGAGTTGGCTGGGCGATTAAGTGATGGGCGCTGGGTGGCGCTGCATCCGATCATGGGCGCGATGACCGATCTCGAGTGGCAGCGCTGGGCGTATCTGCACTTCGATCATCACCTCAGGCAATTTGACGTGTGATCCCCAAGCTCACTCCTCGAACGCGTCAAGATTCGCGTTGCTGTACACGTTTTGCACATCGTCCAACTCCTCCAGCGCCTCGAGTAACCGCACGACTTTGCCCGCATCACTGGCGTTTAGGTCAGCCATGTTGTCAGTCACGCTGGTGAACTCCGCGCTGATCGGCTCCAAACCCGCTTTCCTAAAGCCTTCAGCGATCCCGATCATGTCTTCAAAGGCGGTGTACACGTCTAAGCGCGGCTCGCCCTCGTCATCGTATGCCTCGAGATCATCCGCACCAAGGTCGATCGCCAGTTCCTGCGTCGCTTCGTCGTTTTTGCCCAGCGTAATCAGCCCTTGGCGCTTGAACATCCACGCCACGCCGCCGCTCATGTTGCCGCCGTACTTGGTGAACGCGTGCCGCACCTCGCCGACGGTGCGGTTGCGGTTGTTGGTCAGCGCGTAAACCATTACCGCCACGCCACTCGCGCCGTAGCCCTCGTAGATCACTTCGTCTAAGCTGCTGCCTTCCGCACCGCCCAAGGCTTTTTCAATGGCTTTGGCGATGCTGTCCACCGGCACGCCGTCGCGTTTCCCCAGCGAGAGCGCGTTTTTCAGGGATAAGTTAGCCGACGGATCGCCCGATCCGCCGCTCCTGACCGCAGCGCTGATCGCCGCGAGGTGTTTGGAGTACATCGCGCCACGCTTTTTGTCGGTAACGGCTTTCTTGCGTTTGATCTGCGACCATTTACTGTGACCGGCCATAAAACCCCCTGTATTGAACTCGAGCGAGAACGAACAACTGCTTCAGGCTCGAGGGGACGGGGGCGGGTACGCGTCGTGGTAGGACATCATTGGATTGGCGGATGCTATCAGGGAGGGGGCTGGGAACGCAATTGCAACGCCCAAGCGAGTTCCTTGACTCGGGCAGGTGAGTTGAGAACAGCCGCTGAGATACCGCTCAAAGATGGTGAACCGAGTTTGCGTTGGGGAAGCTCGAGTCACGTGACCTGCTCGAGTGGGGTGTGCTATGCCCACGCTACAAATTTGGTCTCGAGCGACTGCCAAATCAGTCTGGCAAATCGTTTGGGTCTCGGCGTTGAGCCGTTAGGCGGGCGATCACGACGATCAGCGCTGTCAACCCAGCATGTACGCTCGAGCCGCCAATCAGGTTTCAATCTCCACCAGCCAGTTAAACGTCATCCTCGAGCAGGGCTGGGATCGTAACCGTGAAGCACGCACCGCCGTTAGAGGAGTTGCTGGCGGCGATCTGCCCGCCGTGCGCCGCGACGATCTGCTTGGCGATCGCCAAGCCTAAGCCGCTGCCGCCACCTTTGCCTTTGACGAATTTTTGAAAAATGCGTGGCAGCACCTCCGCTGGAATGCCCGCACCATCGTCCGAGACGCTCAGCTCGAGCATCGCGCCGTCGCGCCGCAAGCTGAGTCTCACAGCGGCTGGGTGGGTCGCCGCTCGCACGGCGTTGGCAGTTAGGTTGCGCCCAAGCTGCATGAGACGGTCTGGATCGCCAAGCAACTCCAAACGCTCATTGGGTAGCGTCAGGGTCACGCCGGGGAACTCGCTTGAAATAGCTTTCAAAGTATCGCGCCAGTCTAGGATGTGCGGTACGAACTCCTGCACGACCTCGCCACGTGAAAGTTGCAGCAGGTCTGAGACGAGTCGCGTCATGGACGCCGTGACCCGCTGCGCGTCCGCCAGTGCCTGCGGCGCGGCTGTCGGGTCTTTACTCGCCCGGCGCAGGTAGCCTTCGATGGCGGTCAGCGGCGTGCGGAGTTCGTGCGCGACCTCGGCTAGAAAAACAGTCTGCGCTTCAAAAGCGCGTTTCAAGCGGCTGACGAGCAGGTTGAGGGTCGCCACCAGCACGCCCAGCTCATCGCGTGGGCCGCTGTACTCGAGCGCGACCAGATTGCGCTCGTTGAGCGCTCTGGCTTGCGCGGCGACCTGCACCAGTGGGCGCAAGCCGAGCTGGGCGCTCAGGTAGCCACCCGCCAGCGCCAAGCCGACCAGCGCGACTGAAGTCATCAGCACCGTCGCTTGCACGTTGCTCGAGAGTGTTTTGATGTAGGTGCTGTCGGTCGCCACCAACAGCACCGCGTTCGGCGTGCGCGTCCCCACGCGGAGCGGCACGAGCAGCGCTAGCCACTGCGGTTGCGTCGGCGGATGCCAGTACGTGTTGGCTTTCAGTGCGGAGCGCACTGTGCTGACTGGCACGTCAAAGCCAGTCTCGCGGCGCAGCAGATCACTGCCGTCGGAGTTGAAGATTTGCACGCGCACACCACCGAGTGACCCCGGCGAGGTCGAACCGGGCTTACTGCCCGCATAGAGCTTTTGCAACTCGAGTGCATCGTTCTCCAGCAAACTGCGCTGATACGATTCCAGCGTGCCGGCCACGACCGCCGTGACGCTCGAGGCGAGGATGCCCGCGAAAATAATCAGCAGCGCCAATGTCAACGCCGCGATGCGCCAGCGCAGACTGACACCGCGGCCGCTGCGTTGCGCTGGCTGGCTCGAGTTACCACTGCTCGAGAGCTGGCTGTCGTTCACTGGCTTTTGAGCGCGTAGCCAATCCCGCGCACGGTGCGGATCACGCCATACCCGTCGGCTTCGCGCAGTTTGCTGCGGATGTTGGCCATGTGGACATCGACGACGTTGGAGTTATCGTCCAGATCGCTGCCCCAGACGCCGCGCTCGATCTCCTCGCGGTTGTAAACCCGCCCCGGTTGACGGGCGAGGAAGTTCAGCAGTTCAAACTCCTTGGGCGACAAGCGAATCTCTTTTTGGTTGTAGCGCACAAGGCGTTTCTCGGGGTGAATCTCCAACAACCCCAGCGTCACGACCTCGCCCCCGCGATGGCGGCGAAGCTGGACTTTGACACGGGCCACCAACTCGGCTGGCTCAAAGGGCTTGGTCAGGTAATCGTCCGCGCCACCCTCTAATAACCCGACTTTGGTGGAAATGGCGTCCATCGCGGTCAGGATGATGATCGGAATATCGCTGGTTTTCCTGATGCGCCGGGCGATTTCAGCGCCGTCCAAATCGGGCAATCCCAAGTCCAGAATCACCAGTTCCGGGTTCTCCTCGCGGGCGGTTGTCAAGCCCGTCACGCCGTCCACGGCGGTGATCACGGCGAAGCCCGCTTCCTCGAGTTCAAAACGCACGACTTTCAGAATGTCGGCGTCGTCTTCTATCACCAAGATGCGAGCGGCTTCGGGCATGCTGTTCATTCTAGCAGGTGGGGTTAAACAGACGGGTGAATGACACGATTCATCCCTGAGACCACGAGCCTCGAGAACGCGGTAGACTGCTCACTCGCGCAACCTCGAGCACTGATGCTGCTTACTCCGCGCAGCTCGAGATCGTTCACCTCACCTTTAGGAGTCACCCATGACCGAATTACAAGAGAAACTTGACGCCCTCCGGGGGTATCTTTGACATCCCCGGCAAAACGCAGCGTTTGATTGTACTAGACGCGCAAATCGAAGAACCGACCCTGTGGAACGATGCGGACAATGCCCGCAAAGTCACCAAGGAAGCGACAGCGCTGCGGCGCGTGGTGGACGATTACAACGGTTTAGAGGGCGATGTCAACGGCTTGTTTGAAATGCTCGAGATCGCCTCTGACGAAGAGAAACAGTCGCTCGAGGGTGACGTACTGGATGCCGCGACTCGCGTGGACGCGCTGTACAAGGAAACGCTGTTCAACGATCCGCACGCCGACGCCCCGGCGATCATCACCATCAAACCCGGTGCGGGCGGCACGGAAAGTCAAGACTGGGCGGGGATGATACTGCGAATGATTACGCGCTTCGCGGAGCGCAACGGCTTCACGACGGAATTGCTGGATGTCAGTGACGGCGAGCAGGCGGGCATCACCAACGCCGAGCTGATCGTGCGCGGCGAGCGGGCGTATGGCTTATTGCGCCCCGAGAACGGTGTTCATCGTCTGGTGCGCGTCTCACCCTTCGACGGCAACTCGAGGCGACACACATCGTTTTGCGGCATTGAGATCCTGCCCGAAATCGAGGACGCTTCGGAAGTCGAAATCAACTTAGCCGATGTGCGGATTGATGTTTTCAGGGCTGGTGGCCACGGCGGGCAGGGCGTCAACACCACCGACAGCGCGGTGCGTCTGACCTACAAAGCCGGCACGCCAGACATGATCGTCGTCGTCTGCCAAGACGGGCGCAGTCAACTGAAAAACAAAGACAAAGCCTTCACGGTTCTACGCAGCCGCTTGTTTGAAATGGAAATGAAAAAGAAACGCGCCATTGAGGAACGTCTTCGCGGTCAGCAAAAAAGTATCGAGTGGGGTAGCCAAATCAGAAGCTACGTGCTGGACAAGCAATACGTCAAAGACCACCGCACGGGCGTGATGCGCTTTGACCCCGCTAACGTGCTGGACGGCGATATCCAAGAGTTCATCTGGGCGGGACTCGAGTGGATGGCCGGGCAGCGAGCGACTGCCACGGGCGGCGACGAGGATTAAATAAAGCGGCGCTCGAGTTTGCGCTCGAGCACCGCCCTCGCTTGAAGCCGCTCAATCGGCAGCGGCGGCAATCTCGAGTTGAGAACCGGGGAGCTTCGCCCCGCCCCGACTCTCGAGGCTGCCTTTGTGCTCCAAGCGACGCTGAGCGCGGCGGCGCGAGTTGCGATCCTCGGTGGGGAGAAACCAGCTTTCTGGCGGCAAAATGCGTTTAGATTTCTGAGCCATGATTGAGTTTGAATTCTCAATCTAATCACTGGCTGAGGTCAAACTGAACGGTAACTGAATGATGGGTTGACTCACCAATCGCAGCCCGAGTTGCGCTCGAGATTGACTGATCGGCGTGGTCAGTCGTTTTAAGATTTCACATTGAACTCTAACTTTGGAGGCTCGCCAAAGTTGATTTTTAAGCTTTCATCGTGACTCGAGTCCAGAAATTCATTGGGCATGAGCGACGACCCACGGTGGGGCTTTCGCAATTCGATCGTCCTTACAAACGCGCAGTCCTATGCCATACGTCTCGAGCTTCACGCTTTGGTTTCGACCGTTTTGTCGTGGGTCGTGATAAAAGCTTGGTTGATCTTGGCAGCTCTGTAACTTAAAACCGTCACTGCAAACCCCAAGCGCACGCAGCGCTTTGGCGACTTCGTAACCGTAACGCGGTCTCTGGGCGAGTAAGCCCAGCAAGGCATACCCGAAGCTCGTGACGGCGGAGCAGGTTAGGCCACGTTAAACCCATATGTTACGTCGAGTGCTAGGGGATACTCACGTAAAACGGTGAAGCTGACGGTATGTCAAGTACACGCCAGCTTCTCACCCAGCATACTCTCACCGACCTGTTCACCATCGTCTACGTCCTCACCGACGATTACTTAAAGCAATCC
>JANYHH010000102.1 GCA_025359505.1 Deinococcales bacterium
GGATTGCGTTGAAGAAGAACGGGTCACCGCCGAGGAGCGTGTTCAGGGTGGGGTTGGATACGTTGCGGCAAATCTTGTTATCTGGGTGCGCTGGGAGGCTCGTGCTGGACGACGTGATCCCACTTCTGTCCAGTAGTTAGCGCATATACATAAGAACTGCTTTTTTCAGTTAGATTTGCGGTTTCTATAACACTTAGATCCCAATTCTCTGATTCTATACCTTGACTGATATAGTTAAATAAAATACTTATAGAGATATCACGAGCTATGTAAGGATCATTTTTTATAACGCGTAATAAGTGAAAACTATCAGACTTTACAAAATCGACATTAATAGGCGTTAAATTGCCGACAACTAAAGTAAGATTAACTAAAAAACCTAATGAAAAAAATACCGAAATAATTCTTTGATAGCCAAATACATCATTTCTAAAGTCACCTAGACCATTATTAGATATTATTAATGACAAGAAGATAATACACATGAAAATATTGCCTAAAACCCCACCTAAGAGTAAACACACAAGCCTTGAATTCAAATTTATTAAATCTCGAGGTAAACCGAAGTACATACCAAAAATTAGCCACTCTGAAGACAGCTTGAATTCCCACTTGCCCGAGATTCGATGCCAAGTCAACGGACCTATGATAAGCACTTGAGCTTCAAATTTTACAAAGATTCCTGCAATAAAATGCCCGAATTCATGGGCAAAAACTCCGATCCATAGATTCAGCAAAAACGAAACAGAAACGACGACAAGGGTCAAAACGAAAATGAACTCGACTGACCTATGTGAGATGAGATCAGGATTTTGAGAAAAAATCGGTAAGGTTAGTTGAGGATATCGTAAAAAACCGAATACAAGCATCGATATTAAGCCAACAGAAACGAAAAAGATCACCAATTGCAACTTTTTCATACAAACTGCGCCAGTACCGCCCGCAGACGCTCGAGTTGCTGTGAGAAATCCTCGATCCGGCGGCGCTCCTCTTCCAGCACTTCTGGCGGTGCGTTCTTCACGAACGCCTCGTTGCCAAGCTTGCCCTGCGCTTGCTTGACTTGCTTGTCAAACTCCACGGTTTTCTTCTTCGCCCGCTCCAAGTACGGCGCAATCTCGATCAGTCCCTCGAGCGCCAATCTGATCTCGAGGTTCGGCGCGACGGCGGCGATGACTTTGCCTGAAACTTCACCTAGTTCGGCTCGAGCAATCGCGCCGAACGTCTCGAGGTTTTTGCTGACCGCCTCGAGTCCCGCGCCGTCAATCGTCACGGTCAGCATCTGACCGGGTGGCAGCATCAGTTCGTTTCGTAACGCCCGCACCGCGCCGATGGCGTCTTGCAATGTGCCGAACTCGCGCAGAGCGCCGGGGTCGGTGTAATCGGCTTCGGGTTCGGGCCAGTTGCCGACGCTGAGCTGATCGCGCTGCGGGTGTAGCACCGCGTAAATCTCACTGGTGATAAACGGCATGAACGGGTGCAGCAATTCCAAAATGCTGGTCAGCGTGTGCGCCAGAATCTCGCGGCTCGAGGGGTTGCCTGCTTTCAGCGCGGGCTTGGCGGCTTCGATGTACCAATCGCAGAAATCGTCCCAGACGAAACTGTAAATCGTCCTGATCGCCGCGCCGAGGTCGTAAGCCTCGAGTTGCGCCGTTGATTCGGTGATCGCCGTGCCAAGTCTCGAGACGATCCAGCGATCCGCGAGCGTTGGGCCGGTGAACGCGCCCTCGGGCAGCTCGAGGTTACTCATCGCAAATTTGCTGGCGTTCCAGAGCTTGTTGGCGAAGTTGCGCCCCATCTCGTAGCGCCGCTCGTCGTGCTTGATGTCCTGCCCTCCGGTGCTGAGGTACGCCCACGCGAAGCGGCAGGCGTCCGCGCCGTACTTGTCCATCAGCTCGAGCGGGTCGATGCCATTGCCTTTGGATTTGGACATCTTCTGACCCTTGGCGTCCAAGTACAACCCGTGCAGCATCACCGTGTGGAACGGCGGCTGATCCGTGAACGCCGCACCCGCCATTTCCATGCGAGCCACCCAGAAGAACAGAATGTCGTAACCTGTGACGAGCACGCTGTTCGGGTAGAACTTCGCCAAGTCTGGCGTCTGGTCGGGCCAGCCCAAGGTGCTGAACGGCCACAACGCGCTCGAGAACCACGTGTCCAGCACGTCCTCGTCCCTCGTCAACTCGAGGTGTGCGTAACGCGGGTCGGCGTCGCAATCCAAATCTGGATTCTCGAGGTCGGGCAGGTACATCTTGCCGTCCGCGTCGTACCAGACTGGAATCTGATGCCCCCACCAGAGCTGCCGCCCAATCGCCCAATCGCGGATGTTCTCGAGCCAATCGCGGTTGACCTTCGCGTGACGCTCCGGCGTGAGTTTGATACTGCCATCCTCGAGCCACGCTAAAACGCGCTGCGCCATCGGTTTGACGTTGCACCACCACTGCGTCATCAGCAGCGGCTCGACGGGTTCCTTGGTGCGCTCGGACAAGCCCAGACTGACCTTGTAATCCTTGGCTTCGATCAGCAGCCCCTCCGCCTCGAGCGCCTTGACCACCGCTTTTCGCGCATCGAAGCGATCCATGCCCTGAAATGCTTGCGGCACGAGTTCACCCTCGAGCCGCGCGAATTTGTCGATCACGCTCGGCATGGCGAGGTTGTGGCGCAATCCGATCTCGAAATCCGTCGGGTCGTGCGCGGGCGTGATCTTCAAGCAACCTGTGCCAAACGCCATTTCGACGCTCTCGTCCGCGATGATCGGCACGAAGCGCGGCGTCAGCGGAATTCGCACGCGCTGCCCGATCAGTGATTTGTAGCGCTCGTCATCGGGATGCACCGCCACCGCCTGATCCGCGAAGATCGTCTCGGGGCGCACAGTGGCGACTTGCATCGCGCCGTCACCGCTCTCGAGCGCGTAAGACAACGTGTACATCTTGCCCTGCCGCTCCTCACGATCTACCTCGAGATCACTGACGACCGTCTGCGCCACCGGATCCCAATTCGTGATCCGCAAGCCCTTGTAAATCAGCCCGCGCTGCACGTACTCCACGAACGCTCGCCGCACCGCTCTGGACAGTCCCGCGTCCATCGTGAAGCGCTCCCGCGTCCAATCTGCGCTGACGCCCAAACGCTGCAACTGCCGCAGAATCGTGCCACCGTTCTTCGCCTTGAAATCCCAGACCCGCTCGAGAAACGCCGCCCTGCCGATGTCGTGCCGCGTCTTCCCCTCGAGCGCCAGTTCTTTCTCCACCAAGACCTGCGTGCTGATTCCCGCGTGATCCGTGCCGGGCAGGTACAGCGCTTCAAAGCCCTGCAAGCGCTTGAAGCGCGTCAGCACGTCAATGATCGTGTTATCCAGCGCGTGACCCAAATGCAGACTGCCCGTGACGTTCGGTGGCGGAATCACGATGGTAAACGGCGGCTTGCTCGAGGTTGCGTCGGCTTTGAACGGCTGCGTGAACCAGCGCTCAGCCCACGACGGCTCGACGGACAATGGATCGTAGGATTTGGATAGATCAGTCATTTTATTTCCCCTGTGGACTTTAAGAACCATTTTCGCCGTTTCAGAAAATACTCGAGCGTTTCAAATCCCTGCTGATGACTACTCTCGAGTTCTAATAAAGGTTTTATTGAGTGTCTTTCGGAATATGAAAAGTGAAATTTTAATTTTTGCAACTCGATTTTTAGGACTTGGTGGCGAAACTCAAACGTTTCAGATTGCGAGATCAACAACGCGTGCATTGAAGTAGCTGGGTAAAGCCCAATTGCATAAATGGAATTTTTAATGAGAGAGATGAGTTCTAACATAGGAAGAAAATATTCATCTGCCGACGTTAGCGTGATAAAAGATCGTTCGATCTCTTCCCAAGATTTAGTTTTTACAAAAATCATTAAGTTTTCCAATCCACTTCGAGCTTCTGGACTATTTGTTGCGATTTACTCGAGCGCCGTAATTGATGTTTATTTTCCCCACTCGAAGCTCGAGTTTGTACAAAGTGATTAGCCCGCTAAAATACACTCGGATTGACTCATCGGTTTCCCACTCCACTTCTGGAATGACTACATCGTTATTTTCAGGAACACCTATGAAAAACCTTTTTCCGTTTTTATGGGGTTCTCGCTCTCCGGGAGCGACTAAAGCAATTTGGTAATTTCCGTCTGAGCCTGTTGCTCCACCGTCAATAGAGAAAACAACTATTTCTTTCGATCTGTCTTTTGATAAATAACGTTTTAATATTATGGAACCGTTGAAATCTAGAGCGTTATCGACTCTTTCAAAAAATTTGTAAACTCCGAATGTAATGCTGCCGAAAATCAAAGCAATCAGAAGTCCGTACCGAAAGAATTTTTTCATCAAGTCCAGATTCCAACAGTCTGCCTGAGATTTCTCACATCTTACTTATGCTCGAGTAATCCTTCATATCCTCAAGCGCGATCACCACGCTTTCCCCAGCGGCGGCTTTCAGCAGCAGCTCCTCGAGATTCGCTTTGGCTTGTAGCAGCGATACGGTCATGGTCGCCCCTCCTTCTCATAACGTCATTCTACAAGCGTTGCGACGCGTTCACAGCGCATCGCCCAACCGCGCCAATTCCGCCTCGAGCTGCGCGATGCTGGGCAGGTCAGACTCGAGAGGGATTTGTCGCGCAAGCTGTGCGACAAATGCGAAATTTCAGCTATCTTGAATTGCGGCACAACCTGTGTCGCAATTGCCATTGCTCGAGCCATGCGTCTAAGGTCAACAGGTCGTTTCCACGTCGTCGTCGAAGCGTTGCACGGGCGAACACTAGGGTTCGCCCCTACGAGTGAGATGCAAACGCTCGCACATAACACGGTTTTGGTAGGGGCGAACTGCATGTTCGCCCGCCACGACAGGCAGCCGACTCATCAACTCCTCGAGAACCGGACTTTGCGGTTGCCTCGGCCATGCGTCAATCATGGTTCTCCCTTTCCTCGAGCAGCGGCAGGAACTCGCCCAACTCCCAGTCCAGCTTCACGTCTCTGACCCGCACCCAGTCAAACTGGTACTCGAGTCCCTTGTCTGATTCGCCGCTCGAGACTGTGTGAACCCAAGCGTCCGGTAACTCGTGTGTCACGTGGAAGTGATAGCAGTACCGCGCCTCATGCGCTTGCAGCCCCTCGAGCCGCACAAAGTAATCGTGCTGGCCTAGATACGCGCCATCCGTCAGCCGCAGCCCGCTCTCCTCGAGCAATTCGCGCCGTGCTGCCTCGAGCGGGGTTTCGCCCGCGTCGATGCCGCCCGCGACGACCTGTACGCCGCCCCAAGGATGCCCAGTGAAAAGCAGCAACTCGAGATCATCTCCAGCGCCTCGAGTGACGTAACAGACCACGCACGGGCGCAATGGTGTCCTCGAGCGGTTGGGCATTAAGGCTTGCAGTCCAACGCCCATCTCGTGCGCTAACTCGACCGTCTCGAGCGGCTGGAAGCTGTAGTGATACAAGCGTCCAGCGTCGCTCGAGCCAGCGCTGACGCGGTGCGTCCACGCGTCCGGCGCGTCTGGCGGCGCGGTGAAATGCAGGTGGTGGTAAAGCCAGACTTGGCGCTGCTTCGAGTGATCTGGCGGGTATTTGTCGCGCACCGCTCGAGCGAGTTGGAAACTGCTGCGTCCGAGCGAAACCGCGTGGTCAATTTGCAAACCGCTCTCTTCAAACAACTCGCGCTTTGCCGCCTCGAGCGGTGACTCGCCCAGCTCGAGTGTGCCGCGCGGCACGTGAACCCCGCCGTCGTTGTGACCCGTGAAGACCAGCAATTCGTTTGCGCCTCGAGTGACGAAGCACACGGCTTTCTCGACTATCGTGAAGCCCATTGCCGCCCAGAGTTCGGGCAGCAGCGCGTCCATGTCGTAATGCAGCACGACGGTCTCGAGCGGCTCGAAGCGGTGATGGAAGGTGTAACCGTCGCCGTTCGGGCCTTCTTCGGCGCGGTGTTGCCACGCGTCGGGCAATATGGCGGTAGGGGCGAGGCTATCCTCACCCCTACGGGTAGTTTGTGTCACCTCGAGCCAGCAAAAATGCCAGATTTGTCGCAGCAAGCCGTTTTCATACAGTCCAGAACCTAAGTAAGCCTTTGAGTGCAATCCCTCGAGTCCAGTTTCCTCGAACGCTTCGCGCACGGCTGCGATCATCGGCGTTTCACCAGCCTCGAGTCCGCCCGCCGGAACTTGCGTGCCCGCCGTTGGGTACGCGGCGTCGTGATCGAAGACCAGCAGTTCAGCTCCCCTCGTGATGTACGCCACCGCCCGCTGCCGCAAACCATGCTCGAGCGCTAGCGCTTGCGCGGTTTCAAGATTGGGAAATGGTGTGAACATCAAAGCACCTCGAGCGCCAGTATCCCACCACACTCGAGCTTGCTGCTATTTAGAGCGGCCCGTCGAATAGCGTCATGCCGATCAGCACGGGATTGCTTTGCACGCCAGCGGAAGAGAACTCGATGGTTTGAATCGTTTTGGTGGGGCTGGGGTTCTGCCAGACGAACACACTGACGCCGACCTCGAGATTTTCCTTCGTGCGTCCCCTCCAGACGGATTCTAGGATCAGGGTTTTAATCACGGTGTCCGTCCACGCGGTGATCTGACGACCGTACTCGAGGGGCTGCGTGGCGGATGTGCCGTCTGTGTAATTGATTTTATACGCGCCGATTCTGGTGCGCGGACTGGTCAGTGGGCTGAGCCAGCCTGAGGTATGCAAAAACGCGATGCTGCTGGCGGTGCTGTTCACCTCGAGCGTCACGGTGTCGGGCAGGGTGTCCGCGCCCGCACGAGTGCCTTTGAGCATGACAGCGCCGCTGATGTTGAAGGCGTACCCGCCCAGTCGCGTTGCGCCTGTTGGGAAGCTGGATAGGTCGATGCTCGGGCCGCGCTGAATCCAGCCTTGCTCGTCGGGATCACTCAAGGAACGGGTCACGGCCGCTGACAGGTCAACCGTTCTGCCTGCGACCGCGCTGAGCTTCGCGGGTCGGTACGCGTCGCGGTAACGGCTGGCCGCCTCGAGCGTCGTGACGGCTGGGGCATCGGGGTTCCAGAAACTCGAGCCAGCGTTGACATAAGCGACGCCCTGCTCGGTTTGACCGTCGATCATCGTCGGATTGCCGAAATAGCCGCTCCAGCGGGTTTGCATCGCGCCAAACGCGCTCACGCGCTGCGCGGCTTTGGCCATCGTTTCGGGATTGCCAGCCGCGAACCAGCTCGAGCCGATGACCCTGAAGCCCTGCGATTGCGCGTCGCTCAGCGCGGGGTAATCGCTGGCTGGGATGTACTGCCACACGCAGATCACGATGTCCTTGGGCAGGGCGGGCAGAATCTTGTCGCGGTACGCGGGGGACAGCGCCACGTCGTGCCAGATCATCGTCTCCACGCCCAATCCAGCAAGGTAATCGTGTAGTTTGACGGCGTGATCGGTGAATAGCTTCTCCAAGCCAATCGCTTGTCCATCGGGGCGACCGGGAAAGCGATCTCGATCCGTGGGGGCAACTTCGTCGTGACCGATGTGGATGAACTCGGGTTTGAAGACATCGACGATCTCTTTGAGGATTGGCAGGATGATTTCATAGGTGCGCGGGTTGAGGGTGTCATAAGAGTACGGATTGGTGGAGGTCGGGTCTTGCAGCAGGTCGCGGTTCGCGCCGCCATAAAAGAACCACTGCGCGTGCCCCGGCGTCTCCAAAAGCGGAATGGCTTTCATGCCGTTCGTGCGGATCAGCTCCGCGACCCGCACGGCTTCTTCTTTGGTCGCACCGTTCGGATGCCACATCGGTTTTGACGCGTCCCAGCGCACGTAATCGGTCATCACCAGCACGCTGTTAAATTTGAGCCGCGCCAGCATCGGGATCAGAAAATCGTTGACGCCTTTGGAGTACGCGTCCAAGTAAATCATCGCCACTCGAGTTTGCAGCGCGGGCGCGTCCTTGATGGCGGCGAACCGCAAGCCGCTGCTCGAGACGAGTTGACGAAGTGTCTGAGCGCCCCTGTACGCGCCGATTGCGTCGAAACCGACGATGCCCGCGCCGTTTGCATCCACCCATAGCGCGTAGCCCTCAGCTTTGTCGGGCGTTAAGCCTCGAGCCTGCGCTTCCTTGCTGAGCGCTGCATCTTGGAGCGTGCCGATGCGAATTTGTTTGCCCGTTCCCGCGAGTGACAGTGGTTTCAACCCGCGATTGCTCAGCTCCAAATTCACGTCTCGCGCTGCCCAGCCCAGCGTTTCGACATTGCCAGCTACCGCGATGCTCAGTCCGTCGAGTGGCAGTGCGCCCGCCTCGAGCTTGACTTGCTGCGGTGGCGGGATCAGCGTTGCAGATGCTTGCCCCAAGTACGCGTCTGGCATGGCTTGCAGCGGCAATGGTGCGGCAAGCGCGAGGCTCGAGGTCATCAGGGTCAGCAGCGCCCCCCGAGCAAAATTGGTCATCATGGGAGCATTCAACTCGAGCTTGACGAGAATTGGATGTGACGCGCTTCAAAGATTACCCTTTGTTACACTGCATCGCGTGACCTCGAGCCAAGCTGTTCCCGCTCAGCCACCTCGAGCCAAATTGATCGCGGTTTTGACGCTGGGCGTGCTGGCCGTGTCGATGAGCGCGATTTTCATTCGCTATGCGCGGGATTCGTCCGGCAGCACCAGCGGCGCGTTCGGCGTGCTGATCGCCGCTGGACGCATCGCCGTGGCGAGCCTGCTGACCGCCCCGTTCGGCTTCGCTGGCGTGCGGCGCGAACGCCGCAACCTCGAGCCTCGAGTTTTTGGGAAAGCACTGTGGTTAGCGGTCGCGGCGGGCATTGGTTTATCAGCCCACTTCGCGTTCTGGATCAGCAGCCTGTCGTTCACCAGTGTCGCCAGCAGCACCGCGATTGTCACGACCAACCCGATTTGGCTGTCCCTGTTCGCGTGGCTGGTCTGGAAGCAGATCCCGGCGAGGGGCGTGATTGTCGGCATCGGCATCGCCTTCGCGGGTGGCGTGCTGGTCGCGGTTGGCGATGGCGCTGTGGGTAGTAACACTTCCTCGAGCAATGCGTTTTCAAATCCGCTGCTCGGCAATGGTCTGGCACTGCTCGGCGCGTTCGCTGTCTCGAGCTATTACTTACTTGGGAAAGCCGCTCAGGGGCACGGGCTGAGCCTGAGCGCGTACACGGGCATTGCGTACACCACCGCCGCTGTCGTCCTCGCGCCATTGCCTGTTCTGTTCGGCGTGTCGTACATCGGCTACCCACTCGAGACGTATTTATGGATCGCGCTGCTGGGACTCGTACCGCAAGTCATCGGTCACACCAGCTTCAACTGGGCGGTGCGCTACCTGAACCCCGCGATTGTCACGATGGTGATTCTGCTCGAGCCGATTGGGAGTTCGGTCGCGGCGGTGATCCTCTTCAATGAGGTTCCGGGCGTGCTGACCATCATCGGCGCGGCGCTACTGCTGATCGGGGTCTTCGTGGCGATCAGAGCGCCGTCGTACAACGCATAAGGGTTCACGAACCACCTAGGGCAAACGCACCAAGTAACTTGCTAGCTTGAGTGCATGAAAAACAATTCTATTCCCAGCATCATCGAACACTTCCAAGACTTCCCTGACCCGCGCCGCGAACACCCCAGCAAGCTTCACAAACTCATTGACAT
>JANYHH010000104.1 GCA_025359505.1 Deinococcales bacterium
ATTGCGTTGAAGAAGAACGGGTCACCGCCGAGGAGCGTGTTCAGGGTGGGGTTGGATACGTTGCGGCAAATCTTGTTATCTGGGTGCGCTGGGAGGCTCGTGCTGGACGACGTGATCCCACTTCTGTCCAGTAGTTAGGAATCCAGTTCTCTCGAGCTTGATGTCTTCAAAATAACGACGCTGTTTGACCTCTTGAGTGCGTAAAAACGGACGGCGCAACCATCGCGCCGCCCATCTCCCCTCGAGAAAAGCGCTTAGAACGGAAAGCCGAGCCTGAAGTAAAAGCGTCCGCCGGGATTGAGCGCACTGAACCCGTAATCCAAGCGGATCGCGGGCAACTGAAAGCCGCCAAAGCCGAGGTTGATCTGCGCCCCAATGCCGTAACCGAACTGGATGCCCTCGCCAATGCCCGTTTTCCTGAATGCGTTGTCGCCACCCCACGCGTTGCCGAAATCCACCCAGACGATGCCGAGTAAGCCATACGTGAACGAGGTACGCAAACCAAAGTCGTAGCGCAGCTCTAAAGACCCCGTGTAGTACACATCGCCGCGCAAATCCTGAAAGTCGTAACCGCGCAAGCTCAAGGCGTCGCTGCCGCTCGAGCCGCCAATTCTGAAGGCGCGGTTGCTGGGCGCGTTCCCGAGCAGAGCGCCGGTGTTGAACCTGAACGCCAGCGCGAAGTTGCGGTCGTCGCCGCCAATGCCGATCTTGCCCGCACCGTCCCAACCGAGTCCTAGATAGGTTTTGAAACCGAGTTGCCCCTGCGTCCATGACAGCGGCGATGGCGTGGCTGTGCCCAGCCCTTCCGTACCGAAGCCGTAACCGACGCTGCCGTTAACGACGATGCCAGCAGTTGGGAAGTCGATGCGGTTCTTGGTGTTGTACTCCGCAGCGACCTGCGTGAAGACCGTGATGTTATCGGTCGGCAGCAGCGCCAGCGCGGTCGCGTCGGCGGTCGGGTAGAGCGTGTTGTCTTTGCGCTCCAAATAATTTTGCTCGTACTGAAAGTCGAGCGAGAATCGGGCGGTCAGGTTGGGCAGCAGTGGTCTCGAGAGGTTGACTCCGAAGCCCGTGCTGCGCGTCGAGTATTTGCGTTGCGAGGCAGCATCGGTTGCTTCGTTGATGTCTGGCGTCAACGGATTATCCACGCCAATGAGTGGATTCGTATTATCACCAACCCTAAGACCGCCGTTGACGCTGGTTGATAGGTAGATCCCAAACTCGGTGCGAACAGTGCGGAAATCTAGAAAATCTACGTCCAGCCACGGAATGCTGTACGACGCGCCGCCGGACAAAAACTGCCCGGCGTCGCTCGGCGAGGCTTGAAAGGAACCGCTGATTTTGTGACCCAATCCCCACGCATTGGTGTCGGTGTACTGCAAACTGCCCGCGAAGCCTTCCAAGGTGTTGAAGCTGATGCCCGGCAAGAGCTGAACGCTGCTGCCTTCCTCCAAGTCCAGCACCAGCACGACCTCGTCTGGTTTGCTCGGATCGGGTTGCTTGAAGTCCAAACGAGCGTCTTTGAGGATCCCCAGCTCCTGCACTTTCCTGAAACCCGCTCGCAATTTGTTCAAGTCTAGCAAACCGCCCGTCGGGGGCAACTCGCGCAGCACCACGCGATCCACGGTCTTGTGCGCTCCACGCCAGACCAACTCGTAACCGATCAGTTTCTGCTCGAGTAAATCAATCGTGTACACACCATCGCGGTACGAGACTTTACCGTTGGAGGCGAGCGCGAAACCGGCCGCCTGATAAGCTTGGGAGAGCGCTGGAAAATCGACTTCCTGCGCGACTTGGGCGTTGTAGGTATCACCGATTTTTTGCTGCAAGACTTTCACCAAATCAGCGGTTTTGATCGCGGTGTTGCCATTAATGACGATCGAGGTGATCGGCCCGGCGGGCGCGTCTTCCAAAGTGAACGTGACGATCACACTGTCGTCGCTGACAGCTTCGATTTTGATACCAACCTGCTGATTGCGCCCTTTGGCTAGCCCTTGTGTCTCGAGGATTAGCTTGTTGTAATTAAAAAAATCGCCGACTTTGAGGGACAATGTGGCTGGGTCGATCCCCAACGCGGTTGCGTCCAGCGCAGCGATTTTCAGCTCGGTGATGACGACGGTCAGTGTGCCGTCCACCAATTCAGTCTGCTCCAAGTTGGGGCCGCTGCCCCTGAAACCCTTGGCGACATACAAGGCTTGCGCGGCCCGCACGGTCTCCAAGTAGGCTCGAGCGTCAAACTTACCAGCAGTAGTCAGTCCCTTGAAAAGCGTTTCCAAATCAGCGGTCGGCACGAGGGTCGCGCCCGTCACCTTGACGGTTTTCAGCTCGGCGTTTTCAGTGATGGCGAAGGTCACGCTGACCTTGCCGCTCACGGGAGCGCTGATCGTCAGTTTCACATCCGGCGTGAACGGCAGCAGTTGACGGTACGCCTGCGCGATGGCTTGCCGCGCCTGCTCGAGCTTGCCGTTGTTGACGACCACGCCGGGGGCGACGTTGAAATTCTGATCCAAAAAACGCGTCAGTTGCTCGCTGGGCACTAAACTATTGCCCGTAAATTTGACCTCGCTGACCGTCGGGTTTTCCTCGACGGTGATGACGAGCACATTGCGTCCGTCGCGCACGACGACTTCTGATTTGACTTCCTTGAAAAAACCAGTTTCCAGAATCTGCGCCCGCAACTCGTCGGGCTTCAAATCGGTCAGCGGATCGCCGATCGACACGGTGATCGAAACCTTGACCAGCCCAACTAGCGTCTCATTGACGCTCGAGCCTTGCGGGCCCTGCACGATGATGTCGTCGATGATTGTGGAGGGTGTGGCCGCTGGAGCGGTTTGCGCGAGCGAGACCGAGGTGAATACGAACAGCGCCAGCAAAAGACCTTGTAATACCTTCAAAAGAACCCCCAGAGATTTTTCCCAGCCACGCAAGCCATTGGCTTGACGCATTTTTCCAGTTTCGAGTCTACGGTCTGAGCGCGTAAGCGCGTGAAGTGACCGTGAGAAATGTCTCATTAGACATTGAGCGCTGTGCAGCACGCAGCGCGAGAATCTAGCGCACCAAGGGAATGTCGCGTTCAAATGTGGCTTTATGTACTGCCACACGCGCCGCTCACGCCCGCTTCATGCTGATGCCGCTCATGCTGGCGATGTCCAGAAAATCCTTGACAATCGGTTGCGACAACACGACGCTGGTGCGCGTCGCGCCGAACATCCCCATTTTCTCTATCAGACCTTGCAACTCGTCGATCGATTTGACCAAAATCCGCGCCATGAAACTGTTATCGCCGGTGACGAAGTAGCACTCGCGCACCGCTTCGACCGTGCGGGCGAACTCGAGGACTTTGGGGTACTGCGTCGGATTGGTCTTCACTTCGATCAGCGCGATCACACCCAGCCCGAGCGCGGCCGCATTCAAACGCACGCCGTACCCGGTGATGATCTGAGCATCCTCGAGCTTCCTGATGCGCTCGATCACCGTCGGCGTGGATAGTCCCACGCGCCGCGCCAAGGCGCTGTAACTGATCCGCGCATCGCGCTGCAACTCCTCGAGCAGACGCAAGGAGATATCGTCCAGCGGATTTACGTTCGTTGACATGAGATCAGTTTAGCCTGCCAAACAGCAAGTGAACAGCCTGATTGACCGCCCAAAACCTCTTCTCGAGCCGCGTTTTAGCTTCTAAACTGCTGGGGCAGATTAGTTCAGGTGGGACTCGAGGAGCAATCATGATTATTGGCGTTCCCAAAGAAATCAAAGTCAAAGAGAACCGCGTCGCATTGACGCCCGGTGGCGCGGCCACGCTGACCCGTCGCGGGCACACGGTGCTGGTGCAGCAGGGCGCGGGCATCGGCAGCGGCATCAGCGACGCCGAATACCTCACAGCGGGCGCTCAGATCGTGCCAGACGCCGCGACTGCGTGGGCAAGTGAACTGGTCATCAAAGTCAAAGAGCCGATTCACGAGGAGTTCGCGTTTCTGCGCCGCGACCTGCTGCTGTTCACGTACTTGCATCTTGCGGCAGACCGCCCGCTGACGGATGTGCTGCTGAGCAGTGGCACGACAGCCATTGCCTATGAAACGGTACAGCTCGAGGACGGCAGCTTGCCGCTGCTGACGCCAATGTCCGAGGTCGCGGGGCGGCTCGCGCCGCAGGTCGGGGCGGATTGCCTGCTCAAACCCAACGGCGGGCGCGGCGTGCTTTTGGGCGGTGTGCCCGGCGTGATCCCCGGTCGGGTCGTGATTCTGGGCGGCGGCGTGGTCGGCACGAACGCCGCGAAGATGGCCGTCGGCATGGGCGCGAGGGTCATCATCATGGATGTTTCGCATCGCCGCTTGGCGTACTTGGACGACATCTTCGGCGGGCGCGTGCAGACTTTTGCGAGCAACGAAGCGAATGTGCGCGAGGTCATCAAAAGCGCTGATCTGGTGATCGGCGGCGTGCTGATTCCCGGTGCAAGGGCCCCACATTTGATTACCAGAGACATGCTCCAAACCATGCCCGAAGGCAGCGTGATCGTGGACGTAGCTGTGGATCAAGGCGGTTGCGTGGAAACAATTCACGCGACTACGCACGACGACCCAACTTACGTGATCGATGGCGTGGTGCATTACGGCGTGGCCAACATGCCTGGCGCAGTGCCGCGCACCAGCACCTTCGCACTGACCAACCAAACCATCGGCTACGCGATCAAGCTGGCTGGTCACGGACTCGAGGCATTGAAGACCGATCCCGCGTTGCTGCGTGGTCTCAACACCCGTCACGGGCAACTGACCTACGCGGCGGTCGGTGAAGCCTTCGGCTTAGCAACCCGCGCTCCGCTCGAGACGCTGTGAACCTTGAGTCCTACACGCCTCGAGCGGTGATGTGGTTTAGCCACGGCATCGCTCGGGTATAAAAAAGCTCGAGGTGCTGTAAAGATAGGCATCTCGAGCTTGAATGCGCTAGCATGGCGTTAGGTGATGTTTCGCAGGTGATTCGAGAACCGTGACTGACCACCTTTTGTTCTCGAGATTCACTTATTGATCTGCGGGCGAACACAAGGTTCGCCCCTACATAGAATCCGCACTTGATGCTCGAGAAACGCTTACAAGTATCGCTTGACGTTGTACTCGTGACTCACGGGTATTTGTACGTCACCACGTAACTCGCCTCGAGCCGCTGATTGGGTTGCAGCGTCACCTGCGAGGTGAAACCACCCTCGACTTTACGAAATGCGGGCAGCACCGTTTGCTCCAAAGTGAAGTCCTGCCCCAGATTTTCAGACAAGCGCACGGTCACGGCTCTGGTTTTGGTGTTGGTCAAGCTAAAGCTGACTTTGTATTTCGCGCTTTTTTGTAGGCGCTCGATCGTCTGCACGGTGCGCGTCAACCGTAGATCGAAGTCCGCGCCGAGGTTCAGCGTGGCCGGCTCAGCTTTGGGATTGTCGCTCATCCGCGCTTGCCCAACAACGCGCCCATCCTCGCGGATCGTGACCACGCCGCCGGGCAGGTCGCTGTCGGTTTTCAAGTTGTACACGCGCTGCAACGGGATCACCTGTTTCGGGCTTGGATTGAAACCGCTGCGGTACTCCAATACTCGCTCGACAGTTGCTTTGGTGTTGACGAACGGCAAGCTGGTCATGGTTTTGGGCAACAGCGTCACGGGCTTCGCGTATTTGAAGGTTTGCAAACCGCCCAGCTCGCCGCTGGCTTGCACGCTGTCGGATGAAGCCCGCTCGGCGAACGCTGCTGTTTGCGGGCGAGCGAAACCGTCATCGTTTGCAACGATGTTGACCTGACCCGCGATCAATGCGGCACTCGGCGCGTTGTACTCGAGCTTCGAGGCGTTGTTGATGTCCGCCCACGCGCTCAAGTTGGCCGCGTTGTCTTTGATTGTTAATGTGTAACGCGGCGACCAGCTCAGCGCTCTCGTCAGGTACGTCAAATTCGCCTTGCCGCCCGCCCCGCCGTACTGCCACGAGTACGTCGGTGCGAAACGCACCCCCTCGAGCGACGGGAAAATCACCTGCGAAGCGCTGGCTTGGATGTACTGACCGTTCACTTCAAATAGTCCGATGTCGGCGCGAATGACCTTGGCTTTGACCGGCGCTGCATCGCCAATTTTCAAAAGCACCTCGCGCCCCTCGAAGGCCCCCAAGAGACTGCCGCTCGGGGGCAGCAATGTCATGTTAAGCAGTTCCGGGTACTCGAGTTCCAAGCTGCCGGGAATCAGAAACGCGCCGACATCCGCGCTCGGTGTCCAGTCAAAACGTCCGCCCGTCAGCGTCACCGCGTCGCGCACCTCGGCAAAATTGTAATACAGGTTTAGCTCGGCGGCTCGAGCACTGGGCAGCGCGATGCTGGCGGCGGCTATCGTCAACGCGATCAGGTTTTTCACGAAGTAAAGTCTAAAGACTTGGGGTTCAGGTGCGTGAGCGTGCGTTAAAAACACTTGAGACAAGCGCTGCTGAGGCGTACACTCAAATTCAAATGAATCACACTCGAGCCGCTTTGATCGTCGGTTTGCTATCGCTGGGGGGAGTGGCGGTCGTCGCGCAGGTCACTGGCGGGTACAGCCCGATCAGCACCGCTGACCCGATGGTGATCCTCGCGGCCCGCTACGCGCTGATGAGTCAGAACTCGCAGATGTCCGGCAAGTACACATTGAAATCGATCAACAAAGCCCAGTCTCAAGTCGTGGCCGGCATCAATTACCACGTCTGCCTGACCCTGCGGCGCGACGATGCGATTCGCACCGCCGAGGCGGTCGCCTACCAGAACCTGCAACGCAAATGGTCGGTCACGCGCTGGGCATGGAATAAATGCACGATCAAATGACTTGAGGGTCAGTTTCTCGAGGTCAGCGCGGGTCGCACACCAGTACCGCTCGAGTCCAGAGTCAGGTTTTTGCTCGAGGCTTTGCCTTGCTCGCCGTTAACCGACAGAACGCCTGTTTGGCCGCCGCTAAGCCGCAGTGCGATACGATGCAGGCTACGGCTCTGGTGTTCAGCCGTCAAACAAAATCCAAGATTCGACTGGAGTGCATATGCCATTGGTCACAGGTGGAGTCATCCTCAACGCGGCGCGAGCGGGCAAGTACGGCGTTGGTGCGTTCAACACCAATAATTTAGAAACGACCCAAGCGGTGCTCGAGGCCGCGCAAAGTTTGAACAGCCCAGTGATCCTGCAAATCTCCGAGGGCGCTCGTAAATATGCCGGCACAGAGAATCTAGCGCACCTGATCGCGGATATGGCGGGGCGCGTCAGTGTGCCCGTGGCGATTCACTTGGATCACGGGTCAAGCTTTGAAAGCTGCAAAACCGCGATTGATGCGGGGTTCACCAGCGTGATGATCGACGCGTCGCACGACGCGTTTGAAGAGAACATCCGCGTCACCAAGGAAGTCGTCGATATGGCCCACGCCAGAGGCGTGACCGTCGAAGCCGAGTTGGGGCGTTTAGGTGGCATTGAAGAGCATGTCGATGTCTCCGCCGAGGACGCCTTCCTGACCAATCCAGAGGAAGCTCTGGAGTTCATCCGGCGCACGGGCATCGATTACCTCGCTGTGGCAATTGGCACGTCGCACGGCGCGTACAAAGGCAAGGGCCGCCCGTTTATCGATCACGCCCGCATCGAGCGCATCGCGGCGCTGACCCCAATTCCGCTGGTGATGCACGGCGCGAGCGGCGTTCCCGCGTGGCTGACCGAGCGCTTCAAAGCCAGTGGCGGCGTGATTGGTGAAGCAGCCGGAATTCACGACGAGGACGTGTCGCTCAGCACGCAGCACGGCATCGCCAAGGTCAACATCGATACCGACCTGCGCTTGGCGTTCACGACCGCCGTGCGCGAGGTGCTGAACGCCTCGCCCAAAGAATTCGATCCGCGCAAGATTCTGGGCCCGTCAAGGGACTTGATGAAGGAAATCGCGTCGCACCGAATGAAAGTGCTGGGCAGCGCGGGCAAAGCCTAAGGCAAATTTCAAAATGGTTGACGGGGTTTATGTCAACTATTTTCGAGGAAACCGAGTGGAAACAACGGGCGGTTTGCAATGGAGTGAGCGCACGAAGTGCGACAACGTATTTGCAAACCGCCCTAAGGCAAGCACAAGTTAAGTGGGACTCGAGGCTGGAGTTTAAATTCTCCGAGTGTGCGAGTGACGACCCGTAGGGGCGCAACATGTTGCGCCCCTACAACCGCGCAGCCCCACGCCAAAAGCGTGCTGTATCTCGAGACGCAGAGGAGAATCCACACCGTTTTCAACTCAGTCCGTCTCGAGTCTCACTGCTTTTTATATGCGGTCACTCGAGGTACTGCTTGTATTTGAGCAACTTTAGATTGAGCTTGTAAAAACTCAATCTTTCAAGAATAGACGGGTTCACTGCCACTCGCTCAAAGGAATCGCTTCGCCGCCATCGACGGTCACGACGGGCTTGGCGTAATTCGCGCCCCAACTGATCTCTAGCGTTGCGCGGTCGAAATGCGTCGCGCCGACCAAGACTTTCCGAACGTAATACCCACCGCCCTCACCGGGTGAAATATCGCCGGATTTGGTCAAGCGCACCTCGATGATCTCCCCGCGCCGCGCCGTTCTGACCCGCACCCGAAAGGCGTTGGTGGACTCGGGCTTGAGGAAGCTTGGAGCAGCGGGCTGGCGACGCATGAAGAACATGCTGAGGATTCTACCGCTGCTCGAGACGCTGTACAGCTAATCGCTGATGACCACGCGGTTGCGCCCCGCGTTCTTGGCGGCGTATAGCGCGGTGTCCGCAGCGGCGCACAGTGCGACTGGACTCGAGCCGAGGCTGGGCGTGGCGACTGCCAAGCCCACGCTGACCGTGACGACGCGGCCGGTGCTCGAGCGCGGGTGCGGGCGCTGCATGTCTTCGATTGCGCCGCGCAGGGAATTGGCAACCAGCGTTGCCTGATCTCGCTCGGTGAGCAGAATCGCGGCGAACTCCTCGCCGCCGTAACGGGCGATCAGGTCGCGGTCTGTCCCGCCTGCGCCCTGCACCACGTCTTCCAGTTGACTGGCGACGGCCCGCAGGCACTCATCGCCCATGCCATGCCCGAAAGAGTCGTTGTAGAGCTTGAAGTGATCGACATCCAGCATGGCGACTGCGACGCTCAAACCGTTTTGCACCGCCTCGAGCCACAGGTGATCGAGGGCCAGATCGAAGTGGCGGCGGTTGGCCACGCCCGTCAGTCCGTCGGTCAGGCTCTGGCGTCTGAGCTGCTGATTGGCGGTTTTCAGTTGCGCGGTCAGCAGGTAAAGCTCAGATTCGCGGTTCTTAAAGGCCGTCAGGGCCGCATCGAGTTTCAGGGCGCTGCGAACGCGGGTTTGCAGTTCGGTTTCATCAAAAGATTTGTTGATGAAATCCGTTGCGCCCGCATCAAAAGCTGATCTCAGTGTATCGCGGTCGTTAAAGCCAGTGACCATGATGATTGGTTTATCAGCCAAGTGCGGGGTTTCGCGGATGCGTTTGATCGCGTCGATGCCGTCCCCGTCCGGCATGGCTTTGTCCATTAGGATCAGGTTGAGTTGCACGTCGGTTTGATCCAAATACGCCCAGCCTTCAGCCAGTGTGCCAAACGCCGTCACATCGTGATACCCGGCTTCGCCGAGCAGCCCCGTCAGCAGGCGACGCATCAGGCTGCTGTCGTCGAACAGCACGATCCGTTGATCGTTCACCTCGCGCTTCCAGTTGCCGACCAACGCCAGTACGGGTTTTCATTCCAAGCCGTCAGCGTCACGATTCGCACGCCCAAACCTTCAGCCTCGAGTCGTTCCACGTCGCTGCACTCGAGCACACTGAGCGCGATCTCAAGCGCGGGATGCTGGTCGCGCAATCTGCCAGCCAGCGCGAAGCCATCCACACCGCCCGGCGGCTCAAGCGGCACGATGACGAGCGCACTGTGCGCGGCGGCTTCCAGCAGATGCTCTGGCGAATCGCAGGCGGTGACGATCCAATCCAGTGCCTCGAGTTGCAATTTCAGCAGCAGACGCGCCGTTTCGGACGGCTCGAGGATCGCGGCGCGGTGGACGGTCACTGCGGGCAGGGGATTGGGAGGAGGCTCGAGTGTTTGAGGAATTGGTTGTGTGACAGCCACTTCGTCTCGCGGGCGAGCTGGCAACTCGCCTCGAGCCAAGCTCCGTAATGCTTCGATCAACTCCTGCGTTGACGGGTCGGGCGTCTCAATTGTCGGATTTGATTCCACAATTTGCTTGATCTCGTCGGTGACGCGCAGCAGCAGCGTCACGGTCGCGGTGTCGGCGCTGGCTTTACCCTCGCGCAGCCGCGCCAGCACGTCTTCAAAAGCGTGGGTCAGGGTTTTTAAGGCCCGCAACTCGAGCATACTCGCGCCGCCCTTGATCGTGTGGGCGCTCAGGAAGAGCTTGCGAATCAATTCCGCGTCCTGCGGTGTGCGCTCCAGTGCCAGCAGGCCACTGCCCAGCTTCTCGAGATGCTCGAAGGCCTCGAGCTTGAACTCCTCGAGAAACGCCGATAAGTCCATGGCTTCATTGTCGCATACCAATGGCTGGCAGCGCGGCAGGTGGTCACAGACTGGCTTTGGAGCGGTAGGTGCGCGGCTGACCCAGATCAGCTACAGTTCGTTTTGAGATGACCCGAATCCTCCTCGCGGCCGGACTGTTCGCCGCACTGACCATCACGACCCTCGAGCCGATCAGCACGGCGGCTGCCCCCGCAAGTGCCGTACTGGTCGGCGCGGGCGACATTGCCTCGTGCGGGTTTGACGGGGACAGCCAAACGGCGGCGCTCTTAGACAACATCGCGGGCACGGTCTTCACGGCTGGCGACAACGCCTACGAGGACGGCTCGAGCGCGAATTTTGAGGGTTGCTACGCGCCGACGTGGGGACGCTTTTTAGACCGCACGAGTCCGACGCCCGGCAACCACGATTACAACACCAAAAACGCTGCGGCGTATTACGCGTACTTCGGCGCTCGAGCGGGCGAGGCTGGACTGGGCTATTACGCCTTCACGCTCGGTGCGTGGCGGATCATCGCGCTCAACAGCAGCGTGGACATGGGCGTGGGCAGCCCGCAACTCAGGTGGCTCGAGGCTGAATTAAAAGCCAATCCCGCCAAATGCAGCCTCAGCATCTGGCATCACCCGCGTTTTAGTTCTGGCCTTCACGGCTCCGACCCGCGCTCGAGCGCCGTGTGGGATGCGCTTTACAGGGCTGGTGTGGAGGCGATCATCAATGGTCACGATCACGACTTTGAGCGCTTCGCGCCGCAGACCCCGAGTGGCAAAAACGATGCGGCTCGAGGAATCAGGCAATTCGTCGTCGGCACGGGCGGTGCGGGACTGCGCGGATTTTTTGGTACAAAAGCCAACAGCGAAGTCAGGAACGCCCAAACGTGGGGCGTGATGAAACTGACGCTGAACGCCGCTTCGTACTCGTGGCGCTTCGTACCCGTCGCAGGCAAAACCTTCAGCGACAGCGGCTCGAGTCCCTGCCATTAGAATCAGCACCGATGCTCGAGTTCAGCCCTGACACCACCTTTGATTCAGCCGTCGCGCTCGAGTCGATGCGCGACGTGGCTTACGGCCCGATCAGCACTCGAGCGCACCTGTTGGATGTCCTGCGCCCCGCCAGCCCCAGCGCCCCTCGAGCGGCGGTGATCCACATTCACGGCGGCGGCTGGACGCAGTACGGCAAGTATCTGGAAGACTGCGTTTTTCTCGCCGAAGCTGGCTTTTGCACCATCAGCATCAATTACCGCTACGCGCAGGACGCGGCGTTCCCAGCGCAACTCGAGGACGGGATCTTGGCATTGCGTTGGGTGCGCGACCACGCGGCTGAGTTGGGCATTGATGTGAACCGCGTCTACGTCTGGGGAATCAGTGCGGGCGGACACATTGCGGCGCTGATGGGGATGCGGGCTGAGCTGCACCTGCGCGGCGTCGGCGCGGTCTGCGCCCCGAGCGACCTGACCGATCAAACCGCTTGGCAGGCGGAGTACGCCGATCCCAACGGCGGCTTTCAAACCCTGCTCGGCGCTCGAGGGGACGCGCAGCCAGAACTTGCGGCGCGTGCCAGTCCAGCCTTGCAAGTCTCGAGCCGAGCCGCGCCTTTTTTGATCGTTCACGGCGAGTTGGACGCGCACGTGCCCGTTTCGCAAGGGTTGGGGCTGCACGCGGCGCTGCGGGCGCAGGGCGTACCCGCTAAGCTCCATCTGATCCCGGACGGCGATCACTTCATCAACGAATCAGACCGCACCGTCATGCAAAGCGCTTTGTGTGCGTTTTTCACTGGCCTCGAGCCAGCCCTTAAGAAGCCACAATCTGAGGCCTGAACGCCTGATATTCTCATGCGGGAGCATCAATGAGTACGTCTACCAAAACCCGCCAGAAAACCCAGACCGCGCAGCCGCAGCAATGGAAGGTTCTATTGTTGAACGACGATTACACGCCGATGGATTTCGTCGTCGAAATACTCGAGTCGGTTTTCAAAAAGAGCGAACTCGAGGCGGTGCGGATCATGGGGGCCGTGCATCAAGTCGGCGTCGGCATCGCGGGCGTTTACACCCATGAGATCGCCGAGACGAAACTGCTGACCGTCGAACACCTCGCCAAAAGTCAGGGCCACCCGCTGCAATGCGCGATGGAGCCAGAGTGAGGCTACTAGCCATTGGCTATTGGCTCGAGGGCATACCGCGCAGTTTTCTCGAGACTGTTTTTGATTTGGTTCTGGTCGTGTCCGTTGATGTAAACCCGCCTCGTAACGAGCTAAACGCTAACAGCTAGGAGCTAACCGCTAAAATGAACCCGACCCTGCAAAATACCGTGCAAGAAGCCGCTAACCTCGCTCGGCAGCGCGGACACGAGTACGTGACACTGGAACACCTACTGGTGGTGCTGCTAACCGACGCCGACGCCCAACTGGTGCTGACCCGTTGCGGCTTGGATTTCACCACCATGCGCTCGGAGTTGGAGCTGCTGCTGGGGACGCTCACCGTGAATCCGGGCGCGGAGCCGGGCCCGACGGCGGCGTTCCACCGCGTGCTGCAACGCGCCATGCTGTCGATGCGGGCCGCTGGACGCGACGAAGCCAACGGCGCAAACGTGCTGGTGGCGATTTTCGACGAGCGCCAGAGCCGCGTCTACGCATTACTCGAGCAATTCGGCTTGAGCCGTTTGGACATCACCAGCGCGATCTCGAGAGGCGCAACGCCGCGTGGAACGGATGACGAACTTGACTCCTCGAGCGCTGGGATCAGCGACGATGGCGCGGGCGTCGCACCGAACCCGCTCGAGGTTTACTGCACGAATTTGACCGCGATTGCGGGCAGTTTAGACCCGCTGATCGGGCGCGACGCGGAAGTTTTGCGCCTGATGCAAGTTTTATCGCGCCGCAATAAAAACAACCCGCTGCTGGTCGGCGATCCGGGCGTCGGCAAGACCGCGATTCTCGAGGGGCTGGCACAGAAAATTGTCGCTGGCGACGTGCCAGAGAAACTGCTTGGCGCTGAACTCTACTCGCTGGACATGGGCGCACTGCTGGCGGGCACGCGTTACCGGGGCGATTTCGAGGAGCGCCTGAAAGCCGTGATCAAAGCGCTCGAGGCGCATCCAAACGCGATTCTGTTCATCGATGAGATTCACACCGTCGTCGGCGCGGGCAGCACGACCGGCAGCACGATGGACGCCAGCAATATGCTCAAGCCCGCGCTGACCGGCAAACTCAAATGTATCGGCGCGACGACTTTTAGCGAGTACAAGTCTTTTGAAAAAGACCGCGCATTAAACCGCCGCTTCCAGAAAATCGACGTGCTCGAGCCGAGCGCCGCTGACGCCGTAAAAATCCTAGAGGGGCTGCGCTCACGCTTTGAAACGCATCACCGCGTCAAATACGCGCCCGAGGCGCTGGTCAGAAGCGTGGATCTGGCAGTGCGGCATTTATCAGAGCGCAAACTGCCCGACAGCGCCATCGACGTGATCGACGAAGCGGGCGCGGCGGAAAGCCTCAAACCCGCTAAATCTCGAGTGAAAACCATTCAAGACGCGCAGATCGAAACCATCGTGGCCCGCATGGCGCGGATTCCAGAAACCAGTGTTTCCAAAGACGACGCGCTGGTCTTAAAAAACCTCGAGACCGATCTGAAGGGCAGCGTTTACGGGCAAGACGCGGCCGTGCGGGAAATCTCGAGCGCCGTCAAACTCAGCCGCGCCGGGCTGCGCGACCCCAATAAACCGATTGGCTCGTACCTTTTTGCGGGCCCAACGGGCGTCGGCAAAACCGAGTTGGCCAAGCAACTCGCCAAATCCCTCGGCATCGCCTTCCTGCGCTTTGACATGAGCGAGTACATGGAAAAGCACAGCGTCAGCCGTCTGATCGGCGCACCGCCCGGCTACGTCGGCTTCGATCAGGGCGGCTTGCTGACCGACGCGATTACCCAGAACCCGCATTGCGTGTTGCTGCTCGACGAGATCGAGAAAGCCCACCCCGATCTGTTCAGCCTGCTGTTGCAAGTGATGGATTACGGCAAATTGACCGATCACAACGGTAAAAGCGTGGATTTCAGAAATGTGATCTTGGTGATGACCACCAATGCGGGCGCGAGCGAAGCCGCTGAAAAATCCATCGGCTTCAAAGGCACGCTCAACCAAGCCGCGTCGCTCGAGGCGATCAAACGGCTGTTCACGCCGGAGTTCAGAAATCGCTTGGACGGCATCGTGCCGTTTTCTCCACTGTCCACGAGCGTCATGCGCGGCATCGTCGACAAATTCCTGCGCGAATTTGAAAGGCAACTGCTCGAGCGCAAGGTGGCTCTGAACGTCTCGAGCGCCGCGAAGGACTGGCTGGCCACGCGGGGGTACGACAAAGCGATGGGCGCACGCCCACTGGCGCGGGTAATTCAAGAATCTTTGAAGAAACCCGTGGCGGACGAACTCTTGTTCGGTAAGCTCAAAAACGGTGGCCGGCTCGAGGTGGACGCGGGCGAGGCTGGGTTGAGTTTTCAGTATCCGAAGCGCTGAGCAGCGTTCAACGCAGTTCAAAGTTGAGGGCGGCCGCGCTCAACGTGCCAATGCCAGACGACTCGGGAAGCTGCTCGGATGGAGCAGAACACCGCTGCCGCGATTGAAGGACATGAGCCACAGTTTAACGCTCGAGGCTGAAGTTGCGCCAAGCGCTTCAATGCAGGCACAGAGCGGAGGATCAAAGCCTGAACGTTGATGCGAGAGTCTCGAGGAGCGAGTTTTTGATGATCGTTCAAGGTGGGTGATTCGATTCTCGCTCGAGCGAGAATCGTTTGGTATTGCGGTGCTTGTCGAACACCTCGAGCGCGTCACCCATGCGCCGCACATCCATGCTGCGATTGTGACCGCCTATACTGCACATTGTCATGAAATCACTCTTGCTGAGCGTCTGCGCTGCCCTGAGTCTCGTCTCCTGCGTACCCACTGGCTTGCAAGCAGGTGCGGGAGCGCTCGCGGTGGAAGCCCCCGCCCCGAAAGTGCAACTGGTCGATCAGAGCGCCAAACCCGTCAGCCTAGACGCCCTAAGCGGGCAACCGCTGCTGGTTAACGTCTGGGGCGTGTGGTGCAAACCGTGCTTGGAGGAAATACCGGAACTCAAAGCAATCCAAGATCAGTTCAGAGCACAAGGCTTGGTCGTCATTGGCATCAACTTTCTGGACTCACGCGAGCGGCTGGACACGTACCTCAAAGACAACCCGCTCAATTACGCGGTCTGGCTCGAGGGTCAAGGCACGGATCGGGTGCGCTCATTGCTGGCGTCGTGGCAACGCTACACGAATGGCGCGGTCAGCGTGCCTTACAGCTTCGCCATCAACCGAGCGGGCAAAGTTACGGGTGTAGTCAGCGATTACAAACCCGGCAGCAAAGAACTCGAGAATCTAGCCCTAAGCGCTTTGAAGTGACACGCTCGAGCTGTACGCCTCGAGATGCAGTGAACCCGGAGCGTCCCCTCGAGACTCACCTGCCGCTGTTCAACCGTGTGTCGGCAACGCCCCGACAGGGCTGGGCAAGAAGAAAAACGCCAACGCCAGAATCGCGTAAACGCCCAGCAGCATCAGCCCCTCGAGCCAATTGGTTTCGCCGTCGCGCACGACGCTGTTGCCGATCAGCACCGCACCGATCAGGGTGACTAACTCCAAAGGGTTATTGAGGATCAGATCCATCGGTTTGCCGATCACCCACGAGAGGATCACGAGGAGCGGCGCGACCAGCAGCGCGACTTGGATTGTGCTGCCAACGGCAATGGTCACGGCCAGTTCCATGCGGTTTTTCATGGCGAAGACCACCGCGCTGGCGTGTTCGGCGGCGTTGCCGACGATTGGGATGATGATGAGTCCGACGAAGAATTCGCTCAAACCAAACTGCGCGGTGAAGCCCTCCAAGCTGCCGACCAGAAACTCGGACATAAAGCCGACCAGTACCGTGCTGCCCAGCAGCACACCCAGCGCGAGGCGGACGCTCCAAGTCGCGGTGTGCGCCTCGTTCTCTTCGTCTGAAGTGGACAGCAAATCCTTTTGGCTGACAAAGGTGTAAATCAGGTTGCCCGCGTAGAGCGCCAGCAGCACGATACTGACGCCCAATGCGAGGTTCGCGTCGTCGATTTTGATGCGCTCTGGACTGATGCCGAATTGCCGCTCGGAAATATCAAACAGTGCCGGAACCATGAAGGCAATCACGCTGATGACCAGCAGGCTGGCAGCGACGCCCGCATTGCTGACGCTGAACGTCTGCTTTTTGTGCTTTAAGCCGCCCAGAAAAACCGCTAAGCCCAGCACCAGCAGCAGATTGCCGATGATGCTGCCGGTGATGCTGGCTTTCACCACGTCAAACTTGCCTGCTTGCAGCGCGAAGAACGCGATAATCAACTCGGTGGCGTTGCCAAAAGTCGCGTTCAGTAAGCCGCCCGCCGTCGCGCCGGCTCGAGCCGCCAGTTCCTCGGTGGCGCGACCCATCAGCCCGGCCAGTGGCAGAATCGCGGCGGCTGAGACAATGAAAATCCACGTGTCGCCCGGATGCACGAAGAACTCGAGGATGAACGCAATCGGGACGAGGATCAGCAGGTAGTTGAGCATGGTGAGTAGTGTAAAGGACAAACAGCCTAAAGCTCGAGAGAACGGCAGTGGAATGAGGCTACCCCTCGAGCCTCGCGTGAACCGATCCGTCTCGAGCAGTGTCATCCACGATCAATCGCGGCGATGTACCCTCGAGTTGCTTTAACGGCTACCCTGCCAATCTCGAGGAATGGCAGGCGCAGGCTCGTGGGTTTCGCTTCACGGCAGTACCGTGATCTGGTCAGCGCCATTCAGGATCACCTCGAAGTAATCGTCGTACAGTTGCACCCGACCCTGAATCCGCACGCGTTTGCCTTTATACGCGTCTGGGAACGGCTGCGCGAACTGCTCATACACGCGGGGGAAGACCACGGCTCGAGGGGCGAAGTCCGTACTGCCAAATTTGAGGAAGCTGACCGCAGCGCGGCTTTCAACGTCCGTGACGACACCTTCAAAGCTGCCGATTCGTCCCAAATACTGCGCCATTTCCAAAGCCTTAAAAACCCCCTCGAGCGGCGGCAGCAGGAACGGGTTGGTGTCCACGCCAGATTTGAAATCTGATTCAAGCTGCGCTGACAATTGCGTGACCGCCTCACCCGCCTCGAGCTGCACAGAGAGTTCGCGGTTGGAGTTGAGGCTGTTGTCGGTCAGATTGATGCTGCCGATGATCGCGCTGGTATCGTCCCTGAGCATGACTTTGGCGTGAACGTATTGGCTCAGCAAATACCGTACTTGCACGCCCGCTTTTTGCAGCCGCTCGAGACCGCCTAAATCAGCGGTGGCGCTCAGCTCCTTGGGGCTGGTGATGAAACTGACCGCGACTCCTCGAGCTTGCGCCGATATCAGCTCGCGCAGGATTTCCTCGTCGCTGGCGTTTTGGTGCTGCACGCGCAGAGTTTTGGCTGCGCCGCGAATGAAGCCGATCAGCCGCTCTCTGGCATTGCCTTTGACCAAGCCAGATGAAGTCGTCAGGCTCGGACTCCAGATCAGCTTCGCGCCTTTTAAGTCAATGTCCTCACCTTTCCAGTCCGCATCAAAAACCCGCGCAATCTCAGTGACACTTGGCGCGTCGTCCAGCACGACTTGGTACTCGCGGTTGGAAGCGAAGCTCGAGCCGGTGATGTTGCTGGTGCTGACGATGGCCGATGCGTCGTCGATCACAAAGGATTTCTCGTGGGTGAAGACGAACTTGAAGGCTTTGGTGAACTGCACGTTCAGTCCAGCCTCGCGCAATTTGAGGTAAATCTGCGTGTTGACGCCGGCCGCGCAGCACGGTTCTTTCTCCAATAAGACGCGCACGTCAACGCCGCGCTTGGTGGCCGCGACGAGCGCGTCGATCACGTCCTGCCGAGAGTCGGTGAACAGGTAAATCTTCAACCTGATGCTGGTTTTACTGCCCGCAATCGCCGTCAGAATCGGCTGGATGCCATCGCGTGGCTGAATGTACAGCTTCGGCGCGGCGAGGGCAGTCGACAGCAGCAAGGCGAGCAAGAGCGTGAGGAGTTTCATACGCTCGAGCTTAGCGGGGCGGCGTGTCATGGACGTGAGCGTTGAGCATGAAACTGCTGCTCGAGACGCTTGGTTTCTCCCTCTCCCGCCAGCGTGAGGGGGCTGAGCGCAGCGATTGCACTTGAACTTCAAGGGCAACTCGCTGCGAATAGCCCCCCTCACCCACTGCTTCGCAGCGGCCTCTCCCGCAGCGCCCAAGCCCGTAAGGTGCTGCTTTCAGGGCAAGAAGGGAGAGGCGAAAAGGCTTTTAATTCACAGGTCTCGAGCGTAGTAATTGAGGGCTACATCGTCTGGCTCGAGCTTGACCGTGCGTTCAAACTTCAATCCAAGCATCTCGAGCAGCCGGATCGAGCGCAGATTCTCAGGCGTGGTGATCCCCGCGAGGCGCGGCAATTTCAGCGTGTCCCTCGCGTACTCGAGGGTCGCCCACGCCGCCTCTAACGCGTAGCCGTGACCCGCGAATCGCGGCAGCAGGGCGAAGCCGATGTCCACATCTGGCAAGCTGTCGCGCTGGATCAGCCCGCACATGCCGATCTTCGTATCATCGTGGAGTTGCACGAGGCAGAACCCGAAACCAAGTTGCACGTACCTGTCCCGCATCCGAGCGATGTAGCCGTCGGCGTCTTCAAGCGAATGCACGCCCCGATCCCCGATGAACTCCAGCCACGTCGGGCTGGTCAGCAGCTCGAGGATCAGGGCGTTGTCCTCGGGTTCCAGAAATCGCAGGGTCAGGCGCGGCGTGGTCAGCTTCACCCAACAATTTTAGAACGTTTGTCGCTCGAGCCGCTGGATTCCAAGGCTTTGAACCACTCGACGGTGCGCTGTAAAGCGGTCTCGAGCGGCGTGTGGATATCGCCGAAAGTCGCAACGAACTTGTCGTGGTTGACGATGTAGGGGTTTTCAAACTGGTAGCCCATCTCCGCGACTTCGCGCAAAATTGGAACGAACAGCCCAAGCAGACTGACCATCGGCTTGCCCATCACCTGAACTTTCAGCGGTGTGCCGATGATCGCGGCCAGCCTCGTCATCACCTCGAGCCTCGACTGGGCTGGGGCGTTTGGGACGTGCCACGCCTGCCCGAAGGCATCGTCGCGCTGCGCGACCATGGCGATAGCGCGGCCGAAATCGGGCAGGTAGGTGATGCTGTGCGGCGCGTTTGAAGGGCCGATCACCTGTGCGGCCTTGCCATGCAGCATTGGCGGAATCATCCGGCTGCCGAACTGCGACCCGTCTGTGCCGTGCGGGCCGTAAAAGTCCGCACCGCGCACAAAGGCAATTTCAACTTGGCCAGTGCGGTGCAGCTCGAGCATCTGCTTTGCGGCGGCGATGCGGGCTTGACCTTTGCCCGCCGTGCTGTGCATCGGCAGGTCTTCGCGGATGTTGCCGCCATCGGTTTGGTCGTACATGTACAAATTGTCACCGATCACGAGCTTCGCGCCGTGTGCGGCGGCGCTCTGGGCGATGTTCCCCCACAGCGGTGGCAATTGGGTCTGCCACGCTTTGACGCTGTACTCGGGGACGGCACAGTTGTAAATCACACTCGCGCCACTGCCAGCGCGTTTGGCGCTGTCGAGGTCGTAGGCATCGGCTTTCACCACCTCGACGCTCGAGGGAATGCCTTGCATCGTGCCGCTGCGGTTGACGACGCGCACGGGTTCTTGACGCTCGAGGAGTTGGTTGAGGACAGCGCGTCCGAGGGGGCCAGAACCAAAAATCACGTGTTTCATAAAGTGCTCCTGTGGTGCGGAATAGAGGCTCGAGGGTCGGTGGGCAGGTCATCAATCTAAACACTGCTTAGTATCTGAACACCAATAAGATATGCTATCATCTAAACAATGTCAAGTTCCGTCCTCGAGTCAGCCAAAAAGTTTGATCGCTACCACCACGGCGACCTGAAAAACGCCCTGCTGGACGCGGCACGGGACTTAGCCAGCGAAGGCAGCGTGGACGGCTTCACCTTGCGCGAGGTCGCCCGCCGCGCCGGAGTTTCACCGGCCGCGCCGTACCACCACTTCGCCGATAAAAACGACCTCGTGCGGCAACTGGCGATTCGCGCCTTTGACACCATGCGGCAAACCCTGCAAACAGCCGCTGATGGCACGGCTGACGCTGACCAGCAACTCGAGGCGATGGGCGTGGCGTACCTGCATTTCGCGTTCACGCACGCGGCAGAATTCAGGTTCATGTTCAAGCGCGAACTCTGCGCCGCGCCCGGTCAACCCGACCCGCTCGAGGTGGCCGGGCAGGCAGCGCGGGCAGTGCTGGTCAGCGCGGTTGAGAACGCACAAGCCAGCCAGACCATCCGCGCAGGTGATCCGCAAGCCATTGTGCTAACGATCTGGAGCGCGATCCACGGCCTGAGCGGAATTCTCTTAGAGACACCAAGTGGCAAAAACGCGACGCTCGAGGTCGCTGAAACGATGGCCAAAACCGTGATCGCCAACGTGCTGAGCGGCGTTCGTTAAACTCGAGCGTCGAGGGTCACGTCGTCGGCTTTGGATTCTGGTCTCGAGAGTAGTGCAGCCGCGAACAGCAGCGCACTGGCTAGTGCGAACGGCCAACCCAGCTCCTCACCTAATAGCAGCGCCCCGAGCAGCGACCCGACCAGCGGCTGCGCGAAGAAGGCGATGCCGCTCAGCACGCTGCCCGCTTTAGACACGCCGTACACCCACAAGGCAAAGGCAATCGCGGTGCTGACCACGCCCAAATACAGAATCCCCGCAACGATCGCGGGCGTGATAACCCCGATCGCTCGAGACTGTAGCTCTGTTGGCACGAACACCAGCGTTCCCGCGCAGCCGATCACGCTCGCCCAGCCCGTCACCAGAAACGCGTCGTGCGTCCGAACCACGCCTGCGCCGATGATCCCCAGCACACCCCACGAGACAGCCGCGACCAGCAGCCACATGATGCCCGCGCCGCTCGAGGCTGCGCCGCCGCCGAGCGCGTACAGCGCGATCAGCGCCAGCGCCCCAAGCCCCGTCCCGAGCCACGCTTTCAAGCCAATCCGCTCGAGACCTAGGGCGGCTGCCAATGCGACCGTGACCAGCGGTGCGGCGGTCGTAATCAAACTACCGAGCGACGCGCCCGCCAGACTCGTGCCGATGAACTGAGCGCTAATCGAAATGGTGTACCCAATCACGCCCATCAGCACCACGCGTCCCCAGACGCCCCTTGGTAGACGCCAATTGCGTTTGGTCAGGGTGTAAAACAGCAGAATCGCAGCCGCGCTGACCGCCATGCGGATGCTGACCAGCGTCAGCGGCGGGATCACGGTCAACACGACTTTGGAGATCACGTACATCCCACCCCAGATACTCGAGGCGATCACGGCAGCCAGAATGCCTTTCACGGAATCGTTCATGTTGGTGCGAAGTGTATCTCGAGCAAGCTGAGTGGGTTGTTTAGAGAAGTTTTTCGTTGACACCACTCACATGCCAAACCTATACTGACGTTCCAATGAACTCGAGCCACTTCCCTCGTTCCCAAACCGCCTGTGGGCGGTTTTTGCCTGTCCAGCGGTGCGGTTTGTCTTTCCAGCAGTGCAGTCAGGGAGGTTGTCTATGACGAAAGTGGTGCTCTCGAGCGAAGAGATTCTGCGCGGCTTAAAGCATTACCGCCGCATCGCCAAACAAGACCTGCTGCGGGCCCCCGAAAGCCCCAGCCCGGACGCCTTCACCAAACACGCCGAAGCGCGGCGCGAGGTCTACGGCACGCTGGCTGAGTACGCCGAAAGCGTCGCGCCGGAAGACGTGGTGCAGCAGGCGCTGGGGTTGTACAGAGCGCTGCCGTTCGTCAACGGCACACCCGAGGAGCATCACCCGGACGTTAAGGGCAAAGAGAACGCGCTCGAGAATTTTTTTCTGATGATCGGACTCGACCCGAAAGTCAGGCGCGAAGCGCGGCGCGAACGCAAGCCGCTCGAGGCCGCAACGGTCTAACTCGAGGGTGATGCGTCTCGAAGTCACTGAAATTCGCAAGTCACTTTGTGGCGTGTATCGCGTCCCTTTTATCGCCTCGAGCGTAAAATAGGGTTGTGATTTCGTCCGTTGTGCAAAGCTTTGAAGCCTCGAGTCCAGATTTGGAGCATTTGCGCGTGCCGTGCTTGACTTGTGTGGCCTGCAAACTTTTTGAAACGCGCCGCAACGTCGTGTTCGGCGAGGGCGATCCCGACGCGAAGCTGATGATTATCGGCGAGGGGCCCGGCGAGGACGAGGATCGCACTGGGCGGCCGTTCGTCGGGCGCGGCGGTCAGTTGCTGGATCAAATTCTGAGCGCGGCAGCGATCCCAAGGGCGAGCGTCTTCATCGGTAACATCGTCAAATGCCGACCACCCGGCAACCGCAACCCGGAACCCGACGAGGTAATTGCTTGCGACGGCTGGCTGCTCGAGCAGATCAAATTGATTCGCCCGCAAATAATCGTGACTTTGGGAAATGTTCCAACGCAGTGGGCGCTGGACACGAAACTCGGCATCACCAAAACGCGGGGGCAATGGGGCGAATTCAAAAAACTCGGAGCGCCGATTGCCGTGCTGCCGATGTTCCACCCCGCGTACCTGCTGCGTAACCCCGTGCGAACCGTCGGCGGGCCCAAGTGGCTGACGTGGCAGGACATCAAGCTCGTCAAGTCCACGCTCGAGGAGCTGCCGGAAAAATCGGTCGCGGTCAGATTAGAGATTCCGCAGACGGGATTGTTCTAAGAAGGTAGGGTGACAAGATGGCGGATTCGGATTTTATTAGCCTGATTCACACGCTGGTTCACACTGGCGAATCAGCCCTCGGGCAGATCAACGTCCTCTCCTCACGGTTGCAACGCGATGGCGTCGAGCGCAGCCGCGCCACCGCCGAACGCAGTTTGCGGTTACTCGAGGTGCTGAGCGTCAAAACCAGAGGGAATTTGAACGCCAGCGAAGCCGAAGCGCTCACCAGCGGCGTGCGAAGTCTGCGCGAGGGTCTGAAGGAACTCGAGGCGGTCAGGGTCGTGACGTAAACGCAAAAAACCGTAGGGGCGAGGCTTGCGTCACACCCATGTGTGCAAGGCACAACGCCCGTGCGACGCTCGAGACGAATCGCTCGAGCAACGCGCTACGATTCGCCCGTTTTGATCCAGTAATACCCGAGCGCGATGATCGAGAGCCTCAGCGCCCAGCCGACCAAATCGCCCCACGAGTCCAGCCAGATCAGCAAGAACACATCCAAGCCCGTCAACTTGCCCGCAACCGACGCGATTCCCAGCCACATCAGCCACGTCCCCAAGCGCCGAATCGTCACGAACGATTCCTCGAGCCAGATCTCGGATTTGACTTCAATGCCACACCGCTCAAACTACTTCTTATGGCCAAGCAAAGACAGCAAAAACTGACGCTCGAGGCGTTTCTCGAGGCGATTGAGGATGCCAGCGGTTACGAAGATGACGTGCTGCGGCATTTGGAGCTGAAGCCCAAGGAGCTGCGCGATTGGCTGGTCAAATACCCAGATGCGAAACGCGCCGCATTGGAGCGACTCGAGGAGCGCGAGGTCGACACGGGCAGTTACCGCATCGGTTGGCTGCGCGGCGACGAATCCTTGGCGGCTGCGCCAGAAGCCGAAGACCCGAACTGGGCGCGGCTGCGCGAGCTACTCCAAGAAGAAGTCGTGCTGGCTGGTCAAGACTTGCTCGAGGGCGCGAAAAGCCGCACGGCTGAACTGGTCGAAAAACTGCGCCTGCAAAAAGAAGCCGCTCGAGTATCTAAAAAGCGGCTCGAGCGCGAGTGGGACGATTCCTGAGTTCGGCATCGCTGATTCACGGCTTTACCGCAAGCGCCTCGAGTTACGGTTTAGAGTTAAAGTCTCGAGCGCGGCTTCGGTTTGGGCTTGCTGCCTTTGGAGCGCCAGCGCAGGAACGCCAGCCCGGCCGTCGCTGCCCATGTCACCACGCGCAGCCGCCCCTCGAGATCGCTGGCGGCGTGGCGCAAACGGGCCTTACTCTGCTGAATCCGCAACTCGAGCGGCTTGTCGGCCGCGCTGCCAGAATTGGGCGGTAATTTGGCGAGCGTCTGGCGGTTGCTCTCTCTGAGGCGCTGCGTCAGGCTTTGCGACTGAGCCATAGAAAGCCTCCTGCCAAGAGCAGCGATGTGACACCGATGATCAGGCCCGCCAGCGCGGGTGAAAGCGCCGTGGCGAGGGCTGTGTACAACGCCCACGTCAGCCAGACCGAAGCGGCGATCAGCATTGCGCCCGCCGCCAACATCATCACCAGCGACTGCATCAACCCTTGAACCTTGCGGCGCAGACTCCGCCCCTCGAGTTCGACGAGTTCCACTGCTGAGATCAGCAGCTCAGCCAACGCGCCCGTCATCTGCGGCCGATCCTCGAGAGTAGAAAGCCAGCGCCGAAGACCATCGCCAGCGTTTGGAGCGGTTTTTCACGCGCCTGATTTTCCAGTTGCCCCAGCCAACCCTGAGCGCTTTTCGTGGCGCTGCCCGCGACTTCTTGCACTTTATCCACGTCAACGCCCGCTTTGGCGACACTGGTGCGCGTATCCTCCATGAACTGCTGCACCTGCGGACGCGAGAAAAACTCGCGCAGCCACGCGCTGATCGGCGCATCGTCCGAAGCGTGATCCTGAAACGCGCCGCTGCCATCGGGCCGGGCGGGTTCGTTCAAATTCGCGGCCCGAGCCTCGAGTTCGGCTGGGCTGAGTTTTGAGTCGTCGCCGTGAAATTCTGCATCGTCGTGCTTTTTGCTTGCCATGATCTACCTCCTGTAACGCTGACGCTCAAGCTATGAGCGCGGTTTGAAGTGCTGTTGACTCGCATCTGAGCATGGACTGAACGTACTCAAACAACGAGCGGAGCCTTTAAGAACTGACTCCGCTCGAGCTGACCGACCGATTTTAGCGCTTGCTGTCCTCGAGCTTCGCGTCGCCCTTGAGGTCGTCCACGCTGGCCTTAACGCGCTCGACACCCGCTTTGACGGTTTCACTGGCTTTGGTCACTAAGTTGTCACTGGCTGCCGCGTTGGTCTCGTGCGCTTCGGCCGTGCCGTGATGCGCGGCCGCGCGGGCTTTATCGGCTGCGCCCTCGGCGGCTTGCTTGGCATCGTGCATGCCTTCTTTGATGTTCTCGATGCCCTCGCGTGCAGTCTCGCCAGCGTTGTGCAAAGTATCCTTCACGGCTTCGGCTGCGTCTTGAATGGTCTTTTGAATGCTCATATGTGCCCCCTTTGGTGGTCAGTAAATCCTAGAAACTCAAGCTGTGCGGCAACTGAATCCAAGCTGAAGCGTGGCTAGAGCATGAGCCAAACGCCACTGCACTCAGCGTTTAGACTGAACCCTGTGGCTCGAGCTTGCGTGTTGATGTTGCTGCTCTTCTCGAGCTGCGCCCCGTCGTTGGAGAGCGTCTACAAGCCGTTTTTTGAAAAGCACGAGTGGGTTTTCAGCGCCGAGCGCACGGGCTTGAACAGCGCCTACAAGAACATCATCCGAGTCTCGAGCCAGCCTGTGAGCCGCACGGAATCGCTGCTGCGCGTTCACGTCTTTCCAGACGACAACGATCCCAAAGTCGGCGCTCGTCACACATACAAGTTGATCTGGACGGACGCCACGCCGCGCATCAAAGCGCTGACCACGCAAGCCGGAGTCGGCACGTTAGAGCCGGGCTTACCACTGCCCGATTTTGGCAGCTCGAGCGGGACTGGGAATGCCAGTTACGCCCCCAAGAGCGGATTGTACGGCGGGCAGCGCTTCACGTACTCGTGGCGCTACACCCCAGATCCAGCACTCGGCTCGAGACGCGCCGATTTGGAGCTTCGCAGCAGTTTGAAGCTCACCGACAGCAACATCCGCCTCGAGTTTGCACCGGGTGTCGGCATCAAAAGCGCCGAGTGGAAAACGATTTACGGCGTCAGCGTGGTGTTCAAGCTCGAGTCGTTCAAGTAGGGGCAGTAAATCGGCTGGTTCTCGAGACCACTAAAGAATCCCTTATCAATGCGCCTATCAGTAATTTCACGGTTTTTCTAATCAACTTTTTGTCAAATTTATTTAGCTTTTTCTTTTCAGAATTTACAATAAAGGTAATATAATTTAAAAAGCTTTCTAGCACATTTATATTAATCTCAGTTTCACTTACAAAGTCTGTAAGCATATTTAAATTATCTAGTATAAATCCGATTTGCTCAAGAGTCCAAGACTCCCAGTCTTTAATTTTTAGAAGTTTTCGTGTAGCGTCGAGGTCAAAATTGAGAATCTCGAGAGGTAATTTTTTCTCAACTTCTCGAGCGTCTTCTCGATAAGGCTTTATTGTCGCTATTTTAGAGCGAAACCTACTAAACCTTATATTTGACGAGTTCTCTGACATGACGAAGTGTGTCAAATCGGAGCTGTTTTCAAAAAAGAGGATTTTTTCGTTCCAAACGATGGGAGTATTATCATCGCCTGTAGTCGACTGGAACCACAGAGTAAATGCTTCAAAATCATTCACACGTGTTTCGACAATCCAAGCGAAGTCTTGCTTGATTTCCTGAAAGAAATTTTTCGCGCTAGCGCTGACTTTGATTCTGGACGTTTGCAAGTCGTGGGCTTTCATGCAACTCCAGACCAAAACCGCTCAGTTACTTCTTGGATCACGAAGGGCATGGGCGCAGGGTTTCATTCCCACGCCCTCGCTCGAGACGCAATTCAGATGCGTTCGACGCGCAGCAAATTCGTCGTACCGTGATGACCGAATGGTACGCCCGCGACGATCACGATGCGGTCGCCCTTTTTGGCCATGCCACTCGCCAAGGCTTCTTTGGTGGCCAGTCCGACCATCTCGTCGGTGTCGTGAATCTCTTCGGCGACCCTTGTCGTGACGTTGCTGGCCAGCGCCAGTTGATTGCGGGCTGATTCACTGGTGGTCAGGGCCAGAATCGCGCTGCTCGGGCGGTTGCGGGCCACGCGCCAGAGCGTGCTGCCGGTTGCGGTGAAGCAGACGATCAGCGCGTCTTTCAAGGTATCGGCGACCTCGCACGAAGCGAGCGCTACCGCGTCCTGCGTGGTGTCCAGCGTCGCGGTTTCACTCGAGATCATCTGCGCGTACACGCTGCTGGCTTCGATTTCTCTGGCGATTCTGTCCATCATGGCGACCGCTTCGACTGGGTACGCGCCGCTGGCGCTTTCGGCGGACAGCATCACCGCGTCCGTGCCGTCTAGAATTGCATTGGCGACATCGGACGCCTCAGCGCGGGTCGGGCGGGCGTTGGTAATCATGCTCTCGAGCATCTGCGTGGCAGTGACGACGGGCTTTCCCGCCTCGCGGCACTTTTGAATCAGCATTTTTTGAATGAGCGGCACGCGCTCGGGTTCAAGCTCCACGCCCAAGTCGCCGCGAGCAACCATCACGCCGTCGACGACCTCAAGGATCTCCATGAAGGTCTTTTCCTCGACGGCGCTGGGTTTCTCAATTTTCGCCATCAGCTTGGCTTTTGACCCAGCGCGGCGCAGGTGCTCCTTGGCCAATAAAATATCGTCGCGGTTGCGAACAAAGCTCATCGCTACCCAATCCACGCCGAGTTCCACGCCAGTTTTGATGTCCTCGATGTCCTTGTCGGTCACGGCGGGTGTGGACAGGTTCGCGCCGGGAATGTTGATGCCCTTGTTGTTTTTTAAGACGCCACCAATCAAGACGGTCGTGTGTACCTCGAGTCCCACAACTGCGTCCACGCGCAGCTTCAAATTGCCATCGTCCAGCAGCAGCTCGAGTCCCGGCTGGACATCGTTCGGCAGGTCTTTGTAAGTCGTACCGACTTTCTCAACCGTGCCTTCAACGTCTTCAGCGGTGATGATGAATTTCTTGCCGACTTCTAAGGTGACGGAACCGTCTTTGAAGCGGGCAGTGCGAATTTTCGGGCCCTGCAAGTCCTGCAAAATGGCGACTGTTTGCCCGCGCCGGGCCGCCGCTTCGCGGATCATCGTCACGCGCTTGGCGTGGTCTTCCTTGAAGCCGTGCGAGAAGTTCAAGCGGCAGACGTTTAAGCCAGCATCGAGGAGCTGTTCAAAAACCTCGGGGATTTCGGAAGCTGGGCCAATCGTGGCGACGATTTTGGTGCGGCGGTGCGTTGATGACATGAACTCTCCTGAACAAGTGGCTCGAGGTGACGCGTGCGGGGCGAGGCAAACCTCGCCCCTACGGTTTAACGATTTTAGCGCTTGAAGGCTTTTTTGCCCAAGTAAACAGCCGATTCTCCCAGTTGCTCCTCGAGCCGCAAGAGTTGGTTGTACTTGGCAATTCTGTCGGAGCGACTGGCGCTGCCGGTTTTGATTTGTCCAGCGTTGGTGGCGACCGCCAAATCTGCGATAAAGCTGTCCTCGGTCTCGCCGCTGCGGTGGCTGATGATGCTGGTGTAGGCGTTGCGGTGCGCTAATTCAATCGCCTCGAGCGTTTCGGTCAGCGTGCCGATCTGGTTGACTTTGACGAGGATTGAGTTCGCCACGCCCTCGTCGATGCCGCGCTGCAAGCGCTTGGTGTTGGTGACGAATAAATCATCACCGACCAGTTGCACGCGCTTACCGAGCGCATCGGTAATCATCTTCCACGCGCTCCAGTCGTCCTCGGCTAAGCCGTCTTCGATGCTGACAATCGGGTAGTTATTCGCCCAATCAACCCAATATGCGACCATTTCTTCGCTGCTCAGCACCTTATTTTCGCTCTCGAGGTGGTACGCGCCGTCTTTATAGATTTCAGACACGGCTGGGTCAAGCGCGATGCTGATCTGATCGCCGGGCGTGTAGCCGGCTTTTTCGATCGCACTGAGCAGCAGATCCAGCGCCTCGCGGTTGGATTTGAGATCCGGCGCGAAACCGCCTTCGTCACCGACGTTGGTGTTGTAACCCTTGTCGCTCAAGACTTTTTTCAAAGCGTGAAAAGTCTCCACGCCAGCACGTAGCGCATCGCTAAAGCTGGTGAAGCCCGATGGCACGAGCATGAACTCCTGAAAGTCCACAGCGTTGTCGGCGTGCTTACCGCCGTTGATGACGTTCATCAGTGGCACGGGCAGCACCTTGGCGTTCGCGCCGCCGAGGTAACGGTACAGCGGCATGTTCAGTGCGGTGGCGGCGGCTTTGGCGCTGGCTAAGCTGACTGCCAGAATCGCGTTTCCACCGAGCTTAGCTTTGTTGTCCGTGCCATCCAGATTGATCATCGTGCGGTCAATCGTCGTCTGATCGGTCACGTCTAAGCCGATGACCTCTTCGGCGATCGCGCCGCGCACGTTTTCCACGGCTGCCAGCACGCCCTTCCCAGCGTAGCGGCCGCCGCCATCGCGCAATTCCAATGCCTCGTGCGTGCCGGTACTTGCGCCGCTCGGGACGATGGCGCGGCCCGATACGCCGCTCTCCAAAATCACCTCGGCTTCGACCGTCGGATTGCCTCTGGAATCGAGCACTTCGCGGGCCAGCACGTCAATAATCGTCGTCATAAATCACTCCGCTGCAACACTGGGATTTGCTCGAGGTCAGCCCTCGAGCGGGCTTCGTTCAGACGCAGTGTACAGCGTCGCTGCGTCAGCCTCGAGAGGGTGAGCTGAACGAACGTTTGCTGTGCGCGAATGCTGGCGTAGGTCGCTAAACGATTGTAGCCACGTCATCTGTGAAGGAGCGGGCCCGCGATCAAACTGAAACCGTTGGCTTGGCTGCTCCGCGAGCGACGTGGGCCGTCAGGGATCGGTGGCGATCACCACCGAGACCGGCAATCAAGCTGACATATTCATGACTCGAGTCCTCAGGCTCGAGCAAGGGGTTCATCATGTCCAATATTGTCGAAGTCGCCGTTGCCGCTGGAAATTTTAAGACGCTCGTCGCCGCTGTCACAGCCGCTGGTTTGGCAGACACGCTTTCAGGAACGGGCCCGTTCACGGTTTTCGCACCTACCGACGAAGCGTTCGCCAAGCTGCCCGCTGGCACGGTCGATGGCTTGCTCAAGGACATCCCAACGCTGACCAAGATTCTCACGTACCACGTGGTCAGCGGTAAAGTCATGGCCGCTGATGTCGTCAAGCTGCACAGCGCCACGACGTTGCAGGGCGGTGAAGTCAAGATCGACGCCAGCAATGGTGTCAAAATCAACAATGCGACCGTGATTCAAGCCGATATCGCCGCCAGTAATGGCGTCATACACTGCGTTGACACTGTATTGATGCCAGCCTAAATCGCACTCGAGCGACGGAGGCGTCAACAGATGTTGCACAAGGAGATTTATGATTACGATCGACAAAGCCATCGACATCAACGCCCCCGTGGCTCAGGTCTACCAGTTCTGGCAGAATTTTGAGAATTTCGCCGAGTTCATCGGCAGCGTCGAATCGATCACGCGCACCGGCGAGCTGACCAGCCACTGGGTCGTGCGCGGCCCGATGCGTACCAAAGTAGAGTTTGATGCGCTGACGACTGAAAACATTGAGAATCAATCAATCAAGTGGCACAGCACGCACGCCGACGGCGAGGTCGAAGAGGTCAAAAGCGAAGGTAGCCTGACTTTCAAGGAACACGGCGGCATGACCAACGTTCAACTGGTTTTCTCGTATAGCTTACCCAACGCGATTGCCAACAAAGTCGCCGAGACCATGAACGCGCTGGGTTTCCCGCAGAAGGACTTTGATAAAGGCTTAGAGACGATCAAATCCAAGATCGAAACCGAAGCCTAATACGGATTCCGTTAAATCACTTCATCTATTTTTGCAAATAGATTGCGTTCAGCACGGAATCCGTAGTTTTTCCTCTAACTACTGGACAGAAGTGGGATCACGTCGTCCAGCACGAGCCTCCCAGCGCACCCAGATAACAAGATTTGCCGCAACGTATCCAACCCCACCCTGAACACGCTCCTCGGCGGTGACCCGTTCTTCTTCAACGCAATCC
>JANYHH010000006.1 GCA_025359505.1 Deinococcales bacterium
GCCGCCTTAAAATGGCTCTCAGCGCGAAGCTCGAGAAAACACTGCGCTACACAGCATATTTTGAGGTCACACGCAATGGCGAGTGAAATTCAGCGCTTTACCGCCAGCATCACTGATCGCACGCAAACTTGGATTCAGTTACCGCCCGGCGATCTGAAGCGCAACGCGGCTCGAGCGGCCCGCGACCGCGATCCCGTTGAACTTTGGAGTTTGACCGAAAGCTGGCTCTGCACCTATGGTAAAGCTGGCGCTCGAGTCAGCCCGAAAACCTTGGAGAGTTACGAAGTCGGATTGCGCCAAGTGCTCAGCGCTGCCAGCAGCATCAACTTGCTCGAGCCGCCCAGAGATTGGGGGGCGGGGTACGTGCGGACGCTCGAGGATCCGCAACGCCTTCCAAAACCGATGAGCGCCTCGAGCGTCAGGGTTCGCTTGGCAGCGGCGAGGGCCTTGTGGTCTGCCCTGCGCTGGTCTGGCGCGACGCAAAGCGACCCGTTTGAATTCGTCCATCCCGCCAAAGATCCGACGCCCGCGTGGGAGAAACGCCAGCCGTACCAGCAGTCGCAGCTCGAGACGCTGCTGGACATGGCTGAGCCAAGGGAACGGTTAATTTTGCTGCTCGGCGGTCACGCGGGTTTGCGAATCGCGGAATCTTGCGCGTTGCTGCCCGAGGACATCAACTTGGAGCAGCGGCAATTGCGTGTGCAGCACGGTAAGGGCGGGAAAGCCCGCACGGTCAATCTGTCAAAGCGACTGTGCGAGGCGTTGCTCGAGTACCCGATGCAGCGCGGTGCGGCGATTTTGGGGATCGCGCCGCACGGGGCGCGGTATGCGCTTGGGCGGTTGTGCTTGAAGGCAGGTATCCCCTATTCGGCGACGCACCCGCTGCGCCACGCTTCAGGCACGCGCTTGTACAGTCAGACTAAAGATTTAGAGACGGTGGCGCGGCATCTGGGGCACGCGAACCTCGAGACTTCCAGAGTGTATGCCAAGTGGTCAGATCAGGCGTTGAAACGAGCGTTCGAAGATTGGTGAGATTCTAGATTAAACGGTACATGGATTGTTAGGTGACCGCTGTAAGTGAAATTATTCACGATTACAAATTACTCGTGAATAATTTATTGGAAAATCGAAGATTGGTGATCGGTAGATTCAGGCTTCTCAGTCGAACCGTGTCGAGGCGCGTGTAATCGTCACACAGACTCAGGATCAATTTAGGATCGCTGGCCTCAAAATAATGAGACTTATGACGTTGCCTAAAATAGGGCTACAAGGGTACGCACCAAACTCGAGCGAAGACTGTGTAGCTAGGAAATGCGAACGTTTATAGCCGTGCGAGTCCAAACCCTAGGCATTCAAACCATTGTCACGACTTCTGAATTTTATCCCTGAATCCACCTCTCCCCTACCGATTCGAGGTGGGCAATAAGACACTCTTAAGGTCAGTGCATTTACAACAACGAGAAGACGTTTTTACTGACAGCTCGAGGCAATCGACGCGAGTCTTACGAACTGCTGTTTAATCACTTCACTTATTCTTGCGAATAAATTGCGTTCAGCCGCGATCCTGCCCGTCAGGTGCTAGTGTCAGCGGCAAAAGCAGAGAATTTTATGAAGAATTTTTCGGAAATTCATATCATGATTCCGATCGCTCAGTGGTTCGGATTTCAACTTCTCGAGACGCAATTCTCGTATGTGATTATAATCACGATTATTGTGTTCGTGAATTGTTTCTGCTGTAGTCAATGTTAGACAACTTGCGTTCCACCTACAAAAACCGCCTCGACCTCTAACGCATCGGAAAGCACCACCAAATCCGCCGTCGCACCCACCGTCAACTTGCCGTAACCCGACAATCCAAGGTACTGCGCTGGATGCAAGCTGGCTAATTTAAATGCAACCTCGAGCGCCAAGCCCGCTGCGACTGCGTTCTTGATCGCGCCAAGCATCGTTAAGACACTTCCGGCCAACGCACCGTTCGGCAAGCGCACCGCGCCACCGGAAAGCCGCACCGATTGACCGCCAAGGTCGTACTCACCGTCTGGCTGCCCGGCCGCCCTGATCGCATCGGTCATCAGCATCAACTTGTCTGGCTTCGCAAAAAACGCTGCCCTGAACGCGCTGTTGTGCACGTGATGCCCGTCAAGAATGATTTCGGCATAACTGTTTGGGTTTCCCAATAGCGCCCCGACCACACCCGGATTGCGCCCTTCCAAGCCACCCATCGCGTTGTAAAGGTGCGTGCCACAAATCAGTGAAGACTTCCCCAGCTTGGCCGCCAGCGCGAAAACTTCATTGACGATTTCAGCATGGGCCGCCGTGTGACCCAGACTGACGCGCACGCCAGCCTCGAGCAACAACGAGATTGCTTCCAAGGCCCCATCCAGTTCTGGCGCGATCGTCACGACCTTGACCACGCCCAGCTCGAGGATTGCCTGCACGCGTTCCAACGTCGGCAGCACCGTGAACGGCGGTTGGGCCCCTAAACGATCAGGATTGATGAATGGCCCCTCGAGATGCGCTCCCAAAACCCTCGAGCCGCCGCTGCTCGTGAAACGGCCGATGGCTGCAAGCGCTTCCAAGACCTGATCCCACGGGTTGGTGATCGTCGTCGCCAGCAGCGCGGTCGTGCCATGCGCCGCGTGAAAGCGCGTCATGGCTGATAAACCGCTCGCGCCATCCATCGCGTCGCCGCCACCGCCGCCGTGGACGTGAACGTCGATAAAACCTGGCACGATGTAGCGCGGTTTCGCATCGCTCTTGCCGCGGATGCTCTCAATCGCTTGACCGAACGCGATCTCCCCGAGGAACCAGCCTCTCGAGGTCAGAATGTTGCCCTTGAGTTTCATGGGTTCAGAATACCGCTGCCGATGCGGAACTCTTCACGGTGTCAACAGACCATTGCCGTTTAAACTCGAGCGATGAAAACCCTGATTGCTGCACTGGTCGCTGGGGTATTGGCCGCCTGTGCCACGCCGCAAACCGATGCGAACGTCACTGCGCCAGCGCCGAGCGACCCAGCGCTGACCAATCCGCCGCCGCCCAGCGGTCAAAGTATCGCGCAGCGCAACGCGCAACTGGCCCGCACCGTCAATTTCGGCAACGCGCTCGAGGCTCCGACCGAGGGCGCGTGGGGCATGACTTTGGAAGAAAACTACTTTCAGCTCGTGAAAGACGCGGGGTTCAGCGCGATTCGGCTGCCCGTCAAATGGAGCGCCCACGCGCTCAGCGCTGCACCGTACACGATTGACCCAACTTTCTTGAAGCGCGTGGACTGGGCGGTGAGCAACGCTACCAGCAGAGGACTGAGCATCATCGTCAACATGCACAATTACGACCAACTCCTCACTGAGCCAGCCGCGCACCTCGAGCGCTTTGTGTCCATCTGGAAGCAACTCGCCGAGCATTACAAATCAAGGAACGATCAAGTGTTTTTTGAAATCCTCAACGAACCCAACGGTAAGCTCGAGCCGCTGTGGAACGACTACGCCAGTAAAGTGCTGGCGGTGATTCGCCAATCCAACCCCACGCGGGCGGTGATCGTTGGCCCGAACGGTTGGAACAGCATCGGTAGGCTCGGCGAGCTTTCGCTGCCGAGTGACCCAAATTTGATTGTCACCGTGCATTTCTACGATCCGTTTTCATTCACGCATCAAGGCGCGGAGTGGGCCACGCCGATCCCACCGACGGGCATCGCTTTTCCAGTTAGCGGCTCGAGCCTTCGCGCCCCGTGGCAGAACTACTCGTGGGACAGCACGCTGGTTTTCAAGGCTGATTTGAGCATCGACCTGACTTACAACAATGGCTGGGCGGGTTTCTATCTGCACAGCGAAACCGCGCAGCCCGCCAGCGCCTTCAGATTCAGAACCAATCGCGCCGTGACCCTGAGCCTCGCCTGCAAAGCCAGCAACGACGGGCAGCGCTTGGGTAACACCATCACCACGCAAGCGGGCGTGACCGTGACTGTAAGCTGCCCAGCCCCAGCCAAGGAGCTGTTCATCCAAAGCGGCTCGAGCAACCCGCAAAGCGTTTTCACGATCTCAAACCTCGAGCTGGTGACACCCAGCAGCGCAGTTTCGCTGCTATCCAATGACGAACAGAACATCCAAATGCGGCTCGAGCAGGCCGCATTGTGGGGCAAAACCAACAAGCGCCCGGTCTTCGTCGGTGAGTTCGGCTCTTACGGCAAAGGCGATCTCAATTCACGGGTGCGTTGGACGAGCCTCGTGCGCGACACGCTGGAGCAACGCGGACTGAGCTGGGGGTACTGGGAGTTCGGAGCCGGGTTTGGGATTTACGACCGCGACGCGAAAGCTTGGCGGGCTGATCTGCTCAAAGCGCTGATCCCCAAGTAATCCTCTCAAGCAGCACAAACTGCGTTAGACCCCTCAAACTGCGTTAAACTCAATGCAAATGTTTAAAGATAATGTCCTCAAAGACAAGGTGATCCTCGTGACCGGCGGTGGCACGGGCCTCGGACGCAGCATGGTCGAACGGTTCTTGGAGTTGGGCGCGAAAGTCGCCATCTCCTCGAGACGCAAGGAACTGCTGGAATCGGTGGCGCTCGAGTTGAGCGAAAAGTACGGGCGTGAGGTTTACGCGGTTGGCGTGGACGTGCGCGACGCGGCGGCCGTGACCGCGATGATCGAAGAGGTCTGGACGCACTTTGGGCAGATCGACGGTCTGGTCAACAACGCCGCTGGCAACTTCATCAGCCCGACCGAGCGCCTGTCCCCTCGAGCCGTGGACGCGGTGCTCGGCATCGTACTGCACGGCACGTTTTACTGCACATTAGAACTGGGCAAGCGCTGGATCGCCGCGAAAATCCCCGGCGTGGTGCTGAACATCGCCACGACGTATGCGACATCCGGTAGTGGGTATGTCGTGCCAAGCGCTGCCGCCAAAGCGGGCGTGGTCGCCATGACCAAATCGCTGGCGGCTGAGTGGGGCAAGTACCAGATCAGGTTGAACGCGATTGCGCCCGGCCCATTCCCGACCGAGGGCGCGTGGACGCGCTTGATGCCGACGCCGGAAATCAAAGAGTTGTTTGATAAGCAAATCCCGCTGCGGCGTGTTGGGGAGCACGGCGAACTGGCGAACCTCGCGGCGTACCTGATGACCGATTACAGTGGGTTTGTAACGGGCAGCGTCTTCACGATCGACGGCGGCGAGAGCGCGTGGACGGGCGGCGAGTTCAACGTTCTAGACGAAGTGACCCCACAGCAGTGGGACGCGCTCGAGGCGATGCGAAAGAAGGGATAAGGCACGCGAAAGGCGGCCCGAGCATCGTTACTTTCTGAGCAGCAAGCCAATCCCAATCGCAGCGATCACGCCGAAGCTCGAGAGCAGGATTGAGACTCGAGTCTCGCGGTTCGCGGTTTGCCATGCCAGCGCTGCGCCAATCGGCGGTGTAAGCGCCAGCACCGCGATTCCAGCCCACAACGCAGGTCGCCAGATCAAACCAATGGCGAGCAGTACAATCACTACCGTCAGTCCCGCGCCGAACACTCGAGCGAGTTGGGCCTCGAGCGGGTTTCCTGGTGGAGTCAAATTCATCAGCTTTACCTCTACTCGTATATCAGGGCAGCCGCAACCATGTCGGCCATGACTTGCCAAGATAATTGCACTGGAACAACTTCGCCGCGATTTAAGTAAGCGCCATCCATGTCATGAATCTATACGCCGAGCGCATCAAGGAACGACAACAAATCAGTGTTTTCAAAAACCTCTTTTTTGTCTCGAATCAAGACAGTCAAATGATGCAGATACGCAATAAAGTCATCTCGAGTCTCGATATTTCGTTTCTCTAACGAGTAATCTTTAGACACTTCACAGCCCCCAATATTTATGCAGCAGATCGTAAGCGCTATAAAGTACCAGCAGCGCAAACAGAAGTTTCAGCGCCCGCACTGGCACGCGCTTGGCAAAAACGCTCATCACTCGCGCCCCAATCAAAATACCCAGCGCGACTGGGCCCGCCAAGGCTGGCTCGAGCTTACCGCTGGCGATCTGAATACCGGCGTTGCCAATCGCCGTGAAGCCCATCATGAAGGTGCTGGTCGCAATCGCAGCGCGAAACGGCAGCCCTTGGAGCAGATTCAGCACCGGTACTTGGATCGTGCCACCACCAATCCCCAGCAAACCGCTCATGACGCCCCCGAAACCCAGCGCGGGCTTGACCCATTTCGACTCACTCGAGCGCTCAACGTCGGCGCGGCCCAAGCCACGCACCAGTTCAACACCTGTGTAAAGCAGCAGCAGTGCGAAAACCGTCGCCGTAACCTTGGCATCCAGCGTCAGCAGCAGCAGCGAGCCGACAATCCCGCCCAGCACCGTGTACGGGCTGAACAGATAGGCTTCTTTCAGGCGAATCAAACCGCCTTGCCGCAAGTACCCAGCGCTCGAGGCGACCGCGACGCTCAACACACCGACCTGCGACGCGGCGATGATCTGCGAGAGCGTGTAGTGCTGCGTCATGAACCGAGACCCTAGAATCTCGAGGGTCGGCACGACGACCACGCCGCCGCCCAGTCCAAGCAGCGCCCCAAGCCCACCCGCCAGCAAGCCCGTCAACAATGGGAAGACGATATCTAGAATATTCACTGTCTCGAGTTTAAGGCCATCGTGTCAATGGTGCTTCAGCGCGGACTGAAATAAGTCTCGTTCACCATCCGCCCCGCTACGCCGATGCTTTCCATCAACCGCTCCAAACTCGGTTTCTCGTCGTCCAGAATATCCTCGATGCGGGCGTACTCCAATCGCGCCACCAACCAATCGGCTTCGCGCAACACCCCGCTCGAGCCGGGCAACTTTTTGAGCGCGTCACGCATGCCCGTAATGCTGTACAGCACGCTGCGCGGGAAGCTCGGCTCCAAAAGCAGATACTCGGCGATGCTGCGCGGCGCGAGGCGCGTGTGATGGAGTTTACGGTAACTTTCATAAGCGGACGCGCTTTTCAAAACCGCCATCCAGCGGTGATTTTCCAAAGCTTCGGCGAAATCCGCGCCATCGGCTTTGGATTTGCGGTAACGCACTTGCAGGAGTCGCAACTGGTTGTCAGCGCGTTCGATCATCTGGCCGATTCGCAGGAACTGCCAGCCCTGATCGCGCTGCAAGGTGCTGAGCGCGATGCCGTGAAACAGGTGACTGACCTCGCGTACTTTGGTGCAATACTCGTGCAGCGCGTCGTTTTGGAGCACCATATCGGTATTGAAGCACAGTTCCAAGTAAGCGCGGTTGACGCTCTCCCACATCTCGGTGCTGATGCGGTCGCGCAGACTGCGGGCGTTCTCGCGGGCCATGGAGATGCAACTGCGGATGCTCGAGGGGTTGTACAGGTCAAACGCCAACCAGAATGGCACGCTTTTGGCATCGGCTTTGGCGTGGCGGGATTTAAAGTTGTTTTCACTTCCCGTGATTCCCAAGAGCGGCGGCCACTGCTCAGTCACCAAGCCCGCACCTTCCAAAATCGCGTAGTAGTTCACGTCCAGCAGCCGCGCCGTGCTTTCGGCCCGCTCTAAGTAGCGACCGATCCAGTACAGGCTTTCCGCGACCCTAGAGAGCATCGTGACACCTCGAGATCAAGAGATTTGCCGTAAAAGTTTCGAGGCTCGAGCCTCGAGATGCAAGGGAAATGCTCAACCGTAGGGGCGTTGTGCCCTGCACACATGGGTGTGACGCTAGCCTCGCCCCTACAACCGCGCCGTCCGAGGCAATGAATTGTTCCACTCTCGCTCGAGCGTTCACGTTTGTCCCGCGCTGCGCTGAGATTGGCTTTGCGACTGCGATTGGCTGCCCTGTGATTGGCTCTGTGATTGGCTCTGCGATTGCGCTGGCACGCCGTCGCCCTCGAGCACCCACGTGTCCTTGCTGCCGCCGCCCTGCGAGGAATTGACCACCAGCGAACCGCGTTTCAGCGCGACCCTCGTCAACCCGCCGGGGATGATCGTGACGTTTTCGCCGACCAGAATGTACGGGCGCAAATCGACGTGACACGGCTCCATACGCGTGCTGTCGGGGTAATACGTCGGGTGTCTCGAGAGCGGGATCACGGGCTGCGCGATGTAATTGCGCGGGTTGGCTTTGACGAGTTTGATGTACTCGTCAATCTCGGCTTGCGTAGCGGCCGGCCCGACCAGCATGCCGTAACCGCCCGCCTCACCGACGGCTTTGAAAATCAGTTCAGCCGGATTCTTGAGCATCTCCCCCAAGTCGTTTGCGTCCCACCCCAGCAGCGTTGGCACGTTTTTTAGCAATGGTTTCTCACCGAGGTAATACTCGATCATTTTGGGGACGTAAGCGTAGACCGCCTTGTCGTCCGCGACGCCCGCGCCGACCGCATTGGCAAGGGCCACGTGACCCTGACGGTAGACTTCGATCAGTCCGCGCACCCCCAAACTCGAGTCGGCTTTGAAGACGGTCGGGTCGAGGTAATCATCGTCGATTCGGCGGTAGATCACGTCCACGCGCTGCTTGCCTTCGGTGGTTCGCATCCACACGCGCCCGTCCGAGACAAATAAATCACGGCCCTCGACGAGTTCCACACCCATCTGCTGCGCTAGAAAACTGTGTTCAAAATAAGCGCTGTTGTACATCCCCGGCGTTAAAACCACGACCGTCGGGTTGTCTCTTGGACTGAGTGAGCGCAGCAACTCCAAAAGCGCCGTCGTGTAATGCTGCACGGGGCGCACACCCATTCCGGCGAATAAGCCCGGCATCGTGCGGGTCAGCGCTGTGCGGTTGCCCAGCACGTAACTAACACCGCTGGGGGTACGCAAATTATCCTCGAGCACCAAGTATTCACCGTGTTCGTTGCGTACCAAGTCGCTGCCGACGATGTGCGTGTACACACCCAGCGGGAGTTTTAAGCCAAAAACCTCGCGGCGAAACTGCGGGCAGCTCAACACCAAGTCTCTCGGGACGACCCCATCGTTGAGGATCGCTTGCTCGCCGTAAACATCGCGCAGGAACGCGTTCAGTGCCAGTACGCGCTGCGTGAGTCCGCGCTCGAGATGCGCCCATTCGCTGGCGGGAATGATGCGCGGCACGGGATCGAACGGGAACGTGCGCTCCGTTCCCGCCGCGTCGCCGTAGACGGTGAAGGTGATCCCCGAATTGCGAAACGCCAGATCGGTCAGTAAGCGCCTGCGCTCGAACTCGGATTTGCTGAATCCGTTCAGGCGATCTAAGGTCGCCGCGTAATGCGCTCTGGGTTGTCCGTCTGCATCAAAAAGCTCGTCAAAGAACGCGCTGCCATCGTATGCGTCGAACATGAAGCAATATACAGGTTTCAGGACGCCACTGACAAATCAGCGCGGCGTCACTCGCGGCTCACTTGAGACTTCAGGATGGATAGCGACAACCGCAAGATTCAAAAGTACCGTCGACCAGCTCAACGAGCTATGCAGCACAGCTAATCCTCCCAAAGCAACTCGAGGATATCCATCGCTTCTGGGTCACGCAACGGTCTTAAATCCCCACCCGCCGCGTCCGGTGACAACTCGAAGTGATACCGCCCCAGCACGTTAATGTGCTGCCATTTGAGCGGTGAGAGCCGCGCCACGTCCTCCGGCTTCACCTCGTCCCCCATTCGCCCCGATCAAATCCAGCGCCGCTTGCACGTACCGCGTGTTCCACAACACCACCGCGTTCACCACCAATCCGAGCGCTCCAAGTTGATTCTCCATGCCCTCGCGGTACTTTTGGCAAAGCTCGCCTTTATTGCCGTGGTAAATCTTCCTAGCGATTCGCCCTCGAGACTCACCGCGAATAAAAATCCCCGAGGCAGAGCCTCGGGGTATTCACGCACCTTCAATCCCAAACAAACCCTCCTGCGCCACCACAAGCTGACGGTACTCTCCCCCACCCTGCCCCTGCACGTACCGCGCAATCACCGACTCACTCCCATG
>JANYHH010000088.1 GCA_025359505.1 Deinococcales bacterium
GACGTTGAATCTGGGTTCGTTAAACCCTCGAGATTGGCACGCTAAATTCGTGTCGAAACGACGGCTGAGGAAACAAGGATTCTCGAGAGACACGATTCAAAAGCATTACTTTACAAATGTGCTTAGTGCGTTTGCCCTAGCGAATGCTCGAGGATCGTGGCGGGCGCTGCCTGCTGATCAAAGCTGACGTGCGCGACGCCGAGGCGTGCCGCATGGCAGTCGAGCAGACGATCAGCGAGTTCGGAGCGCTGGATATTCTCGTCAACAACGCCGCGTACCAAAAAGCCCAGAAAGACTTTTTAGACATCAGCGACGAGCAGCTCGAGCGCACGTTCCAGACCAATATTTTCGGGTATTTTTACATGGCGCGGGCTGCGCTACCGCACCTGAAAGCGGGCAGCGCGATTGTCAACAGCGGCAGCATCGTCGGACTGGTCGGCAACCCGATGCTGGTGGATTACTGCGCGACCAAAGGCGCGATTCATGCCTTCACCAAGTCGCTGGCGCTGAACCTAGCCGACCAGCAAATCCGCGTCAACTGCGTCGCGCCCGGCCCGGTCTGGACACCCAACATCCCCGGCACGATGCCGATTGAAGAAGTCGAAAACTTCGGGCACGAGGTCGCCATGAAGCGCCCCGGTCAACCCGAAGAACTCGCGCCTGCCTACGTTTACCTCGCGTGCGACGACTCGAGCTTCGTGACTGGCGCGATACTCGAGGTCACGGGTGGCAAGCTCTCGAGCGGCTGAAGTGCTCGAGCCGGTTCGCCTCTCCCTGCGGGAGAGGCCGCCGAAGGCGGGTGAGGGGGTGAGCCTTAGCGAATGCTTTTGACCTTGAACGTCAAGTGCAACTCGCTGCGCTCGCCTCCCTCACCCGCAGGGAGAGGCGAAAGAGCAATTTAGTCTTCCGCCGTACCGTCGTCCGCCATCTTGACGATGCGCGGGTCAAACCGCGCCACCACATCCACCAGATCCGTCTGCGCCGCCATCACACTCGCAATGTCCTTGTACGACAGCGGGTTCTCGTCGATGCCCGCGCTCAAGAGCGTCACGCCAGCCGTCTCGAGCTGCGGTCGGATCATCTTCCAGTTAAAGCGTTCCTTGGCAGCCGTGCGGCTCATCGCTCGCCCCGCGCCGTGACTGGCGCTCAGCAAGGACGCTGGATTGCCCAGTCCGCGCACGACGTAACCCGGCGTGGCCATGCTGCCCGGAATCACGCCGAGCACGCCGCGCCCGGCCGGAGTCGCGCCTTTGCGGTGGACGTACACCTCTTGCATCACGCCGTCAATGACGTGAGACTCGAGAAACGCGAAGTTGTGGTGGTTCTCGATGTTGACCAATACCTCCGCCCCGAGTGCTCGAGCAATATTGCGGTGAATCACCGCGTGGTTGCCACTGGCGTACTCGCCCATCAGGTTCATGGCTGCCCAGTATTCTTGACCTTCCGCGCTCGTCATCTCGAGCCATGACAGGTGCTTGAGTTCCTTCGGGAGTTCCGGGTGCAGCTTCATCGCCAAGTCCGAGTAGTGCTTGGCGACCGCCGCGCCCGATCCCCTCGAGCCGCTGTGCGACAGCAGCGCTAGATACTCGCCCGCCTCGAGACCCAAGTCTGGCTCAGTCAACGTCAGCAGTCCGAATTCGACGAAGTGATTGCCGCTGCCGCTCGTGCCAAGCTGGGTGCGGGCTTTGGCGAAGAGGTTTTTGGTGACTCGAGTCACGCCCCAATCGGCGTCCAAGACACTGTGTTGCTGCGGGCGCTCCCACGCGCTGCCCATGCCGAAACGGGTTTGCGTCTCCAAAGCGTGTTTCAAATCCTCGAAGCGGCGTTTCAGCGTTGCGCCAGCGGGCAGGTCGAAGACCGAGAGTTTCATGCGGCAGGCAATATCCACGCCGACGGCGTAGGGAATCACACTGTCCTTTGTCGCTAGCACGCCGCCAATCGGTAGCCCATAACCCTGATGGGCGTCTGGCATCAATGCGCCCGCGACTGCAACGGGCAGGTCAGCCGCGTTTCGCATCTGTTGGAGTGCCCCCGCCTCGAGACCTTCGCCCCACACGCGGTACGGCGCTGGTGAAGCGCGGCGCGTGATCGGCTTGGGCTTGGACAGCTCGAGCGCCAAGTCTTTGAAGTGACCCTCGTAACGCGCTGGGTGCGCGAGCAATTCGCGCAATTCAAATTCAATCGCGCTGGGTTCAAAGCGGCTTGGGTGAGACTTCAAGAGGTTGACGGTTAAACCGATCAGTTTGCCCTCTGGGATGCCGATATGCAGTAAATCTTTGGCTTTCATGGTGTCCGTCCTTGCAATGGTCGAATGCGTGTGCGGGGCTGGCTCGAGCGGCTTGGCGGCTGCGTCACCCGTGCCCGCGATGGCGTCGAATTTGGAGCGGCGATCCCACTGGATGCCGTCACCGCTGCGAATGTACTGCACGCGATGCCACGGCACAACGCTGTCGGTGAACTCGAGCAGCGGCATTTCGCGCAAGCCGTCGAAGCGCGTGTCGAAACCGATCACGAACTCGGCAGCTTTAAGGCGATCATCCCAGCAGATTTGATTGTAGATTTCCTGTGCGGTACGCAGTGAACTCATGGCGACCTCGAGCCTCTTTCTATTTGCTCGAAGCGACTCGAGCTTCAGGGCTTGGCTTTCATTGCCGCTTAGCTTATTTGAGCCTCGAGTCGCTTGTCACGCGCCAGAACGCGCAGTGCGAATCCGTCAAATGGCGCAGTCTCACACCCACCATCAGCGCTCGAGCGGTGAAACTCGCAGGCTGTACGCGATCCGCCTCGAGCGGCCCTTGGGGACATCCAAGTCCCACAGCGGCAGCACCGCACTGCTCTGGTACTGCTTGACGCCGCTCAGTTCGCTGTAGACCGGATGCGTCCACAGCAAGGTTTCTCGAGGGAACTCAAAGTCAATCCGCACGCCCAGCCACTCGTCGATGATGCTGACCTCCGTGGCGTTGCGATGCTCGAGCTGGGCATCGAGGTTGCCAACGCGTTTACCACCGATCACGTAATAGCGCTCGTTACTCTCCCCGGACAGCAAGCCAAAATTCCACTCCGAGCCAAAGCGCGTCACCACGTCCCAATCGCCGTGGTTGTGAATCCTATACTCGATCTCCAATTTGCCTTCGCGGTGCTTCAAGCGCACGGCTTTTTTGACTTCCATCATCACAGGCACGCCGTTCGGGCCGCGCACCGTGCCCGTGCGGATCAGCGTCACGCGGTCGCGGTACTTGCTGGCTTCAAACGCGCCAGTCGTAAAATCGCCCAGCTCGAGGTAATCGCCGCTGGCGAAGTCTTTGAGGGTCGTGTCTTCCGCGCCCAAGAAGTGATCGATCAGCGACCGCTTGGGGTACGGGCTGCCGGGCGGCGTGAAACTGTCCAGTAAATTCACCGCCGCCGGACGGTAATCAAACTCCGTCAAGCTGCCGCCCAAGCGCGGGTTGAAGAACAGGTTCATCGTGTGCGCCTCGACGATCACGTCGTCTGAGCCGTCTAAGTCAAGGTCGCGGTACGTGATCTCGAGCCACGCGTATTTGCGCGGCTCTAAGATGTTCTCGGCGGCGATTAAATTGCGGTAGGCGTTGAAGCGCAGGTAATTGAGTTGCACACCCGCGCTCCAGTACGGCAGGCTCGATTGCGCCCGCCAGAGGTGCTGATGGGCTTCCTCGGGGACTCTGAAGACCGCGTTCAACTTGCTCGAGGCGTATGCGGCGCGTTTGTGCAGATGGCCTGATTCTGGGTGCATCATCAACGCGTCGCGCCAAGTTCCGGCTTGCGGGGCGTTGGCGCTGGGCAGGTAAACCAGACGCTCGGCGGGCGTGGCATCAATGTACTCCGAAAGCAGCACCGTCTCGTGTGCGATCAGTGCGCCCAGCAAACTTGAGAGCCACGCTGTCCGCCCAATCAAATCCTCGGCGTTCAAGGCAATGCAGACGAAATCATTCCCCTCGAGATCACGGACACCCTCGAGACAGCGTGAGGCTGGACGCTCGAGGTCTGGGCGCAGGGCTGTGATCAGTTTGACGCTCTTGCCTTGCTCCTCGGTGGTGTACACGCCGCTTTCCGTGCCGGGCGCAAATTGCGTGATCGGCAGCGGCAACCACTCCAAACCCGTGCTGGCGATCAGTGCGGGCAGGTGCGGTTCCCACGCGAACTCGGTCAGGTAAAATCCCCTCGCATTGACGCCGAACAGCTTTTCCAGCAGCGTCCAGTGCGCTCCGACCTGCGCCACCGCGTCCTCACGCGGAATCAGCGCCAGTAGCGGTTCTTGGATTGCGCTGCACAGGTGCTCACTACGCGGGTTCAAGCCGCGCACGCGCTCGAGCAGGGCTGGTTCGTGAGTGAGCAGCCACTCGAGGATCGCGCCAGAGTAATGCAAGTTGACCCGCAGCTTCGGGTGCATTTCCAGCAGCTCGAGGATCGGGCGGTACGCGCCCTCGACGGCGCGACGCACGCCGTCCTCGAGATTCCCGCTCGGTTGATGGTGGTGAATCAGCAGTGCGACCTTCAAGAATCTCCCTTAGCACTGTCAATATTGCGGTAAAAATTGCGCCGCAACCTCGAGTGACATGACTGACTTTAGATTTAAGATACGCTTTTTCGTTTGCTCTAGGCAAGTCGCTTGGCGGGTTTCTCACATGGATTTCTGACCTCAATTGTTAACGTGAACGCGTGGCTCACTTCCTCGGACGGTTGTGCTGGTTGTTGCCGTTGCTGGTTGCCTGCCAAAACGCGGGTTCGGATGGCAACGGCGGCGGGACACCCCCACCACCGCCCGACATTGGCACGCCCGCCGCTGCGTGGAGCAAGCCCGCGACGTGAGGCGGCACAGTCCCCAGTGCGACCTCGAGCGTGACAATTCCACTCAATCAGCGCGTGGTGCTGGACACCGATGTCAAAGTCAAAAACCTGACCGTGCTAGGGACATTGGAGTTCGCCCGCAATGATTTAATGCTCGAGAGCGACTTTATCGCCGTGCGCGGCGCACTGCGGATTGGCGACGCGATCAACCCGTTCAAGCAACGCGCCACGATCACGTTGACTAGTGATGTTACCGAAAGCGCGATGAACATGGGTTCGCGTGGCATTCCGGTGATGGGCGGGCGGCTCGAGGTTTACGGAGTCGTACCGATTGCGCTTCCCACAGCGGCGGCGGTTTTGAAATTCCAACTCTGTTCAGTGACAGGGTAGACAATTTCTTGTCCTCGAGCGATTCCATGTTGCTGGGCGTGTCATTCACGGGCAGCGCAGACGCGCAGAGTGCCGCCCTAGCGACATACGAGCAACGCACGCTCAAGGCTGGCCCCAGCCTGAACGCAGTTCAAAGCGACTCGAGCGGCGAGACGTATTACCAAGACAAAGCGGCACAGATTGTGGGGGTCAAATTGTAGGGTGGTTTGAAGCCGAACCCGTACTGGACGCCAGAGGTCAACTCCGACGATCAGATGTACCAACCCATGCGCCTCGAGATCAAGTAGGTTCGCTCGAGTCTCGAAGAGTTCAAAGGCAAGGGCAACTCGCTTTGCTCGCCTCCCTCACCCGCCTTCGGCGGCCTCTCCCGCAGGGAGAGGCGAAAAGACAATCATGCCTCGAGATTGAGCAATTGGTTGCCCTTGAGATCAAACCGTGCGCTCCTGTTCGTACAGCGGCAGCAGCTTCCACGCCTCGATCAGCGCGGTCGCCGCTGATGGCTGAGCGCGTTGCAATGCGATTTGCAGGTTGCGACCACTGACTCGCCGCAACGCCTCGAGATTGCCCACTCGCGCCAGCTCGAGCGCGGATTCCTTGGGCGTTTCGCGCCGCATCAGCACGCGCTCGCGGGTCAGCACCTCCAGCGTTTCGTTTTCCACGAACAGGCGCTGAGCGGCGCTCGAGGACGCGCTGAACAGCGCCTCACCCTCGAGCTGCTTGAGCGCTCCCAACGCAGCGGTCGGCTCGAGCTGCTGATCCAAGGCAAACGCGTATGCGCCTTCGCCCGCTCGAGTCGCATCGCTGTGTTTTCCCAGCTCGCGCTGCAATAACCGCCGGAACGCTGCCTCGATTTCCACGCGCAGAGTATTCAAGTTTGGCGGCTCGAGGATTGTGGTTCACGCATCCAAGCGCCGTGGCTTGGCAACCTCGAGACCCCAGATTTCCGGCTGCCAGACGCCGCCAACCGCTAGCCACGCAGAGACAAAATCCTCGGGCGGGCTGCACTGAATGTTTAGCGGCAGTTGCGTGATCGGGTGCGTGAACTCGAGCTTGTACGCGTGCAGTGCTTGGCGTTTGATGAACGGGCTGGGTTTGCCGTAGACCGCATCACCCAGAACCGGGGTTTTCAGGTGCTGCAAATGTACGCGAATCTGGTGCGTTCGCCCGGTGTAAATGCGGGCTTTCACCAGCGCGAAGGCGGGCTTAACTGCGGGCGCACTTGCTAGCACCGCGAAATCGGTTTTCGCGTCCCGCGCGTTGTTGCCGTTCACGCTCATGCGGGTCTTGGCGACCGGATGCCGCCCTATCGCCGCCTCGAGCGTGACGGCAGATGGCACGCGCTCGGTGATCGCCAGATACTGCTTGTTCGTGCGGCGATCCGCGAACATTTGCGCCAAACGTGCGTGTGCATCGCGGGTTTTAGCGACCACGATCACGCCGCTGGTGTCCTGATCCAAGCGGTGGACGATGCCGGGGCGGTAGCCTTCAATGCCGAAATCCTCACCTTCCAAAGCCAGCGGCACGCGCCCCAGCAGCGCGTTGACCAATGTGCCTGTGACGATCTGACCGGCCGGATGGGTCAGCATCCCGGCGGGTTTATCCACGGCGATCAGGTACTCGTCTTCGAACAACACGGTCAGCGGAATATGCTCAGGTTTGACCAGCGATGGCGCGGGCGGTGGCGGCGTCCACGTCAGGGTTTCCCCGCCGCGCAATGCCAGACTGCCCTTCGCGCTGACCTTGCCGCCGACGCGCACGATCCCCAACTCGAGCCACGTTTGCACCTGCGTCCTCGAGACGCCTGATACGACTGATAGCACGCTGTCCAAGCGCCCGCCGTGCGGCGCGATTGCCCAGTGTGAGTCTTGGGGAGAATCGGTGGGCAAGACATCATCAAAACTCGAGGGGTCGTCGTTCACAGGACGGGCATTGTCTCATACCTCGAGCTTCACGTTTTCCCGCGTCACTCCTCGAGCTGTGGTTCGCAACCCCAAGTACAGCAGCGCCCCGACAGGCCCGAGCATCAGCGTAAAAAACAACACGACCGCCATCGCAAAGACGTTCAAATTCAGCGCTCGAGATTCAAGGTACGCCCAGCGCCCGACGAACAAATCGAACGCCAGAAAATGCACCCACGCGATCGTCGCGCCACTTTGACTTGAGAGCAGCGTCCTGATGCCCTCGAGATTTGGGCTTGATACGGCCGGGAAGACCGTGGCGATGCTCGGCAGCACCAGCACCGCGTACAGCAGTGCGGCGGGCGCGATCACCCACGGCGACTGCATGATTGTGCGGGTCACGCGCCACAGCGGGGCGAAGATCATCAGCGCCCACAGTGGCATCACCAGCACACTCGAGAGGTTAAAAACCGTGTCCATCACGCGCTCCTTGCGGCTCGAGGGCTGAGAAGCGTAGCAGCGACGAGCGCCAGTATCGTCAGGGCGCTAAAAACGCTGATCGTCAGGGCGCTCGGCGCGATCAGGCTCTCGGCCCTCAGCGCCTGCCATGTCAAGAGCAGCGTGATCGACAGGTAATACGCTCCAGCAACCGCAATCAATCTAGAGCGCTGCGTGGCACTGAGCGCCGTCAGGCTCGAGAGCAGCCACGCGAGCAGCGGCAGGATTTGAAGCGCGTGCAGTCCGACGAAATGCCCGACGCGCAGATCGCCACTCTTTGTACTCCAGCCCGTCACGGGAAGGCCCGCGCCACCGTCGATTGCACCAACGGTGTGCGCCCCCGAGACGACAATCGGTGCACCCGTGTGCCAAGAGGCCAATTGCTGAGCGGTCGGTGAGGTCATCAGGAACGCCAGCGCCATGCCGATCACGGCGATGACCAGCCCAGCTTTCAGGGACACACCCATCGGAGCATCGGTGAATTTGGTGCGTAACAGTGCGATGGCCAGCAGTAAATTTGCGCCCCACAGCACCGAGATCATCACGCCCATCGCAGAAAACAGCGCCCCATCCAGCAGCGTCGAGACATTGAAGTGGCTCTGTACACCTCGAGCGGCTTGAACGCCGATCAAGATCAGCTCTAAAGTCAGCATCACGATGGTTGTGTTCGCAGCGATGGTTTTCAGGCGGCTTTTGGGCAGGTGCGACACCAGCCAGATCATTGAAACGCTGTAGATCAGTGTAGATACGGCAAATTTGAGCGGTTTCATCCACGCCGGAGCGCCCGTGACGTAGCGCGGATCGAGCAGCAAGCCAGCAGTGAAGAACACTGCCAGCAGGGCGCAGAAAGCCGTGAGTGAAGCCAGCGGAGCGTGAGATTTCCACAACATTTGCCAGAGTTGCTGCGGGCTGTGGCTCGAGGGGGCTGGGTTGATTTGAGTCATTTGATGCTCCTTTATGAAACAAGTATTTTCTGATTAACGCCGTTATCTAAAGCTGTAAAAAAATTTATTCCGTCACACCCGCCTCCATCCGCGCTCGAGCAGATCGTGCTGCACTTCAAACATACGCCTCACGCTTTCTTCGTCCCATTTCGGCACGACTCCCTTTGAGGAAAGCGACAGCGATACCAAACCATGCACGTTTGCCCATAGTAAATTCGTCGTCTCGAGCGGATCAGCCACGGGAATCACGCCCGCTCGCATCGCGGCTGTGATGGCGTCCATAAAAACCTGATAGGAACTGATCTCTTCTCGAGGTTGATTGACGGCTGACAATATGAAATCCGGCGTCTGCATGAACATCACGCGGTAATGCACCGGGTGAGTCAAGCCAAAATTGATGTAGGCCCGCCCGATTGCCCTGATTCGCAACGCGGGGTCAGTCGTGTTGTTGGCAGCCGCCTCGAGCGCCGAGCCGAATTCGGCGAAGCCCTCGGCGCAGACCGCCAGCAGCAACTCGTCTTTGTCTTTAAAATACAGGTAAATCGTCGTCGCGGTGTACCCGATGCCTTCGGCGACTTGGCGCAAACTGAAGCCCTCATAGCCGCGCTGCTCGAACAACGCCGTCGCCGCCTCTAAAATAGCCCGCTTGGTGTCCTCTCTGGCGCGAGTGCGCCGATCCGCGCTGTTGCTGCGGATGCGCTCGGCCCGAGGGGTCGCGGTGACAGTCATGACAATAGATTACTTAACACTGTTAAGCTTGTCAAGTCGGTCTCGAGGATTCACCTGCGCTGGTTTTCACTCGAGCGCCAGTAACATTGGGCGATGGACTCGAGCGCCGCCAAAAAAGAAGCCAAAATCAAGAAAACCGCACCGCACGCCTGCTCGAGTGATCACCTTTCCCAAAGTGTGCAACTCGCGCTGGTCAAGCGACCAAACACGCCCGCCTCGGGGGAATGATCTGGCTCGAGGCGGTTTGACCAGAGGCAATTTCATCCCTCACAACCCGAGTTCAGCCGCATTCTTGCAAAACGCCCTTGTTTCCACTCGCGTCACGCCGTTTCGCCCATGAGAACATAGGTTCGACGCGTGCGTCGTGCCCATGCACGCAAGGCATGACGCACGACGCTCGAGATTGGTTGACAAAAACGGTCAACCAATCTGAAATCTGCCCTAAGTAGCGAAGAAACTACCGTTCTATTACGACATCTCAAGTTCCATTGTTCGCGCACCTTCATGCAGCGTTAACCTGACACGAGGGTGCGCGAATCAATACGAAGTAAGAATCGGTGGTCGGTAGAGTGTTAGTTTTCAGCGCATGACCAACGTGCTGTTCCTGCCTTGCGACACCCGCCCGCCGACGCTCGAGTACGTGCTGCAACTGGGGCGCGTCGCGGGTTTGGGACTAAAAACGCCGCCGCTAGCGATGCTGAACGACCTCAACATCCCGGGCGATACGAAGGCAATCGCCGCGTGGCTGCTCGAGCAAGCGCCGACCGCTGACGCGCTGATCGTGACCATTGAGACACTGTGCTTGGGCGGGATGATCCCGGCGCGGCGCGTGACCGACAGTTTGGAAATCGCGCTGGAACGGCTGGAGTTGCTGAGCGAGTTGAAACGCGTGAATCCAGCCTTGCGGATTCTGGCCTACGGCGTGATCGTGCGGGTCGCGCACGACAACGATCCTTTGGAGGAGAAAGCCTATTACGGGCAGTGGGGCAAGGCGCTCAGGCTGGTGTCCGAGTGGACGGATCGCGTGGAGCGCGGTGAGGACGCGGCGCAACTCGAGGCGGCGCGGGCGGCCGTGCCGAGTGAAATCTTGAGCGATTGGCTCGGCACGCGAGAGCGCAATCACGCGCTTCACCAACGCGCTCTCGAGCTGGTCAGGGACGGCACAATCGAGCATCTGTGCTTGACGCTGGACGACACGACGCTGTACGGACTCGCCGCTCGAGACCGCCGCAGGTTGGAGGCTCGAGCTGAAGAGTTGGGCGTCTGGGGCAAGGTCGATGTTTATCCGGGCGCGGACGAGGTTGCGGCTGTACTGCTCGGGCGCGTGTTGATCGCAGGGCGATCCCCTCGAGTCTTCGTGCGTTACCCATCCCCCGCGTCGGAAGCAGCGGTGATGCTCTACGAAGACCGCCCGCTCGGCGAGTTGGTCAGGGCGCACTTGCGGGCAGCGGGCTGCGTGCAGGTCAGCAGTCTCGAGATGGCGGATTTTGTGCTGGGCGTCAACGCGCCCAGCTTTAAGCAAGCGCACCGCGAGCCGGAGTGGAGCGTCGTGGACACCGCCTCGCGTCACCTCTGGGATTTTGTCGAAACCCTCGAGCGCGATTGCCTGCACAAGCCCTTGTCGATTGCCGATGTCGCCTACGCCAACGGCGCGGAAACGCGCTTCACACGACTGCTGCTCGAGCGCATCGACGTGACTGGTTTGTACGGTTACGCCGCGTGGAACACGGCGGGCAACACGATCGGCAGCGCGATTGGCAGTGCCGTGACCGCGTGGGCGGCTGTTCAATCTGGGCGGCTCGAGCGGGTTTGTCTGGCCGAAGCCAATTTCTCGAGGCTGGTCGATGATTGGTTGTACCAATCGAGGGTGCGAAGCGAAGTGCGGCTCACCCTCGAGCATCCTAGCCCGTTCGATCTGGGCGATTTGAAACCACTGGCAGAGCGAGAAATTGAGCTGCGAATGCGACCATTGGTATTTGAGCTATTCGCTACACATTTCGCGCCGCGCTTGAAGGGCGTGAGCTTAGATTGGCGTGGCGCTGAGCTGGCGTGGCCGCGATTGTTCACTGGCGTTTTTTTGCTCAACTTCCGTACCGAAGGGATCTGACCTCAGCTCGAGGGGCAGCGGTGTGATCTTCACACTTCACTTCACGGTAGTTTCTTGCCATACTGAGCTGAATGCTCTCGCTCCTTGGCACACTGCGTTTCGCCGATCAGCCCGTGCCCGTGGAGCGGGTCACGTACCTGCTGGCGCTGCTGGCCTGCCGCGAGGAGTGGATCAGCCGCGACGAACTGGTGCTGCTGTTATGGGGCGACGTGGACGAGTCCGCCGGGCGGCAACGCCTGCGGCAATTGCTGTACCGAGCGCGGTCGTTCGCGCACGCTGAGGGCTTAGAGACTGACGCGGCGCGGGTGCGGCTGGTCGGAGTGAGCGACGTGAGGCTGTTCAGAGCCGCGCTGCGCGATCAGCGGTATGGGGACGCGACGCTGCTCTACGGTGGTGAGTTTCTGCACGGCGTGCAATTGCCAGATCATCCGGAACTCGAGGAGTTCTTCTCAGGCGAACGCGAGGAGCTGGCTGGACTGTACCGCCGCGCTGTGCTGAATGCGAGCGCGACCCTCGAGCCAAGCGCAGCCCTCGCCTTGCTCGAGCAGGCGGTGACGCTAGACCCAAGCAGTGACGAACTGGTGCTCGAGGGCTTGCGTCGCGCCGCTGGCGTGGACGCCGCCCTCGGTCAGCGTTTGTACAATCTGCACGCCCGCGCTTTGCGCTCGCTGGGCGTAGAACCGCCCCCGGAGTTGCAGGCGATGCTCGAGCGTGGGAGTGCCTCCGCTGCATCCGCCCCGCGTCAACGCACGCCAGTTTCGCCTGCCAAACTGCCCGTGCCGACCACAGCCTTCATCGGGCGGCAACGCGAGCTGCGCGAGATCGGCGAACGCTTCATGCAAGTTGATGTGCGCCTGCTGACGATCCTCGGGCCCGGCGGGGCGGGCAAGACCCGCTTGGCATTGGAAGTCGCGGGGCAGGCCGGAGCGCAGATGCCCGACGGCGCGGTTTTCGCGGCGCTGGCATCAATTGAAGACACCAAGCTCGTGCCATCGGCGCTGCTCGAGGTGCTGGGCGTGCAGGGTGGCAACGATCCGCTAGAGACTTTGCTGGCGACGCTGAAATCACAGTGCTCGCTGCTGGTGCTGGACAACTTGGAGCACCTGCCAAACATCGCGCCGCTGGTCGCACGACTGCTTATTGAGTGTGCGGGGCTGCGAATTCTTTGCACGTCCCGCGAGGCGCTTGGATTGCGGGCTGAGCACAGAATAGAACTCGAGGGGCTGCCCGCGCCGGACACGCTGTTTCCCTTGGAAACGCAAGACGCGGCCGCGCTGTTCCTCAGATCAGCCCGGCGCGTCGACGCCCGCTTTCGTTTCGATCAAGACAGCGGTCAACCCGATCTGGTGAATTTCACACGCATCTACAATGCCGTTTCCGGCATGCCGCTGGGTTTGGAACTCGCCGCGAGCTGGGTGCGCGTGATGAGCCTGCCTGAAATCGCTCATGAACTCGAGCAAAGCCTAGATTTGCTCGAGGTCGACGCGCCCGATGTCCCCGCCCGCCACCGCAGCTTCGCGGCCGCGTTTCGTTCCTCGTGGACGCTGCTGGGCGTGTCTGAACAGCAAGCTCTCGCCCGCATGAGCGTCTTTCGCGGCGGTTTCACCCGCGAGATGGCGTTGAGCGTGGCCGGCTCGAGCCTGCCGACATTGCTGCGCTTGATTAACAAATCACTCGTTTCGCGCCGTGAGACGCGGTTTTTCCTGCACGAAATGATTCGCCAGTACGCCGAACGCGAGTTAGCACCAGCCGAGTATCACCAATCGCTCGAGGCGCTCGGTCAAGTCGGGCTGCAACTCAGCCGCGAATGGCGGAGCGAAGAGAACGGGCGTGAGCAATACATCTGGTCGCGCATTCTGGACAGGGAACTCGACAACGTTCGCACGGCGCTATCGTGGGCGCTTCAGTACGACGCGAAGCTCGGTGCGGAAACCGTCGCTAACTTGGAGCATTTTTGGTACACCAAGGGCTATCAGCGCGAAGGGCAGATGTGGGCCGAAAAGTTCATCGTCATGCCAGCCGCGACGCAGCGCGATGAGCTGCACCTGCGGATGCTGTGGCTGCTGATCGTCTGTTACAAAGAACTCAACGTCTACGACGAAGCGCGTCGGCTGTTGGCCGTGTACGTGCCGATTGCCGAGGAGAACGGCGATGCCAGCCGCTTGGCCTCGAGCAACCGCTTGAACGGCGTGATGTACCGCGATCAAGGGCATTACACGCAGGGCCGCGAACTGATCGAACGTGCCAAAGCCGCGCACGAATCGCTGGGCAACCGCAATCAAGTCGCCATTTGCCTCAACGAAATCGGTGCTGCTTTCGCGTATGAAGGCAATCTCGAGGCGGCGCGGCAGGCTTTCCAGAGCAGCTTGGAAATCAAACGCGACCTCGGCGATAAGCAGGGCATCTCGTATTCTTTGAATGGGCTTGGGGTGATCGCCGAAATGCAGGGTGACGACGAGCTGATGGCGGTTTATCAACACGAGGCTCTGCGGCTCAAACGCGAAATCGGCGACATGGCCGCGATGACTTCCAGCCTGCAAGCCTTGAGTAAATTTGCGCTCAAGCGCGGCCAACTCGAGTTGGCTTCCAAATACCTCCAAGAAGGTTTGGAGATCGTCATGCGGCTCGGCAAGAAGCGCGTGACCTCGCAGTTCCTGATGACCGTCGCGCATTTTGAACTGCATCGCGCTCGCCCCGATGTCGCGTTGCGCCTCGCATCGGTCAGTTCAGCGGGTTTACGCCAATGCAACGTGCAACTGGACGAAACGCACTTGCAAGCGGTCGAAGCGATCCGGCAATCATGGCCTTACTCCGAAGCGGAGCGCGTCCAATGCGAACTCGAGGGTGAGCGTATGACCTTAGAAGAAGTCGTGGCTTACATCTTCGACAATCCCGATGCACTCGAGCCGATTGCGGCGAGGCAATCCACAGGTTTCGCTGACGAGTTAGCGGCCGCATCAACACAAATCAGTTACGATTGACGCCTGCAATCCATGAGGAGGACGTATGGCTCGAGCCGTCACATTGTTCACTGGTCAATGGGCTGACCTGCCGCTGATCGATCTCGCACCGCTCGCCAAGTCGATGGGCTACGACGGGCTGGAACTGGCGTGTTGGGGCGATCACTTCGACGTGCAGCTCGCGCTGTCAGACCCCGGTTACATCCCGCAAAAACGCGCCCTGCTCGAGACTCATGGGCTACAGTGCGTGGCGATCTCCAATCATTTGGTGGGGCAAGCGGTCTGCGACCAGATCGACGAGCGCCACAAAGCAATTCTCCCTGTTCACGTCTGGGGGGACGGCAGTGCGGAAGGCGTGCGGTCTCGAGCGGCTGCGGAGATGATGGACACGGCGAGGGCGGCAAAGGCGTTCGGGGTTAGGGTCGTCAACGGTTTCACCGGCTCGAGTATTTGGCACAGCCTTTACGCCTTCCCGCCGACCAGTCAAGCGTACTGGGACACGGGCTTCGCGGATTTCGGCAAGCGCTGGGGCGCGATTCTCACCGTGTTTGAAGAGTGCGGCGTCAATTTTGCGCTCGAGGTTCACCCGACCGAAATCGCCTTCGACACCGCCAGCGCTGAACGGGCGCTCGAGGCGCTGAATCATCACCCGCGTTTTGGCTTCAATTACGACCCGTCGCATTTGGGTTATCAGGGCGTGGATTACATAGGCTTCATTCGCAAATTCTCGAGCCGCATTTTTCACGTCCACATGAAGGATGTCTGGTGGGGTCACGGCACGGGCGAAGCGGGCGTCTTCGGCGGGCACACATCGTTTGGTGACTCGAGGCGCTACTGGGATTTTCGCAGTGTCGGGCGCGGCGACATCAAGTTTGAAGAGATTATCGTCGCACTGAACGACATTAGTTACGACGGCCCGCTGTCGGTCGAATGGGAAGATAGCCGCATGGACAGGGTTCACGGTGCGACTGAAAGCGCGGCGTACTGCAAGCGACTCGATTTCAAACCATCGGCGAGGGCCTTCGATGCGGCGTTCGAGAAATAGCCGTCAGGGTTTCTGTGGTCAAGATTCATTTGCTCAACAGTGGCGGTGAACTCGAGTCGTACCGCGAACGCATTTTGCAATGCGCCGAGCACGCAGTCTCACGGGTTCAAGATTTGTTGCCACTTGAAAACGTGGATATCGCCATTATGCGAAATCCGTGGGCGGTCATTTCCAGCACTGGTGTCGGCGGCACAGCGCCGACGGCGCACACGATTCTGATCTCGCTCGAGCCGAACACAGCGGGATTTTCTGAGCTTCTCGAGCACGAACTTGCTGCAACGCTCGCCCATGAGTTGCATCACGCCACGCGCTATCGCAACCCCGGAGCGATGAAGAATTTAGCGGATGCGCTCGTCTGGGAGGGTTTAGCGCAGCATTTCGAGATTGACTTTCGCGGCGGCGAAATTCCGCCTTACGCGACGCTGCATGACCCATCACGCATGACTGAATTGCTCGAGCTGGCGAAACTCGAGTTTGATGCGCCGCTCGATTACACAGGTTGGTTCTTTGGGATTCCCTCGCGGGATATTCCTTTCTGGGCTGGTTACGCGCTCGGTTATGAGATCATGCGGCGTTACTTTGTACATACCAACGAGACGGCGAGCAGCGCGTGGGCTGTCTCGACGAAAACAGTTTTCGACACTTTGGAGGTTCACGAATGACGCAACGAAAACTGAAATACGGACAAGTCGGCGGCGGGCAGGGCGCGTTCATCGGCGCGGTGCATCGCCACGCGATGGCGCTGGACGGCTTATACGAACTCACCGCAGGCGCACTCTCGAGCAGCCCCGAGCGCTCTCGAGCCTCCGGTGCGGCGCTGGGATTGGCGGACTCACGCAATTACCCATCGTGGGAGGCGATGCTCGAGGGGGAGTTGAAATTACCCGTCGGTGAGCGAATTGATCTGGTGAACATCGTCACGCCAAATCACCTGCATTACCCTGTTGCTAAAGCCTTCGCGGAGGCTGGCTTTCACGTCGTCTGCGACAAGCCACTGGTGCATACGTCCGCCCAAGCGCTGGGCTTGCTCGAGACGGTGGAACGCTCGGACGTGATTTTTGGTGTGACGCACAATTACACGGGCTACCCGATGATTCGCCACGCCCGCGAGATGGTGCGCTCAGGTCAACTCGGCGAGCTGCGTAAGGTCATCGTCGAGTACAGCCAAGGCTGGCTCGCCACGAAGCTCGAGGACACCGATCACAAGCAGGCGGGTTGGCGTTCCGATCCGGCTCGCAGTGGCATTGTCGGCGCGGTTGGCGATATCGGCACGCACTGCGAGAACCTGATGAGCGCGGTCACAGATTTGCGGCTCGAGGCGATCTGCGCGGATTTGACGAGTTTCGTGCCCGGACGGGTGCTGGATGACGACGCCAATATCTTACTGCGCTTTCACGGCGGTGCGAAGGGCGTGCTGCACTGCTCGCAGATTCAAACCGGTTTGGAAAACGATTTGCGCTTGCGCGTTCACGGTTCGCTCGGGTCGATCAGTTGGTGTCAAGAAAACCCGAACTATCTCGAGTTCACGCCACTCACGGGCGCGAAACAGATTCTGACTCGAGGCTCGGATTATTTGTGCGACGCAGCGAAGAAAGCCTCGAGACTGCCCGCTGGTCATCCCGAAGCCTTCATCGAAGCCTTCGCTAACGTTTACGTCGGCGTGGCAGAAGCGATTCACGCCAAGCTCGAGGTTCGAGAGTTGCAGCCGCTCGAGGGTGATTTTCCGACGCTCGAGGACGGTGTGCGCGGCGTGCGGTTCATTGAGAAGACGGTGGAGTCTTCCAAGTCAACGCAGAAATGGACGGCGTTCTAGACGGCTCGAGCCATGACCAATTGGTAGGGGCGAACTGAATGTGTCTTGCCCTGACAGCAGCACCTTCTTGATCCTAACCGTGCACCTTGCGGGCAGGATCGCTTGCGGGCTTGGGCGCTTCGC
>JANYHH010000092.1 GCA_025359505.1 Deinococcales bacterium
GACGTTGAATCTGGGTTCGTTAAACCCTCGAGATTGGCACGCTAAATTCGTGTCGAAACGACGGCTGAGGAAACAAGGATTCTCGAGAGACACGATTCAAAAGCATTACTTTACAAATGTGCTTAGTGCGTTTGCCCTAGCCGTAATACAGCACGCAGTCGGCCGTTCATAGAACGTGCTTGACTGCGTTCATGGCGTGGGGCAACAAGAAAAAACGCGAACTCGAGTATTTAAAATCCGGTCAAGCGGCCGCGCTCGAGATCGGTGATCTGGGTGCACTCGAGGTTTACGGTGCTGACAAGGACGATTTCAAAGCCAGTTGGGAACTCGAGGACGTTGACAGCGATGATCTCGAGCCAGTCGAACCGTAACGGCGTTTTGCGCCTCTGTCATGTCCGCACAGGCGAAACATGCGCGTGAGCGTGAAGCCATCAGTCAGTCTGGCAGATTGCCTCTGCGTCGTCGTCCGACCGTTGTAGGGGCGAGGCGCACCTCGCCCCTACGGAAAATCGTGTCCTGCTCGAGCATTTGCGTTCATCTCGTAGGGGCGAACCTTGTGTTCGCCCGCCACGATAGGCAGCCGACCGAACCAACACTCGAGAATCGCACCTTTCCAGTTGCCTCGTGACGCTAACCTCGCCCGTCCGCTCGAGTCATCGCGTGCGGTAATCTGCGCGTGTTTATGCCTGCCGACATCACCGCGCCCTTTTCACTGAGCAGCATCACTTTCGACGCGGCTGGACTTGTCCCCGTGATCGCGCAGGACGTTCACACCCGCGAAGTGCTGATGCTGGCGCACGCGAACCTTGCGGCAGTCACAGCAACCCTCGAAACGAAACAGGGGACGTATTACAGCCGCTCGAGGGGCAAGCTGTGGGTTAAGGGCGAGGAGTCTGGTCACACGCAAATTGTTAGTGCGGTGACGCTCGATTGCGACGGCGACGCGCTGCTGTACAGCGTGGATCAGACGGGCGCAGCCTGCCACACGGGGCAGCGCTCGTGCTTCCACAATCCGCTGCTGGGTGACGCTCTGCCCCCCAGCAGCGCGATTGGCGCGACGCTGGACGCGCTGTACGCGACGATCCTCGAGCGCTTCAAAGGTCAAGATTCCTCGAGCTACGTTTACAAGTTGCATCAGTCCGGCATCGACCGCGTGTTGAAGAAAATCGGCGAGGAGGCGGGCGAGGTCATCATCGCCGCCAAGAACTCGAGCCACGCTGAGTTGCGGCTCGAGGCGGCTGATCTGCTGTTTCACACGCTGATTGCGATGGCGGAGATCGGCGTGACGCCTGCTGATTTGGCCGGGGAGTTGCAAAGCAGAATCGATCAGCGTCGATCAGTCTAAAGCACCGATTCTCTCGAGCGGATGGCTGGCGGCGTACCCGCGCACCGTGTCCACGAAAGCGCGAATCGCGGGAACGCGCAATTTGCGGCGCGTGACGACGATCCCCAAGCGCCGCTCGAGCGGGGCTGGCAGGGCGCTGACGCGCACGCCAGCGAGGACTGGCTGCGCGGCGAGGCTCGGCATCACACTGATCCCCAATCCCTGCGCGACCATGCCCAGAATTGCGCTGTCGGATTGCACGGTGTACGCGCCGACCAGCGTCAGTCCGTTGGCGTTCCAGTGCGCCCGCAACGCTTTGGAGCAGATGCCGCCATCGTGAATGAACGGTTGGGCCTGAATTTCACTCCATGTTCGCGGCGCGGGCTTGGCGCTGCTGCTCAGCAGCACGTACTGATCGCGGGCTAACTCAAACTCCAGTAAGTCGCCACCAACGTTGGGCAGCTCGAGCAATCCAATGTCGGCACGACCGTCGCGCACATACTCTTCGATGCCCCGAAACTCTGGGGCTTCGGACATGAACTCGAGGCTGACCTTGGGGTGCTGCACCTGAAAGACTTGCACCGCACCGGGCAGCAGGTGCGTGGCGAGGCTGCGGTACGACATCATGCGGATCGCGCCGCTCAGTCCACCACGCTCGAGCGTGACTTCCTGCTCCAAGGCTTCCAAGCTGGTGATCGCGTCGCGGGCGTGTTCGACGACGCGCTGACCGAGCTTTGTCAGCTTCGCGCCCATCCGTCCGCGCTCGAGTAACGTCGCGCCAAGATTACGTTCCAAATCTTGAATCGCGTGACTGAGCGTGCTTTGCGAACTATCCGTCTCCAAGGCAGCCGCGCTGTAACTGCCATGCGCCGCAATCGCACTCAGGGCGCGGAGCTGTAAAAGCGTGGGACGGGCGGGCTTGCGCTGCATTGCCATAGGCTACAACGCAGCACTGCAAATTCCATCGTAACTCTGCATGGATCATCACTCGAGACGCGGCGAATGCGTTTGTACCCCGGATTCCCCCAGCCTACACTGTGCTCACGGTTCAGGCGAGGAGACACCTCGCGCCCACAATTCAAACCGACAGGAGCGTGATGAGACATGACCATCAGCACAGGTGACGTACTGCTCGAGGTGATCGGCGCACCACAAGCGGCCGCGCTGCGACAACTGGGCGGCGTGCGATGCGCCGATGTCTACGCCAGAGCCACCCTTGGCGACGTGACCGTTCATTTGACCCTCGAACCGAGCGCACGCTTTGAAGATGTTCGCGTCCGTCTCGAGTCGAGCGGGGTTCACGTGCTGGCTTTCAAGCGCGTCACCTGAAGCAAGGTTTCTTGAGGTGCAGCGTTCGCAAAACCCGCTAAGCTGCACGGGTGAGCGAACAGCCCAAGAAACTTGGTTGGCGGCAACGACTCGAGACCAATGCTGGACTGCTGGGCGTTTACAGCGACGCGCTGCGGCTGGCGTGGCAAGCTTCTAAATCCGACTTCGCGTTGCTGACGCTGCTGACATTGCTGCAAGGCATCGTGCCCGCGCTGACGATCTACATCACCAAATTGATCGTGGACGCCGTAACAATTGCCCCCAGCGCGATTACGCCCGGTGCGATTCGCATCACCGAACTGGTCGCGCTGTGGATCGGTGCGTTGCTGCTTGGACACGCATTGCAGCCGTGGCACGCGCTGCTGAGCGGCAACCTCAACGAGCGGCTGTCCAACGAGGTGCTGATCCGCGTGATCCGCAAAGCCAACAGCTTTCCCGACCTCGAGCCATTTGAAAATAAGAAGTTCTACGATGACCTGCAAACGATTTACAACGAAAGCGGCTACCGCCCGATTAATTTCGTGTTTCAGACCATCGGCATCGGCTTGGCGATCTTCTCGAGCTTGAGCTTCCTCGTACTGCTCGGCACATTAGCGTGGTGGATTCCACTGCTGGTGCTGGTTTCTGGCGTGCCCGCGCTGCTGGTGCAGCGCCAGCTCGAGCGCGACGGCTTTTGGTGGGAGCAGGATAAAAACGAAGACCGCCGGATGATGATGTACACGCGGCGCGTGGCGACAACCGACGAGTTCGCCAAGGAAGTGCGGCTTTACGGGCTGGGCGATTACTTCGAGCGGCGCTACACGACCTCGTTCAAAGCCATGCACGGCTCGATGCGGGCGCTGCGAAACCGCAAGGCACTCGTGCCGATCCCGACGACATTGCTGTCCTTGGTGGGTAACGGCTTCGCCTTTTACTGGATCGTCGCTGGAGTCGCAAACGGCACGGTCACGGCGGGCGGTGCGGTCTTATTCGTGCAGAGCCTCGCGCAGTTGCAGGGCTGGGTGGACAGCGGTGTCGCCACCTTCGGCTGGTTCGCGGGCACGCTCGAGTTCTTCAAAACCTATTTCGCGTTTCTCACCAGTAAGCCGTCCATGCCGCTGCCGCTCGAGCCGAAAGCCGTGCCCGATGATCTGACGATTCGTTTTGAAGACGTGACGTTTAACTATCCCGACGGTCGCGCCGCGCTGCAAAACGTCAGCTTCACCGTGCCGCCCGGCGAGCGCTTGGCGTTGGTCGGCGAGAACGGCGCGGGCAAAACCACGCTGGTGAAACTGCTGATGCGCCTGTACGACCCCTCGAGCGGGCGCGTAACCGTCGGCGGCATCGACCTGCGCGAGCTTGACCTGATCGCGTGGCGCACGTGTATCGGCGCGGTCTTTCAGGATTTCGTCAAGTACCAACTGTCCACGGCCGAAAACATCGCCGTCGGCGCACTCGAGAAGCTGGACGACCGCCCCGCGCTCGAGGCGGCTGCTGGACGGGCGGGCTTTGACTTGGAGGCAATCGGCTTGGAGGTGATGCTCGGCAAGCAGTTCAATGGCACGGAGTTGAGCGGCGGGCAGTGGCAGAAACTGGCGACCACACGGGCATTCCTGCGCGATGCTCGAGTCCTCGTGCTGGACGAACCGAGTGCAGCGCTCGACCCGCGTGCAGAGGCGGCATTGTTTGAGGATTTCGTCACGCTCAGCGGCGGCAAAACCACGTTTCTGGTCACGCACCGTTTAGCCAGCACATCGCGGGCGGATCGGATCTTGGTGCTGAAAGGCGGAGCGCTGATTGAGAGCGGTTCGCACGCGGCGCTGATGATGCAGGGCGGCGAGTACGCGCAGATGTACAACGTGCAAGCCAATCAGTACGCTTCGGAACCTAAACTCGAGTCGGCAGCCACGGTTTGACCTCGAGTTATCGAAGATTATCGTCAGATCTCGAGCAACGTCAATGCGGGAAAGCCCTGTTTATAACGTTGTGGATCGAGTGTCAGCAGGCGGTCGCAATGGCTCGCCGCGTGCGTGCCGATGATAAAATCCGCCAGCAGTCTTTTAGCCGCACCATCGCCGTTTTTGCGTCGCCTGACCGCGTACTGCGCGAAAACGCTGCCCGTCAAACGCCAATCCTCGAGACTAGTCTGGGCTTCAATGGCGATTCCCGTGTCACTCAGAAATTCGCTGAGCAATGCAGGATTCATGCGCGGAATCGCGTGAATCTCGGCGTAAACCGCGCCGCAGATCACCAACGCGCCCTCGAGCCGTAAGCGTCCCAACAACCCGATCAGTGCCGCGCTCGGTGGCTCGAGACCGAAAATCGCGGAAATGATGTTTGAATCCAGCGCAGTTTTCATCTCGGGTTACACCTCATCGCGCAAGTCGCGCTGCCACTGCACGGCGTCCTCCAAGCGCCGCTGCCCGCCTAACCGTCCAGCCCATTTGGTGAACGGGTTGTTATCCGGCGCGAAGCGCTGCACAGTCGTTACCCCAGATTCTGAGGTGAACTCGAGGACATCGCCTTCGCGCACTCCCATTTGGCGGCGAATTCCGATGGGGAGCGTGATCTGCCCTTTACTTGTAATCGTTGCTTTTGCTCGCATGGACGTTCTCCTTACTATAAAATTCTTGATGTAAGGATACCAAAGTAAGCGGTAAAACTCAAACCTTTGTCAGCAGCCACGCGTTGACCTCGAGCCGAGCCGCGAAATGCGCGAGGTCTGGCTGCGCGGGCAAGCTCAATCCAAGCGGCGCAGCCATTGTGTTGACCGCGATCTCGCAGGTCGCCGATTGCAGCGTCCAAGGCGCATGAAGAATCTCGCCGCGATAAACAGCCCCTCGAGCATCCGCGCTGTACAGGCAGTAACGCTCGGTCAACCAATGCTCCAGATGTCCGGGTCTCGAGGTGAACGTCTCCCCCATCGGCTGATAGTCGAGCTGAAAATCCGCTCGAGGCTGCCCAGCGTGCGTGCGGCGGCTCGAGTGCTGAATGGTCGCCCCGTCTCGAGCTTCGCTCATCGCAGCGTCCATGTACGGCAGGTGAAATGCGCCCCTTGCGCCGCGCACCGCTAATTTGTTCTGGCAATCCAGACTGAAGAACCACACGCCGGGACGCACGCCGTCGGTCACATACGTGCGGACGTTCAGCTCGAGGAAATCGGCTGTGCCCGGAATTGGTGGCAAGCTCCGAGCGTGAACGCCCGCCATCCTAAACGGCACGACGCCCAGCCACGCACTGCCATCAAACGTCTGCAACGTCAGCCCCGCCGGAATCAATCCCTCGAGACTCGAGGCAGGCACGCGCCAGTGCAGGAACGCCAGATTCAGCCACGTCATGCCCATCACCCACGGTCGGGTTGTGACCATCGGCTCGAGACCGCTCATGGGTTCAAGTTACCTCGAGCGCGGCGGAACGAATGCCTTCAAAAGTGCGTATGATGCACTTGGAGGCAATATCATGAGCGAAGATCTGAAAACCAACGTGACCCAAGCCGCAGCCCACACCGCCGAATCCGCCAAGGACGCCGCTGGTCACGTCGCCGCTGGCGCGAGCGCTACTGCGAACAGCGCCAAAGACGCCGCTGGGCAAGCGATGGACACGGCGAGCGACATGGCAGGCAAAGCCAAAGACGCCGCAGGAGACGCCTTGGGCAAAGCGGGCGACATGGCAGGCGACGCGCTAGAGGCGGGTCAAAAAATGGCGGCCGAAGCGGGCGAGAAAATTAAAGACCTCGTTGATAACGCCCCAGAAATTGCACACAACGCCCTCGAGACCGTCAAGGACGTGGCTGGCGACATTGCCAAGAACGTCGGTGGATTGCTCGGCGGGATTTTCGGCGGCGGTAAAGACGAAGCCAAGAAAGACTGATCTCGAGGTTGCTCGAGTTGGATTCGATCTGGTTGTCGTAGGGGCGAACCTTGTGTTCGCCCACTCAACTCGAGCGCCAAGCGAAAATCCCCGTCATTGACGGGGATTTTTCATACCTCGAGTTACCTCGCCGCGAACATCGGCAAGGCTTTGACCGCTTGATTGATCGCCTCGAGCACCGGCGTCGGGTAAACGCCTAAGAACACCACGCCGATCAGCGCGACGCTGAGCGCGGTCACTGCCGTCGGGTTCAACTCGAAGGTTCTGGTGTCTTTGGGTTCAGCAAAGATCGCTTGAATGATGACCCTGAAGTAATAGTAGTAACTGGGAACGATGTTCAGTGCGGCGATCACCGCGAGCAGAATCAGTCCGCCGTCAACTGCGCTTTTCAGCAGCAGCAACTTGCCCAAGAATCCCGCGAGGAACGGCACACCCGCCAAGCCCATGAAGAACCCGACCAGCAAAACGCCGCTGACGGGGCTGCGCCGCACCAAGCCCGCGTAATCCTCGATGTCGTCGTTGACGCCCGCATCGCGCAGAGCGGCAATCACCGTAAACGCGCCGATATTCGTGATCGCGTAACCGATCATGTACAGCACCAGCGCGGCTGTCCCTTGACTCGAGCCGACTGCAATGCCGATCACGACGTACCCAAGCTGCGCGATGCTCGAGTACCCCAGCAGGCGCTTGACGTTGCGTTGCTGGATCGCTTGCAGGTTGCCGATGGTCATGCTTAAAATCGCCATCCACGCCAGCGCTTGCTGCCACGCGGGGGCGATGCCCGTCATGGGGAAGGCAGTGGTGAGTAAGCTGCTGAGCGCGATGGCGACGGCTGCCTTAGGCCCGACGCTGAGCAGCGCGGCGACCATGCTTGGGCTGCCCTGATAGGCGTCTGGCGTCCACGAGTGAAACGGGACGAGCGCCAGTTTGAAACCAAAACCGACCAGCATCAGCGCCAGTCCGGGGTACATCAGCGGCGGAATGCCCGTGGCGCTCTGCGCGAGCACCGCGCCGATGTCGGCGTAATTGAGCGACACGGGCGAATTGCTGGTCACGGCGAATGCCAGTGCCCCGTAAACGAAGCTCATGCCGAACACCAGAAACGCGCTGGCGACCGCGCCGAGCAGAAAGTACTTGCTAGCCGCTTCGTTGCTGTAGCGGTCATCGCGGTAATAGCCGACCAGAATGTACGTGCTGTAACTGCTCAGCTCCAAACCTAAGAGCAGCACCAGCAGGTTGTCGGTGGCGATCATCAGAATTCCGCCCAGCACCGTGAAAATCACAAAGCCGAAGAACTCGCCGACGCCAGCGCGGTACTTGTCGGGGTTGGCCATCACGCCCGCCGTGACCAGCCCACCGATCAGGCACATCAGCACCACACCGATGTGTGCCAGTTGACTAGATTTGAGCACACCGTAAAACGCCGAGGTGTCGTTCCAGCCCAGCAGCGCCAGCAGCGCAGTGACACCGAACACGGCAATCGTCACGCCGCCGAAAATTTGACCCACGCCGGGTTGCTCGGCCCCCTTACTGGTCGCCGCGAGGAACGTGGCGATGCCGGAAACGGTCAGGAAAATCAATAAGACAACGAGCATTTAATTTCCTCCCGCTTTCAGCGCCATCACGGTTTTAATCGACTCGAGCAGCGCCTGCGTGCTGCCGTCGATCCACGGCGTCAGCAGATTCGGGTACAGCCCAAGCACAATCGCCAGCACGATCAGCGGCGCGGCCGCCGCGATCTCGAGTGGATTCAGGTCGTGCCACTTGCTCGAGTGCGCCGTGTGGCCGGAAGCCGTGCGGCTCGAGGAGACTAGCAAGCCGTGATCGCTGTCGGCGTGAGATTCGCTGTGCGTGTCCCCGTCATCGCTCGAGGAGGTTCCGGGGGCGCGACCGAGCAGCACGCGCTGGATCGCGTAGAGGATGAAGCCAGCGGTGATGATGATGCCGAGCAAGCTGATGTAGCCGTAAACAGCGGTATCGGGGTTTTTGACCGCGCCGCTCAGTGCGGTGTATTCACCGATGAAACCCGCCATGCCCGGCAAGCCCAGACCACCCAAAAACGCCAGCCACATGATCGCGCCGAGAATCGGCATCGCGTTGTAGATGCCCGTCATCTGCGCGATTGCCCTTGTATGCGTGCGGTGTGACAGGAAACCGACCGTCATGAACATCAAGCCGGTGATGATGCCGTGCGCGACCATCTGGTAGACCGCGCCGTGAATGCCCATCGCGGTCATGCTGACGATGCCCAGCAGCACGTAGCCCATGTGGTTGACGCTCGAGTACGCGACCATGCGCTTCAAATCTTTTTGCGCCATCGCGCAGTACGCGCCGTAAACCACGCCGACCGTGGCGAGGATCGCCAGCAGCGTCTGGTAAAACTGCATCTCGCCGGGCATCAGTCCGAGGTTGAAGCGCAGAATGCCGTACCCGCCCATTTTTAAGAGCACGCCCGCTAGCATGATCGAGCCGCCCGTCGGCGCTTCGGTGTGCGCGTGCGGCAACCACGTGTGAAACGGAAAGGCGGGCAGCTTAATCAGGAACGCGGCAAGGAAGCCCCAGAAGATCAAGCCAATCCCCGGCAGCGTTTTAATCACCTCGAGTTGAGTTTTCAGCACGTCGTAATCGAAGCTCAGCGGTTGCTTGGTCGCGGCCGCGACACCGAAACCCAGCGCCAGAATCGCCACCAGCATCAGCACCGATCCGGTCAGGCTGTAGAGCACGAATTTAATCGCAGCGTAGCGGCGGTTCTCGTAGCCCCAGACGCCGATAATGAAGAACATCGGAATCAGCACGACCTCCCAGAACAGGAAGTACAGCACCAAATCTAGGCTGGCGAAGACGCCGACCAGTCCGGCTTGCATCACCAAGAACAGCGCATAGAAACTCTTTTGCTTCTCGCTGAACTGCGCCAAAACGCTGACCAATGTCAGCAACGCGGTCAGAAACACAAACGGCAGACTCAGCCCGTCCAGCGCCACGTGGTACGTGATGCCGAGGCTCGGAATCCACGGCACTTTTTCGATGAACGCCATTTGTCCGCCAGCCGCGTTGTACTGCACGTACATCACGGCGCTCAGCACCGTCGCGATCAGGCTCGAGGCGACCGCGATGCGTTTGGCGACCTCGGTATTGCTGGCGGCAGCGATGATCGCGCCGAGAATCGGAATCAGAATCAGCAGCGTAATCACTTCGCACCTCCGGCAAAGGCAATGGCGAAAGCGAGTACCATCACGACCGCACCGATCACGGTCAGGCTGGCGTACCAACCCACGCCGCCGGTCTGCACGCGGCGCAAGCTGTCGCCGATGACCGTAACCGCACCGCCGACGAAATCGACGATGCCGTCCACGACCACGCGGTCGAACCACGCGAAGACGAATTGCAGGTCGAAGGCGATTTTAGCGACGCTGGCGTAGTAGTAATCGTCAATGAAGTAGCGGCGTTGCAGCAGGCGCGTCAACCAGTTCGGCGCGATTTGCACGGTGTGATCGCGGTTCCAGTAAAGCGCGAACGCGCTGCCCACACCGACAAACACCAGCACCGCACTGACGATGAAACCAACCCATAAACTCGAGAGCGGCGGGACTTCGGGGATGCCGTAATAGACGAAGCGCTGGAACCAATTGTCGGCCAACAGCGGACTGCCGACGAAACCCATGACCATCGCCAGCGTCGCCAGCAGCACCAGTGGCACGATCATCTCTGGGCCCGATTCGTGCGGGTGGCTCGAGCCATGGCCGTGACCGTGCTCGAGTTTGTTTTGCTCATCCAAATCGACTTTGGTCATGTTGAGGCTCGGTTCGCCCTGCTGATTCCAGACGGCGGCGTTCCATGGACTGATCGTTTTTGGTTTGTGGAAGGCGATAATCATCATGCGGCTGGTGTAGAACGCAGTCAATACAGCCGTCGCGCAAGCCATCAGGTACAGCGGCAGGTTCTCACCTTGAACAACGTGGAGGATTTCGTCTTTAGACCAGAAGCCCGCAAAGAATGGGATGCCCATCAATGAGGCCGCCCCGATCCATACCGTGCCGAGCGTCCACTTCTGGTATTTGGCTAAATGATCCATTTCAAAGATGTCCTGCGTACCAGAACCGTGAATCATGCTGCCTGACCCAAGGAACAGCAGTGCCTTGAAAAACGCGTGGGTCAGCAGGTGGAACATCGCGGCGGTGTACCCAAAGACGCCGAGCGCCAGAAACATATACCCAAGTTGCGAGAGCGTGGAGAACGCCATGATCTTCTTGGCGTCCGACTGCGCGGGAGCCATGCTCGCGGCAAAGAGGGCAGTGAAACCACCAATCCACGCGATCACAATCGTCACGTGGCCCGCTTCCATGATCGGGAAGGCTCGAGCCACGAGGTACACGCCAGCGGCGACCATCGTCGCGGCGTGAATCATTGCGCTGACCGGGGTGGGCCCTTCCATCGCGTCGGGCAACCAGACGTGCAATGGGAACTGGGCGCTCTTGCCGACAGCGGCGATAAATAAAAGCATTCCGATGCCAAACGCCGCACCACCGAGCGCGGTGGCGAGTTCGCCACTCTGACCTTGCGCGATGATCGTCGGAATATCCAGCGTGCCGAGTCTCGAGTAGAGCCAGAACAGTCCCGCCATGAACGCTAAGTCACCGATTCGCACGGTCAGGAAAGCTTTTTTCTGAGCCTGCTGGGCGCTCTTTTTCTTGTAGAAGAAGCCGATCAGCAGGTAGCTCATCACGCCCATGATCTCCCAGAACAAGAGGACATGAAACAAGTTCTTGCTCATCACCATCGCCAGCATCGCGGCGGCGAAGAGGTTGATGTACGCAAAGAACGTCGGGTAACGATCCTCGCCCGACATGTACCCGATGGAAAACAGGTGAATCAGCGTTGCCACCACAGCCACCATCAGAATCGTGATCGCCGCGAGCTGGTCATAGTAAATGCCGAACGGCATGCCAGCCTCACCCTTGATGCTGAGCCACGACCACTCCTGCACGAATGGGAAATTCTCGAGCGCCGTGCTGGTCAAAATCCCCGTCTGACCCGGCGCGGGGGTTTTCAACGCCGCGACTTTCTCCTCGAGCGCCAACAGTTCCGGGCTGGCGGAGTGCGCTTCGCCTGCTGGCTTGACCTCTGTCTCGCTCGAGATGACTCCAGTTTTCTCGCTGACCTCGAGCGCTTTGACTTCTTTCTCGAGTTTATAGAGTTCCTGCAATTTGCCCGAGTTGTAAACCGGCGCGGCGTTGTACGCCTCTAAGAAAATACCGATGGCCAGCACCGATGACAGCACCATCATGCCCGTGGCGAGCCACGCCGAGCCGCGCCCACCGAGCGCCCTCGAGAAAAGCGAGATCAGCAGCCAGCCCAGCGCTGGGAACAGCGCGATCCACAGGGCGTAATCGGCGAACATCAGTGACTCCCAATCAAAACTTGGCAGCAATCAAGTGAAGCGCTCGAGATTCCCTGAATCGAGGCTCGAGGCTCGAGGCCAGTCAGTCGTGTAAGTGTCAGCATCAGTTCTTCATCTCCATCAGGTCTTCGGTAGTGACGCCGCCCTTGGAGCGGAAGACGTTAATGAAAATCGCCAGTCCGACCGCGACCTCAGCCGCTGCGAGCGACACAATAAACAGCGCAAACGTCTGTCCCGTCAACCTCGAGTCGCCACTGTACGCGGCAATCGCCACGAAGTTGAGCATCGCGGCGTTCAGTAAGATTTCCACGCCCATCAGTACCGCGATCAGGTTGCGGCGCGTCAGAATGCCGTACAAACCGATCAGGAACATCAGCGTGGACAGCGCCAGAAAATGGTTGACGGTCACGCCGCTGTTGGCAAAGCCGCGCACGACCTCTAAGATTCCGTCCATTACGCCACACCCCGTTCTGCGGCTTCGATCGTTACAGCCGGACGCTCGAGCTGCCCTTCACTGACGGGCTTGTCCACCTCAGACAGCACACCGACCTCACCCTTGATGGTCTCGCCGTCGCGCTTCGTGAGCACAATCGCGCCAGTCATCGCCACCAGCAGCAGCACACTGGCGATTTCAAACGCCAGCAATGTGCCAGAGCGCCCGTTGACGCCATCGGCGCTCAGCAACGCTTCGCCCAAGGCTTTCGAGGAGGTCACGCTGATGCCTTTGACCTGCGTGTTGGTGTTCTTGGTGTTGGTGTTCCAGAACGCCCACAGGCTCGCACCGAGCAGTGCGACGCCCGCGACGGTCAGCGCAGCATTCAAGTTAGAGCGCAAGGTCACGCGGCGCGATTGCGTCATGAAGATGATGAAAACCGTGACGATCGGGATTGCCCCGGCGTTAATCAGCACTTGCAGCACGCCTAGAAACGGCGCACCAAGCATGAAAAACAGCCCGCCGACCGCGAAGAACGACAGCGCCAACGACAGCGCCGCGTTCAGCAGCTTGGTCGAGGTCACGCTGTAAATCGCCGCCGACAGCACAGCCAACGAGATCAGGTAAAAGAAAACGGTGTTGAGTTCCATTTAATTCTTCGGCTCCCAACGTTTGATTTTGCTCGAGCGCGGCGCGGCTTCGGGAGCGGGGGCGGCTTCAGCAGCGGGCTGGCTCGAGGTGACTTCAGTCGGTGCAACTTCACTTGGAGTCGTTGTGCTCGAGATCATGGGGGCGGCAACAACTGGTTCGCTCGAAGGTACAGCGACGCTCGAGACGGGCGCTGCTTCAGCGTTCTCCTCTGCGGGCGCTTCGCCCCAACGCTTGATCTTTTTGCTCTTCGGTGCGCCGCTGATCGGCGCAGTCACTTCGACGGGCACGGCAACCGCTGGCACAGGCTGGCTCGAGATTGCAACGACTGGCGCGGCAATGCTCGAGGTCAAGGCGGGCAGCGCGTGACCGATTGGCTCGAGTTTGAGCTGCTCGTAAACCGCCATCGGCAACTCCGACATCGCGTGCAGCGGCGGGCGAGCGCTCGAGACGGGCAGCTCGCCGCCTTCTGCTAGGATTTTCTCCATCGCCGCCAAGCCACCGGGCTGCTCATCCATGGGCGCTTTGACGATTGCACCATGGATGTTCTCGCTCGAGACGCCCTCGCGGTACTCGACGCCGATCTTCGGGCTGTACCATTGCTGCGCCCTCAAGCCCTGAAAATCCAGAAAGTTCTTGTCGGCTTTCAACGTCTGCAAATTCGGTGTGGACATCTCGAAATCCTGGATCGTCACAATCGCGCTGGCCGGGCAGGATTCCACGCAAGCCGCGCAGTACATGCAATTCACCAAATCAATATCGAAGCGCTCGAGAATGAAGCCTTTACCGGCGGGGTTTTTCTTGCGCTCGATCGTGATGACTTGACTCGGGCAGACTTTTTCGCACGCGAGGCACGACACGCAGCGATCCGAGCCATCCTCGTTCTGAATCAGCGCCAGACTTTGCACGCTGACCGGCGGCAGTTTCGGCATCTCGAAGGGGTACAACTCGGTGAAGACCGGATCGAATTGCTCGTCGTAAGTCTTCGTCATGCCCTTGCCGATGCCGCTGACCGCCGACCAAATATCTTGCAGCAAACTCATGAATGCACCTCGCTCGAGGGTTTACTGCTGCTCGAGCCAACGTTGCTCGAGGCTGTTTTAGAAGTGGGGAACAGTGCGCCGCGAATCACCAGCACCAAAAACGCGCCGCCGACCAGCACAGACAGGATCGTGCCAATCGCGGGAACGAGCTTGGAGAAGGCCGCCAGCATCAAACCGACCAGCGCCAGTGGAATCAAGCCCTTCCAGCACAGTTCCATCAGTTGGTCATCACGGAAGCGCGGCAATGTGGCGCGAATCCACATGTAGAAGTAGACGCCCAGCGCACCCTTGACCAGAAACCAGAAACTGTAGAAGATGTTGCGCCAGATGCTGCCGTCCACCCCGTAAACGAAGAGTTCCTTGTAACCGAGTAGATGCACATTCCCGAACGGGTACAACTGAATTTCTCGTCCAAGAAGATTCGCTACCCATGTCTCGGGCAGCGGCAGCATGTGCCAACCACCGAGGAAGAAAATCGCCAAGACCGCTGGCAGCAGGTACAGCTCGGCGAACTCAGCGACGAAGAAGAACCCAAAGCGCATTCCGCCGTACTCGGTGTTGAAGCCCGCGACCAACTCGGATTCGGCTTCGGGCAGGTCGAACGGCGTCATCTTGATCTCGGCGAGACCCGCGATCAGGTAGATCACAAATGGAATGAACAGTGGCAACGCGAACCAGATTTGCGACTGCGCGTTGACGATCTGCGTCAGGTTCATGCTGCCCGCGTACACGCAGACCGATAATAAGCTGATCGACAGCGGCACTTCGTAACTGACGAGTTGCGCGGCCGCCCGCATCCCGCCCATCAGCCCGAACTTGTTGTTCATACTCCAACCCGCCAGCAGCACGCCGTAACTGCCGAGTGTTCCAGCCGCAATGATGAAGACTGCGCCCGCTTCGACGTTGGCAAAGAACCAGCCCGGCGCGAACGGAATGACGGCCATCAGCACGAAGGCGCTGACGAACACCAGCACCGGCGCGAGGGTGAAAATTGTCTCCTCGACCATCTTGGGGGTGTAATCCTCTTTACTGACCAGTTTCAGCGCGTCATAAACTGTTTGCAAGCTGCCCGACGGGCCGTTGTGCAATGGCCCGTAACGGTTCTGAACTTTAGCGAGGTACTTACGCAGCATCAGAATATTAATCAGTGCCACGACCGCCACGAACAAAAACGCCAGCACGGGCGACAGCACGCCGTAGATCACGTTGAACCAAAAAGAGTTGCGCTCGAGACCGAAACCAGTCCACGGGAACGGCAAGCCGTTCGTCAGCAATGCGGGGATAACTTGAAACGCCAGAATCAAGACAATATGCGCCGCACCAAACAGCGCCGCGTAACCGATCACCGCGTTGAGCACGCCCGATTTGCGCGGGTTGGCGTTCAGCAGACCCTGATGCGCCATCCGCATGCGGTAATGGCGGTCGGTCGGTGCGGCGATCCGCTCGAGCGGCAGGCGGGCTTCGGCGTTGACCTTGAACAGCGCGTTTGCAGTCTCGAGGTCACGCTTACTTTGTTTGATAGCGTTTTTAGCAACGGGCGCACTCATCTGTCCACCTCGCCCAGCACGATGTCGATGCTGCCGAGGATCGCAATCGCATCCGAGAATTTAGAACCGACGAACATGTCAGGCAGTGCTTGAAGCGTGCAGAACGACGGCGAGCGGTGCTTGGAGCGATACGGCTTTTCCGAGCCATCGGCGATCAGGTGAATGCCCAAGTGTCCCCTCGAGATTTCCACGGCGCGGTAGCGTTCCATGCCAGCCGCGGGTTTAAGGCGCGGCAGTTTCGGCAGGTACGGGCCGCTCTTTGGGCACTGGGCAATGGCTTGGCGAATGATTTTGATGCTTTCAAAGAACTCGCGGAATCGCGCCCTCGAGCGGCTGTAGGCGTCTAGACCGTACTCGACGCAGACCTCGAAGTCTAAGTACGGATAAGCGTCGTAGGGATCGTCCTTGCGTAAATCCCACGGAATGCCGCTGCCACGCAGGTTCGGGCCCGTGACGCCGTGGTTCAGTGCGACTTGCGGATCCAAAATACCGACGCCGACCGTGCGAGCCTGAAAGACGGGGGCATCAATCGTTAGCGCCTCGTACTCGTGGAGCTTGGTCTCGAGCCAGTTGAGGAATTCCGTGATCTCCTCGAGCATGCGCGGGTGGTGATCGCGGCGCACGCCGCCGAAGGTGAAGTAATTGGGCAGCAGTCGCGCTCCGGCCGTTTTCTCGATGATGTCGAGAATCATTTCGCGGTCCCTAAAGGCGTACAGAAACGGCGTGATCGCACCGAGGTCGAGCATGTACGTACCGATCCAGACGAGGTGCGACGCGATGCGGCTCAACTCGAACAGGATGGTGCGGATGTACTTGGCCCGCTCGGGGACTTCGACGCCGAGCATCTCCTCGAGCGCGAGGCACAGTGGAAGCTCGTTCTGCATGCCCGAGACGTAATCCATGCGATCCGTGTACGGAATGCACATCGGGTAGGTGCGGACTTCATCGAGTTTCTCGTGGTTGCGGTGCAAGTAACCGATGTGCGGAATCGCCCGCGTGACGCGCTCGCCGTCCACGCCCATCAGCACGCGCAGTACACCATGCGTCGCGGGGTGCTGCGGCCCCAAATTGAGCAGCATCTCGTCCGAGCGACCCTCGACGCGCTCCAAGCCCGTCGGGGCCATCATGCCAGTCGCGTTGACGCTCGGTTTCGTAGCAGTAGCGGTCATACAGCCCTCCTCGAGCTAACCATTTGGTTCCCAGCGTTTGATCTTTGGATTGCGCGGTTTCTCTTCGGTAGCTGGAACGGCAGCGGGCGTTTCAGCAATGGGCGCGGCAACTTCGGCAGCGCTCGAGACCGAAGTTTCTACAGTGCTTGAGGCTGCGACGGTCGGTTGCGGTGCGACGACAACTTCGCTCAAGGGCGCGGCCTCAACGGTTTTGGGAACCCATTTTTTCGCTACCTTTTTCGGCGTTTCGGTCACAGGCGCGTCGCTGGCAGGTACAGGTGCGGCGTCGCTCGAGATGACAGGCGCAACGGCACTCGAGGGGGCGGCAGGCGTGGTTTCGCTCGAGGCAGCGGGTGCGGCGACTGGTTTTGGCGCGACTGGAGCGTGCGCGACTGGTGCAACGGCTGCGCCGAACGCGACAAAGCCTTCTTCGTGCGGCGCGGGGCTGGGCCAAGGCTTGGCGCTCCACGTCGGAATCACGTAGCCCCGCGTGTTGTACTTGCGCTGGAGCGGGTGAATCGTCCAGTGATCCTCCAACAAGATCCGGCGGTGATCGTGATGACCCGCAAAGGTGATCCCGACCAGATCGTAAGCCTCGCGCTCGTGCCAGTCCACGCCGCCCCACATGTCCGAAACCGTCGGCAGCGTCGGCGCGTCATAAGTCACATACGTTCTGACTGCAACTTTGCGCTTACTCTCGAGCTGCTGCACGTGCAGCACCACGCCCAGCCCCCATTCCATGTCCACGCCGGTCATGCTCGAGGGGAAATCGAACCCGGCGGCGAACAGCCGCTCGCACAGCACGCGGTAATCGCTTTTCTCAACGGTCAGGATCACCTCGTCGAACTGGGTTTCACTCCGCACCTTCAAGCCGCTCAGCAGGCTCGAGACGGACTCTGCGGGCAACAGTGAAATCGCGTATTTCGTAGATGAAGCGACTTCCATCGTCACAGCAGCACCCGTCCGTCGAAGCCCGGTTCCTCGAGCACCCCGAAGTCCGCTTCCATCTGCGTGCCGGGCAAATACCGTGCGGCTGGGTCGGCGATCTTGTCGCGCAGCAGCAGCAGCGCCTGCATCAGCGCTTCGGGGCGCGGTGGGCAGCCGGGGACGTAGATGTCCACTGGGACGATCTTGTCCACGCCTTCCACGACGCTATAGCCCTGCCGGAACGGCCCGCCCTGATTAGCGCACGCGCCCATGCTAATGACCCACTTGGGTTCGGACATCTGCTCCCAGAGCGTCCGCACGATCTTGCCCATTTTCTTGTTGACCGTGCCTGACACGATCATCACGTCAGCTTGGCGCGGCGTGTTGCGGTAGAACACCCCGAAGCGATCCATGTCGTAGCGCGTGGCAGACGAGTTCATCATCTCAATCGCGCAGCAAGCGATGCCGAACGTCAATGGCCAGAGCGACCTCGAGCGCGACAGGTTGATGAGGTCGTCCAGCGATCCCAAAATTACGTTGTCTGGACGCGATTGCGTGCCTAGTAAACCCATTTCAAAGCTCCCTTACGCAATGCATAGATGAAACCCAAGAACAATATCGTCAGGAACGACAGCACCGCCACCAGTCCCGCCACGCCGAGGCTATCAAAAGCCACCGCCCACGGGTAAAGCAGCGCCGCTTCGACATCGAAAATCACGAACAGCATCGCAAACAAGTAGTAATTCAAGTTGAACTGCACGTTCGTGTCGCCAATCGTTTCCATGCCGCACTCGTAAACGGAATCTTTGGCCTTGTTGCCGCCGTAGCGCACGCTGCCCGCGTAGCCAAAAGCCAGTTTCGCAATCTCGAGCGTGATGTAGACCACGCCCGCGCCGATCAATGCGAACAGCCCGATGTACAGCGCACCCGTCACCTCAGTCGTGTAATCCATTTTCTCTAAACCCTCAGCTTTCCTCGGGGCCCCGCGACGCGCACCCGAAATTCCTTTTTCACGTGTCTTCAAACGCTTCATTGTAGTGATCGCGTTTTCAGCCGTCAAACCTCTCTATGTCCCGCGTGATTCTAAGCCGCCGAAAGCTTGGCGGGTTCATACTCGAGCGGGGACAAAAACCAGCGGCTCGAGCAATTTGCTCGAGCCGCTGGTTTGATTTGATGAATTTCAAAACGCATTCAAAGACAGCGTGGCTTGAAGCGCGTTGAGCAGCGCCGCGTCCTAGACGAATTCACTGCGCTCGAGCTTCGCGGTGATCGCCTGTGCCCACGCGGGCAAGGCTCGGGGTTTGGGGACGCTTTGCAATAGTGTGCTGAACGAGGTGTTGGCGTGCTGACTCAGAAACGCGCATGGTGCACTTTGCAGCAACCCACACACCGCGTGCGTCTTGCCGATGCCGGCCGCACACGCCCAGCGCGAACCCGGCGCGTTTCAGCGCCAAACTACGCAAGCGTTTATGAACGAGCAGCAGATCCATAGATGGACTCGAGTCTAGCAGCCTGCTGACGTTGCGCTCTTCACTCAAGATGTGCGCTGTGCCCTCGACAAAGCCGAACGCACTTGGAATAATCAGCCACGATGCCATTTGCTCGAGGACTCGGAATTCTGTTCGCCGCGCTGCTGCTGGCTGGGTTGTTCGTCAGCGCCGACAGCGCAGCGCCGCGCATCGCGTATCACAGTGATGGCGATTTTACGCGGATCGTGTTGGACGCCCCGAATAGCGCGTCCTTCACGGCTGTCAGCAGCGGCAAAACCCTCAACATCCGCCTCGAGCCGTTCGGCGTCGCGCAGCAAAATGGTACTGGGGACACGCCGCAGGTCGCCGCGTGGCAACTCGAGGGCGCGGGCGGTCACGGCTTGATGACGGTGCAGACGCGTTTGGAGTTGAAGGCGGGGATGTACAAAGTTTTCAACCTGCCCGCTGGCGACGGCCTGCCGAACCGCGTAGTCGTGGACATCGGCGCGAACCTCGAGCCAGTCGCCTCAGCCGCACCAGTCAAACCAGTCGCGCAGACCGTCTCGAGCCGCACGCCACAGAAACCGCGTTTGACCGTCGTTTTGGATCCGGGTCACGGCGGGATCGATCCGGGCGCGGTTGGCTTCGTCACCGAGAAAGTCACGACGCTAGACGTGTCCTTAAAAGTGCGGGCGATTCTCACGGCGGCCGGTGTGACGGTCAAGATGACCCGCAGTGGCGATTACGCGTGGCAGGGTGTCGGCGGCTGCGACAAGCGCTGCGATCTGGATAAGCGGGCCGACATGGGCAGCACGGATCGCAACGCGTTCGTCAGCATTCACGTCAATTCGACCATCGGCAACAAAGCCCAAGGCATCGAAACGTATCTTTTCGGACGCTCGCCAGATGGTGAAACGCTCTCCCAAGCCGAGCGCGAGAACGGTGGCGGTAGCGTGGGTAAAGCCATCACCGCGCAGGCTAGGGGGATCGCCAGCAGTCTGCTCGGGGATCAGCTCGCGCAGCTCAACGCCAGTTTCTCTCGGCGTTTAGCCAACGGTATTCAAGTCAATCTGATCTCGCAATCCAAAGCGGTCAATCTGGGCGTCAAACAGGCCGAGTTCTGGGTGATTCGCAAACCGCGCATTCCAGCCGTGCTGGTCGAGATTGGCTTCACCACCCACCCCGTCGAGGGGCGCAATCTGGGCACGCAAGCCTACAAGCAAAAAATCGCGCTCGGCATCGCAAGGGGCATTCTGGCGTTTCTGAGGCAGTGAGGTGCGGGTCAATGGTTCACCGATGCGACTCGAGCAGGAAGTCATCTGATGTGGGGGTCATCTCGAGGGAAGGGTCGTCGCGGCTCAGATGCCGACGATCTCCCAAAAGCTTTGACCTTTGAAGACGCGATCCAGTACGCGGTGCGGGCGCTCAGTGCCAGATCACTGACCGAAGCCGAACTGATCCGCAAGCTTCGCACCCGCAATGCGACGCAAACAGTGACCGACGAGGTGCTCGAGCGCTTGCGAAGTCTCAAGTTCGTCGACGATGGCGTGATTGCAACTCGAGCGGCCGAGGACGCGGCGCTCGGGCGTTACGGCATTCAACGCAAGCTCGGTCAGCGCGGCGTCGCCAAACACCTGATCGAGGACGCGCTACTGACCCGCGACAGCGACGCCGATCTAGCGGCAGCGCAGTCGCTCGTGGAGCGTTACAGCCGCCAGTGGACGGGCGAGCGCGGCTACCACAAGGCAATAGCGTTCCTGATGCGGCGCGGTTTTTCGGGCGATGTGGTGCGAAAAGCGCTCAGTGACTGGGCGCAAACGCGGCAACTCGAGGCGATCGACGAAGCGCTCGAGGACTGAATCAGCGCTCGAGCCTGACCCGATTTCAGCCCTCCGCCTGCCGCTCTTCACCAGACTCTCCTGAAGCTCTACTCGAGCCTTCACGTGCAGCCCTGACTCGGGTGATAGCGTGAAGGCAATGAATAAGAACTGGTTGGTCATCCTGAGCTGCGCCTCCGCCCTGAGCGCATGCAGCAGCGGCGTGTTCAGCGCCCAAACCGTGGCTGAAGTCTTCATCAAGAATCCGGGCAACCACGCAATCATCAACAACGCGGCTGTCTCCATGACCGTACCGCTCGAGGCAAACGACAGCATCGCCTTCGTGGTCAACGCGGGGACGTTCAAAGTCAATGGTGTGAGCATCGCGGGCGGCGTCGCGGCATTCAAAACCAGTGCGGCTGCCAATGCTGTGGTGCTGGGGTCGCAGCTCGGGTACACCTTGCATTTGACTCAAGCCGCGCAAACCGCACTGACCACAGCGTTTACCAGCGCCTGCACCAGTGACGGCAGCGGTGGTTGCGTCGGCAGCACCGCCACCAGCGCCAAGGCGTACACCAAAGCCAACTCGAGCGTCAATGTCCCCACAGGATCATTCGCACTGAAAGCCACTCGAGTTAATGCGGCTCAGGGCGGTGCTGGCGCGTCTTTTCAAAGCGCCAATCAAGTCACGTTCTCCACGGTCGCAGCAGGCGGCAGCGCCGCGATTGCCGATGGCGACGTGGTGTTCTTGATGGATCTCAACAGCGCCAAGATCCTCGCCAATCCAAGCACGCTGCCCTGATCGGTGAGAGACTCACGTCCTTGACCGTCTGACTGCGCGTGAGTAAGATTTCCAATCAGTCAGGGAGTGGCGCAGTCTGGTAGCGCACGTCGTTCGGGACGACGGGGTCGCAGGTTCGAATCCTGTCTCCCCGACCAAAGCAAAGCCGTGAAGTCTTCAACCGCTTCACGGCTTTTCAAACTCGAGCCGCACACCCTCGAGCCGCTGCTCTGGTAAGGTCTGGCGTCATGCGCCTGCTCGCCATCGCCGATCCGCACTTGTCTAGCGTGTCGCCAAAACCAATGGACATCTTTGGCGGCAATTGGCGCGGACATCCACAAGTCTTTTTCGAGCAGTGGCGCAAGACGGTGAATGAAGACGACGTGGTGATCGTCGCGGGCGACATCAGTTGGGGCTTGCGGCTTCAGGACGCACTGCCAGACTTGCAAGACATCGCAGCGCTGCCCGGCAAAAAAATTATCCTGCGCGGCAACCACGATTATTGGTGGGGCAGCATCGGCAAGGTACGCGCTGGACTACCGCCGCGAATGCACGCCATTCAGAACGACAGTCTGCTGATCGGGCGCACCGCGATTCTCGGCTCTCGAGGCTGGACGAGTCCGGGCAGCGATGATTTCGGGGCGGAAGACGAGAAGATTTACCAGCGCGAACTCGAGCGGTTGCGGCTGGGCGTCAGATCGCTCATTGGCAAAAGTTACGACCGCCTCGTGCTGGCGCTGCATTTTCCGCCGACCAACGGGATGTTTGAAGCCAGCGGGTTTACAAAAATCATCGAAGAGTTACAGCCCGATGCGGTCGTCTACGGGCATCTGCACGGCGTTTCGCCAACTCGAGTCTTGCGCGAGTGGAAAGGCGTACCGCTGCATTTCGTTGCGGCAGACGCCGTGCACTTCAAACCTCAGGTGATCCTCGAGACGCTGTGACGCGAGGGTGAGGCGAGCCTCACCCCTACGGCTGGAAAATTTATCGGTTCATGATGTGGATGCTGTGCTTGTGCGTCGCCTCGGCCGCCTCGAGCATCAACTCACTTAACGTCGGGTGCGGGTGGACAGTCAGCGCGATATCGTCCACCGTCGCGGCCATCTCGAGCGCAAGGCACGCCTCGCCGATGATGTCGCTGGCGTTCGGCCCGAACGCGTGAACTGCCAGCACGAGGTCAGTTTCCTCGTCCGCGATCATCTTGACCAGCCCCTCGCTCGAGCCGAGCGTCAATGCGCGACCGAGCGCCGCGAGCGGAAACCGACCGATTTTCAACTTGAAGCCCTGCGCCTCGAGTTCCTTCTGCGTGGGCCCGACCCACGCGATCTCGGGGCTGGTGTAAACCACGCCGGGAATCGCCACGGCGTCGTTGACGCTAGGTTTGCCCGCGCAGCGCTCAGCAGCTACAGTGCCATCCTTCATGGCTTTGTGCGCCAGCCAGACGCCCTGCACGACATCGCCAATCGCGTAAACGCCGGGTACGCTGGTCTCGAGCGTGCGCGGGTCAATCTCAATCGCGCCACGATCGCTGATCTTCACACCGATTTCCTCGAGACCGATGCCCTGACCGACCGCACGCCGACCGACGGCGCTGACGATGCGGTCAAAAATTTCGACTTGAGTCTGCTTCGTCTCGAGGTCTTCGATCGTGACGTGCAGCCCATCGGCTTTTTTCTCATAGCCCTGCACGCCCGTGCGTTTAAAGAGTTTGATGCCCTGCTTTTTATAGCTTTTCTCGGCTTCCTTGATGATCTCCTCGTCCGCAGCGCCGATGATATTCGCCATCGGCTCGACGACCGTGACCGCGCTCCCCAAACGGTTGTAAATCGTCGCAAACTCCATGCCGATCACGCCGCCACCGATGCACAGCACTCGAGCAGGCAGCACTTCGGGAATGATGAGTCCGCTGGTGCTGTCCACGATGTCCATGCCGTCCACAGGAAACGTCTTCAAATGATTGATCGCGCCGCCTGTGGCGACGATCAGCTTGTCGAACTCGACTGTCTGCTCGCCATCTTTAGATTGAACAGTGGCACTGTTGCGCCCCGTGACTCGAGCCTCACCGAAGAACTGCGTCACACCATTGCCTTTGAGCAGCGACGCGACGCCCCCCGACAGCTTCTTGACGATGCCGTCCTTGTATTTATTCACGGCTTTCAAATCGATGTTCATGTCAATAATGTTGATCCCCATCACAGATCCATGCTGGGCGTTGTAGATCTCCTGCCCAACGTGCAGCAGCGCTTTGGTCGGGATACAGCCGACGTTTAAGCACACGCCGCCCCAGAACTCTTTCTCGGCAATGGCGACTTTCAAACCCAGTTGCGCTGCGCGAATCGCCGCGTGATACCCGCCGGGGCCAGAACCAATCACAAACACGTCGTAACGCATGAAGCCTCCTCTGTCCAAGGCTCGAGTATTCGAGCCGTGAGTGAACCTGCGCTCAGTCTACGGCTCGGTGCGGGATGAGTGCGTCCCGCGTGACACATCTGCGGGATTTCATTCAGATTGCGTGTCTCGAGGCTAGAGAACCAGTGACGTTGCCTGAATTAGGCGACGTGGTTGCAGATGTTCGCTATGCAAGCCGTTACCTGCATCTCGAGGAGAACCGCAGTTTGCGGCCGTGTCCAGTGGAAGCGTCATGCTGAAAGACAGCGCTATACGCGTCTGGAGCAATCTCATGACTGACTTGAGTCACCGCTCGAGGGGCGAGGTTATCGGTTGCGACCTCGAGCCAAGTTTCTAGGGTGTTGTTCATGCTCGAGTCCGCCGGATGGTTTTGAGGGTCAGTGGGGCTTGCTGCGCGAGCCAGCGACAAGACAAAATCAACGCGATAAACCACGTTCCAAGCGGCAGGCTCAACGCACCGATAGAGACTGGTTGAAGCATGAGGCTCTCTTGAAATGCGGTGAAGCAAATCGTTGCGGTAGCAATAATAATCGAAAATATTTGTACGGCGATCACACCGTTTCTTGAGGAGCGCTCGAACAGCCAGCGCTTGATGGTTGGTTCAAAGCCCAGAATCGTTGGGAGAATCAGCGCCATTACAACCACATGCCAGATTGACCAGTCGGCGTCCGCTTGAAAAGCAAACGGAATCAAAATAAATCCGAATAGCAGCGTCCACCAACTGCGCCCCAACAATCGCTCGAGACGAATCTCGTCGCTGACGGTATAGCAGGTACGCAAAAAAGCGGCTCGAGCGGCGTGTGAATCTCCAAGATCTTCAATGGCTCGAGCTTCGGCTTCTGATTCGGTGAGTCCCTGTGCAGTTTGGTAAGCGATAGCGTTAGCGACGTGTGCGCTGATCTCCTCAACAATGCGCCCGCGCTCGGACAGTGCTAAACCCAGCGTCGCACTCGCCAGCCAACTCTCGAGGCGGTGACTCACGTCGCACCGCCCAGCAGCCCGTTGATCGCGCCGGACACGCGTTGCCACTCGAGCTTGGATTTCTCGAGTGCCAGATTTCCCTTGTCAGTCAGTGTGTAGTAGCGCCGCGTGCGTCCACCCTCGAGTTCGGAAGTGCTGCTGACCATGCCGTCGCGCTCCAGCGTGTGCAGCGCGGGATAGAGCGTGCCTTCTTTGAAATCCAGCACGCCTCGGCTGCGACGTTTAATGTTGCTAGCAATTTCGTAGCCGTGACTCGGGCCGCGTGACAGCGCCTCGAGAATCAGGGTCGGCAGGCTGCCTTTGAGGTTCATGAAGAAACAATACATCGGAACTCGAGGCATTGCAAGTCTAGGGGTCGGGGCTATTGAGAAACGAAAGCTCGAGACTCAATCTACACCGCGCTACAAGCGCTCCCCCGTAGGGGTTTAGCAGTGCTAAACCCGGTGCGGCGCAAGCCGCACTTGCACGCCTCGAGACTCAGCCGTCGCTCGAGTGAAGCACCTCGAGACCGAGCCGCACCTCGAGACGCTGATTCAGACCGACAACGCTGAAATCGCTGATGACTGCGTTAAAAAACCAGTGCTTGCCCATCCGTGCGGGCTTCGGTCGCGGCAACGAGCGCATCACCGTCGCGCCAGATGATCTGCCCGCGCCCGAAACTCCCTGCGTCCGGCTGTACCGTCACATCATGCCCGCGCTGCTCGAGGTCAGCCGCAATCTGCGCCCCAAACTCCGGCTCGAGTTCTATTTGTTTGCCCTCGAGCCATTGCCAGCGCGGGGCGTCGAGCGCGGCTTGCGGGTTCATGCCGTAATCGACGGTGTTGACCACGACTTGCAGGTGTCCTTGCGGCTGCATGAACCCGCCCATCACGCCGAACGGGCCAATCGCCTGACCGCCTCGAGTCAGAAAGCCGGGGATGATCGTGTGATACGGGCGCTTGCCCGGCTCGAGCTGATTGGGATGACCAGCCTCCAATGTGAAGTTCGCACCGCGATTTTGCAAGGCGATGCCCGTGCCCGGCACGACGATGCCGCTGCCGAAGCCCGCGTAATTGCTCTGGATCAAACTGACCATCATGCCACTCTCGTCGGCGGTGCAGAGGTAGACCGTACCACCGCGTGGGGGCCGTCCAGCCGTAGGCTCGAGGGCACAATCTGAAATTAAGGCGCGGCGCTGAGCGGCGTAATCTTTGCTGAGCAAACCTCGAGTTGGCACGTCACTGCGCGTCGGGTCAGCCACGTATGCGAGCGCGTCCGCAAAGCCCAGTTTCATCGCCTCGAGTTGCAGGTGCAGGCCATCAGCCGAGTCTCTGGGGTGCGCCGCCAGATCGAAGCCCTCGAGAATATTGAGGGCAGTGAGTCCAGCAATACCCTGCCCATTCGGTGGGATTTCCCAGACATCGACGCCTCGGTAATTGGTGCTGATCGGCGCGACCCAATCGCTTTGATGCGCCCGCAGATCGGCAGCCGTGATGACGCCGCCCGTTTGCGCCGCGAAATCCTCGAGCTGCTGGGCGAGTGCGCCGTCGTAAAAGGCGGCGGCGTTCGTGGCGGCTATGCTCTCGAGCGTGCGGGCGTGATCGGGCAGCCGCATGATCTCACCGACCCTCGGTGCGCGACCGCCTATCGTGAAGGTCTCGCGCCAAGCGTTGAACTCTGGCGCAGTCAGCGCAGCGTAACTCGAGGTCGCCCGCGCCCAGTTCTTGGCGAGCATCGGCGTGACGGGGAAACCGTTGTGGGCGTAATAAATTGCCGCCTCGAACAAACGGTGAAACTCGAGCCGCCCGAATTTGGCGTGCAGATCGCGCCACGCGGCGGGCGCTCCGGGCACGGTCACGGGCAGCCAGCCCAGTCGCGGCATGGTCGCGTGACCTCGAGCGTGCAACAGCTCTGCGCTCAAGGCTTGCGGAGCGCGACCGCTGGCGTTCAAGCCGTGCAATTTTGCGCCGTCCCAGACCAGCGCGAACGCATCGCCGCCAATGCCGTTGCTGGTCGGCTCGACGACGGTCAGCGTGATCGCCGTGGCAATCGCGGCGTCGACCGCGTTGCCGCCGAGCCGCAGCACCGCCAGTCCAGCGGCAGCGGCCAGCGGTTGGCTGGTGCAGACCGCCCCTCGAGCGCCGATCATCGGCACGCGGCGCGAGTACGGGTTGACGTGGGCATTCTCGAGGTTCATGTGGCTAGATTACTCGAGCGGGTGGCGGTTCCAGTCTTTGTAAAGCAGGTAGCTCGAGGGCGTTTTGCCGAGTGCGCCGAACCACTGCGGGCAGTACGGAGCCATGTAGATCACGTCACCCTGCGTCACGGGGTGGAACGCGTTGCCCAGACGATAAATGCCGCCACCCTCGAGCATGAGCAAACCGTGTTCCATCACGTGGGTTTCCACGAGGTGCAGGTGAGCGCCCGGCTGAAAATTCATGATGTTGACCGCGAAATCAAAACTGGTGTCAGCAGGCAGCAGCAGTTGCACCTGCAACGCCGGGTCGTCGTTCAGCGCTGATTTAGCAACGGTGCTCGAGTCTGCGACGAACGCAGCGGGCAACTTCACACCCTCGAGTTGCTGGTACGGCTTTTCAAAAACCACTGCTCGCCCGCCGGATTTACTGATGAGCTGCATGGCGACATTCGCTGGGATGAACGCGTAATGACCCGCCTCGAGTCGATGCGTTTTCTTGCCGAGTTTCAGCGCAAACTCGCCCTCGAGCACCATCACGAACGCGCTGTGACCCTCGAGCTGCGGGGCTATTTTCCCATTCGCGCTGGCTTCTACCGTGTACATCGTGAAGGCCGCGCCGAGCGGCGGGCTGAGATGCACGACGCGAGTCGCGGCTTTGTCGCCCGGAAACGCGGCGCGGATGAAGCTGTCCGGAGTCAGCAGGGCGTGATCGTGTTTGACGCTGGTGCGCGTGAATCCCAAGTGCTGCATTTGAGCCTCCTCGAGCGCGGCAGGGGCACACGTCATTCGCTCGAGCGCATGAGCTTGACGAATGGCGCATACCGTGCTATATTCTTACCTATCAGCGCCGAGAGGCGCGTTTTTTATTGCCCTTCGAGACTGGCGCTCTTCAAACGAATCAAGCCCCGAGGTTGCTCTCGAGGCTTGCACGATTCAGGCTTACTTCTGCGGATCTAAGTACACGGTGATCGCACGGTTTTTCGGCGGTGCGGCGTTGCCGCGCACGGGCTTGAAGCCGCTCTGCGCGACGGTGAACGCGAAGCTGCCGGCTGGCAGCGCTGGGTACGCGATCTCGCGCACAGGCTTACCTTTGAAGAACACCGTGCTGGTCACGCTTTTTGGTACGCTCGAGCCAGTCAAACTGATTTGTGCATCTTGAGCAGCCGCATTAACGAGAATAAAACGCAGTTTGCACGGGCAGGCGGCTTCGTTCGCGCCAGTTTGAGCAATGTTCAGCGTCACCACCGGGCCGCTGGCGCTGCCGGATTTGCGAACGCTGTAATCGTGATCCCCCGCGCTGGTCGGCGTGACCGTGAACGAATACGCGCCGTCCGCACCGACGGTCGTGCTGCCGATCTTAGTCGCGCCGTCATAAACTTCTAGGATCTCCCCTGCCGTGCCTGTTCCCGTGAGCTGAAACGGCGCGTTCGGCAGGAAAGCGTTGACATCGACTCGAGGCTCATTGATGCTGATCCCCTCGAGCGAGGCTTGCGGGCCAGTAGCGATTACCCCGATGGTCAGATCGAGCTTGTTGGACTCGAGCGTCGGCGTGTCGCCCTGCAAGGCTTTGGCGCTCAGCGTCGCTGCGCCCGGCGCAAGGTTAGCGCTGTACCGCCACTGACCGTCCGCACCGACCGTCGCAATCCCCAGCGCGGTGCTGCCATTGAAAAGCTGCACCCTCGAGTTCGGCGTGCCCGTGCCAGTCAACGTGGTTGCCCCAGCCAACAAGCCGCTCGAGAGTGGATTCAGCACGGGCGCAGCCAGCGTCGGCGCGGTGTTGGCGAGCAGCCAACCGCCGAAAACGCCACTTCCAAGCAGCAGTGCGCCAGCGGTTTTGACGGGGTGGAACGGATACCCCCGACGTGGATTCATCAGTGGCTCCCCGCTTCCAAGCGGGCTTTCAACTCGAGGATCTCGCGCTCACGCATCGCCAATGTCGCACGGATGTCGTCGTTGGTCACGCCGTCGCGCGGGCGATCCTTGCGCCACAGGAACGTGTCATACACCCACTCGAGCACCCAGCCGACCAAAGCGCCGATCATAAAGACAAAGAACCAGTTCGCATCCATTAATGACTCCCCCTGTGCAGCAAATTTCGGTGCAGGATACCATCACGGTTCACTTGACGCGCTCCTGACACAATCGGGCGCGAATGCTAGATTGAAAGTTGCTCGAGACGCTTGACTCACTGAAAATCTCGAGAGGCCTCAATTCACTCAAAGCTTGGCAAACGGGGTACTTCATGAAGCTATACGCAACCATTGGCGCTGGGCTGGTCATCGCCGCCGCAACCGTCGTCACCGCGCAGACCACGCCGGGCGACGCGATTAAAGCGCAATGCGCCAAAGCCGCGACAGTCGCGGAGTTCTGGCACGGCTTCACCAGCGCCTCGCAGCAGAATGTGCTGAACGCCTTGGCGGTGGAATTCAACAAAACCGCTGGTGACGCCTGCGTGCTGCCAATCCCGCAAGGCAATTATAGTGAACTGTCCACGAAGCTCAAAGCCAGCTTTGCGGCTGGCAAAGTCCCCGCGATGGCGCAAGCCTTTGAGAACAACATCGCGCAGTACTTAGAGGCGGACAAAGTAGCGAATCTGGGCAGTCTGGGCGTGCGGACGCAGTACCTGCAAAAGCGCTTCGTCGAAGCCGCGACCTTTAACGGCGTGCTGTACGGCGTGCCGTTCAACAAAAGCGTGCAGGTAATGTATTACAACAAAGACCTGCTGAAAAAATTCAACGCCCCCGTCCCCGGCACGCTCGAGGAGTTCGCCAAGGTCGCCCGCGACGTGTCCGCCAAAGCGGGCGCTCCCGTGTTCTGGTTCCAGCCAAGCTCGAGCACCTATGCGGCGATTTTCCTCAGCCTCGGTGGGAAGTACGAGACGGCGGGCAAGCTGAAACTCAACACCGACACGGGCGTCAAAGCCTTGCAATGGCTGATGGATTTGGTCGCCGCCAAAGCCGCCAAGCCGATCACCAGCGGCTTCATCAACGGGCAACTCAGCGACACTTACGGTTTCTCGTTCGACACCAGCGCGGGCTTACCGTTCTACAAATCAGCCGCGAAGTTCAATCTGGGCGTGCTGCCGCTGGTCGGCGCGAAGCGCGGCGTGCCCGGCACGGCGCTGATTCAAGGCACGAACGTCGTGATCTTCAAAGACGCCAATGCCGCGCAGGAGAAAGTCGCCGCGAAGTTCCTGAACTTCTCCTTGCAAGCCCGCAACAGCGCGATCTTCGCCACGCAAACCGGCTACGTCCCCTCGAGCGACTTAGCAAGCGAAACGCCAGAGTTTAAGAGCTTCATTGAGAAGACGCCGGAGTACGCGGCCGTGATTAAGCAAGCCCGCTTCTCGGATTACGAACCGCGCATCAGCGACTGGGAAGCGATTCGCTTCAATATTTTGGAGACTCAAATCAAGGAAGCTATCGCGGGTAAGAAAACCGCGAAGGACGCATTGGACACCGCGCAGAAGCAAGCCGAAGACCTGCTGGCAGGTCGCACGAAGTAAGGCAGCACCGCGCATCAAACCCCTGCTGCTCGAGACTCGAGCGGCGGGGGTTTACTTTTCGGGTTGTGATTTCGAGGCATTCAACAGCGCGTCTTCTAGATCTTCGACCGAGAATTCAGTCACACGTTCCAACATATTCGACGCTCCCTCGATCACGTGACCGAACGGCATCGCTTTCAACTCCGCAATGGTGGGTTGCAAATCGGCTCGAGCTGGCAATTCTTTGTTCATCGCAACACCTCGAGATCACGGTACTGCACGCTCAACTCGAGTCTCAAGGGTTGTTCGTGTCAAGGGTTCTTGTTTTGACCGTTGCCGTCCTTGATGCCTCGCGCCCACGCTCTCCCCAGTGTGTAGATGATTTTGGGAAAGTTGAGCACCACCAAAACCAATACGCCAATCGGTACGACGACGAGCAGCAAAAAAACGATTACCTCTGTGATTCCAAGACTTGGCATGACCCAATATACGATCCCTCGAGCAATTCGTTCCCCTCCTTACTCGAGCGGCTTCCACTCCACGCCCAAATGCTCCGCCGTTTGCGCTGCGACCTCGAGCGACACGCAGCGCCCGACCACCTCGAGCGCCATGAGCGCCGCCCCACTCGAGCGGCTCGAGAACAGCCGACCGTTTGGATTGCGGACGATTTCGTCTGTTCGCACGTCGGCGGGATCGTACTTCCACAGCGTCTCGAGCAAAGTTGGAAATGTGGTCACGAATTGCCCCGCGATCAGACCGGCGTCACCGACCAGCAGCGCCCCGCTCGAGCTGGCGCACAGGTACTGCACGCGCTCGCCCTGCGTTTTCAGGTAATCGCGGGTCGGCGCGTCTTTCAGCATCCTGTCCACACTCGAGCCGCCGGGCACGAACAACGCGTCTGGCTCTGGCGCGGCGCTGAAGGCGTAGGTCGGCGTCATCACCAAGCCACTCGCGCCGACGACGCTGGCCCGCGTCCTCGAGACGGTGTAGGCATTTAGCTCCATGTCTGTGTATTTCGCGGCTGTGCGAAAAACCGTCAGCACGCCCGTCAATTCCAGCTCGAGGGCGTCGAAGTAGATCAGCACGGCGATGTTCACGAGATTGATTGTACTCGAGGGAGGGAATGGGCGGCGGTGGCTCGAGATCTGGGGACTTGAGGGTGATCGAGGGCAATATCTGCTGGGCGAGGCATGCGCCGAACCCATGTTCGCAAGGCGAAACGCCCCTACGAAAATCCTGTCTGGCTATAGCAATCGCTATTCAATTAGGGCAAACGCACTAAGCACATTTGTAAAGTAATGCTTTTGAATCGTGTCTCTCGAGAATCCTTGTTTCCTCAGCCGTCGTTTCGACACGAATTTAGCGTGCCAATCTCGAGGGTTTAACGAACCCAGATTCAACGTC
>JANYHH010000095.1 GCA_025359505.1 Deinococcales bacterium
GCTGGACGACGTGATCCCACTTCTGTCCAGTAGTTAGATGTGCGACAGTCGTAGACGAAAATGGCGTAGTTATGGGCGATTTTCAAGAAATTTGCCAAACGGCTATTGACGGATGGGAAAAAGTGCTAAAATCCGCGAATATCCCGTTTTAGAAAAGTTAGAATATAATGTTCGAATGTTTTTTAGTGAGTTAATGCGGATTGAAAGTGTAAATCATACTTGAATTTCCCAAATATAAAGGCAATAGTTTAAACTTTTTTCGGTGAATTCAGTAAATTCAACGGAGTTTGTTATTATTTCACTAGGAAAATCTACTTCTTTGCACTTGAATTCTCTTTTAATTTTTTCAACTGCTTTCAGTATCGCTTTTGACTCATAAAGTTTGATTTTTGGATTTTTTCCAGCACTTCTCGTAAGTAAAGGTGCGAGGTTTTTATCTTTTCCTCTTATTCTAAAATGTTTGTTTTCGTACACTTTTTCGATTATCTTCTTCTCCGCAAAAATTACAAAAAGGCACATAGTAGCGCTATTATTCTTTTTTATTAAACTTAGCCTGAGTATGTCCCAAAGTATAGCTAAAATCTGTTTTTCATTAGCGGACTTGTAAAACCATTTAGTTTCTATTGCGATTACTATTTCACTGATCTTTAAATCATGGGATTCAGTTTTTTTACTTGCGACAAAATCAATCAACTTTCTGGGTAATGTGGGATGTGAGACTTCTGAGTGTACAAGTAAATCAGTATTTGCTTGAATAAATGAAGCAATAGGATTTGTAAGATATCTTTCAGAAAATAATCTTCCTCTTTGGCAAAGAAATTCGTAATGTAGCCACGAAGTCACCGCTCGAGACAATCTACCAAGCTGAAATGTTGATATATCGAATCGTTCACTCACGCTAACCAATCCTCGGCTTCTCTGACCACATCCTCCACGCTCGAGGACTTGCTCATCACTTCATCCTTGCGGGTCGCCCACGCGGGGAACGGGAACGTGACCATCACGGGGCTGGGGACTTCGGGTTGCTGCACGATCATCGTACCCGGTTGCAGGATGCTGGCGCGTAATCTGAACGCACCGGGCAGGAAGCGGTACTCGGGACGCTCGGCTTCGGCGGGATCTAGGCGTCCGACGACGCGGATGCTGGCGTTGCTGACGATGCGCCGCTCGACTTCACTGGCGGTCTGCTGAGCGCCGATCAGGATAATCCCCAAACTGCGTCCGCGCTCGGCGATGTCCAGCAGCACCTCTTTGATCGGGCTTTCGCCTTCGCGTGGCGCGTATTTGTTGAGTTCGTCCAGCACCACGAAGACGTAAGGCGTGCGTCCCTTCTTCTCTTTTTCCTCAAATAAACTTTTGAGCATCACGCCGACGACGAACATCTGCGCGTGGCTGTGCAGGCTGTGAATGTCCACGACGGTCAGTTGCGAGCGCATCACATCGGCGCGGTAACGCTCAGCCAGTTTCGGCTCCAAGTCGCCGCGTATCAGCGGCGCGAGGTGCTTGACCACGCCGCGCAAGCGCCGGATGAAGGCTTGGCGCGTGCCCATCGGTTGCCGCGCCACCCACTTTGGATCGCCGTCGTCGCCCTGCTCCAGCAGTTTGTACTCGAGATACGCGACCAGATGCGAGAACTTCTCTATTTTCGCCTTGCCGAGCGCGTTGAATTCGATGTTGCCCTCGAGTTCCGCCGTGTCGTCGCGTGACCAGTCGTCCACCAGCAGGTGCGGCGCGTCTCCGGGTTGGCTCGAGGCGAGTTTGAACAGGCGCTCCTCGATTTGCCCGATCAGGAATCCCAGATTCAGGCTGGCGTCGCGGTCGGCGAAGCAGTACGGCAGCAGCCGCTCCAATGCGAATTGCCGCAGTGTCCACAGGTACGGCGTGACGCCTTCGGAGCGCTGCGTGATGCCGTGCGTGACCGTGCCGCCCTCACCGCTGACGGGTGGCGCGAGAAACTGCACGTCCTGAAACGGCGTGCTAGGCAAACCGCAGGCGGTGTAACGATCAGACTTGAGATTACGGGCTGATGAAATTTTGCCCTCTTTAGATTCAAACTTGCTGTTGCGCTGATCCAGAAACAGCAAATCCTGCCCTTTGACATTGAAGACCAGCGCCTTGGAGTTCGCCCGCTCGAGACCCAAGGCTTGGCTGTTGAAAATGCTGTACAGCAAAAACAGCGCGTAACTGGTTTTGGTGGCCACGCCGCTGACGCCGCTGATGTTGACGTGAGCGCCGTTCTCGCCATTCAGGAACGCAAAGTTCAGCATCGCTGGCTCGCCGTTGCGAAGGATTCCAGCGGGCAGCACGGTCTCCATGCGGTCTTGGTACAGCGCTAACTTTAATTCCTCACCTCGAGCGTGAAAAACCTCGTCGCCCGGATGCGGTGGGATGAACTCCTCGGGGTCAACCCTCGTGACGATCACGTGCGCGGCGTAAGAGACGTTCACGGGAATTGTCCCCTCGAGCGCGAGGCGCGTGTCGGAGTCGTAGGTCACGCCTTCATGCAGTTTACGCACGCTGTCCACCACGCCGTAAAAGCGGATGCAGTTCTCTTCAAGCGGCTTGGCGCTCCATGCGACGTTCGGGCGGCAGGTTTTCATCACCACGATATCGTCCAGTTGCAGCATCTGACCGTCGTTGACGCCAACCCAGAACTCGAGCGGCGCGGCGTCTTTGGTTCCCAGTACGATTCCGACGGATTCATTGGTCATGGCTTAACTCCCCAGAGCAGAAATATCGGTGTAGGGGCGCAGCGCACTGCACCCCTACGGGTGGGCGGCTAATTCAAATCTCGAGTCAACACGGGTAGCTCGAGCAAGGGTTCTTGCGGTTTCCCAGCCATCTCGCGCAAATAGGCTTGGATGCGACGACGGATGATGTTCATGTCACCCATGCGCCGCCCCAGTTCGCTCTCGAGAAACGCGATGGGCATGAGCTGTTGCGGCGCTCGAGGATCGCGGAAACTCTTCGCGGCGTATTTCGGCAGCGTCACGCACGACCAGTCCGCGACGCGCTGCGCCCACTCGAGTCCCAGATTGTTCCTGACCTCGAGCCTGACGAGTCCAGCGAACGGCTGCATGTACGGCGCGACTTCCGCGAGCCGCAAGTACCAACTGTAGCGCTTCAAACCAGCGGCGATCAGGAAAATCGGCGTGCGCTGTCCGGGCTGGAGTTGGCGCAACACGGGAACCTCTCGAGGGCCAATGTAGAGGTTGTGCAGCGTCTTGACATAGCCCATCGCTCGGTCGGGCGCTCGCACCTGAAGCGGCCCGTCTAAGATCAGCAGCGCATCCTCGAGCGGGAGTGAGCTGGCAATAACATCTTCCTCTTGGCGCATGAAGTATTGCAGCCGCGCCTCGAGCGCAAGGTCTTGGTTCTGCGATTCGTTCAGGTGCTTGTAGGTGTAGCGCAGGTCGCCGTACTCGTGCCCCTTGGCTTTGATGATTAAATCCTCGCCGTCTGGGTGCGCGAGGATCAGCACGCGCTCCATGCGGCGCTCATAGATCGCGGCGGGCGTCAATGCCTCGGCTCGGGACTGCACCGCGCCGACCGCGAACGTCCCCAGCAAGCCCGGACTCGAGGTCTCTGTCCCGACCTCTGCCCAGACTTTGCCCTCCAAGCGCCGCCGTCCATCCACGAAGAAAATCTTCGTGAAATCCACCTCAAAACGCCGCGCCTGCACCGGCCCCCACGGCTCGAGTTCCACGGTCAGGTTGATGTCCTCGGGGCGCGTGGTGATCTGCGATTTATTTTCGTCAGCGTGAAAGCTCGTGTCGTACTCGGGACTCCACGGCTCGAGGGTCAGGCGCACGGCTCCACCTCGAGACTCGCGCCCAAACCGCGTGAACCTTGAACTCGAGCTGGCTGATTACGCTGCATTCGTAACGAGTCTACCAATTGTCAGCGCAGTGTAAAACCCCTGCTGGTCTGGCTCGAGCAGTAGTTCTTGTTTACGAACAAAGCACCGTTGCACTCGCCACTCTCATCCCCAACCCTGTCTTGCCCTTGAAGCAGCACCTTACGGGCTTGGGCGCTTCTCTTGCCAGCGAGAGAAGGGAGCCGAGCTGCACAAGTTGTTGCCCTCTTTCGTGAAACGAGAGAGGGCCGACGCGATAGCGGCGGGGTGAGAGCGGCCACCAACGAAGTCGAAATCGTATTGCGAAGACACGCCAAACGCGTTGTTGCCGACAAAAAAGTTCCTCGAGCCGCAACCTAAAACCCGCCGCCCTCGAGCAGCAGCACGGTCTCACTCAGGCTCGAGTACGGCGTCTTGGCTTCTAGCGTCATCGCGTTCGGTGGGCAACTGAGCACGCAGGCGTTGCAGCCGGTGCACGCGCCGACCTCGAGCATCAGTTTGTACGTGCCTTCCGATTGGCGATCTCGGGTGATCGCGCTCGTCGGGCAGACGTTGGTGCAGACGGGGCAGAAGATGCAGTTGTCGTCCACGACGGGTGCGGGCCAGTATTGCGGCGCGTCTGCAAGTGGCGTGGGACGCAGCGCTTTTTTGCGCCAGACCCACTCATCGGGGATTTGCTGCGCTTCGACCTTGGTGTCCACGCCGGGAATCAATTTGTCTGGGATCACGCGGGCCACGCCGCCGCGTGAGTTTCTGAGCATTGCTTGCATCGCGTCGCGCCTCGAGACGCTGGCGGCGGTCAGTGGTGCGGGCGTGGTGACGACTGGCTCGAGATTCGAGTCATGGTTGGTTGTCGCGCCGTAGCGCACGGTGTTTTCGGGCACACCGTACTGCGCGACGCTGACCTAGCGGCGGGGCGCTCAGGTGCTCGCGGTAGGCTTGCGCGATTTGCACGACGTTCTCAATCGCGGCTGGCACGCTGGCGCTGCCGAGCGTGCAGGTCGCACAATCGCTGCGTGCCAAGATCAGGCGCTGCCCCCACGCGGCGCTGGCCAGCAGCATCGCGGGCGTGACGCGCCCCAGACACTCGAGGGTCGCGCCGTCGCCGGGAACTTTGCTGCATTTGAGGCTGGCGGGGACGCGCTCACTGCTCGAGGCAGCGGCAGTCCCCTGTGTTTTCAGCGTCCCGAGGCTGCCGAGTAAATCGTACTCGAGCGCTCCGCTCGGGCAGACTTGCACGCACAGACCGCAGCCCGTGCAGGCTTCCTCTAAAATCGTCACACGATCCGTGATCCGCACGGCGTCGTGCGGGCAGGCTTGCATGCACTTGTCGCAGCCGCCGACCGCGTTTTTTTCGACCAGACAGCGCTCGCCCGTGTAGTTGGGGCGCAGGTCGGTCAGGTTCATGAACGCGTCTAGAAAACCCTTCAGCACGCTTCAGTCTACGCGTTGGGGACTCGGGGCGGATGTCGCGGGCAACAATTCACTCCTCCCGCCAGTGACGGGGGCGCTTGGGAGGTGGATGCCGCAGCGCTCGAGTCGGAGGCGGAGCGAGCGCCAACAGCCAGCAACAGGAAGGCTTGAGCGAATCTGATTTGAGCAGATCTGACTCGAGCAGGGGAGGGGTCAGTCGAAGATGTCGAAGATCCGCCCGAGGGCGCTTTTCTTCTTTTTCGGGTAGCGGCGGTCGCCGTTCTCAAACCACTCGTCGCTGTCTTTGGTGCTGCGGTCATCGTCTCTGTACCCTCGAGACGCTGGCGGTGCGTCGTAGCTTCGGGGTTGTGGTGGGGCTTTGTAGCCTCGAGCGGCGGCTGGTGGCGCGTCGTAACTCGGGGCGGGTGGCGCGGCTCGAGGTGTGTTTCCGCCGTATTCGCGCTCCATCTCCAAGGCGACGTTGATCAGTTTCTCCAACTCGCCCCGGTCTAGCCAGACGCCTTTGCATTCGGGGCAGACATCGATCGTCACGCCGTTCTTGATCATTTCAGTCAGGGGTGTACCGTCAATCGAACAGAGTTTTTGCTGCATCATTTCACGTCCTTCCATGAGGCTCGAGCCGCGTTTTCGGGTTTAGTCTTTGCCGTGCAGACCGTGCTCGTCGATCTCGAGCTTGGCTGGGCGGTTGGCAGTGACGATCAGGCTGGCGATCACGCTGATAGCGAGGATGCTCAAAATCACCGCGAGGCTGATGTACGTGGGAATTTTGATACTGACGCCGATCAGCCACAGGCTGACATCGGGCAGCAGCATTTTGACGCCGACGAACGCGAGGATGATTGCCAAGCCTTTTTTCAGGTAGATGAAGCGATTAACGATGTCAGCCAGCAAAAAGTACAGGCTGCGTAACCCCAGAATCGCCATGATGTTGCTGGTGAAGACGATGAACGGATCGGTGGTGATCGCAAAAATCGCGGGGATGCTGTCGACTGCGAAAACCAGATCGGTGAATTCGATGAAGACCAGTACCAGAAACAGCGGCGTGGCAACTCTGAGGCCGTTCTCGACGGTGAAGAACTTCTGCCCATCGTAATTCGGCGAGACCTTGAAGAAACGTTTGGCGAGCTTGATCGCCGGGTTCATCTCGAGGTCAACGTGTTCCTTTTCGTCTTTCTCCAAGAGCATCTTGAAGCCCGTGAACAGCAGGAACGCCCCGAAAACCAACAGGATCCAGTGGAACTCTTTAATCAGCGCCGCGCCTAAAAAAATCATCGCGCCGCGCATCACCAATGCGCCCAGAATGCCCCAGAACAGCACGCGGTGGCGGTACTGCGGTGGGACTTTGAAATACCCGAAGACCAGCACGAAGACGAAGATGTTGTCGACCGCAAGGCTGTACTCCACCACGTAGCCGGTCAGCCACTCGAAACCTTTTTGCGAACCCTGCCACGCGAAGATGATTGCCGCGAACGCCAAGCCCAGCGAGACCCAGACGGCCGTCCAGATCGCGGCTTCTTTGGCGCTGACCACGTGCGCCTTGCGGTTGAAAACGCCGAGATCCAGCGCCAGTATCCCTAAAACCCCACCGAGAAACGCTGCCCAAACCCATGCGGGTACAACAATGTTCGCCAATGCTCCAGTATCAATAGCCACGCGCCACCCCCTTCAAGGTGCATCATTTGAAGTGCGTGGGTCTTGCGCTAAAACTCCTCTTAGAGGAATTCACGGTGCGGGCCGGGGCGATTTCTCACCCGTATTGACGACATCCGCACACCTAAATAGGTGGCTACTCCCCCAGAACCTCTCCAGTATGACCTCCACACGCCAATGCGCTCGAGGCAAAAGACACACCTGAGTGTCTGAAAACGATTCTTGCGTGACCCAGCGTAGATTCACGGGGTACTGGGTTCTTGAGCGTTGCGGCTCAAATTGAAGTCGATGCCGTGCTCGACGGTCAGTGGTTACACGTGAGCAGGTGACACCGTGACGGGCTGATGCTATTGACTGATGGTCAGTCATCTGACAGTCTGGTGATGAGCAGGTGACTTACTCTACGTCAGAGTTCGTTTGACCCAAGGAGATTCCGTGACCGCGAAACCATCCATGACCACAACCCGCTCACCCCTCGAGCCGCTGCGAATCCTCACCAGCCTCGCTCGAGTCGCCGCGTTGACGCTGGCGCTGTGCGGCGCAGCCACCGCGCAGACCGCACCGCAATTGCCGCTGCAACCCGTGCTCGAGTTCATGCCGAACACCTTGGATTGGCGCGTTGCGGATCTGAACTTGGAAACAGCGGCGCGTCAGCTTGACGCAGCCCGCGCCGCAGCGGGACTGAACGTCGCGGGTGGCGGACGCTACGATTACAGCAACCGCAACGTCGGCGGCGTCAACACCGACGGCGGGAATCTGGTGGTCAGCCTCAACGCCAGCCTGACCGTGCTGCCGTGGGGGCCAGCTTTTGATGCGGTGCGAACCGCGACCCGCGGTTTTGAACGGGCTGCGCTGGATCGCACGGACGCCCGCAATTTGATTTACTTGAACGCGATCACGCTGTACTACAGCACCCGCATTGCGATTCAAGATTTGGAGTTGGCGCGGGCCAGTGAAGCTTTGAGCGCCACGCAACTGAAGAACGCCGACGCGCAACTGAAAAACGGCGTCATCAACCGCGACGCGTACCTGAACATCCAACGCGCCTCCGAAGCTGCTCGAGTGACAACATTGACCGCCAAGAACGCGCTCGAGATCACCAAGATCGGGTTTTTCAACGCGATCAACCAGCCCGTGCGCGACGACGTGGTGCTGGTCACTGCGCCGACGGAGTTGGCGCTGCCGCCGGGCAGTATTGAGGGGCTGCTTCAGGCGGCACTGATGCGGCGTGGCGATGTGCTGAAAGCTAAATCCCGCGTCGATGACGCCGAGGACGCGCTGAGCAACGCCAACCGCGACCGCTTTTTGCCCGTTTTGAGCGCCAATGTCGGCATCGGGCAATTCGCCGGACAGACGCAGACGGGGGCGTCGGTCAATGCTGGGCTGAACTTTCAGAGCGGCGTCGTGACCTCGAGCGCATCGCTGCCCGTGGTTTACCCGGCGCTGCCAGCGAACGTGCAGGTCGGTACGACGTTCACCTTGTCCGCGCAGCTCAATCTCCCACTGCTCGCCCCGAGCAGTGACGCCAGAATCGCCAGCGCTGTGGCGAGCCTCGAGTCCGCGAAGGCTGGTTTGGAGAGCGTCCAGCGCGGCGCTGATCTGGACGTGCGTCAGCGTTACAACGACGCGCTCAGCGCGGCGGCTCGTTTGGGCGTGGCGAAGATCGGCGTGCAGAACTCGAGGCTCGCGCTCGAGACCGCCCAGACACGTTTGGCGGCTGGGCTGAACACAGCGTTAGATGTCGAGAGCGCCAAGCTCAATCAGCGTCAAGCCGAGCGCGACTTTGAGAGCGCCATTTCACTGCAAGTCAACGCCGTGTACCGCCTGCAAAACGCCCTCGGCAGCTTCGGGCCGCTCGGCAAATAACGTGCAGGTCTCGAGCCAGACGGTTCCCGAGTTGCAGAGTTCTCAATCCACACAATCCTCGAGCCATACAACGCTCGAGTTGCACCGCCAAGGAGTCCACATGAAGCTTGCCACCGCCGTCCGCCCCGCCATCACCGCCCTCGCTGTTTTCTCTAGCATCATGGTCTCGAGCATCGCCTTCGCGCAGGCCCTCAATTTAGAAGGCGCGGTTCGCCAAGCTTTCGCGCAGGGGCCCGACCTCGCCTCGAGCCTCGCCACGCTTGCCAATGCCAAAGCGGATCTGGCGGCGAAGGAAGCCGACCCCAGCACGCTGATCGTGCCATTGACCCAAGCCCGCAACACGGCTGCGCTGGGCCAAGTCCAAGTCGACGCCAAGCGGCTCGAGGTGATGAGCAACGTGATGGGCGCGTACTTGAATCTGTTTGAAGCGCAGGAAAACATTAAAGTCTCAGAAGCACAGATCGCTTTGGACACCCGTAACTTGGAGATCGCCAAGATCAAGTTAGCCGCCCGCAACGGCACGCAACTCGATGTCAGCCGCTCTGAAAACACGCTCGGCGCTAGCCGCCAGAGCATTGCGGACGCACGCGCTAACCTGCCAATCCTGTCCAATCGGCTCGAGGTGCTGCTTGGTGTGAACACGGGCAACCTGACCGTTAGTGCTCCGCCCGCCTTCAAAGAGATCAAGTTTGACGCGACGGTACTGGAAGCCAACCTCGAGACGCGCCTGCCGAATGTGCTGCAACTGGCGCAGGTCGTGCAGATCAGCGATCTGTCGGTCAAACTCTCCGACAACGATTACACGCCGCCCGCGACCCTGCGCGATAACAAAACCGCTTTGGAGAACGCGCAGCGCAATCTGGTGACGATTAAAAAAAGCGCCGTGACCCAGCTCCGTGACGCCGCAAGGGGGACGCTCAATGCCTTGGAGCAGGTGCGCCTGCGGGCAAACGACCGCGACAACGCCGAGGAAGCCCTGTCGCAGGACACGCTGAAATTTAAAAGCGGCACGATTGCGCGGTTGCAACTCCAGCAAACCGAGGTCGCCGCGCTGCGCTCGCGCTTCACCTACGCCCAAGCCACCAACCTCTACTGGCGCTCCGTGGCTGCTCTGAGCGTGGCCAGCGGCGTGGATCAGACTGGCTTAGTGAAATGAAGTCAGCCATGCAACGCAAAAAAGACATGCACTCGAGCCTCGCGGTGTCGGCGCTGCTGACCCTTGCGCTGATGGGATGCAATGCGCCCGCGCAAACCAGCAAAACGCCCGCCGCGCCGATCGTGCTGCGCGAACCGACCGCCGTGCGCGTGGTCAGCACGACATCCGGCGCACTCGGCACGCGGCGCTCGGTCAGTGGCACGCTCGAGGCGGTCATCGATAGCCAAATCGCCGCGCAAACTGCTGGGCAGGTAACAAACGTCTTGCGCCGCGAGGGAGATAACGTCAAAGCGGGCGATCTGATCGTGCAGCTCGACGACACTGGGCTGCGTCAAAGCTTACGCGACGCGCAACTCCAGTTGCAATCGGCGCAGATCAACCTCTCCACCAGCCAGAGCCGCAAACCCGAAACGATCGGCTCGAGCCAGTCGAGTTTGACGAGCGCACAGTTATCGGTGCAACGCGCTCAGCGCTCATATGACAGCACGCGGACGCTTTTCAAAGCTGGGGGCATATCGCAAATTGATTTGGACACGGCGGCCGCCAACCTCGCGCAGGCGCAGGCTACGCTGACCCAAGCCCAAGGCAGCGTCAGCCAAGCCGAGCGCAGCAACACCGAAAACATCGCGCTCTTAAGGGTCGCGGTTTCGCAAGCCCAGAACCGCATCGCGCAGACCGAGCGCAGCCTAAGCCAAACCCGCATTCGCGCCCCGTTCGCCGGGCAGATCGCGGAACTCAGCACCGAAGTCGGCGAGTTCGTGAACGCGGGCGCGAAAGTCCTGCGGCTAGTCGATCTCTCGAGCCTCCGCGCCAAATTCGCCGTGCCCTCGAGCGACGCCGACAGCTTACTGAACGGCGCTGGCTTGGTCATCACCGCTGGCGGTGTCCGGCTCGAGGGTCGCGTGCAACGCATCGCGCAGGTCGCGGGGTCTAACCGCCTCGTGCCCTTGTACGGTCGCTTCGTCGGTGGACAGAATCTGAAGGCGCTGACCGCTGGCAGCAGCGTTGCCGTTGCCTATGGACTGAAACTCGCCACGGGCGTGATCGTGCCGACCGGGGCATTGCAAACTGACAGCGGGCAGAACTTCGTCTACATCGTCAAGGACGGCAAAGCCGTGCGCCGCGATGTCAATATTTTGGGTGAATCCAGCGGCAAGAGCGCCGTCAGCGGCATCGTGGGAGGCAACAGCGTGATTTTCCCCGTGCCCGGCAGCCTGCAATCGGGCGAGGTCATCGCGGTCGTCAGTGCTACGCCGAGCAGCAGCGGAGGCAGCAAATGAGTCAACCTGACAGTGACAAACAGAACAGCGACCAGAAACTCGCCCAAGCCAGCCAAGCGATGACCCCAGCCCCGCTCGAGCCACCGGGTGCAGAGATCCGCGAGAACGCCGCGATCAAGTTCAGCGTTTCACGCTATGTGCTGAGCTTGGGCGTCTTCATCGCCTTCGTGATTTTCGGCGCGATCAGCGCGATTGGGCTGGGCGTGGATCTGCTGCCGAAATTCGACATTCCGACCGTCACGGTCAGCACCGCCAATTTCGGCTCGAGTCCAGAAGATGTCGATAAGCAGATCACGCGCCCAATCGAGGACGCGGTGTCGACGATCGCGGGCGTGTCCGACATCAGCTCCGCGTCTGGCAACGGCATCTCGCAGGTCTTCGTGTCCTTTGGCAGCGGCGTGGACACCACCAAAGCCGCCAGTGAAGTCAGCCAGAAAGTCGCCAGCATTCGCGGGTTGCTGCCGCAAACGGCCGATTCTCCGAACGTCCAGCGCTTCAACCCGAACGACGCGCCGATCATGCGCGTCGCGGTCAGCGGTGGCGGCGCGGGGCTGCGCGATGTTTTCGCCTACGCCGACACCACACTGCGCGATAGATTTGAGCGCGTCACTGGCGTGGCCGACATCAGCATCTCCGGCGCTCCGGCCCGCGAGATCCAAGTGCTGATCGACCCCGCGAAGCTCGCGTCGTACAACCTTTCCCCAGCTCGAGTCACGGGTGCACTGCGCGTGTCAGCGGCCGATGGCAGCGCGGGGAATATTTCCAGCAACGGCTCGCAGGTCAACATCACCACCCGCAACATCCCGCGTAGCTTGTCGGAAATCGAGCAAATTCTGGTGGACTCTGGCAATGGCACACGCATCGCCGATGTCGCCACCGTGCGCGACACGACAGCCGACGCGACCAGTTACGCCCGCTTGAACGGTCAACCCGTCGTGCTGATGTCCGTGCGAAAGGTCAGCGGCTCGAGCACCGTCGGTGTGGCCGGCGGCGTGCGCGACGCGGTGGCGAAGCTCGAGTTACCCAGCGGTTATCGCGTTTCGGTTTCCAACGACACTTCGACCGGCATCACCAACAGCGTTAACGACACCTTGAAAGAGGGTTTGCTGGTGGCGGTGGCCGTGACGATTATTTGCCTCATCACGCTCGGGAAGCTCAACACGGCGTTTGCGGTGGTGCTGGCGATTCCGATTTCGCTGTCGGCTGCGCCACTGATTTTCGGGTTGTTCGGCTTCACGTTCAACATCATCACATTGCTGGCGCTGATCGTGGCGATGGGCATCGTGGTGGACGACAGCATTGTCGTGGCTGAAAATATCGAGCGCTACCGTCACATGGGGTACGGCCTGATCCCGAGCGTGCTCAAAGGCGCTTCGGAAGTCTTCAGCGCCGTCGCTGCCTCGACCTTCTCCTTGCTGGCCGTGCTGATTCCACTGGCGTTCATCCCCGGCATTCTGGGGCAGTTCTTCAAAGAGTTCAGCCTAGGCTTAGCGGCCGCGATTCTCTTTAGCTGGCTCGAGGCGCTGTTCTTCCTGACCGTGCGAATGGCGTACACGCCTGACCCCGTGCCGCTGACCTGGCCCGCGTTTTCTAAAATCGCCATTTCTTTGCCCTCGAGCCTGCGCTGGGCGTGGAACGCGTGCCGCTCTGGATTCGGCATCGCCGCGCTCGTCGTGATCGTGCTGGCGCAAGTCGTGCCGCTAGTGCTGAAACTCCGCGCACCCAACCCAGACCTCTCGAGCCTGCCGCTCACCATCGGGATTCTCGTCTCGAGCGTTCTGCTGTACCCCGTGATCGTCGCGGTGGTCGGTCACGCGCTGGTGGTGCTGATCTCGTTCATCAACGCCTTGTCCAACTGGTTGTTTCACCTCACCGACGGCGCACTGCAAGCGACGGCTCGAGGCTACGCCAAGACTCTGCGCCGCGCCTTACGCTTCAATGGCTGGGTGTTGGCGGCCGCGCTGCTGTTCTTCCTCAGCATCGGCATTGCGGGTACGAGGCTGCAATTCTCGTTCTCGCCCCGCGAGGATGTCTCGCAAGCCTTGATCCGCCTGACATTGCCGACGGGCACGACGCTGAATGAAACCGACCGCGCCGCACGGCGCGTGGAGGCCTTCCTCGCCAACCGCCCAGAGATCAAGCAGATCGCCACGACCATCGGCGTCTCGAGCGCGTTTGGGGCGGGTGGCGTTCAAGCCCGCAGCGCGACTTTGGCACTGGATTTGAAGAAAAAAGGCGAGCGCCCGACGAGCTTTGACCTGATCCCCGAGTACACCCGTGAGATCAAAAAAATCTTCACCGACCGCCCCGAGATCCTCGTCAACGTGGCCGGCGCTCAGAACGGCCCGGGCGACAGCGCCGACCTGACATTGAACTTCGCCAGTTCAGCCCAGAGCAATTTGGTCTCGAGGGTTCCAGAGATCGTGCGGATTGTGCGGGCCGACCCGAACGTCGTCAGCGTGGACTCGAGCATCGCCCAGACGACCTTGGAGCAGGCGTTCGTCACCGACAACGACAAGCTCAAAGGTACTGGCTTAACCCCAGATGATGTCGCCAGCGTGATCCGCACCAGCAATCAGGGCGTCAAAGCCGGCGATTTCAGAGACGGTGACGAGACCTTTGATATTCGCACACGGATTGATCCGGCGCTGGTCAGCGATCAGCAATCGCTGCTGAATCTACCGATTTACGCACCCGCGTTGCAAAGCAACATTGCCGTGGCTGACCTCGGGCGCTTCGAGTTGCGGCAATCGCCCAGTTCGATCAGCCGTTTCAGCAAAGCTTACAGCGCGACGCTGAACGTCACGCTGAAAAAAGGCGTCAGTGGTTTCGCGGCCAGATCCCCGATTGAGAAAGCGATCCGCGACGCGGGCTTGGTGGACGACAAGGTGCGTTTCGGCGGTGGCACGTCCTTCGGCAGCGCCGCACTGCTCGGCAATCTGTTTCTGTACGGCCCGATCGCGATCATCGTGGCGGTTCTGCTCAATTACCTCGTGCTGGGCAGCCAGTTCAATTCGTTCAGATACCCGATTTACCTGCTGCTGCCCGTGCCACTGGCGATTGTCGGCGCGGTCTGGGCATTGGTGATTTTAGACACGGCGCTCGATATCATCACATTGCTCGGCATGGTGACGTTGGTGGGATTAGTCACCAAAAACGCGATTCTGCTGCTTGATTTCGTCGTCGAACGCGCTCGAGCCATGCCGCTGGCCGACGCACTGGTCGAGGCGGCTAGCGTGCGGTTGCGACCGATCATCATGACGACCCTGACCGTCTTCGTGATCTCGATCCCGCTGATTTTAGGCACGGGCGAGGGCGCGGAGTTTCGCAAAGGCTTGGGTGTCGTGATCTTCGGCGGGATTCTGACCAGCACGATTTTGACGCTGTTCGTCGTGCCCAGCGCGTTCTACCGCTTTGAGAAATCGAGGCTGCAAAAACGCGAGAAGCAAAGCGGCGGACCGCTCGTGCCAAGCGTTGTCACACCAAGCGCGGCGGATTAAGCCGTTGTGTAGCGGTTTGCCACTGCAAACCCTCACAGGCAACCCCTCGAGATTGAGCCGCAGTACCGAAAGCCTGCCATGACTGAAGACCATCACAACCGCGTCACCCTCGAGCCGCCCACGGGCAAAGACCCTGAGAAACGCGCTCGGATTTTAGCGGCCGCCCGCACGATCCTGTCGCTGCGGCGCTACGACGATGTGCCTGTCTCCGAAATCACCGAACTGGCGGGCGTCGCCAAGGGCACGTTTTACCTGTACTTCCCCAGCAAAACCGATCTGGTCGCCGCGCTCGCAGACGCGATGCACGAAGACATCATGCAAACCGTCGCCGAGGCGCTGGCCACGCCCCGGCACATGGCGGACACCTTAGAGATCATGATCCGCACGGCGTTTGGCAAGATCCTCGAGCACAAAGCCTTAATCAATATCCTCGAGCTGGATGCCTTATTGCGCGATCCCGTGACGGTCGATTCGCATTACGACGTGCGTCGTGACGCGATGATTCACTTATTGGAGGCGGGACAAAAAAACGGTCAGGTCGCAGCGGGCATCAACCCGCGTATCGCGGCTGAGCTGATGGGCGGCGTGATGATTCCATTGACGAGGGCAATTATTTTCAGTTCAACCAGTGACGATGCTGAGAACTACTTGACCGAAGCGGTCGCGTTCGTGCAGCGGGCGCTGGGTGTGACCAAAGCCCGTTGACGCGCTCGAGATCGGTGCTGTCTCGAGATCGGCGTTGTGCAGACTCTCGAGACATGCCCCAACCCATCAGGCACTCCGACTCGAGCCAACCGTGACCTCGAGCCGCCGAGCGTGACCGCTAGACTGAACGCCATGCTTGCTAGGGCAAACGCACTAAGCACATTTGTAAAGTAATGCTTTTGAATCGTGTCTCTCGAGAATCCTTGTTTCCTCAGCCGTCGTTTCGACACGAATTTAGCGTGCCAATCTCGAGGGTTTAACGAACCCAGATTCAACGTC
>JANYHH010000101.1 GCA_025359505.1 Deinococcales bacterium
GACGTTGAATCTGGGTTCGTTAAACCCTCGAGATTGGCACGCTAAATTCGTGTCGAAACGACGGCTGAGGAAACAAGGATTCTCGAGAGACACGATTCAAAAGCATTACTTTACAAATGTGCTTAGTGCGTTTGCCCTAATCGTCAGCATCAATCCGTGTCACCTCGAGTACCGTTCATGGCATGATGAATTTGATCGTGCCAGACCCGCCGATGGAAAACCCTGATGTGCTGCCACCGATGCCAGAGCCGACGCCCACACCATCTGAACCGGGTTGGACGCCGCAACGCGATCCCGATCCGCTGACCCAGCCGATGATTGACCCACCGCCGTACCCCAGCCCGGACGCGCCGCCAATGCCGACGATGAACTGAGGCAATCGGCTCGAGTTATGTGGCGTATTGCCCCTCGAGCGGTGGTAGTGGTGGTGTACTGTGCGATCAACAGTTCAAAAGGGGTGAAACCACAATGGCAATTTGGGGTCGCAATATTCTCGGCGGGATCATGACGGTCATCGGTGGCATCTGGTTCTTGCAAGGCATCAGCGTACTGCCCGGCACGTTCATGCGCGGTTCCACGCTGTGGGTGGTGATCGGCGCGGTGGTGTGCTTGGCTGGGCTGGCGGTGCTCAGTGTTGGGCGGCAACGCCCGAACAGTTAAGGATGGCTGTGAACCCTCGAGCCTCGCCGGTATCGACGTTGCTGGCTGGCTTCGTCGGCGCGGTCGGGTTGAGCGCGGTTGGCGTGTCGATGCGGGTACTCCTCGGCGCACCGCTGCCATTTGAAGCGCTGTTCAACAGTCTGACCCAATTTCTGGGTACGCCCGCGATGTTTCAGTTCGTCCACGCGACCTTCGGTTACGGTCAGGGCGGCAAGATCGCGGCGTTCGTCGCGGTGATGCTGGCTTGGCTCGGTGGCTTGACGCTACTGCGCCTGCTCGGGCCGACTTTCGGGACGGCCATCACGTTCTTGGTCACGGCGCTGCTGATCCCGATGCCGTACCCGATCGTGTACGCATTGCTGTTTCTGGCGTCGCACTTCGCGCTGCAACCCGTGACGCACGACCCGCGTCGGCGCAATGCGCTGCGTTGGCTCTCGAGCGGATCGGCACTGCTGCTGCTGGGCGGCTCCGTGCCACTGCTGCGAACTTTAAGCGGCTCGAGCACCGCGCCAAAAAGCGCTTGGACGCCCGTGGACGGTTTACCAATAGGGGTCACAGCGCAAAAGAATCTGTATTACGTCTCCAAGAACATCGAAGTGCTCGATCCACAGCTCAACCCAGAGACGTGGCGGCTCGAGATCGGCGGTCTAGTCAAATCACCGCGCAGTTTCAGCTTGAGTGAGCTGCAAGCGCTACCGGCCGTGACCTCGGAGCGCACACTGCACTGCATCTCCAACCCCGTCGGCGGCGATTTGATCGGCAACATTCGCTGGACAGGCGTGTCTTTTAAAGCCTTGCTCGAGGGTGTCGGGGTGCAGCCGGGAGCGCGTTGGGTGACGTGGCGGGCCGCCGACGGTTACGTCGAAAGCCTGCCGCTGCGCGATGTTTTTGAGGGCGACGTACTGCTGGTCTACGCTGCCAACGGCGCGGCGCTCGAGCGCAAGCACGGTTTTCCGCTGCGCGTGCTGATCCCAGATCGACTCGGGATGAAGCAACCCAAGTGGTTGACGCGTATTGAACTGAGCGCCAGCGAAGTGATCGGCTACTGGGCAGAGCGCGATTGGACGCGCACGGGGTACTTGGAGACGTTTAGCCGAATCGACGAGCCACGCGGCGCTATCGCGGCTGGTGTGCCGCAGACAATTCGCGGCGTGGCGTTCAGTGGAACCAAAGCCATCACCCGCGTCGAAGTCAGTCTGGACGGGCAGCGCACGTGGCTCGAGGCGCGAGTTGAACCGCGCCGCAGTCCGCACGCGTGGACATTGTGGAGCTTGCCGTGGACGCCGATTGTCGGCCCGCAGCGCTTGACCGTCAGGGCTTACGCCGCTGGCGTGATGCAGACGGCAACGCAGCGCGAATCGCTGCCCGAAGCGGCGACGGGTTGGCACAGTCTGGACGTGGTGACCGCCTGAGCCTGCTTCAATCCACGACGGCTCGAGCCAAGCGCTTGACGCCTTCTTGAATGTCTGGAACGCTCGGCGTGGCGAACGATAGGCGCAGGTAATTGAGCCGCTTGGCATCGGGGAAAAACGTGATGCCCGGCACGAAAATCACGCCTGCGTCAATCGCGGTTTTGACGAACGCGAACGTGTCCACGCTGTCCGCCATTTTCGCCCAGAGGAACATCCCGCCGTCGGGCTGATTGAACTCAATCGTGCCAGCCGGGAAGCTACCGTTCAGCGCGTCGATCATCGCCTTGGCTTTAATGCCATACGCCTCGCGGATGCGCGGCAAGGCCGCCTCCAAGCGCCCCGTCTCGAGATACGCGGCCGCAACGTGCTGGTTGAAGGTGCTGGTGTGCAAGTCAGCCGCTTGCTTGGCAATCGTCAGCGCTTGCACCAAGCCGTCTGGTACAATCATCCAACCCAAGCGCAAGCCCGGCGCGACGAATTTGCTGAGCGTGCTCATGTAGACGATCCACGGGCGTTGCGCCTCGTCCGCCAACGCGATCACGGGCGGCAGGGTTTCACCAGAAAAACGCAGTTCGCAGTACGGGTCATCCTCGAGCAGCAAAATCTGTTCCCTCGCGGCGATCTCGAGGAGCTTGTAACGACGCTCCAAGCTCAGCGTTGCACCGCTTGGATTGCCGAAAGTCGCCACGGTGTAAATGAACTTCGGACGCTTGCCCTCTTTTTTTAAGGCTGCAATCTCAACTTCCAGCGACTCGAGGTTCAAGCCGTCCGCATCGCTGTCCACGCCGCGCAGCTCGGCTTCGTACAATTCAAAAACCTGCACGGCCGCCAAGTACGCGGGACGCTCGACCAGCACGACATCGCCCGGATCGAGCATCACCTTAGCAATCAGATCAATCCCCTGCTGCGAGCCGGTCGTGACGATCAGCTCCTCGAGCTTCACGCTGTTCACGCCGCGCCGCGCCATCAGCTCACTGACTTGCAATTTGAAGCCCCGCACGCCGTCGGTCGGGCCGTATTGCAGCGCGGCTGTGCTGTTTTTTTCAAACACCAGCGCCGTCGCATCGCGGATGCCGTCCACATCAAAGAGTTCCGGCGCGGGCAAGCCGCCAGCGAACGAGATGATGTCCGCACGGTTAGCGACTTTAAGGATTTCGCGCACGAAGGACGGTTTGGCGTTTTTCATTCGGGCTGACAGCGGATACATCTGATAATTCTAAGCGCCGCGCCACGCTGTCACAAGCAACGCTCGAGGGGCGCGGTTCGCGTGACCTCGAGACGCTGGTCATGGACGGTTAGCCGTTGCTCGAGCATCTGCGCGGGCTGTTGTCAGTCGGATTGGATACGGCTCAAAAGCTAGATAGTGGGCCACTCTACGCGTTTACGCTATTCCCTCATTAATTTCAAAACGCGCTCGTGAGCAAAACGGTATTCGTCAGCTTCGTCGTATATTTTTCGCCACAAAAAATTGCGAATCTGAATCCGATGTGTTGCCGTTCCATCCCATTCAGCCAAGAGACCATACGCTTTCAACGCTGCTAAAACTCGAGTACCGACTTCGATGGTGACAGCATCTTCGCTATTGTCGATCTTTTGAAAAGCAATGTTCAGGACGCCAGCAGCAGGGCCAAGCACTCCATCCAGATCCTGTTGGTGGTAAAAACAGTAGCCATCTGAAATGATGCCTTTTTTGCGAAGCTGAATTTCAATTTCCACAGCCTCAACGCCACCATCGCTCATCTCGTAACCAGCATTGTGAAGCGCAATGATCTTGTCTCTGCACAACTGATCGAAGGCTGCCACCAACTTCTCCGTGTCAGTTGGATGTACCCAGTGTTGACTTTCATGCTCGAGCCTTCGCCGTTCTTGCTGAATGATCTCAAGAACCCACGCTTCAGAAATTTCGTCGGCAAATCCGTTATCATCAACCTCTTCTGATATTGCCTCCTTGATTTCTTCAATCGGCAAAAACCCAGAACGAAGCTGTGAATGAACCGAGTCGAAAATAAAGCGTTGATTTTCAGACATTGAAGACCGATCCATGGGTTCATCACCTCTTGACGATTGGATCTCGTTCCGGTAGTCACGTAAGGTAGGCTACTCTCACTCGAGCACTGATTTTACCCCGCCAAACTGCTCGAGTTGTTGATTCGTAATTCCACCGTCGCACGGGCGAGCGGCCGCTCGCTCATACGGGGATAATTACGAATGCTCGAGCAGGACAGGGGTTTATCAACGGGGCGAACCTCGTGTGTCTTGCCCCGACTACAGCACCTGACAGGCTTGGGCGCTTCGCCCGCCACAAACGGTCAATGTCGCATACACCCTCGAGCATCGGGTTTTGCCGTTACTGTACATTAGGCGCTGCGATGCTCGAGCCAGACCGTGATGTACTAAAAACCTTTGGTGTTGAGGTCGTCGCACCGCTGGGCGGACGGTTCAACCAGCACTGGCTGGTGAATCGGTGCGGCGAACATTTGGTGCTGCGCCAATGGTCAGCCACACCCAATGACCTCGAGTACGAAGCCAAGCTGCTCGAGCGGGTGTACGCGCTTGGGTGGCCGGTCCCGCCGATCCTCGAGCGTCGCACGGACGCGGCGGGACGCGATTGGAGCTTGAGCGCGTTCCTCAGCGGCGAGCCAGCCGCCGATAAAAACAGTCCTCGTGAGCAACGCCATCGGGGGCGTTTGCTGGCAGAGTTTCACCTGAGCCTAGCGACGATTTCAGACCTCGGGCAGCGCAAAGGCTGGCGCAGGGGCGAGGAGATTTTGCGAGATGCCACTCTCGAGCCGCTGCTGATCGCATTTGAGCGCACCGACGCCGACGAAGCCCGCGTGCTGCTGTGGCATCTCGAGCGAGCCAGAACCTTGATCGCGCCGCTCGAGCCTGTAGTGCGTGCGGGCATCGCGGTTCACGGAGATTTCACGCCGTGGAACCTGCTGTTTCAGGACGGGAAATTGACTGGCATTTTGGATTTTGAACTCGCGCATTCGGATCACCGCATCGCCGATTTCGCGCTCGCGTGGCGCGGTCAATACGACGAGGTGATTCGTGGCTACAGTGAAGTTGCAGCGCTCGAGGTTGAGGAATGGGCGCTGCTGACGCCGCTGTGGTGGGCGCAACTGATCGAAGGCGCGTGTCGCCATATTCGCGCAGGGGTGCGCGACGACGGCTGGACGCTGAAGATGTTGCTGCGGCGATCAACGCTCATGGGCAGCGCCTCGAGCGCTTACGGGTGACTGAGGTGAGCTGCGCGGCTCGAGTGTCGTTCCAGCGTTGCACGGCTCAAGGCGCACGTCACACCCATGTGTGCAAAGGCACAACGCCCCTACGGGGATCAACAGCGAATGCTCGAGCAGGATACGGTTTCTGGTAGGGGCGAACCTTGTGTTCGCCCGCTCCAAAAGGTTAACGCCGCCACAAGTCTCGAGCAGCGAAATTTCGCATTACCTCAGCCCGTGTACACTTCCAGCCATGCTTTACCTGTTGGTCGCGGTCATCATCGTTCAACGCCTGCTCGAGTTGCAGGTCGCTGCGGCCAACCTGCGCTGGGCGCTGGCCAACGGCGGCAAGGAGTACGCGGCGGGGCATTACCCGCTGATGGTCGCCATGCACAGCCTTTGGATCGCGGCGCTGCTGCTCGAGGGAACATGGCGCGGTGGGCAAGCCTCGAGCCTGTGGTGGTTGTGGCTGGGCTTATTTTTGCTGGCGCAGCTCGGGCGTTATTCGGTCATCACGACGCTCGGGCGCTACTGGAACACGCGCATCGTGATCGTGCCGGGCGGCAAACGAATCCAGCGCGGTTTGTACAAGTATTTCTCGCATCCGAATTACATGGTGGTGGCCTTGGAGATTGCGGTCGCACCGCTGATCTTTAACGCTTGGATTACGGCGCTGGTCTTCACAGTGCTGAACGCGGCGCTGCTGCTCTTGGTGCGTATCCCCGCCGAGGAACGGGCGCTCGAGACGTACCGCGCAAATCTCGAGTCATAGAAAAACCAGCGTTTGCACGCTGGTTTTCTGGCGGAGAGGGTGGGATTCGAACCCACGGTACCCTTACAGATACAATAGTTTTCGAGACTATCCCGTTCAACCGCTCTGGCACCTCTCCGTGTGAGCGGCACAGAGTTTAGCACGAAGCTCAAAGTTTGCCCAGATTGAGATTTTGGGTAAACTCTGGTCGCAAAGTCCAGATGCCTTGTAACGGTCTGGCGAGGGAGTGTTTTCATGAGCTTATGGTTTTTACTGTTTTTGCTGCTCGGTGTGGGTGTGCTGGTGTACGGCGCGGTGATGTTCGCGTTCGGTAAGCGTCGCAACGCGGGAATCACCTTTGGCATCGCCGCTATTCTGCTGGGCATCAGTGCTCCCATCGGCGTGCTGATCGGTGACGGCGAACCCGTCACCGCCTCGAGCGCCACGACGGGCGGGCTAGCGTTTTCGTATCCAGCCGAGGCAGAGAAATTAGACACGCAGGATTACCTGCTGACCGGAACCGCCAAGCCACTCGAGCCGCTCGAGGTGCTGCAAAACGGTGTCTCGCTGGGGAGCATCACGTCTGGCGCGGACGGCGCGTGGTCGTACTACGTGCAGAAGCCCGCAGCGGGCGAGTACGAGTTTGAAATCAAAAGCGTGACCGCCAGCATCAAACGCCAGATCAGCGTGCAGCAGGGCTTACTGAGCGCCAGCAACGCGCAGTGCCCGTGCCAATTGCGGATTGTCTCCAACGTCAATCAAAACATCCCTAACGCCAAAGCGGTGCTGTCCAAGGACGGCGTGGAAGTCGCCACGGGCATCGCGCCGATGGTCTTCCGCAATCTGGCAGCGGGAGACTACACGTACACGCTCGAGGCGGCTGGCTTCGTGACCTCAACCCCAGCAGCAGCGAGCCTGCCGAAGAACAAAAACCTCAGCGCGTATCTCGAGCAGCAAAAGTAACGCAGTTTGGCTCGAGCGACCCCGCCCTGTGCGGGGTTTTTTGCTGTGGGCGGCGCGGTGGGCAGGGTTTGCAGTGGCAAACCCCTACGGGTGAATCCCATCATCTGTGAACGGTACAATTCACTGCATGAGCATCCCTCGAGCAGAGCTGGTCACGTGGCTGGACGAGTACCTGAACACCGCACGGATTCCAGACTCGAGCCTTAACGGGTTGCAATTCGAGGGCGCGGAAATCGTGACGCGGGTCGCGTGCGCGGTCGATTCGACACTGGCGACGCTCGAGCTGGCGGCGGAGTCTGGCGCGGATTTTTTGATCGTCCATCACGGCTGGTTCTGGAAGCAGCCAGTCGCGCTGACTGGCCCCCTAGCGCAGCGCGTCAAGGTCGCCGCAGCCGCGAACCTCAATTTGTACGCTTCTCACCTGCCGCTAGACGTTCACGCCGAGGTCGGCAACAACGCTCAAATGGCGCAGTTTTTAAGCTTGAAGCACCTCGAGCCGTTCGGCGATGATCGCGGGCTGAAGCTTGGGTTTAGAGGCACGTTACCCGTGCCACTGAGCTTGCAAGACCTCGCGGACAGCGTGCAAAAAATCACCGGCGAGGTCTGCCTCGTTCACGGCGGCGGCAAAAGCATGGTCAGCACGGTCGGCATCATCAGCGGCGGCGCGGCCTCGTTCGTCGGACAGGCAGCGGCAGTGGGCGTGGAATGCTTCATCACCGGCGAGCCGAGCCACGCGCATTTCGCGGACAGCTTTGAGTACGGCGTCAACACGATTTTTTGCGGGCATTACGAATCCGAGGTCTTCGGGGTGAAAGCACTTGCGATCAAGCTCGAGGATACGTTCGGGCTGCCGTGGCAGTTCTTGCACCTGCCGACGGGGTTGTAGAGTAGAGATTGACATGATTCACGAATCGCTCAGCAGTGACGTTCTCGAGGAGATGCCCGACGCATTGCTCGAGCAGCTTGCGGTTGAAGCCAGCCAAGACGCTGTGCAGCAGTTGCTCTCGCGGGGGATCAGCGTGTTTTATTTTCGAGGATGACCTGCTGATTCGTGAAGACTCGAATGGGAAGCGTTTTGAGATTGAGCGATTAGAGTCCAAACGCGGTGCGTATCAGATTGTACGCGAGTTGCAGTGAACTCATCGTGATTGGTGAACTCGAGCCGGCGCGGTAAAGTGTCGCCATGTCCGAACTGATTTTTGAAGTGCGCGATGCTGATGAGGGCGGGTTTCACGCTCGAGCGCTGGGGCAAGCGATTTTCACGCAGGGCGAGACGTGGGACGAGTTGAAAGCCAATGTGCTCGAGGCGCTGGACGCGTATTTTGACGACGCGGCGGCACTGCCTAAACTGGTGCAGTTGCACTACGTCAAAGACGAGTTGATGCTGGTCTCGAGCAATGTGTGAAGTTGCCTAGAGATGTCAGTGGCGAGTCATTGGCGCGGGTACTCGAGCGGCTAGGTTACGTGTTGGTGCGTCAAAAAGGTAGTCACGCACGCTTTACGCACCCCGGCCCGCCGCAGGCGCACATCGCCATTCCGATGCACAAGCAAATTAAAGTCGGGACGCTCGGTGACATTTTGAAAAGCGTTGCCGAGCAGCGCGGCGTGACGCTCGAGACGCTGCTCGAGTTTCTGTGAGACGCGGCTGCACCACTTAGAGGAGTTGCAAACAAATGCCCGGAGTATTTATTTCGTTCGAGGGCCCCGAAGGCGCGGGCAAATCCACGCAGACCAAACTGCTGCAACTTGCGCTCGAGCGGGCGGGGTACGCGGTGACATTGACCCGCGAGCCGGGCGGCACACCGCTGGGCGATGCGGTCAGGAACGTCGTGCTGCTGAATCTGGATCTCGAGGTCACGCCGCTGGCAGAATTTTTGCTGTACAGCGCGTCGCGGGCGCAACTGGTGCGCGATGTGATTACGCCCGCATTGCAGGCGCAGCACGTGGTGATCTGTGACCGCTACGCGGATTCTTCGCTGGCGTATCAGGGGTACGGGCGCGGCTTGAACTTAGCGTTCCTGCGCGAGGTCACGTGGGAAGCCACGGGTGGCTTGCGTCCGCACGTGACGGTCTTACTGGATCTCGAGCCGAGCGTGGGGCTATCTCGAGCCTCATTCAGGGGGGCGAAAGACCGTTTGGAACTGGCTGATCTGGCGTTTCACCAGCGCGTCAGGAACGGGTTTCTGGAGCTGGCCAGCCTCGAGCCGGAGCGGTTTTTGGTGGTCGATGCGATGCTCGCAGAACAGGTGATTCACGAGCAGATTCTGTCGGCTGTCGCTGGGTCACTGCTGGGGATTTGAAGACTTGCGAGGCAAAACTTGGACGTTGCTTAGCTCGAGGTTGGCAAGCATGACTATTCAACACGCTCGTTCGTTCAAGATTTTGACCTCTCTCGAGCGATTGCTGGCTAAGTGTCATACTGAATAGCATGACCCGCATCGAGCTGTGTACTGAAGGGCTAGAGCCACGTGTGCGCGAGGAAATCCTCGATGTGATCTACGAGGAGCTGCACATCTCCCCCGGTGAGGTCTCGAGCAACGGCAATTTTGAGCTTGATCTGATCAGTTGCGGTGAGGGGGTGGAGAACGCGCCGCACTTGCGAATTGACGGGTTGCCGTTCGCTCGGGTCACGGCCGAGCGCGTGCGCGAGTTGGTGCGCGGTGGTTTGCGTCGCAACTCGCACCCATGATCCAAACCGCAGCGACCCTCAGTATCATCGTGCCGACCTTCAATCGCCGTGCACTGCTCGAGGGTTGCCTGAGCGCGTTGTCAGGTCAGACGTTCACGGATTTCGAGGTGATCGTCGCCGTGGACGGCAGCACCGATGGCACGGTCGCGGTGCTCGAGAGCATCAAGCGTCGCAGCCCGTACCACTTGGAGGTGCTTGCACTACCGCACGGTGGGCGCAGCCAAGCCCGCAACGCGGCTATAAAAGCGGCTCGAGGGGCAGTGCTGGTATTTTGCGATGACGACGTGACGTTTGAGCGTGAGACGCTGGCTCGCCACGCCGCCTTCCACGAGGTCTTCAAAGACAGCGTGGCGATCGGCGCGGTGCGTTACACGGACGGCACGCTCGAGTTCCCAGCCGCACCGAGTTGGGTCAACCTGACCGGCATGAACTCCAGCGTGTCCAGAAGCGCTGCGCTCAGCGTCGGCGGTTTCGACGAGGCGCTGCACGGTTGGGGCGGCGAGGACTTGGAGTTCGGCATTCGCCTCGCAAAAGCTGGGCTGAAATTCAAGCGGCTCGAGGGTGCGCCCGCCACGCATCACGCGCCCCGCGTGCGCGACCCGGCGAAGGCTCGCAGTGCGGGGTATCAGGCGGTGATGATCGCCAAGAAGCACGGCGCTCGAGTCGCGGTGCAACTCGGGGTGGATCAGCGGGTGCTAAGCGCGAAGGGGTTGTACCTCAACCCAGTGGGCGACTTGCTGCTGCGGGGGACGAGCGATTACGCCTTTGAACGTGCGTATCTCGAAGGCGCGAGGGCGGCGTGGCGCGAACTCGAGGGGTGACAGGGTTCGCAGTGGCAGCAGCAGTGGCAAACCCCTCCGGGATCGGAACGGGTAAACTCAAAAGCAGATGAGCCTCGAGTTTGCCAAATGGTTGACGCCGACCGCACTGAGCAGCGATGAAGCCGAAGCCGCGATGGGCGCGATGATGGACGGTGAGCTGAGCGCGGTACGCACATCAGCCGTGCTGACCGCGCTGCGCGTGCGCGGCGAGACAGCGGCAGAAATCCTCGGGTTCGCCCGCGCCATGCGCTCGAGGGCCGTCTCCGTGCCCGCAATGCACGGCATTGTCGCCGACACCTGCGGCACGGGTGGCACGGGCGTGCAGACCTTTAATATTTCCACGGCTGCCGCCTTCGTCGTGGCGGCCGCTGGGGTGCGCGTCGCCAAGCACGGCAATCGCACGGCCGGGCGCAAATCGGGCAGCGCCGACGTGCTCGAGGCATTGGGCGTCAATCTTGAAGTCACACCGCTGCGTGTGTCCAAGGCGGTCAACACGTTGGGGATCGGCTTTTTATTTGCCCGGGCGCACCACCCCGCGATGCGTCATGTCGCACCTGTGCGGGCTGATCTGGGGGTACGCACAGTCTTCAACATTCTGGGCCCGCTGACGAACCCTGCGGGGGCGACGCATCAACTCCTCGGCGTGCCGGAGAGGAGTTACACCGCGCTGCTGGCTGAGGTACTGCATGGGCTGGGCAGCGTCGCCGCGTTGGTCGTCGCGGGTACAGCCCCAGACGGCTCGAGGTACGACGACATCAGCGTCGCTGGGCAGACCAGCCTGACCGAATTGCGCGGTGGAGTGCTGAAGAATTACACCCTCGAGCCGGAGGATTTCGGCGTGCAGCGCTACCCGAGCACTGATTTGCTGGGCAGTGACCCAAGTCACAACGCGGGCGTGCTGCGCGAAACGCTCGGCGGGGGTGGCACGTCAGCGCAGCGCGACGCGATCGCTGCGAACGCGGGCGCGACGCTGTTTATCACCGACGCAGCGCCGAATTTCAAGGCAGGCACAGCGCTGGCGCTCGAGGTCTTGAAGTCTGGTGCGGCCGGAGAGTTGTTGCAGCGCTACGCGGACTTCACGCAACACTGAGCGCTCCCAGCCGCTCGAGCTGCGACCCTCGAGCTGTGCTCAATTTCGCAGCTCTTTCTCGCGCTCCAGCAGCTCGCGCAGATTGTGCCAACCATACGCGATTTCTTGGACTTTCACGCCGTCGACGTTGACGCTCTGCAACCCCAGATTGTCCGCCCCGAGCGCTTGATAGACGCGGGGCGTCGGGTTGCCGCTGCGTACCCGCACCAGCATGGAATTGGTGTTGTTTTTCACCAAGGCGGCCGCGACGGCCAGCAGAAGCTTCTTGCCCACGCCGCGCCCCTGATGCTCCGGCATGACAAACAGGCCATACAACTCTGATTCAATCGTCGGATGACCGCCCCACTCAGGGCCGGCGTGCGCGAAACCGATGACTTTCAAATTGTTGTTCTCTGCCACCAGCGCGGTCTCGTCCCCAAACTGCGACCCCTCGAGCACGTGCGCCCAGCGCGGGTCAACTTTTGGCTCCAGCGTTTTAAAGACTTCCTCGGGGATCATGCCCGAGTACATCAAGCGCCAGCACTCGAGGTGGACTCGAGCGATGGCGGGGATATCGTTTTTGTGAGCGCGGCGGATTTTCATGGCGGTTGCACGGGTTGTCCCGCTGCATCACAGTCTAAACCGAATTGATCCGACTGCGGGCTATTTTAGCCTCACGGCATCAAACTGCCCTGAACGCGCTCGGTGAACAGCTCGAGCTGCTGCGTCACCCAGTTGCCATCGCGCCCGAGTTCACTGGCCATGAGCTTCGCCACGTCCGGCGCGATGGCCAGTGCAGCGCGGGCGTCCAGCAGCAGTGCGCGGGTGCGCCTCGAGAGCGCGTCCTCGACGGTGCGCGACATCTCACTGCGTACCGCGTGGACGATCTCGGCGCGGATGTACGGCAGGCGCGGGTGTAGCGGCGCTTGCAAGTCCGGGTTGGCGCTGGCGAGTGCCGTGACCAGCGCCGCGTCGCTGCCGTACATGCTCAAGGCTTCACTCGCGCTGCCCGTCTCGAAGTCTGGTGCGGCGTCCATCGCAGGCGCGGCGTGAAGGCGCATCTCTGGCGTCGGTGACACCATGACCTCGAGACCCGCGACTTTGGCGGCTTTGTCGATCACCTCTTCGCCCATCTTGCGGTACGTCGTCCATTTACCGCCGACAATCGTCACCAAGCCTGATCTCGACAGCAGAATCGTGTGATCCCGTGAGAGCGCGGCCGTGTTGCCGTCCTCACCGTGCTTGACCAGTGGACGCAAACCCGCGTAAACGGCCAGCACGTCGTCCCGCGTGGGGTCTTTACTCAGGTAGCGCCCGGCGTGTTCGATCAAGAAACTCAGCTCCGCCTCGAGCGGACGCGGTTCGTACTCTGCGGTCGGGACAGCCGTGTCGGTCGTGCCGACAATCGCTTTGCCGTGCCACGGCACGACGAACAGCACGCGCCCATCGTCGGTGCGCGGAACCATCAGCGCGTTCGTACCGGGCAGGAACTCGTGTGGCAAGACCAGATGCACGCCCTGAGACGGAGATAAAACGCTCAAAGCGTCTGGATCGTCCATCTTCCGCACCGCATCGGCAAAGACGCCTGTGGAGTTGATGACCGCCTTGGCGTGAACCTCGATCTCCCTACCCGTCTCGAGGTCGCGCACGACCGCGCCGGTCACGCGCTCATTCGTGTGAAGAAGCGAGACAACGGGCGCGTAATTGACCAGCGCAGCGCCGTGATCGCTGGCGGTCAGCGCCAGTGTGATGGCCAGCCGCGCATCGTCGAACTGCCCGTCGAAGTACACGACGCCGCCCTGCAAACCGTTCGCCTCGAGCGTCGGGATACGCTCGAGGGCGTTTGCTTTGGAGATGAGCTTTGAAGTTCCCAAGCCCAGTTTGCCCGCCAGCACGTCGTAGAGCTTCAAGCCCACACCGTAATATGGGCCAGCCCACCAGTCATAGGCGGGAATCACGAACTCCAAATCGCGCACCAGATGCGCGGCGTTGCGCCGCAAGCGTCCGCGCTCGCGCAGCGCGTCGCGCACCAGACCGATGTTGCCCTGCGCCAGATAACGCACGCCGCCGTGAACCAGTTTGGTGCTGCGGCTGCTCGTGCCCTTGGCGAAATCGTGACCTTCCACGAGCGCCACGCGATGGCCCCTCGCGGCGGCTTCGACGGCTGCGCCCAGCCCAGTCGCGCCGCCACCGATAATCAAGAAGTCGAAGGGATCGGTGCGGGACGCGGTGAGCATCGCCATTGAGTTGTCACGGTTCATGCTAGGGAGTTTAGCGCGTTTATAGGGAAACGTTTGCAGGCTCGAGCATTCAGCCTCTCAAAGCCGCGTTGTTCGAGCCAAAACGCTGTTCCTAACGGCGTCTCGAGTCTTATTTTTCGAGCACTGACTTCGCAGTGCTCGCGTGACAATCTCCTGTTGACCAGCTCACTACTCTGTGATACATTATAGTGGTAGTAAGTAATACGTTATACCGAACTGGCGGCACAACAAGGAAGGCACAACTTGGAAAACCTCACAGAACTGCTCAAAGGCGTGCTCGAGGGCTGCGTACTCGAGATCATCAGCCGTGGCGAAACCTACGGCTACGAAATCGCATCTTCCCTACGGACACTCGGTTTCACGGATGTCGTTGAGGGCACGGTCTACACCATCTTGCTGCGACTCGAGAAAAACAAGCTCGTCCAAATTGAGATCAGACCGTCCATCAAAGGGCCGCCTAGAAAGTTCTACTCGCTGAATGACGCGGGTAGAGCCGAACTCGAGACGTTTTGGACGAAATGGAATTTCGTCTCCGAAAAAATCAACGAACTCAAGGAGAGCGCCCGTGCTTAACTTCTTCAACAAAATCATCGGCGACAAAAAAGAATGGAAGCGCATGGAAGCCCGCGCCAAAGCGCTGCCACGCGATTATCAAATCGTCTACAAAGAGATCATGCAATACATGTTCATGCGCTCAGGTGGCGACGGCATGGACATCGTTGCCATTCTGAGAGACTTGCTGGGACTGTTTGAAATTGGTGCAGCCGAAGGCAAGCGCGTCCTAGAAATCACAGGCCAAGATGTCGCCACGTTCTGCGACGAGCTGCTACGCAGTGCCAAGACCTTCACCGAGAACTGGCACGAGACGCTCAACCGCAACGTGATGAAGAAACTTCAAAGCGAGGAGTAAAAACAATGACGAACATCGCCATTGAAACCAAAGGTTTGAAGAAAGCTTTCAAAGCAACGAGCGTCTTAAAAGGAGTTGATCTCGAGGTGCGGCGCGGTGAGATCTTTGCGCTGCTCGGCTCGAACGGCGCGGGCAAGACGACAGTGGTCAACATCCTCTCCACGCTGCTCAAACCCGATAGCGGCACTGCCAGCGTCTGTGGCTTCGACACGCAGCGTCAGCCGGAGCGCGTGCGCGAGCAAATCAGCCTGACAGGGCAGTTTGCTGCCGTAGACGGCATGCTCACAGGTCACGAGAACCTGATGCTGATGGCTGAACTCCGGTCGGTCTCCAATCCCACTCAGATTGCCAACCGCCTGCTCAATCAGTTCGGGTTGAGCGACGCAGGCAACAAGCGGGCAGACACGTACTCCGGCGGCATGACCCGCAGGCTAGACATCGCCATGAGCCTCGTGGGAACACCCGCCGTGATCTTCCTCGACGAGCCGACGACCGGACTTGACCCAGAGGGACGGCTCGAGGTTTGGAAAACCATTCAAAAGCTCGCTCAGGGCGGCACGACGATTCTGCTGACCACGCAACAGCTCGAGGAAGCAGAGCAGCTTGCGAACCGAATAGCAATCCTGCACGACGGGAGAATTATCGCCAGCGGAACGCTGAATGAACTCAAACAACTGTTTCCACCCGCGAAACTCGAGTACATCGAAAAACAAGTCACGCTCGAGGAAATCTTCCTCGCCATCGTCGGTAACAAGACAGCGGAGGTCGCAAGATGAATGTTTTACGCGATACGGTCATTCTGTTCAAACGCTCGATGCGCCACATCCAGCACAGCCCAGACACGATCATCACCGTTGCGATCATACCGATCATGATTATGCTGCTGCTCGTCTACGTTTACGGCGGCGCGATCAAAACCAGCACCGGAACCGACAACTACGTGAACTACATGCTGCCCGGCATTCTATTAATGTCCATTGCCAGCGGCGTCGCCTACACCGCTTATCGGATATTCCTCGACATGCAAAAAGGGATCATCGCACGGTTACACTCGATGCCGGTCTCACGCTCAGCCGTGCTGTGGGGGCACGTGATGACCTCGCTGGTGTCCAACGCGATCTCACTGATGATCATCTTCTTAGTCGCCTTGGTCATGGGCTTTCGATCTAGCGCAGAGCTGACCGCTTGGCTTGCCGCCGCAGGCATCTTGATGCTTTTCACCCTCGCGCTGACTTGGCTGGCGGTGATTCCCGGATTGACGGCGAAGTCCATTGAGGGCGCGTCTGGATTCTCTTACCCACTGATTTTCCTGCCGTTCATTAGCTCAGCGTTTGTGCCAACCGCCACCATGCCAGCTCTGGTTCGCGCCTTCGCAGAAAACCAGCCCGTTACCGCCATCGTCAATTCACTTCGCGCCCTCTTAGGCGGTCAGGCCGTCGGTAGCGACATCTGGACTGCGCTCGCTTGGTGCATCGGAGTAACAATCTTTGCCTACTTTTTCGCCATGAGAGCCTATAAGCGAGTCTAGTAACCAATCTCAGAGGCTCGAGTAATCTCAAATCGCTGCCACCAGTCAAAAAGCCGCGACCCTCGAGCCTACGTTATGAAGCTATCCCTGCGCGAATAGCCGATGCGCGTCAACGCCATATTTTGTACCCTCGAGCCATGACCGATATTCGCAACGCCACACCCTCCGACATTCCAGCGCTGTGCGCTCTGATGCGGCAGTATTACGCGCACGACCACGCTCGAGCGACGAATGCGCTGCAAACCTTATTGCGCGAGGCTCGAGGCGCGGCTTGGTTGCTCAGTGCCGACGGCGCAGACATTGGCTACGCGGTGATCGTCTGGTCGTACAGCCTCGAGTACGGTGGGATTGAAGCGGTGCTGGACGAGTTGTACCTGAGATCCGAAGCTCGAGGGTCGGGGCTAGGGCGTGAGCTGATGCAGCACGTTACCCAAGCCGCTCGAGAAGCTGGTGCGGTCGTGCTGCGGTTGGAAACCGAGCGCGACAACGAGAGCGCACGGACGTTCTACACGCGGCTGGGCTTTGCGACGCTGGATCGCGTGCTGCTCATGCTCCCGCTTTGACCTTGCGCCACAGCAGCAAATCGCCGTCGTCCTCGTCGAAGCCCGTGCCAAGCTGCGCGAAGCCAGATTTCTCGAGCACGCGCCCAGAGGCTGGATTCGTCACGGCCGTATCGGCGGTCACAGCATGGATGCTTGGTTGCTCGAGCAGCCAGTTTGAAAACGCGGTCACGATCTCGGTGGCGTAGCCGCGATTCCACGCGCTCGGGTTGAAGCCGTAACCGATGTCCGCCACGCCATCCACAGGCTCGCCCTTGCAGCCCAGCTCACCAACCGCCGTGCGGCTCGAGCGCTCGATCACCACGCCGCCCGGCGACAACACACCACCGCTGCTCAGGTAATCGCGCATCCCCGCGTAGCGTCCCAGCGCGTCGCCCGGAAACTCGGGCGTGAAACTGACCTCGCCCACACCCGCGATCTCGAGGCTGAAGGTGTCGCGTTTGAGGCGCGTTTCAATCAACTCGAGCGATTGCGGAACCAGCAGTAAGCGCGGTGTCTCGAGCATCACAGTTAAGAGTTTAGACTGAGCAGAGTGAAACGCGCTAATCCATTGACCATAGAAACGCCCGATAACGATGCTGGCACGGCGCTGCTGCTGCGCCTGCCGGGACAGCACGAGATCACGCGTTTGAACGGCGCGGCGGTCGTGATGTGGAATGCGTGGAAGCGCGGGGATTTTGACGCGGGCGTGGCAGCGGTGCTGAAGAGATTTCCAAACACGCTCGAGACTCAGGTCAGAAGTGATGCGGCTGGGATTTACGCTGGTCTCGAGGCGGCTGGGTTGATTGTGGAGCGGTGAGACTCAAGAGGGTGGGCATGTTTTAGGAAAAGCCGTACAATAGATTCATGGCAAAAGCAATTCAAGAGCAGTTTGGACAAGAGATGATTGATGCAGTCGTAAGATTCGCTAGGAAAGACATAAAAGATATTCCCTTGCTTCAAAAAGATGAATTTTCTCACGTAGCGGATCCAGACCTCCGCATTGTGTTAGCTGAGACTTTTTACGGAGCACGTTGGCTTTATAAATTAGGACTTGCCTTATTAGCAAATGGAGATGAACAGCTCGCTCATGTTCGCGCACAAGTAATTGACTATGGTTCTATTGTTGAAACTTTACTTGCTGATCTAATAATCGAAGGTTACAAGAAAAACAAATTGCAGGGGAGTCAATTTAATACTGACATGTACGGAAAGTCACTCAATTGGAGCGTAGCTAAATCTTCTTCAATTGTTTTTAAGCAAAGTTTCTTCTGGAGAATAAAAGTAGCAGAGGAATCTAAAATTATAGATGCAAATCTCTCCAAAAAACTTTCAAATATCAGAATAAAGAGGAATACAGTGCATTTAACTCAAAAAGTAGAAAGTAGGGTAACTTATTTCTCGAGATTAGCGAAAGAGTCCAATGTGGCAATGCTTGAAGCAATTACGCAAACTAAAGTATGGGCTAAAAAAAATCTTTGAAGCGTTTAGCTGAATCTAACTCACTGCCTACACTCCCCTCGAGCCTCAAATCAACAGCGCGTGAATCAAATCGAACGCCAGCAAAAATCCGCCTTGAATCAGCACCGCCACGCCACTACCGCGCCACGTCGCCTCGGGGCGGGTCAGCAGGTAGATTCCGCCGAGCATGTACGCGATATCCAGCCCAGCGTTGATGAACAGCACGTTTCGCAAATCAGTCAGCAGCGGCTCAGCTCCAAGCAGCCCCGCCAGCGCGATGCCGGAGTTAATCACGCCCCACGCGCCGCTCATGCCCCAGAAGCCTTTTTGCCCATCATCGCTCGAGGCCCACAAGCCGATGATGCCCGCGCCCGCCCACGGTAGGCTCCACAGCAGCAGGCGCGTGCTGATCTGCCGTCCGGCGTACCCTTGCTCCAAGCTGCCAAAGACCCAATCGGGCGGCGTGGTTGCGGCTGCTTGAAGGGCGAGCGTGGTGCTCGAGACTAGCGTCACGACGGGCAGCGCAGTCAGCGCACTGTGCAGCGCGAAGCTCGAGCCGAAATCGGCGGCTAGCGCAGGGGCGCTCGAGACGGCGAGGACGGCGATCAAGGTTCGCAGCGCGTTCATGCTGGTCAGTGTAGACCAAGGCGGCTCGAGGTGACTGCGCTGGCTGCTTCAGATCACTCGCGCCGGAAGACGAAGATGTTGCGACAGAACAGCCCAGCGTCCAGTGACGCACAGGCTTTGGACAGGTCGTCGTCCAATTTGAAACGCTGCGCGAAGGCTTGCAGCAGCGCCGCTGGGGGCGCGAAGAAGAAGCGCAGCACCAGCAGCGTTCCCGGTCTCGAGGCGTGGTGCGCGGCTGCGGCGAGCTGTTCGGCGTACTCGAGGGGCGCGATGTCCAGGATGTTGGACAGGGCGATCAGATCAAACGGTTGCGCTGCGCCCAGCATGGTCGCGGCATCGGCGGTCACGCAGTGCAGCTTGGAGGCAGCCTCGCGGATGTCCTGACGCAGGTAGAAAGGCATTTGCGCTGCGGAAATCGGCAGGCGGTCGGGCAGGAAGCTTTGCCACAGGCTGGTGTTCTGTGCGGACGGGGACGCGGTGAAGGCGGCGCTGATCTGCTGTTTGAGTTGCGCGGCGAAATCCGGTGGCAGGCGCTCGAGGATCGTCTGACCGTAAACCAGCCTCAGCGCGGGGCGTTGCAAGACCAGCCACAGCGCGAAACCCCAGCGCCAGCTCTGCCAGTGTTGCCTGAAAAAAGCGGTTTGAGCGCTCAGATCTTCAAAGCCCAGCATGGTGCGAACGGCTGGTTCAGCGTGAACGAACACCCGAAACAACCGCATTGCCCGCTCGAGTTGGCGATCCAAGCGCCCGGCGCGGTTCAGACCGTGGCTCAGCGAAGTTCCGTGCGCGTCCCAGAACCCTCGAGTCGCCTCGGGCAGCGTTGCCCGCACGAGGCCGTAAGCCGTGTGCGCGTTCTCCAAGAAGGCGCTCAGCAATGTCGTCCCGCGCAGGGTTTGCAGCACCGCTTTTTTCAACTCGAGCAGGTGAATCTGGGCTGGGTTGATGTCGCAAGCGGTGACGCTGCCCGCTCCAGCCGCCAGCAGGTTCAGCGCGGTGCAGCCACCCGAGGCGATCACGAAGGCTCGAGCAGGAGCTGCGAATTGCGTTACCAAGAAGCGCTCCGGGGCGGTGTCCTCGCGCACTTGGGAGAAGATCACGTCCTGCTCCAGATCGGCTCGTCCGAGGTTCCCGGCCCGCCAGAAGTCGGTTATCCTCTCACCGCTCGCGTCCGCGCCACGCGCCCGGCCCGTGCAGGGCCACGGCGAACATGCACAGCAGCAGCGGCAGGTTCTCGGCGATCAACCCGGCCGGGTTGGGGATCGCGCCGCTAAAAACAATCCCAACGGTGTTGAGGGCGATCAGCAGCGCAATCTGGAACCAGCTCACGAAGCGGTGCGCCACGCCACTCCAGACGCCCAGCCCGAGCACGGTTTCCCCGACGCCGATCAGCGTCAGCAATACCCGTGGCGACACGGCGCTCTGCGGTAAGCCCGCCACCACCGCCAGATGCTCAAAGTTGACGTGGATGATTTTCTGCCACAACCCGTTGTACAACCAAATCAAGCCGAGCGTGACCCGCATGGCCAGCAGCAGCGCTGAATTCACTGCGTCCAGCCGTCAGCCGCGACGATAGCGTAAGAGACCGTGTACCACAGCCACGCGAAGCCGAAGACCACGTGAGCGAGGGTCTCGAAGCCGCGTCCCAGCCAGAGGCGGCGGTCGAAGACCAGAAACTGGGTGTAGAAACGTGCCGCCCAGAACACGGCCAGTCCGACCGCCACCCAGACCGATAGGCTCGAGGGTTCCAGCAGCGCGGCGGGCGCAAAGAGGTTCAGGCAGCCCATCAAGAACACCGCGAAGGCCACGAAAAACGTGTGGACGTACATCAACTGACGGTTCAATAAACTGATTCCGGCCAGATCGCGCTTCCAGTCAAAGCGCTGCTCGAAGCCGAGGTGGATCAGCGCCAATGCGATCTGCGTCAACCCCATCAGGCGAAAGTTCAACTCCAGTAAGTCCATGCTTCTCGTATCTTAACCAGAGATCAATCCCGACCAAAGATCACGGCTGATCCGAATTTAGAGAAATTCCTCGTCTCGAGTTGCGCGGGATGGCTTCGTACCCAAAGCGAATAGCTCGCGGTGCGTTGGCTGAGTGAAAGCGAGTGAAACCAGTGCTTGAGTCTCGAGGGGCGACAACCACCGACGGATTTTGTGCGCTCACGCCTCGAGTCGGTACGCCACGACGAACGGTGTGATGCGCTCAGACCGTGTGATTTTGAAGCCGCTGACTCGAGCCACGCGCTCCCACTCGGCGGGTGGAAAGAAGTGCAGCGCACCGGGGCCGTACACGGCGAAGTTGGCCGGGTCGCGGCCGTGTTCCAGCAGCACCACGGTCTTCGCCACGCGGCGCAACTCCCTGAACAGCGCCTCGCGTCCGTCCGCTTCGCGGATCTCGTGGGCGGCGAACAGCGCACAGGCCACGTCGAAACGCTGATCGGCGTAGGGCAGCGCATCAAAGCGCACGTTGCGGGTCAGTGCGGGAACCGGATAGGCGGCTCTGGCTCGAGCGATGCTTTTTTCGGTGTTGAGTTTCGCATCGTAAAAATCTGCCATTTCAAGCGCGGCGTCTGGAAACAGGCGCTTCAACTTCTGGCTGGACTCGTCAAAGCCCGAGTGAACGTTCAAAATGCGCTGCGGAGCGGTTCCCAGAAAGCCCGGCAGCCACCCAAGGTCGTACATCGGCGTCAGGTCGTAGATGTACCACGATGTCAGCAAGGATGCCAGCAGTATGTACAGCACGCCCGCCCAGCCCAGCCAGCCGAGGCTCAGCAACCAGTTTGGCAACGGCAGCAGGTTCAGTAGTACCGCGCCGATCAGCAGGGCGGCCAGCGCCGCTAAATAGAAATCCCAGTTGAACCGAACGATGTTGAGCACGCCCTGCACGCCAACCCGATGAGTGCTCATTCGTCCTCCGCCACTGTATTGACCGCTGTGTTGACCGCTGTGTTGCCCACCAGATCAACGCTCGCAACTCGAGGGGCCGCCCCCAGCGGTGCGCGAATGCCGCGCTCCCAGCGGTACGGCACGTCCTCGATCAGGAACGCGCTCGAGAGGATCGGCTTCACATGCTGAGGCACTGCACCCTGAAGTGCTGCACCCTGAAACCGTGCTCCCTCCACGAAGCTGCTTTCTAGCACCTGCACCGCAATCGGTTGCGGATTCCAGCGGCTCCGCACGCCCTTGATGCGGATGATGCTGTGGGTTTCCGGCTCGTAATCGAAGGTGTACGGCAGCGGCCCCGCGAAGCGCCGCGCTTCCCCCAGATTCTCAAAAACGCTGCCGGCCGGTAAGTGAGCCGGAACGCCACCGCGATCCGCGATCACGTGCAAATCAGCCGCGCCAGTAACGTCTGAGCGCACCTGCACCTCGAGCCGCTGCTGCGTTTGGATCACACGAATTTTGGCGAGGTGATACTGGTAATGCGTCAACAGATTCCCGCTCAGCACCATGAAGGCCTTGTCGGTATCGGAGCGCAGAATACGCAAGCCGCGCAGGTGACGCCCTTCTGGGGTGATGTAGCGGGCGAAGATGCGGTAGCCAATTAAAAAGAAATCCTGTCCCAGTGCGGGCGGCAGCAACGCCGGGCGCAATCCCTGCGTCTGCACCAGCGCCACCGCCACGAAGCCGAACTCGCCGAAACCGTCCAGCGTCAAACCGGGCGGTAGCAAAGGCTCTAACACGGTTTTCGGCAACGCGTAGGTCAGCACCAGCGAGAAGCGAAAATGCGCCTCGACCGCGAACGGATGGCGTTTCAGCAGATGCAGAACACTCACGCGATCACCTTAGTCCGAAAAGCATTGGGACAAACTCGTCCCTCACAGCCGCTCGAGCAGCTTGCTGTTCAGCGCCGCGAAATTGGTGACTCGAATCACGCCCTGACCCTCGAGCGCGACGTTCCACGGTTCAGCGATCAGGTAGCAGTGCCTGACCTGCGCGGCGATGGCTGCGCTGCTGTCAGCGCGGGTATCGCCGATCATCACTGCATTGGTGGGAGCGACCCTCAGTTGCTCGAGCGCTTGGAGCAGCATGGCTGGGTCGGGTTTCATCACCGTGTCATCGCGGGTCAACACCGCATTGAAACGCAAATTAAACTTGTGCATCACAGTGTTGGCACTGACGCGGGAATTGTTCGTGACCAGCGCCGTTTTGACCCCTCGAGCTTGCAAGGCGTGCAGCAACTCGGTGACATGGGGGCGCAGTTCGCCGTAACGGGCCAGTCCAGCCTCGAGCGTCATGAAATCCGCGTAGGCATCGCTGGGCAGCTTACTGAGGTTCGGCACGACCAGTTGATCCTCGGGGATCGCCCAGCGCAACTTGAAGGTCTTCAAGTGATCGTGCTCGTCCGGCTCGAGCAACGTGCCGTCCATATCGAACAGCACGGCTTGCAGCTTATTGTCTGATGTCATGTCCAGCCTTTCGCAGTGTCTGAATCGCCAGCTTGAGGTTGGTGTTCTTGACCAATACGTAATCCGTATCGAAGGTGGACACGGCGAAAATCCCGATTCCAGCATCGCGCAGCGGCTCGAGGACGCTGACCAGAACGCCGGTCAACGCGAAATCGAACGGGCCGTGTAATTTCAGCGCTGCCCACTCCCGCTCGCAGCGCATAGTGTCTGATATAGTGTCTGACACACTGTCTGGCACGTTGCTGGCGCTGCACACAATCGAGAGTTCATCACGGGTTTTGGAGATGTTGGCCAGCTCGCCGTGCCACGCCCAATCAGGCACGGGTGCGTTTGACTCAAGACGACAGATAACGTAACTACCCTCGAGTACGCTCAAGGTCAGCACGTCACGCGCCCCGCAGGATGACCTCGAGAATCACGCTGGCCAGCATGGTCAATGCCAGCCACGAGTTGGCGCTGAAGAACGCCTCGTTGACTCGAGTCAAATCTTTGGGGTTGACGATGCGGTGCTCATAAAAAAGAATCCCGCCCATAATCGCAATGCCGATGTAATAGACCCAGTGGCTGCCCGCCGCCACGCCGACCGCGATCAGCAGCAGCCACATCAGCCCGTGCGAGTACTTGGCGATCTCGAGCGACGCCGGAATGCCGAAGGCTTGGGGAATAGAGTTCAGACCGTTCGCCTTGTCAAAATCGTAATCCTGCGTGGCGTAAATCACGTCTAAGCCAATCATCCAAAAAATCACGACCAGCCACAGCAGCCACGCGACCGCATCGAAGCGCCCCGTCACGGCGATGTAGCCACCCGCCGCCGCCGCGCCGTCGGTCACGCCGAGCCACGCGTGGCAAAGCCACGTCACGCGCTTGGTGTACGGGTACAGCACCAAAAACACGACCGCCAGCGGCAGCAGCGCCACGCAAAGCGGGTTCAGTTGCCACGCCGAGACGACCAGTACGATCAGCGCCACCGCCGCCAGCCCGTAACCCTCGAGCGGTTTGACCGCGCCACGCGGCACATGCCGCGCTGCTGTGCGTGGGTTGCGGGCGTCAATCGCAGCGTCCAACACGCGGTTGAGCGCCATCGCGCTGGTACGCGCCCCAGCCATCGCCAGACTGATCCACAGCACGGTCATGAAACCCGGCCACCACGTGCCCAACTGGGCTTTGGACGCCAAGAACATGCCCGCGTAGGCGAAGGGCAGCGCGAAGATTGTGTGTTCAAACTTGACCAGCTCTAAATACGTTCTGACCCGCTCGAGGGGATTGACGGCAACGCTCACAAGGCAGAATCTACACCCGCGAGGGCGGGCAACGCGGCAATCAATCTCGAGCAGCTTGACTCACACGTCGACCGGCTCGGTCAGCACGCCATACGTGCCGGGCCCGACGTGGCTCGAGATCACCGCGCCGGTTTGCAGCACCGCGAATTCATGCACGCCGATCTCGCGCCCGGCGGCTCTGAGCGCGTCCACGTCGGCTGGCTTATCGGCGTAGATGTACGTGGCGCGAACCTCACCGTGTTTGGCTTTGTACTCGCGCAAATGCTTGATGCAGTTTTCCAGTGCGGCCCTTGGCCCGCGCTCGCGCCCGGCTGCTTCGACGCGCCCTTCGTTGAGGTGCAGAATCGGTTTGATGCCCAGCAGCCCACCGATCAGGGCCTGCGCCCCGCCGATGCGCCCGTTTTTCTTCAAAAAATCTAGGCTGCCGACGCTGAACCGTAAATCCGTCACGCGCTTGACACGCTCCAAAGTCGCCAGCACCTCCTCTAAGCTTTTGCCCTCGCGCAGCATCCGCACCGCCCGCTCCACCATCATCGCCTGAGCGCCGCTGGCCACCTCGCTGTCAAAAATCGTCACCTTGCCCGCGAAGTCGCGGCTCGAGAGTTCCGCGCTGGCATACGTGCCCGACAGCTTAGAAGACAGGTGAATGCTCAGCACGTGGTCGTGCGTCAGCAGCAAACGCTCGTACTCGCGGCTGAAATCCACCGGCGTCGGCTGGCTGGTGCTGGGCATGGCCGCGCCCGCCTTCACGCCATCAAAAATCTGATTGGTGGTGATCTCCAAGTAATCCTTGCGGACTTGCCCCTGAAAATTGACGTACAGCGGCACGACGGTGACGTTCAACTCAGCCTCTAATGCACCGTGAATATCGGACGTGGAATCGGTAACGACAGCAACGTTCATATCTGCTCCTTTGAACAACTTTTGTCTGCGATGGGCAGAGATTAGCACGGGCTACAATCGGCGCTTCTCAGTCCAGCACACGCTCTTAAAAGCTTGAGATTACTGACGGTTTCGAGCGGGACGCTCAAAGTAGCTCGAGATCTGTGCAGACTGATGTTGTCCCACCGTTGCACGGCTGAGGCGTGCCTCACCGCTACGAAATGCAGGCTCAGGCCCGAGTTAGACGGGTCTTTGGATCGAAAACCGTAGATCGCGCCATGCGAAAGGTCATCGGCATCTTCAACACCTCGAGACTCGAGATCGGTTGTTGCCCCACCAAATACCTTTGAACAGCAAAGCGTGTACGCTGCACAGCCTGATGCGGAACTTACTGCTGTGGACGCTCGGTGTGCTGATGATCCTCGCGGGCGCGAACCATTTTCTCAACCCACGCTTTTACACGCAGATCATGCCGCCGTACCTGCCGTTCCCCTTGGAGCTTGTGTGGCTCAGCGGCGTCCTCGAGATCGTGGGTGGCGCACTGCTGCTCTTTCCAGCCACTCGAGGCTTCGGCGCGTGGACGCTGATTGCGACGTTCGTATTGGTTTTCCCCGCGAACCTGCACATGGCGCTGAACGCTGGCAGTTACTCGAGCATCCCCGCGTGGTTGCTGTGGGGGCGCTTGCCGCTGCAAGGGCTGCTGATCTGGTGGGCGTACAGCTTGCGGTAATCTGGGTCGCATGAAGCAATTTTTCGCACTGCTCGCGGTCTGCGCTGCGTGTCTGGCATTGACGATTAGCGCAGCCCCGCAGACGCTACCCGTGCTGTACGACTCGAGCATTGAAGTCGCCGCACCTAAAGTCTCGAGCGCAGAGACAAACCGCGTTTACAAAGAACTCTTGCGCGTGGCTGGCGCTAGCTTAAAGCGTGGCTGTGGGAGCAATAAACTATTCTCTGAGCCGCAACTGGATGGGCTGGCTCGAGGGGCGTTCACACGCAAAGGCTCGAGTCAGGTCGCTTGGTTTTTTAACTTGTGCGAGACCGAAATCGTCAGCGGGTTTTACAGCTTGGTGATTGTCGAAAACGAGCGTGTCGTCCATGTCTCGAGCCTGAATTTGTTGAAAATACACATGCTCGCCAACGAGTTGTACAGCCTGCGCGACATTAACTTGAATGGCATTGACGAGTTAGCACTGTTGATGGTTTCAGGCGCAGACGGTAACCCGTCGCCTGAAACCGTGCTAACACTGCTCGAGCATTCCGATCAGAAGTTGAAAGCGCTTGGTCAGTTTCAGGTGTACGAGTTCTACTCACAGGAATTGACAGGAGACACTGTCTCCGATGTTGATTGGAAGGTTTACGTCGTCAAAGGCAACCCGCCCGTGTTTATTGCCATGCGACAGGACGGTAGGGGCCCGCCCGTCAGACTGACGCTAGATAAACCGCAACTCGAGCTTCAAAACTTTTTGGTGCGTTGAGCCTCGAGCCGCCGCGCTGCCTCACCGATGATCGCGGTATAGGTCGGATACGCGAAGCGCACCGCCGCCAGTGTACCCGCGCTGACCCCAGCCGCCATCGCGGTCGCCACGGCCTGCATGACCTCGACGGCGTTCTCGCCTGTACCGTGCGCTCCGATGATCTGCCCCGTATCGCGCCGCGCGATCAATTTGAAGAACCCAGCACTGCGGCGGTCAATGATCGCCCGCTCGAGATCGGCGTACCGCGCCACGCCGATCACATACGCGACCCCAGATGCTCGAGCCTGATCTTCGGTCACGCCGACGCCCGCGTGGTCGGGGTCGGTGAACCCGCCGCTCGGCAGTGAATCGCGCACGAACTCGAGGCTAGCGCCTGTGACGGCGTTCTCAGCGGCGGTTTCAGCTTCAAAATTCGCGCCTTGCACCAGCATATCGCGCCCGTTGGCGTCGCCAGCAACGTAAATATGTGGGGCGGTGGTCTGCAAACAGGCGTTCATCTTGACGAAGCCGCGCTCCACCTCAACGCCCGCCGCTGTGAGATTTAAGCCGTCCAGATCGGCGGGCCAGCCAACTGCGAGGATCACGGTATCTACCGTGACGCTGTGCGATTCGCCGCGCAATGTGTAGGTCACGGTTCTCGAGCCGTCAGGGTTCAGCGCGATTCGCTCGAGACCGCCGATGCCCGTGACGACCCGCACGCCTTGACGCTCGAAGCTCTCGCGCAAACTGCGCCCGACATCGGCGTCGCTCGGTGGCAGAATCATCGGCGCGGTCTCGAGCAGTGTGACCGACGCGCCGAAAGCGCTCATGATCGTCGTGACTTGTACGCCGGTGTAACCGCTGCCGACGATCACGACGGATACAGGCAGTGTCTCGAGATCGATGATCTGATCCGGGGTGATCGCGTGCTCTACACCTTCGAGCGCCGGGCGACGCGCCTTGCCGCCCGTGCAGAGGATGAATTTATCCGCCGTCAGCACCCGCCCGGAATCCTCGAGCCTGACGGTGTGCGAGTCCACGAAACTCGCCGCACCCTCCAAGAAAACCTCGCCGCTGTACTCGCGCAATTTGTCCTGCACGCGCTTGACGTTGGCAATCTCACTGATGACCTCTCGCACCCTCGAGACCGTCTGCGCCCACTCGAGGCTCGGCGCGGAGACCGTCACGCCGTATTGGTGAGCGCTGCGAATGTCGCGCATCAATCGCGCCGTGATCGCCAGTACCCGCGTCGGCACGCAGCCCGTGTTGGTACACGTGCCACCCGTGCGACGCCTGTCCAGTAGCGCGACCCGCGCCCCGAGCGCACTCGAGCGCAGCGCGGCCGTCATGCCAGCGGGGCCCGCGCCGATCACGATTACACCAAAATGCTGAGTGTTCACGCGTTGAATTCTAAGGCTCGAGGTGGTTAGGGTTCTCGAAGCTCGCTTACTCATCTGTCGAGACGAGGCTTTGGTCACGATACACAACGAAACGCTTGAACTTCGTCGGATGGCTCGAGACCATCACGCCGTTGGCGTGGGGCTGCGGGGTTACGGGGCTTGCAGTGGCAAGCCCCTACGGGTCATCGCCCACGCATTGAGTGAATTTCTGAACTCGAGTCATAGCAAACACCTTGTCATCTCGAGACCCGTCACCCTCGAGCGGTGGTGCGACCCGTCATCCTCGAGCGGTGCAGCGACCCGTCACCTCGAGCGGTAGAATCATTGCCACATGGCTGACAACGCAGTGCAATTTTTTCAAGCCGCCCTCGCAGAGATGGAGGAGCGCCGCAAGGTCGTGCAACTCGGTGGTGGTCTCGAGCGATTACAAAAGCAGCGCAGCGGCGGCAAACTGACCGCCCGCGAGCGCATTGAAGCATTGCTGGACGCGGATAGCTTCACCGAGCTGGGCGTGTACGTGGAGCATCTCGAGACCGATTTGATGCAAGGTGTATCCGCGCCGGGCGAGGGCGTCGTCACAGGCTTCGGCATGGTGGGCGGGCGCAAGGTCTGCGTCTTCAGTCAGGATTTCACAGTGCTGGGCGGCAGTCTGGGCAAGATGAACGCCGCGAAGATCACGAAGGTCATGGATTTGGCCGCCAAGGTCGGCTGCCCGATTGTCGGTTTGAACGACTCGGCGGGCGCGAGGATTCAAGAAGGCGTGGATTCCTTGAGCGGGTACGGCGAGATTTTCTACCGCAACGCCGTCTACAGCGGCGTCGTGCCGCAAATCAGCGCGATTCTGGGACCGTGCGCGGGCGGCGCGGTCTACAGCCCGGCGCTGACCGATTTCGTGCTGATGGCAAGGGGCACGTCGTACATGTTCATCACGGGGCCAGAAGTCATCAAGAGCGTCACTCGAGAAGATGTGACGTTTGAAGAGCTGGGCGGTGCGGACGTTCACAGCCGCAAATCTGGCGTCTGCCACTTGGAGGGCGAGAACGACCGCGATGTCCTCGAGAAGATCAAGTTGCTGTTGGCGCACCTGCCGCAATCGGCAAGGGAACAAACGCCACTCAAGCCCACCAAAGACCCATCTGGAAGAAAAACCCCGGAACTCCTCGAGATCATCCACCCCGATCAGAAGAAACCCTATCCGATGCTCACAGTGATTAAAGCTGTGGTGGACGACCACGATTTTCTCGAGGTGCAGCCGCTGTTCGCGCAGAACATGATCTGCGGCTTCGCTCGGCTCGGCGGGCGCTCGGTCGGCATCGTCGCCAATAATCCGCAGCGCGTCGCGGGCGTGCTGAACATTGATGCTTCTGACAAAGCGGCGCGGTTCATTCGCACCTGCGATTGCTTCAACGTGCCCATCGTGACCCTCGTGGACGTGACGGGCTTCCTGCCCGGCGTCGCGCAAGAGCATCAGGGCATCATCCGGCACGGCGCGAAGATGCTCTACGCTTACGCCGAAGCAACCGTCCCAAAAATCACGCTGATTACCCGCAAGAGCTACGGTGGCGCGTATTTGGCGATGAACTCGAGGGACATGGGCGCGGATGTCGTGCTGGCGTTCCCGAATGCGGCCGTCGCGGTGATGGGCGCGGACGGCGCAGCGAACATCATTTACCGCAAGGAGATTCAGAAATCCGACACGCCGGACGCGACGAGGGCAGAGAAAATTGCCGCGTACAAGCAAGCCTTCGACAATCCATACGTCGCTGCCGGACGCGGCTACATTGACGACGTGATCCACCCAGAGGACACCCGAGCGCAACTGATCGCGCAGCTCGAGATGCTTTCAAACAAGCGCGAGGAGCGCCCGTTCAAAAAGCACGGCAATATCCCGTTGTGAACGGCAGATGGGATCGTTCGAGGAACAACACTCGTATCTCGAGACTGTGAAAGAGATACGGTTGTCTTCGTCATCTACAACTGCTCAACAATGGATTGGCGGTGTTTTTGCCTTTTTTATTTTACTGAGCAGTATTTTTACTTTTCTGACTTCCTTCGGTACAGATGGGAATTCGAAGCCATCTAGTCAAATAGAAGGAATTCCATCACTGATTTTTTTTGGAGTGATGATGTGGCTATTGCTTGGCTCGTGGGGTCATTGGAATATCAAAATATCTGGGAATAAGCTCGTTGCTTGGCGAGGGTTGACTAAGCTTCACGTGCCACTCGAGCAAGTCGTTGAAGCCGGTGAAGGTTGGGGTGTTTTGAGACTAACGCCCGGATTTATCGTTTACCTTAACGAACAAGGAAATGAGCGAAAGCTAGTTTTTGCCGTGTCTTTGAGACGTAAGGGCGTTTGGATGGACGACCTCATCAAGCTTGCAAACCAAGCAGAGGAGTTCAACTCAAAGTCTAAAGTTCCCCTCGAGCTGTGAAAGATGTGGCTCGAGGCTCGAGTGGTGATTCACGCTGTGGTGAAATTCTCACCACCGACTGAGTGATTCGCACGCTTTTCTCGAAGCTCGAGGTAATCTGCCAGCCGTGAGTGTGTTGTGTTCCTTTGAAGAAGCCCTTGCGTTACCCGCTGCGCTGGTCGGCGCGGAAGCGCCTGCGCTCGTCAAGGCTCGAGGCTTTGTGTTCACCAGTCTGGGTGAGGAGCAGTTCTACCTGTCAAACAACCTGCCCGAGCAACTGCGTGAGCTGTTCAAGCCGCTCAACCCGCGCCGCTTGGACGAGGATCTGCTCGAGGTGCTGTGCAAACGGGCGCAAAAAATGGTTCTCGAGGCGGTACTGCTCGAGGATTTCGTAGCTTTCGCCTACACCGCGTTCAAAAACGTCGGTCTCGAGGGATCATTTCACCTGCGTCGCCCGCTAAATAAACACCTCGAGCCTGCCAGCAACCGCCGCGAGATGCTGCTGGCGCTCAAACGCCTCTGGGCGTTCGACTGGGGCTTTGAGCAGGTACTCGAGCGGCTGGATGCGGTGGGTAAGGTCGGTTTGGATGCGAGGGCCGTGTACGTGCTGGGCGCGAAGTAGCGCAGTCGCTTCTGCTATCGTCTTGCCATGCGAATGCTTGTCTTAGTAGCGGCGCTGCTCTTCACGCTGACCCACGCGCAAACGACGCTCGATCTGACCGCGACACTCGAGGCGCTGCGGGCGAAGTACAACCTGCCCTCGATCAGCGGCGTGGCGATTCTGGGCGACGCAATCGCGGGCGTCGCGGCGGTCGGTACATTGCAAGCGGGCGGCGATCAGCCCGTGACCTTGACCAGCGCCTACCAGCTTGGCTCGAACAGCAAAGGCATGAACGCGACGATGATCGCTCGCCTCGTGGAGCGCGGCTTACTGCGCTGGGACAGCACATTGATTGAAGTGCTGCCACAAATCAAAATGCGCGACGAGTACAAAAGCGTGACGCTCGAGATGCTGCTCTCGCACCGCAGCGGCATCATCGCTAACGTCGCTATGTTCAACGGCGCGACTCGAGAAGCCGCCCGCGTGGGTTATCTCGAGGCGGCACTGGCGCAACCCAGAGGGCCGCAAGCCTTCCTGTACTCCAACGTCGGGTACGTCGCCAGTGCAATGATGGCGGAGGCCGTCACGGGCAAGGCGTGGGATGTGCTGATGCGCGAGGAAGTCCTCGAGCCGCTGGGAATGGTCGGTTGCGGCGTGGGCTTCGGCGCGGCGGGCGACCCGCTACCGCACCGCTTTCAGGGCGACAGCGTGCGGGTGCTGCCGATGAACTCCGGCAATCCTCGAGTGCTGGACGGCGCTGACCAGATGCGTTGCCCACTGACGGCGTTTGCGCGGTACGTGAGCGCTCACCTGACCGGTGAGCGCGGCGGCTCGAGCTTGCTCAAAATTGAGACGTGGAAACGCTTACACAGCAATGTCGCGGGGCAGGGCTACGCGTTTGGGTGGGGCGTTGGAACTCGCCCGTGGGCGCGAGGCGTCGTGCTGACGCATGCTGGTACGAACACCAACAATTACGCGGTGATGTGGCTCGCGCCGGAACGCGGGATTGCGGCGGTGATCGTCACCAATATTGGCGCGGATGAGAATAACTCGACGGCTCGAGTCGCTGGGATCACCGATCAGGGGATCGGGGCGTTGCTGACTGAACTCTTCAAACTCGCGCCTTGACATCGGGTTCACCCGACGTTGCAGGCTGTGGCTCGAGGTGAACAACATGACGAACGCTATTGTTAAACACGAGGAAATCACTACCGCTGAATGGAACTCGATTCTGGGAGACTTGCACCAGCATGCACAGAACGCGCAAACCAAAGCGCTGCTGGAGGGACTGGTCGGTACAGAAGCGCTCGAGGCATACTTAGGTGGTGAGGTCGGCATCGGATGGTTTTCAAAACTCGTGAAACTGCCCGTGACGACCGTGCGGCATTACATCGAATTAGGTTTGGTGCGCCCGTACACGTTGAACACGAAGTTTCGTTTCGTGTTGCCAAACCATTTAGAACTGATGCACGTGCGGCAATGGGTGGATTTGAATGTGAGTCTCGAGGAAATTGTTCAGCGCTCGAGCGCTGCACCGATGGTCGTTGGTGGATTGCCAACGCTCGAGTTGAATGGGAAGGTTGAGAGCGGCGCGGTGATGACCATCACCCGTAATCCAGACAACGCCGTGACATTTCTTGGTACGCTTGAGGGAGACGACGCTCACGCGTTATTCTCACGGCTGGGGATTGATTGGCGTGCAGCCTTACATAAAACGGTGCGTGAAACTGACGATCAGATTGTGGCACTCGAGGGAAAACAGCGTGAATTAGCGATCAAGCTCGAGCGTGCGAGGGAGCTGAAAACCAGTTTGGAACAGGTGCGCGACACCATCCGCGACACGAAGCTCGAGACCGCGCCACCCCCGCCCCAATCGTAGGGGTTTAGCGTGCTAAACCCCGTGCGCCGCAGGCGCACTTACATCCCTCGAGACCCAGATTTCAAATACAGCGCTCGAGATTTTGAACGAACACGGACTCCCCTCGAGCGACGCACGCCGCGTCGCGGGAACTCCTCGAGCCAGCGCTCGTAATACCCTGAACCCATGCTGACCGTCACTGATTTGCACAAAACTTTTCGCGCCGTCAAACGCGAGGTTCACGCGCTGAACGGCGTCAGCTTCGCCGTGAACGCAGGCGAGGTCGTGGCGCTGCTTGGGGCGAACGGCGCGGGCAAAACCACGACGATGCGGATGATCGTCGGGCTGATGCTGCCCGACACGGGTCAGGTGCGACTCGAGGGTTTCGCGCCCGGCTCGCGTGGCTACACGACGCGCCTCGGGGCGCTGCTGGACACGGCACGCTCGAGCGCGTCGCGCTTGAGCGTCTTGGAAAACCTCGAGTACACGGCTGCCTTGCGCGGACTGCCCCCGAAGCTCGGCAAGGCGCGAGCGCTCGAGCTGTGCGCGGAACTCGGCTTATCCGACAAGGTTCAGGCTCCGGCGCAAACGCTGTCTAAGGGGATGCACTCTAAGCTCGCGCTGGCCAACGCGATCATTCACGATCCCGTCTGCGTGTTGCTGGACGAACCGACATTGGGACTTGACTTAGAAGCGGCCGATGCGCTCGAGGCTCGGGTGTTGCAGATGGCGAGGTCGGGGAAAGCCGTGCTGCTGACCACGCATCAGATGGAGGTCGCGCAGCGCTTGGCGGATCGCGTGGTGATTCTGGTCGGCGGGCGCGTGTTGCTCGATCAACCCAAGGGCGTGTTGCTGTCGCAATTCGGGGCGCAAACCTACCGCGTGACCTTGCAGGACGCCCCTTCGGACTTAAACCTCGAGTTTCCGCACACCGTCCACGGGCACACCCTGACCGTGACCTTGCCCGATGCCGACGGACTTTACGCACTGTTCGAGCAGTTGCGTCCGCACGCGGTGATGAATATTGAGAAACTGGACGCGGATCTCGGCACGGTCTTTCGCCGGGTCATGCACGCGGATGTGCAACCGTGAGCAAACTCTGGCTGCTGGTGCGGATCGAGTTCGTGCGGAGCTTCTGGTTTTTGAAGCGTTACCCTTTGGACACGATCCTCGAGTTCGTGTCCTTCGGCGTGATCTTCTTCTTTTTATTGGGCGCTGGGCAAGTCGTGGCTGGAACCCCGCCGACCAAGGAAGGCATCAGCCAATTGGTGCTGACCTACATCCTCGGGTTTCTGGTGCTGTTTCAGGTAACGAACCCCAGCCAGACGATCAGCCAAGAAAGCCGCAGTGGGATGCTCGAGCATCTGTTCATGAGCGGACATGCGCTGCCGGTCGTGTTCATCGCCCGTGCGATTGGCGGGCTGTTCAGCACCTTGCTGACGATGGGCGTGCTGGCGGTCGCGCTGCTATTGCTGACCGGCACGGCGCTGAACTGGTCGGTATTGATGATGCTGCCGACACTGACGATGCTGTGCAGCGCCTTGGGATTGGGATTGATGCTGGGCGGCGTGGCGATTTTATTCAAGAAAACCGATTCGGTGTTCTTCTTCGTGCAACTGCTGATGTTCGCGCTGACCAGCAGCGCCGCGCCCGCCGCGTGGTGGCAGTACCTGTTGCCGATCGCGCCGTCGGCTGGTTTCGTGCGCTCAATTGCCAACGCCACCGCGTATCCGCTCGAGGGCCTGCTGTTCGCGGCCCTGAGCGCACTGGTCTGGCTGGTTGCGGGCGTGCTGGTCTTTCAATTCGGTTTGCGCTTGGCGCAGCAGCGCGGACTGCTCGGGCACGAGTGAAGGTGCGCGATGCTTTGAGTCCCGAGATGAACTCAGGCTGCAACTCGAGGGAACCCGAGCGACAGCGAGTCGTTCGGCATAGGCCAGACTTTGCTCGAGCGTTTATTCAAAACTTTTGATTTTTGGATTTGTGGCGCGTCACGGCCACGTCGCGCCGCTTACCGAGTTTGGTGACTCGCCCTTCGACCCGTTCGCGCCAACGGATATAAGTTTTTTTCGTCTGGACTTGCCGCATGAAGGTTTTGACATCAGCTTCTGACAGCCCAAACTGGGCTTGAATCGCTTCAAACGGCGTGCGGTCTTCCCACGCCATCATGATGATCCGGTCGGTGTCCTCGAGCGAAAACTTCATCGCTTCGGAGTTTACGCTGTGAACGCCATCACCTATTCAACGCGAATCTCGAGACCGCGCCACCACCGCCGCAACCGTAGGGGTTTAGCGTGCTAAACCCGGTGCGCCGCAGGCGCACTTACGTCCCTCGAGACGCTATTTTCACGCGCCACGCTCAAGTTCATTTCGCAAGAGTAATCGCGCAAAAGCAGTGGTTTGAGCAATGAGCAAAAACGGCTGTAACTCGAGGGAATTGCGCGGAGCAAGTCGTCAACGTTCTGTAGGGCAAATTTCAAAATGGTTGACCGTTTTTGTCAACCATTTTCGAGCGTCGTGCCTTGCACGCATGGGCGTGACGCGAGTAGAAACGAAGGGCGTATTGCACACGCCTTCGATCAAATTGCTTCTGGGCAATTTGTGGACAACCGTTGTGCAAAACGCCCTATACTCGAGTGCAATGGCACAGCATCAACCTGACCGTGAAGCGTTCCACCAAGCAATGGTTGATATCTCACTGGGAATTCACAAAAACTGGATTCAATCTGCTGTCAACGAAGCAGCGGTGCGTCAAGCCATTATTCTGCGCTTGTTGCAAGCGGCGGGCTTTGACATCTGGAATCCGCTCGAGGTCTGCCCAGAGGAAAACCATACCAGCGGTGGACGCGCTGATTTATCAGTCAGAGCGAACAGCAAACTTTTATTCGTTTTAGAGCTGAAACGCTTGAACGCAACCATTAAAGACAAAGAAACCGAGCAGGCAATCAACTACGCCAACAGCAAAGCCATCCGCTGGGCACTGGCGACCAACGGCGCGACGTGGTGCGTGTACGACGTTCACCTCGTCAATAAGCTCTCGAGCGAGCGCCTTGTCCTCGAGATTCAATTGACGCAAGACAATCACGACGAATTCGCCGATGATCTGTTTCGTTTGTTGGACGCGAGCGTCTGGGCGAAGAATGGGTTTGAAGATTCGGTTCATCAAGTGCTGAGCGATCAAAAACTGCGCGGTATCATCGCGGCTAAAACACCTGCGCTCGAGCGGTTCATGGCTGACAACACCGTTGTAGACCGTGAAAAAGCCATTGCGCTAATGTTGCAACTCAACTTGCTCGAGGCGGCTGAGGCGGATGCGTTGCGGGGCAAGCCGTTAGCATCGCTCGTCACTAAAAATTCTGTGTTGATCTGTGCGGGTCGAGGAGCGCGTGCGACCGCCGTGTTACTGGAAGGCGGTGTTCTCGAGATTCAAGCCGGTTCGACTGCTGCTCGAGACATGGTGAAAAGTTTCCAAGACACTTCAGCCAAGCCGTGGTTAAACGCTCGAGATCAATTGATCGAACACGGTAAAGCCAGATTGCGTGAAGATGGCTTGCTCGAGTACATCAAAGCGGTTCAGTACCAAACGCCTAGCGCTGCTTCGGTCGCGGTACTCGGTCGTAGCAGCAACGGCCGCGTGGAGTGGAAAACGCAGGATGGCAAAACCTACGCCGATCTGACCCAGCCTTAAACCCCAATCAAGCCGCTCGAGTCTTCGCTGCTGAACAGGTCAACCAGCGCTGCCTCGAGTCATCCTCAAACTTTCATCATTTGAATACCAGAAAAATACCTACATATTCATGTGGTAAAATACCTTTATGAAAACCGTGCAAATGACCTTAGATGACCATCTGCTCGAGTCCGTGGATGCCCTGACAGAGCAGAGCGGGGAAACCCGTAGCGCATTCATGCGCCGCGCACTGCACGCTGAATTGCAGCGTCGCCACAACGAGGCCGCTGAAAGCGCACATCGCCAGAGCTTTCAACAACAACCCGATGACGATGCTTGGCAACCCACGCGCCGCGCTTGGGACGATGAATGACCGCACGGGCTTGGCGGCGCGGGGACGTGTGCTGGTGCGACACTGACAAACCCCGCCCAGTGGTGATCTTGACCCGCGAGCCGCTGATCGCACACCTGCACAATGTAACGGTTGCACCGCTGACAACACGGATTCGCGGGATCGCTTCTCAAGTCGTCCTCGAGACTTTCGACGGCGTGACCGAGCGTTGCGCGATCAGTTTAGACAACTTACAGACCGTACCCAAAAGCGATCTGGGGGCGTTCATCACCAGCTTGAACAAAACGCGCCTGCGCGAGCTGCAACGCGCCGCGATCTTCGCCCTCGAGTTAGACGCATTCTGAACGCTTAAACTCCAATCAAGCCGCTCGAGGATTTCGCGGTCGGCAACGCGTTCGCGCCGCTGAAGGTGTTGACCTCTTCGATGAAGCGCTGGAAGAGGTAATGGCTGTCGTGCGGGCCCGGACTGGCTTCGGGGTGATACTGCACGCTGAAGACGGGGTAGCGCAGGTGCGCCATGCCCTCGAGCGTCTGGTCGTTCAAATTAATATGCGTAGCGCGAAAATGTCCTTGAATGCTGTCGGTATCCACCGCGTAGCCGTGGTTCTGGCTGGTGATCTCGATTTTGCCGTTCAGCAGGTTCTTGACTGGGTGATTGCCGCCACGATGACCGTATTTCAGTTTGAAGGTTTTGCCGCCGACCGCCAACCCCAAGATTTGATGCCCCAAACAAATCCCAAAGGTCGGCAGCAACCCCAGCAGCTTCCAGACGGTTTCGTGCGTGTAGGTCGGTGCGCTCGGGTCGCCCGGGCCGTTGCTTAAGAATAAACCGTTGGGATGCAGTGCCATGATCTGTGCGGGCGTGGTCGTGGCGGGCACGACGATCACTTCAGCACCGATCTCGGCGAGTTTCTTGATGATCGTGTGCTTGATCCCGAAATCCATGAAGACGATGCGCTTGCCCTTTTCCAAATTCGCCTGCGCGGGCCAGACATACGGCAGTTGCGTGGTGACTTCGGGCATCATGTCGCGCCCGTCGATGTCCTCGTAGGCTCTAGCGCGGGCGACCATCGCGGCTTCTTCGTCGCTCGAGAACTCGCCGTAAGGATCGTCGGGGTGCGTGAAGCTGCGGTGCGCGACAATTCCTTTGACCACACCGCCCTGCCGCAAGCGCCGCACCAAGGCCCTCGTATCAATGCCCGAGATGCTGATGACGCCGTGAGCGGTGGTGAACTCCTCCAACCCTTCGGTGGCGCGGTGGTTGCTGTGCGTGTGCGTGAACTCGCGGGCGATGAAACCGCGCACATACGGGCGGTTACTTTCCATGTCGTAAACGTTGATGCCGTAATTGCCGATATGCGGGTAGGTCATACAGATGATCTGACCGTTGTAACTCGGGTCGGTCATGATCTCCTGATAGCCGGTCATGCTGGTGTTGAAGACGACCTCACCAATCGTTTCGCCGCGCTTGCCAAAGGCATACCCTCGGTAGACCGTTCCATCCTCGAGCGCCAGCACAGCGCGTTCTTTGATCAGCATTTCAGGACTCCTTCGCACAAGTTTGACTCGAGGCTCGAGCGCGACATCAGTTATACGAGAATATGCATATTGATGCAAACGACTTGCATACACCCAGAATTCTACTCGATTGGCGTTTCTGAGTCTCAAGTGACTTCAAAGATCACGACCGCTGACCTCGAGTACGATTTAGGTCAAGGAGTGTGAACCCATGAGCATCAGCGCGACAGCTTGGCCGCAGGCGATCACCGCGATCACAGTCTTCACCGAGGATTTAGCGGCGACGAAAGGTTTTTATCAGGCGGTCTTCGGGTTGCCGATCTTCTTTGAAGATGACGCTTCAGCCGTCTTCAACTTCGGCAACACGCTGATTAACCTGCTGAGCATCACCGCCGCTTCAGAACTGATCGCCCCCGCTGGCCTTGCCACATCACACGCTGGCTCGAGGAATGTGCTGACGATCACCGTGGACGACGTGGACGCGACTTGCGCGGTTTTACAGTCTCGAGGAGTAACGCTGCTGAACGGCCCGATGGATCGACCGTGGGGCATTCGCACCGCGAGTTTCACGGATCCCAGCGGGCAGATCTGGGAAATTGCGCGGTGAGCGTAGCACTCAAGTAAGCCGAAACGCCGATGAGCGGCGTCAAACACGGGTGTTAAGGTCTGCTATGCGAAAGGAGGGAGAAACATGAAACTGGCAGAAGCACTGGTTTTACGCGCCGATACCAAGAAGCGCCTCGAGCAATTGCGGGGGCGTTTGAACGCCAGTGCGCTGGTGCAGGAGGGCGAAGCGCCGCCAGAAGATCCACGGGTACTGCTGGCAGAACTCGAGACGCTGACCGCAGATTTCGAGCGCTTGGTGATCGGCATTAACCGCACGAACTCGAGCGCGAGCATTGCGGGTGTGGAGTCACTGACCGTAGCGTTGGCAAGGCGCGATGCGTTGGATGTCAAATTCAGTGTACTGAACGGTTTTCTCGAGGCCGCCTCGAGCCGCGTGAATCGTTACAGCCGCACCGAGATCAAACTCGTGTCGACCGTCGATGTCGCCGCGCTCAGAAAGCAACTCGACGAGGTGGCGCGTTCACGGCGCGATCTGGACTCGAGCATTCAAGGCATGAACTGGGCAACAGATTTGCTCGAGTAATCTCGAGCAGCGCGAGTTGGTAGGTTCCCTTCAGAAGGCAGCGGCGAACACGAGGGCGGCAACAGCCCCAAAAGTTGCACAACGGGCGAAAGTCCGTCTTCTTGGTCACTCGGGGCGAGTGAGGAAGTTCGACTCTTCCACCCGCACATATCTGCCCAGCACCGTCACGAGGGCAATGTCACCAAGTACCGTCACGACCGTGTGTTGAGCTGTTTTTGAGAGAACCGAGGGTGGGTACGGGGATTCGCGCTGTCGAATGAGCCGGGGTTTAAAAGCCCCGGCTCATTCGCATCTCGAGCCTTGAACCAACTCTCAATCGCTCGAGAGTTGATCCTGCGTCAATTGCGATAACAGTCCATGTAGCGTTGAGCGTCCCTGATCTCCAAGCGGCGCGAATAACCGCTCTTCGACCTCACGAACGGCTTGCTCGGCTTCCAGCACGGTCGCCTGTCCGCTTGCCGTGACGGTCAGGTCGTACAGCCGCCGATCATTGGCGTTGCGGCGGCGCTCCAGCAGGTGCAGCCGCTCGAGGTGATCCACGATGGCGACCATCGTCGCTCGGTCTATGTTGAGTTTGCTGCCCACGGCTTGCTGCGACATCGGGCCCTTGTAGTTGACGGCGCTCAGTACGGCGTAGTGGCGGGTTTTCATGCCGATGGTCTCGAGGGCGCGGTCGAGTTCTTCTTGCATGAATTGCGCGAGTTTGTAGATCAGTAGTCCGGTGTGGTGGGCAATCGCTGCGGGCAGCGCGGGTGGGCGCTCGAGCGGGGTTGAGCTTGACGACTTCATCAGCACAGGGTAGCATCTTCAATGATTAGCAATACAAACTATTATTGCTACAAACTACCCTGAGCGTCGCAACCGAAAGAGGAACCCATGAGTGCAACCGTGGTCGTCACCACCCCGACCGGAAAAATCGGCTCCAAACTCGTCCCAATGCTGCTCGAGCGCGGCGTGACCGTGCGCGTGATCGCTCGAGACCCCAATAAACTCGCGCCGCAGATACGGGAGCGGGTCGAAGTGATTCAAGGCTCGAGTGACGACCCGCAAACCCTCAGCAGTGCCTTTGCGGGCGCAGCCGCGCTGTTCTGGTGCATTCCGCCGACCGACGACGCGCCGCTGCCTGTCTACACCCGTTTCGCCGAAGCCGCCAAGACAGCGCTCAAAGGTGCAAGCGTGACGCACATTGTCACGGTCTCGAGCGGCGGCAAAGGGCGGGCGATCAACGCGGGGCCAATCTCTGCACTGCACGCGATGGAAGACGTGCTGAACCAGACTGACGCCAACATCCGTCACCTGCGCTGCGGCAACTTCATGGAAAACTTTTTGTATCAAGTCGCCCCAATGAAACGTCAGGGTGCGCTTTTCTTCCCGATGCGCGGCGACCTGCCGATTCCGCACGTCTGCACGATGGACATTGCCGCAGTGGCCGCGCATTGGCTGAGTGAACGCTCTTGGAACGGGCAGCAAGGGATTGGCGTTCACGGCCCCGCAGACCTCAGCTTTGAGCAAGTGGCAGGGATACTGAGCGCCGCTTTGGAAACCGAGATTCGCTTTCAAGCGCTGACGCCAGAAGCGTTCACAGCCGGGCAACTGAGCCGTGGCGCATCAGCAACCGATGTGCAGAGCCTCGTGGAGATGTGGCAAGCCGTCGAGCAGGGCATCTACGGCGCAGAGCCGCGCAGCCCTGAGACAACCACGCCCACGACGCTGCTCGAGTGGGCGAAAACAGTCCTCAAACCCGCATTCCTCGAGCGTTGAGCGGAATGCCATGAAAAACGGGGCCCAATGGGCCCCGTTTTTTATATCTCGAGCCTTAACTTTCAATCGCCAGCGGGCACAACGGCTGGTGCGTTACCACTCGCGGCAAGGCTAGTGGCGCGAGCGTTGCCCTCGAGAATCTTCTCGCGCAGCTTCTCGTCCATGACCTGCATGCCTTTGACTTCGGCTAAGCCCGTTCCGGCTGGGATCAGCTTGCCCAAAATCACGTTTTCTTTCAGACCGATCAGGTCATCCACTTTGCCCGCGATACTGGCTTCGGTGAGGACGTGCGTGGTGTGCTGGAAGCTCGCGGCAGACAGCCATGAACGCGTGGACAACGCGCTCTTGGTGATGCCCATGAGTTTCGGGGTGGTGCTGGCTGGGGTTTTACCCGCCGCTTGCAAACGCTCGTTTTCGACTTCGACATCCCAGCGCTCGATGACTTGCCCCTCAAGGAAGTCGCTGTCGCCCGTGTCCTCTAGGATTTCGGTGTATTTGAACATCTGGCGCACGATCAACTCAATGTGTTTGTCGTGCAGCTTCACGCCTTGGGCGCGGTACACGGCTTGCACCTCGTCCACGAGGTAGCGCTGCGCGGCTTCCGTGCCTTTGGCGACCAAGAGATCGTCCGGGTTGATCGCGCCGCGTGTCAGTGGTTGACCGGCGACGACCTTCGTCCCCTCGCGGATTTCGGTCAGCAGACGCACGTTGCGATCCAGTTTGTACTTCTTGGCCAGATCGCCGTCGGTGACGGTGATGATGAGCTTGTCGTCTTCCTCGGCGATACTGACCGCACCGTCGATTTCGGACAACGTGGCTTTGGTCTTCGGTTTGCGAGCCTCGAACAATTCCACGACTCGAGGCAACCCGAGCGTGATGTCCTGAGCGCCAGCCACGCCTCCCGTGTGGAAGGTACGCATGGTCAGTTGCGTGCCCGGTTCGCCGATGCTTTGCGCGGCGATCACGCCGACCGCTTCGCCCTTACTGACGATTTTGTTCTGCGACAGGTCGTGACCGTAGCACTTCTGGCAGACGCCCGCGTGCGTGCGGCAGGTTAGCGGTGAGCGCACGGCAATCGTGCCGAGGCTGTCTTTGTTCTTCAGGATGAACTTGACTTCATCCATGCCGATGATGCTGCCCTCCGCAAAGCTTTGACCAGCGACGGTCAGTTCTTGCGCCAGCGTGCGCCCGTAAATGCTCATTTCCAAATCGCTGGACTTGCGAGCCTTGCCGCCCTCGTGGGTCAGCACGGTCACGTAATCGCTCGTGCCGCAATCGGTGTCGCGCACGACGATTTCGTGAGCGACATCGTGCAGTTTGCGGGTCAGGTAGCCGGAATCGGCGGTGCGAAGCGCCGTGTCCGCGCCGCCCTTGCGAGCGCCGTGCGTGCTGGTGAAGTACTCCAAAACGTTCAGACCCTCGCGGAAGTTAGAGCGCACGGGCAGTTCGATCACGTCGCCGTTCGGCTTTTGCATCAGACCGCGCATGCCCGTGAGTTGGCGAATCTGTTGCTTGTTGCCACGTGCGCCGGACTGCGACATCACGTAGAACGGGTTGTTCGGGAAGTTCTCGCGGAAATTATCGAACGCGCTGTCGGTCACGGCTTCGGTGGTCTCGCCCCAGAGCTTGGTGACGGCCAAGTAGCGCTCGCGGTCGGTCAGCAGACCAAAGGCGAAATCCTCGTCAATCTGGGCTTTTTCGATATCAGCCGCTGCCAGCAGCTCCTTTTTCTTCTCGGGGATGATCGCGTCGTCAATGCCGACGGTCACACCGCTCGAGGAAGCAAGCTTGAAGCCGTACTCTTTCAGCGCGTCCAGCAATGCGGCCGTCTTCTCGATACCGAGGTATTTGAAGACATCCATCACCAAGTCCTTGAGCGCGTTCTTCTCAAAGCTGACCGTCAGATTGACGTACTCGCGGTCGAGGACGACTCCATTTTCCGAGAGCGTTTCGTTGACGATGCGCCTGAAGTACGCCCGCCCAGCGGTCGTTTCGACCATTTCGGTCGCGCCGCCGATCATTGGAATGCGGATCGTCACGTTATCCTGCATGTCAATCGTGCCGCGTTGCACAGCGTGCAGCGCTTCTTCTGGATTGGAGAAAACGTATTTCATCGCGCCAGCGGTGGTGTCCTTGCCGCCGACGGTAATCTTGGCGTTCTGGTCGATCTTGCCAGCGCCCAGCGCCTTCATGACCTCGAGACCGTCTTTGAACTTGCTGCCCGCGCCCTTCTTGCTGACCCTTGGCAGCGTCAGGGTGTACACGCCGAGGATGATGTCCTTGGCGGGTTTGACATTCGGCTCGCCGTTGGCTGGGGACAGCAGGTTGTGCGCCGAGAGCATCTGAATGCGGGCTTCGGCTTGCGCGTAGGGCGACAGCGGGACGTGAATCGCCATTTGGTCGCCGTCGAAATCGGCGTTGAAGGCTTCGCAGACGAGCGGGTGGAGCTGAATGGCTTGACCTTCCACCAGCAATGGCGTGAAGGCTTGAATGCCCAAGCGGTGCAGGGTCGGGGCGCGGTTTAAGAGCACAACCTTGTCCTGAATCACTTCCTCCAAAGCATCCCAAATCTCGTCGCGGGTATCGCGGTAACGCTCGAGCATCTTGCGGGCGCTCTTGATGTTGGTGACGACGCCTTTTTCCTCGAGCACTTTGAACAGGAAGGGTTTGAACAGCTCCAAAGCCATGCGCTTCGGCAGACCGCACTGGTGCAGTTTGAGCTGCGGCCCGACGACGATCACGGAGCGACCGGAGTAATCGACGCGCTTGCCGAGCAAGTTCTGACGAAAGCGTCCCTGCTTGCCGCCGAGCAGATCGGTCAGCGAGCGCAGAGCGCGATCCGAGCCGGGGTGCGTGACGGGCGTGCCGCGACGACCGTTGTCGATCAGCGCATCCACGGCTTCTTGCAGCATGCGCTTCTCGTTGCGAACGATCATCTCGGGCGCACCGGTGTTCAGCAGCTTCTTCAAGCGGTTGTTGCGGTTGATCAAACGGCGGTAGAGGTCGTTTAAATCCGACGTGGCGAAGCGCCCGCCGTCGACCTGCACCATCGGACGCAAGTCTGGTGGCATGACCGGCACGGAGTCCAGAATCATCCACTCGGGGCGATTGCCGGACTTCCTAAAAGAGCGTGCGACCTCGAGACGCTTGCGGGCCTTGGCCCGCTTGTGGCGGCTCGGGTTGCTCATCTCCTCTTCCAGCATCGCCTCGAGCGCCTCGAGATCGATGCCTTCTAAGAGTTCGCGCACGGCTTCCGCGCCCATGCGGGCTTCGAAGTCGTAGGCTTCGATCAAGCGCACTTGGCGGCGCACCAAATCCAGTTCCACGCGACCGTGGATTTCAGATTTGATCGCGCCGCCGTCGGCGAGTTCGTCGCCGGGCTGCACGCGGTCGCCATTGACGACTTCAGGCTCGTCGTTGTACGGGTAGATCTTGGCCCTCGCCACGACGATGCTGGCTGGCTCGAGCAAACGCAGACTGCCGTCGGCTTCCGCAGAGACCATCTGCGATGGGTCGATTGCACCCACAAGCGCATCGCCCTTGCTGAACTCCGCGCCGTCACCAACGAGCACGTGCATCGTCGGGTTGATGTCAATCGTCACATCGCGGGCCCACGTCAGGGTCAGCGTGACCTCGAGATTGCTGCCCTTCTTCTTGGTGGCAACACCCTTGGCGGATGCGCCACGTGGCATGCGGATCAGTGCGCCGTTGGCGTGCGCCAACTCGGTGTCGGTCTCGACCGTCTCGCCGCTGCCGACGAGTACGTCGAAGCCCACGGGAATGAACACGCGCTCGAGCATTTCGTTGTCGTCGGGGTCGCGCACCTCGATGACCACGCCGCCCTTTTCAACGCCCTCGCCTAACTCCGTGACAAACGCCACGCCATCTCGAGTCGCCAAGACCGCGTGACCCTCGAGACCGTCGATGATCTGCTCGCCCGCCCGCAAGACCTCAGCCTCGAGTTCAGTGCCCTTGGGGAGCGTGAATTTCGCGGTTCCCTCTTCTTTGTACTCGAGCGTCGCCTTGCGCGGGAAGCGGTACTGCGCCACGCCGTCCATGCGGCTGGCGACGTTGCCGCCGATTTTCTGACCCTTGGTGACGAACTCGCCGTCGCGCACCTCGGCGCTCGTGCCGACCGCGAGGCTGTAGGTCTCCTGCTTACCGACGCGCAACTCGCGGTGCTCCTCGTCAGACAGCAGCTCGCCGCGCTTGAGCGGGCGACCGTCTTTGATTGCGCCCTTCGGGTCGGTGACGATGTACTTACCGAAGTACAGCACCTGCTCGAGCTGCCCGGCGCTCAAGTCAAGCAGCGTGCCGATCTTGCTGGGGATGTCCTTGACGTACCAGATGTGCGCGGCTGGCGTGGCCAGCTCGATGTGACCCATGCGGTAACGCCGCACGATGCGCTTGGTGACTTCGACGCCGCAGCGCTCGCAAACTTTGCCCTCGTAACGCTGGCGCTTGTACTTGCCGCAGGCGCACTCGTAATCTTTTTCCGGCCCAAAGATTCGCTCGTCAAACAGGCCGTCGCGCTCTGGCTTGAGCGTGCGGTAATTGATCGTCTCGGGCTTCTCGACCTCGCCGTAACTCCAAGAACGGATTTTTTCGGGGCTGGCGAGTTGAATCTTGACTTTTTTGAAATCGCGCATTGAATCTCCTTACAGTGTGCAGAGAGCGGAATGCAGAGCGCTAAAGGCTTTAGGGCAGGAGCTGATCTCGAGACTCGAGGTTTTCAGCGCTCAGCTCTCTGCCCTCAGCAGCCTTTACCTTCTTGGCATCATCCCTTCGAAAATGTCGACCGTTTTATCGTTCTCGTCCAGCACTTGCACGTCTAAGCCCAGTGAGTGCAGCTCTTTGACCAGCACCTTGAAGGACTCTGGGATGTTCGTATCTTTGACATCCTCACCCTTAACGATGGCTTGGTACGCCTCGTCGCGGCCTTCAATGTCGTCGGACTTGACGGTCAGAATCTCTTGCAGGGTGTGGCTTGCGCCGTAAGCCTCCAAAGCCCAGACTTCCATCTCACCGAAGCGCTGACCACCGAACTGCGCCTTGCCGCCGAGCGGTTGCTGCGTGATGAGGCTGTAGGGCCCGGTGCTGCGGGCGTGGAGCTTGTCCTCGACCATGTGGTAAAGCTTCAAGACATACATCGTGCCGACCACGACGGGCCCTTCGACGGGTTCGCCGGTGCGACCATCGAACAACACGGTTTTGCCGGTGCGAGCCAACTCGCGCTGCTGATCCTCGACCGTGCCATCGACGGGCACGATTCCGAGCTTGCCGGCCCTCGTCAGCACCGCCGCTTCTCGAGTGTCCATGCCGAAACCGCCAGCGGTATGGGCTTCTTGCGCCTCTTTGGAGGTTTTCTCGAGGAGTTCCTTGATCTGCGCTTCGGTTGCGCTGTCAAACACTGGCGTGACGAACGCCACGTTCATGCGGCGGGCAACTTCACCCAGATGCGTCTCGAGAATCTGACCTAAGTTCATACGGCTCGGAACGCCGAGCGGGTTGAAAACCAGATCGACGGGCGTGCCGTCGGGCAGGTATGGCATGTCTTCCGGCGGCAGAATCTTGGCGACGACGCCCTTATTACCGTGGCGGTTGGCGAGCTTGTCGCCGACTTGCAACTTGCGGCGCTGCGCGACGTAAACGCGCACCATTTCGCGCACGCCGGGCTTCAAATCCACGCCCTCTTCGCCGCGCTTGAAGCGCACGGTGCGGATGACGATGCCGCCCTCACCGGATGGCACGCGCAGAGAGGTGTCCTTCACTTCCCTTGCCTTCTCACCGAAGATGCTTCTCAGCAAGCGTTCCTCTGGCGTCGGTTCGGTCTCGCCCTTGAAGCTGGTGTGACCAACCAGAATATCGCCCTGCTTGACTTCCGCGCCGATGCGGATGATGCCGTCCTCGTCGAGGTCACGCAAAGCGGCTTCACTCAGACCCGGAATATCTCGAGTGATCTTTTCGGGCCCGAGCTTCGTGTCCCTCGCCTCGCGCTCCTGCTTTTCGATGTGGATGCTGGTGTAGTAATCCTTACGCACCAGCGTCTCAGACATCACAATCGCGTCTTCGTAGTTGTACCCGTCAAACGGCATGATCGCAATCGTGATGTTGTGACCCAGCGCCAAGCGCCCGAACTCCGAGGCGGGGCCGTCGGCGATGACTTGGTTCTTCTTGACCTGATCCCCGACTTTGACAATCGGGCGCTGATCGTGATTCGTGCCCGCGTTGCTGCGGGTGAAGCGAATCAGTTTGTACTCCTTGACGTGCTTGCCGTACTTGACGACGATCTTCGTGCCGTCAACTTCAACCACTTCGCCGTCGACATCGGCGATGACGCTCGTACCTGCATCCAGCACGATGCGCTCTTCGATGCCCGTGCCGACCATCGGCGGGTCAGCCCGCACCAATGGCACAGCCTGCGACTGCATGTTGCTGCCCATCAGGGCGCGGTTCGCGTCGTCGTGCTCGAGGAACGGGATCAGGCTGGTGCTAATCGAAACGATCTGCTTCGGCGTGACATCCATGAACTCGCATTCGTCGCCGGAGACGATGAACGGATCGCCCTTGCGCCGCGCCACGACCTGACCGGTCAGGCGATTGTTAGCGTCCAACTCTGTGTTGGCTTGCGCGATGGTGTACTTGTCTTCCTCGTGAGCCGTCATGTACACAACCTGATCGCTGACGACACCCTTGTTGACCTTGCGGTACGGCGCTTCGATGAACCCGAGCGGGTTGACCTTGGCAAAAGACGCGAGGCTCGAGATCAGACCGATGTTTGCGCCTTCCGGCGTTTCAATCGGGCAGATGCGGGCGTAATGCGTGCGGTGAACGTCGCGGACATCGAAGCCCGCTCGTTCGCGGGTCAAACCGCCGGGCCCGAGCGCGGAGATGCGGCGCTTGTGGCGCAACTCGGACAGCGGGTTGATCTGGTCTTTGAACTGGCTTAACTGGCTGCGCCCGAAAAACTCGCGCATCGCGGCCACAATGGGTCGGTTGTTGACGAGCTTCTGCGGCGTCGCGGCATCAGGATTGCCGAGCATCATGCGCTCGCGCACCCCTCGAGCCATCCGCCCTAAACCAACGCGGAACTGATCCGCCAGCAGCTCGCCGACGGTACGCACGCGGCGGTTGCCGAGGTGGTCAATGTCGTCGTGCTCGTAACCCGCTTCACCGTTTTGCAGGTGCAGCAGGTACTCGATGGCGGCGATGAGTCCCGCGTCTTTGAACTGACCGTCTTCAAACGTCACCAGCGTCTTGTCCTGATTTTTAATGCCGAGCTTGGTGTTCATCTTGAAGCGCCCAGCGTCGCCCAAATCATAGCGCTTCGGGTCAGCCAAGAGGCTGTGCAGGTAGGCAATCGCCTTGTCGCGCTTCGGTGGATCACCGGGACGCAACACGGTGAACAAGCGCAGCAGCGTCTCCTCGAGACCCATGCCGAGGGTTTTGTCTTCGGTGATCGTGGTCTCGATCAGCGATTCGTGCTTCTTGAAGAGTTTCCGCACCGCCGCGTCGTCGTAGCCCAGCACCCGCAGCATCATCGTCACGGGGAACTTGCGCTTGTTGATTTTCATCTCCAAGATTCCGGACGACGTGAACTCGAGTTCGATCCACGGGCCGCGCTTTGGCAGCGGGATAATCGCGCTGGCGTAGAGCCGCTTGCTGCCGTTGTACGACAGGGTGTAGTACACGCCGGGGCTGCGGTGAATCTGCGAGACGATCACGCGATCCGCGCCGTTGACGATGAAGCTGCCCTCATCGGTCATCAGCGGCAAGTCGCCGAGGAAAACCTTGTCTTCTTTGATCAAACCCGTGTCGCGGTGAATCAGTTGAAGCTTCGCAAACATCGGGCTTTGGTACGTCAAATCCTTATCGCGGCACTCCTCGGGGCTGTACTGCGGCTCACCGAGTTCGTACTCGAGGAAATCCAGCACAAGGCCGCCCGTGCGGTTCTTGTCGGACTCGTCAATCGGAAAAATTTCCTTGAACGCGCCCTGCAAACCCGCCTCTTCGCGGTCTGGAGCAGTCACGCCGCGCTGCAAAAAATGATCGAAGGAACCGATTTGCAATTCCACCAACCGGGGTAGCTCGAGGATTTCTTTGATCGTCCCGAACCGCTTGATCTCTTTACGCGCCATCCACGCTCCTTGTACCGCCGGTTGACACCGGGGTATTTAGCTTCAAAGTACTGCTAGAAGTCAATTTCCGACCGCCGCGCCGAAACTTGCCTCGTCAGTGCCCATCGTGGTTGACGCAACAAGACCCAAGAGCCAGAAGCTCTCGGGGAAAAAACGTAATGAATTCAGCCCCAACGCTCGAGGCACATCGTGGAGTCTACTCCAGCGGCAGGAAATGTCAAGGTGAGTTGGGTTACTCTCAACCTGACTGACTTCATATTTTAGGTAATTTCAATATTTCAATTCTTAGCTTCTCAGTAAAATCTTTTGTTTTTGACACTTCTCTATCATTTGCACTCCCTTTCACTCTATTGATTATTTCTATTATTGCAGAAATTATACTGACAGCTTCAAAATCTCCAGTAATTTCTGAAACAATTTTAGTACAGATTGGAACTAATTTTTTCACTTTATTAAGTCCATGTAAGCTGCCATCAGAAAAGTAAATCCAAATTCCCCAAACTAAGTGATATCTAAAATTTCTTGATATTGAAATTAAATTGTTTCTTAGTAAAAAATCTACTCTGTAATAAGTGTAAGCAGTTGCATAATAAGCCAATGGGCTATGATCGTCTTTAAAGATATTCTTTGAGTGATTTTCCCTCAATTGTTTATGATATCTCCCCGCGAGATGTGGCAAACTGAAGAACACAGCAGCGATCACTTTTACTTGTGTTTCTCTATTAATAATTCTTACTCTTTCAATTGCACTGTTTCTATTGTACTGTCCTGATCTTCTTTCGTAATAAAGTGCTTGTTTACCCTTAAAAGTTCCATAAAAATCTTCTAGTTTCTTCTCAAAACTCGTTAAAGCATTTAATTCTTCTTTAGTAATAGCAGTTTGCTGGTTCGTAGCTTTTATGATCTCATTTGTAATTTCTTCATTTCCGCTTTCAATAACTTTAAGTGGCACAAAAACATTTTCATCAAGTTTTTGACGTTCATTGAATAGAATATAGCTTGTCTGGCATCCATTTACTATTTGGTAGTCTTTCATAGTAAATACATCACCTAAAACTGTTAAATTGTCTGTTATAATAGTTATTCCATTGTTTAGAACAGCAAACATATGCTTACTATTTCTTGACAAAGTAGCTTTTATTTCCGAGTTTACTTCATTCTCACCTTGATAATCTCTTACATTATCATAGAATATCTTTTTCAAAATATTTTCTGATTCATCTGAAATAACTTTTATGTAATCGAGAGCTTTAATCACACCAATGTAAGATTGTTTGATTCCGGGAATAGCAGGTAAAGCGATTTTTTTGGGAAACTCAAAAGTTATAGAAATACTATTTTTCGTGTTTTGATACTTTTTATGTAATTCATTAGCATCGATTGGAGAAAAGATGATTTTCTCAAATATGTTCATGTTTTCCATCTGTTCTACTTCTAAACCAATTTGTGTTGACAAATTATTTGAATCTCGCCAACTACCTGTTGTTGCGTAGTAAAGATTACAAACAATTCTTTTTCTCATTTTGTTGCCATTTTGAAGAATAAACTGGATTATTTGTGCTTTGTACTTAATTTTTTCATTTCTTGGCATTGAACCGTTAGCTGAAAATAAATCTCTTGACCCGAAAAGAAAATTTCTGATTTCGCCCATATCAAATTTAGCGGAAGTTTTTGATTGAATTAGCAAAATTTTTACTTCTAAATACCCATTTCTCGAGATTAAATCTTCGACTTCTTGCTCATTATCTATAATCGCACCATTAACAAATATAGCGATGCCATCCAAAGCGGTATCACCACCCGCTCCACAATTTATGGAATCGAGATCAAATGTGTCATGGTGTTCACCTGATACGACGCAGTAATTTACAAAATGTTCAAATTGAACTTCAAGATCTTGCTTCAAATAACCACTGTTTGCAACAAAATCTGTCAAATTTGATTCAGTGATTCTATCCATGTCCTGATACGGTATCACGGATTTAAAATTCAGTTGTCCAAATTAACCATCTATTCAACGAAGGTTTGCGTCCATAGCCTCGAGCCATTGCTGTCAAACACGCGCACTCGAACCAGCCCGACGCCTTCGGGAATCGTCAGCGTAACGCTTGTTCCAAACGCCGTCTCGAGAATCGTGCCGTCTGATGCAAGCAGTTCACTGCTGTATTTGTAGTGATGCTCGCCGCGAATCTCAAGCTGCACATTGCGTCCCACGACCTCGAGCGAGGACAAGGTGATGCCCGTCGTGCTGTAAAAGTCGCCGCGTTCCAGCGCCTCGAGAATATTGGGTTGCGTCAGCGCGGCTGCCCGCACGACGACCCACGCTTGACCGGGCAGCGATTTGTATCCGTAGAACTCGCCCTGAAAATCGTGCGCGTCGTCGCTGGCCATCCCGTGCCAGCGTTGCCCAGCGACCGACAACCCATCCCAGAACTGATCGGTACTCTTGAACCCACCCGCGCCGAGATTGTTGCAATCGGTGCTCGAGTTCCAGATTTCAAACAGGTGACAGTCGCGCAAAGTTAGTAAATGCCGCGCCTCGAGCGCCCAGAAAAAGTTGGGATGATTGACGACCGGCACGCCACCGAGTTTGCGGATACCGTCGATCGCGCCCTGCAAGCACTCGGAGATCGTGGCGTAATTGCGGAGTTCCGGCATTGCGCTGATGCCCAGACCATTGATGTGGACAGGTAAGCGCTCCGCGACGGTTGTGACCTCCACGCCCGGAATCACCAGAAAGTTTGGGCTGGCAATCCCTAGCCCCTCGAGCCACGCGGCATCGAACGGGTGGTTGTGATCGGTCATGCACACGAAGTCAAAGCCGTGCGCTGCGTACCACATGCAGACCTCGGGCGGGCTGGTGTCGCCATCTGAGACGTAAGAGTGGGTGTGCGTATTGCCTTTGAACCACGGCATGGTGTCCCCTTTGGCTCGAGCGTTTGGTTGGATATCTCGAGTGTTGTATCTAGTCACCCCCTGCGAAGTAGCGCCCAAGCCCGTGAGGTGCTGCTGTCAGGGCAAGAAGGGGGTCGCGCGTTCCTTCAGGAACGGCTGGGGGTCGTGCGACGCGAATACGAAACTGACCGCCGCCCGACCCCCCCGGCACTGCGTGCCACCCCCCCTGCTTCGCAGGGGAGGACAAAAACTCGAGCCGTTACGATAGCCGAAGCCACGCGCCCGCCGCGATCTCGAGTCCGACGGTTTGACCGCGTGTGAAGACCAGATCGTTCGGGACTCGAGCAATCCACGTGTCCCCACCGACGCGCAGGATGACTTGCTGATCCGCGCCGAGGTACGTGACCAGTTCGACCACACCGCGCAAACCCTGTGATGGGTTCGGCTCGAGGGTGATGGCTTCCGGGCGCACGCCGTAACGTCCAACCTCGAGATTTGGCAATGTGACGGTTTGCCCGCTGACCTTGAAACTCGAGTTCCCCACTGGCTCGAGGGTCACGGTGTTCATCTCGCCGACGAACGATGCCACAAAAGGAGTCGCGGGCGTGGCGTACAAATCCCTCGGCGTGCCGATCTGCTCAATGCGACCCTGATTCATCACGACCACGCGGTCGGACATGCTCATCGCCTCTTCCTGATCGTGCGTGACCAGCAGCGTCGTCACCCCGAGGGTAAGCTGCAAGCGCCGCAATTCGGTGCGGAGTTCCACGCGAATCTTCGCGTCAAGCGCCGACAGCGGTTCGTCCAGCAGCAGCACTCGAGGGTTCGGTGCGAGCGCTCGAGCCAATGCCACGCGCTGGCGCTGACCTCCCGAAAGCGTCGTGACGTTGCGCTTGTCATAGCCGACCAGTCCGACGATCTCAAGCAGCTCACCAACTCGAGCCTCGAGTTTTTGTTTGTTCCAGCCCGCGACCCGCAGTCCGAAACCGACGTTGCCCGCGACGGACAGATTCGGGAACAGCGCGTAATTCTGGAAGACCATGCCGACCTTGCGGTTCTCGGCCGGTACTTTTGTCACATCCTGCGCCCCGATGTGAATGCTGCCCGCATCGGGAATCTCGAAGCCCGCGACGCAGCGCAGTGTCGTCGTCTTGCCGCAACCGCTCGGGCCAAGCAGACTCAGCAGCTCACCGGGCTTGACCTCGAGATGTACGTCCTGCACCGCTGGCTTGCCGCCGTAGAACTTGGAGAGCGCCGTGCAGGTGATGGCGACGGGTTGGCTCGAGGATTGCGTGGCGCTGGCGGGCATGGTCACGGTCATTCAGTTCTCCTCGTAGGGGCGAACTGTATGTTCGCCCTGTGCAACGCGATTTCGCCCAGCACGACGCGGTTCATACGGCCGTCACGGTTCTCGAGCCGCGCCCGAGTTGCAGTGCCAGCGTCCCCAAGCCCCACGCGATGCCGAAGGCCAACACGCTGATCGCTGCCGAGCGGTGACCGTCTTGGGAGTTCGTCAGGTATTGGTAATACGGCAGGGTCTGCCAGGCGCTGCCGACGATCAGTTGAGCCAGTGAAAACTCGCCGAACGCGGCTGATAACGCCAGCACACCGCCGCTCAGCACGCCCGGCAGCACGCTGGGGAAGATCACCCACGCGAGGATTTGCAGATCGCTCGAGCCGAGGCTCCGGCCAGCCTCGGCGAGTTCGCGGACGTTGATGCTTTCAAAGGCGTTACTGACTGCCCGATACGCGAATGGCATCACGACGACGGTCACGGCCGGGATCAGCAGCCACGGCGTGCCGGAGATCGCCAATGGCGGGTTGGAGAAAATCTGGATCAGTCCGACCGCCAGAATCACGCCGGGAAACACGAACGGCCACAGGCTGAAGAACTCGAGCAGACTGGCCAATTTTGGCGCGTACAGCGTAATCGCAAACAGCGTCGGCACGAGAAAGAAGATGCTCAGCGCCACCGCCGAAGCCGCCATGATGAGCGAACGTCCTGTGGACTGCCAGAAGATCGGATCACCAAAAAGCTTCCCCCACGCCTCGAGCGTGTAGCCGTCGGGCAGCAGCGTCGACCAGTTTTTGGCGAAGCTGTAGACCAGTGTCAACGCGATGGGGGTGAGCAAATAGAGCAGCAACGCGCCAAGAATGCCGCGCCTGAGCATCGACCCTATATTCACTGAGCCAACGTTCACGCCCGACCCCTGCTCTGCAAGCGCTCCGCCCACGACCTCGAGCCTCGGTACAGCGCCAGACACGCCAGCAGTACCGCCGCCATCACCAAGGAGAGCGCAGCCGCCGCGCCCGGATCGTACCCGACCTGCCCGGAGACCTGAAAGCCGATCTGCGTCGGCAGTAAGTTAATGCTGCCCTGCGACAGCGCGTAGACCGTCGCATACGCGCCGAAGCTGTTGGCGAACAGCAGCACGCTCGAGCCGAGCAGCGTCGGTAATAAAACCGGAATCCCGACGCGCCACCAGAACAGCACTGAACTCGCGCCCATGCCCCGCGCCGCCTCGAGCCAGCTTTTGTCAATCGCGCCAAACGCGGGCAGCATCAGCGCGGTCATCAGTGGCCACTGGAAGTACAGGTAAATCCAGTGCAGGTTCTCGCGGCGGTAAATGTCAATTGTCGGCAGGTTTGAAGAGGTGAAAATATAGTTCAGCACGCCGCTCGCGCCGAGCATCACCACGAACGCGAACGCCAGCGGCACGCCCGCGAAATTCGCCGAGACGCCGCTCAGGGCTGTGACAAACGATTTGACTCGAGCGTTGCGGCTAGACCACAGCGCCCCCGCCGTCAGCGTGCCCAGCAGTGCCCCCTCGAGCGCCGATTGCAAGCTGAGCCAGACGGAGTTGTTGAGCGCCCGCAGAAATAATGGTTTGGTGGCTTCCTGCAAATGCTCGAGCGTGAACCCCGCTTTGTTGGTCAGCGCAGTAATCCCGAGGAAAATACCGGGCAGAATCTCAAACAGAATCAGGAACCCGAGGAACAGACCAGCAATCGCAAATGTCGCCCAGCGTAGGTTCATTTTTTAGCTCCTAGCTTTTCGCTTTTCGCTAAAAGCGAAGCCTGTAACCCAGCGTGGCTCGAGGCTTAAAATTCCTCGAGCCACATTTTTCTTTGATTCAGTCTGCGTTCGACTCGAGCGCAAGCTTGCACAGCGCAGTTCAGCTCTCGAGCCAATGGCTAAAGGTTAATAGCTTTACTGCCCCACAACGTCGGTGGCCCACTTCTCGCCGATGCCTTTGACGATATCGGGCATTTGCTTCCAAGCTTTGATCGGCACGACTTTGGTGTACTGGTAGCTTGGGATCATCTTGGCCTTGATGTCTGCGGGCAGCTTCTTGCGGATGCTCTCGCGGATCGGCTGAGCGCCACCCTCGGCGTAGAGCATCTGGCCCTCGTCGCTGAAGAGGAATTCCATGAACAGCTTGGCGACGTTCGGGCGGGCGGTGAACTTGTTAATCACTGGCGCGTAGGGCCCGGTGGTCGTGCCATCCAACGGAATGCGAATCTCCAAGGGCAGCTCAGCGCCTAAGGTGCGCCTGAAGTTGAGACCATTGTAATCCCAGTTGATCGCAATGGCGACTTCACCCTTTTGAATCGCGGCGAGGCTCGGCGCGGTCGGCAACAGGTTGCCGGATTTCTGGAGCTTGGCGAAGAAATCGATGCCCGGCTGGATATTGGTTTCACTACCGCCCATCGCAATCGCAGCCGCGATCACGCCGTACTGCGCCACAGCCGCTTTGCGCGGGTCGCTCATAGCGATTTTGCCTTTGTACTCTGGACGCAGCAGGTCGCGCCACGCAATCGGCACGTTTTTCACTAATTTTGGATTGACGATGAACGCCACCGCGCCGTAATAAGCGGCCGCGTAATTGCCGTCCTTGTCTTTAGCCCAGTCTGGGATTTCGTTCCACTTGGAGACCTTGTACGGCATGAACGCGCCCTGCGCCGTGCCGATGGGCCCGAATGCCAGACCGACATCGCCGACATCCGCTACAGGAGCGTTTTTCTCTGCGAGAAACTTGGCGATTTCCTCGGCGCTGCTCATGTCGGTGTCTTGGTTGGTCACGCCGTAACGCTTGGTAAAGACGCTCCACATTTTCTCGTAGTTCAGCCAGTCGTTGGGGATGCCATACGAAACGATCTTGCCCTCAGTCTTGGCTTTCGCAGCCAGCTCCGCCATGTTGTCGGCGGCGAGCGCGATGCTCAGGCTGGCGAGGATGGCGATGCCGAACATCAATTTCGGTTTCTTCATAAGAACTCCTTGCCCCGTTCACGGGGTGATGCTTCATGCCTGAGCTGACTCGAGCAATGCCTGATTAGAAGAACTTGAGATCATCAGCAGTATGTCATGGAATTCGCTCGAGGTGCTTAACCACATCTCGAGAAACACCGTGGGTGCGAACGGTCGACGCCAGACTCATCACCGAGTGCGTTTGCAAATTCGGACGCACTCCAAAAATCTTCAGCCTATCTCGAGCCAGCACACCTCACAGAAGCTGGCGGTCACATCGGGTTATCGTTTCATCAATTCACTTGGACAGCGATACTTGGACACCGAGCAGCGAGATCAAATCGACCGCCTGCTCTGGAGCGATCACCGCTCCGAGCAAATCTTTGGGATGAATCACCAGCGATTCCAACCTCGAGCCGCGAAAATCAGTCCCGACGAGCGTTGACTCTCTGAAATCGCTTTTGCGAAGATCGCAATTGTAAAACACCGTGTTGGTCAACTCCGCACTCTGGAACGACGCCTCGAGCAACATGGTGCTGTGCCACTCGAGCGTACCAGCCTTCACGTCGAGCAGACGCGCATAGCGTGCATCGCAGTGGTCGAACAGAACATCCTCAAAACTCGCGGCAGGTGCGGCAAACCCAAGCAGTCGGCAACCGCGAAATTCGACCCGCTCGAGGATCGCGCCCTCGAGCCGCAGACCTTCCAGATTGCAGTCTTCAAAAATCAAATCCGACAGCCGAACGTGTCCAAAGCGCCCCTGTGCCAGATTGACTTTGCGTAAATGGCTGCGCTCCAGCACCACGTCGTCGGCTTTTTGCCCACTTAAATCGAGATTCTCGAGTATTAAATTCTGATACCAGCCGTCATCCCGCCAAGTGCCGTCAGCTAGTGAGACTTCAGCGTGATCGTCAGGCCCTTCGGGCGCAATCAGCGGTTTGCGTTTGACCTGTTTCACGCGTCAGAATCCCATTCAAGCGGCGACCAAACGCGTTTCCCCGCCTCGAGCTGCACATATCCCAGCCCTCCAAACGGCGTGTGTGGCACGGCAAGCAGCAAGCCGTCTGATTCGGCTTGATCGACAATCTGGCGACGGGTGCGAGCGGCGAGTTCAGCGTCGCCATCCCAGACACTGGAAAATTCAGGATGCGTAATTTGAACTGGCAGGTGCAGCGTGTCAGCGAGCAGCAACGCTGCTTGTCCGCCATCTTCGATCCGCAGACTCGTGGCTCCGGAGCGGTGTCCCGGCGTCGCCACCGCTGTCAAACCCGCAGCAATTTCAGCGCCATCCTCGAGAAATTCCAGCAGTCCGCGATCCTCGAGCGGCTTGATTGATGAGCAGAATTGATCGGCGCGTTTGGCTTCTGATTTGAACGCCTCGTACTCAAGCCTCGAGATCAGGTATTTGGCACGCGGATAAAGCGCTTCGCCGTGAGCGCCGACCGCGCCGCCAACGTGGTCGCTGTCGCGGTGCGTCAAAAACACCAAGTCAACCTCGTGCGGCTGAATGCCAACCGCCGCCAAGCCCCACGCTAAGATCGCGCCCGCTCGGTGCAGCGCTTCTCCGGTGTCTACCAGCACGATCTGATCCGGGCTGCGAATCACGCAAATGTTCTGCGTCAATTCGATCAGGCTCAGATCGTCCCCGAAGAACTGCGGCAAGCGCCTATGGCACTCCTCAAGGCTCGAGGCGTCCACATCCAGCAGCACCTCGCTCGCGGGCATTTGCTGAAGCGGCCAGACTTGCAGCGAGGCGATCTCGAAGCGTCCGATGTTTGCGCGGTAGATCACGACAGCATTCTACTGCGCTTCATTGGTCTCGAGGATTGACGCGGCGGGTATTCTGTCTGCGGGACGGAGCGAAGTGAGGTGCTGTTCATCGGTGGTCGAGCTGGCACGGGCAAAACCAGCGTGGCATCGGCGCTGCACGAACTGTTCTCAGCGCGACGCGTTCAGCACGCGGTCATTGAAGGTGATTATCTGGATATGGCTTATCCGACACCTTGGGAACACGGGCTGGAGGAGCAGAACTTACGGGCGATCTGGCAAAATTACCGAGCGCTCGGTTATCGTCGGCTGGTATACACCAACTTGGTCAGCGTGGTTCAGACCGATCAACTGGCCCGCGCAATGGGCGACGATCCGAAGATCACCGCCGTCCTGCTCGATGTTTCCGATGACGTTATGCGACAACGGTTGACCTTGCGCGAATCTGGGCTGTCGCTCGAGCGGCATCTGCAACGCAACGCTGAGCGTCGGGAACGGCTGGAGAGCGAAGCGCCCGCTTGGGTTCATCGGGTGACAACAGACGGCAAGACGTTGGATCAACTGGCTGCTGAGATTGTGCAACTCATCGGTTGGCTCAGCGAGTAAATTAATACTGACTTGAACCAAAAGCCTCGGAAGCAACGGACGCAGATAGACGTTTCTAATTTTTAAACTGAGCTTTCACGCTTGTCAACGGATGCCACACACCCGCCATCTCGAGAGCTGCTTGACGCCGCATCACTGCATCACAACACGGAAACAGGGTTCAGCGTTTATCTCGAATCAGTCAGCAGCACACCCGTCACTCTTCGAGCCGTCACCCCTCGAGCTTGGGGCTGCGCTTGCAATTCTCACGCGGCGGCTTTAACGTCTCATTCAGCCGTCCGCCTTGCTGCGGCGCGAAAGGGCGTATGCCGAAAACACTGATCATCGTCGAGTCTCCCGCGAAAGCCAAAACCATCTCTAAATTCCTCGGCGCTGGATACGTGGTCGAGTCGAGTTACGGACACATCCGCGATTTGCCGCGCAACGCCGATGAGATCCCCGCAAAAGTCAAGGGTTTGCCGTGGGCGCGGTTAGGCATCAACACCGAAGATAATTTTGAGCCGCTGTACATCGTCTCAGCCGAAAAGCGCCAGCAAGTGGCCAAGCTCAAAGCGCTGACCAAAGACGCCAGCGAAGTGATTCTGGCAACCGACGAAGACCGCGAGGGCGAAGCAATCGCGTGGCATCTGCTGGACGAACTCAAACCTCGAGTCCCGGTCAAGCGCATGGTTTTTCACGAGATCACCAAAGAAGCGATTTTGCACGCCATCGCGCACCCGCGAGCCGTCAACAACAATCTGGTGCAAGCACAGGAGACGCGCCGGGCATTGGACAGGTTGTACGGCTACGAGGTCAGCCCCGTGCTGTGGAAAAAGGTCAAACCGTCTCTGAGCGCCGGTCGCGTGCAGAGCGTCGCCACGCGGTTGATCGTCGACCGCGAGCGTGACCGCATGGGCTTCACGCCCGCCAGTTGGTGGGATCTCGAGGCAGTATTTAGGACGCCGAAGAACGAATCTTTCCCCGCAACCCTGAGCGAACTCGAGGGTAAGCGCATGGCAGCGGGCAAGGATTTCGACTCGAGCGGCAAGTTTACCGGCGAGGGCAAGGTCGTGCGGCTGAACGAACTCGAGGCGAAGGGGTTAGCGGATTCTTTGCGTGGCGCGGCGTTTACTGTGACGGGCACAGAGGAAAAGCCGTTCACGCAAAAGCCGTATGCGCCGTTCATCACCAGCACTTTGCAGCAAGAAGGCGGGCGCAAGCTCGGTTTCGGAGCGCAGCGCACGATGCGGGCAGCGCAGCGGCTCTACGAGGGCGGCTACATCACGTACATGCGTACTGACAGCACCAACCTTTCAAAAGAAGCACTGAACGCGGCTCGAGCGCAGGTCGTGGAACTGTACGGCGAGCTGTTCCTGTACCCGACGCCGCGCACGTATGACAAGAAAGTCAAGAACGCGCAGGAAGCCCACGAAGCGATCCGCCCGGCCGGTGAGCGCTTCCGCACACCACAGGAAGTGCGTGGCGAGCTGGGCGAGGACGAATGGAAACTGTATGACCTGATCTGGAAGCGCACCGTCGCGGGGCAGATGGCGGATGCTCGAGGGCGCAGGTTGTCGGCGCGAATCGCGGGCGCGGGCAAGGACGGGCGCACGGCCGCGTTCACGGCATCCGGCAAAGTCATCGACTTCCCCGGATTTTTGCGGGCTTACGTCGAAGGCAGCGACGACCCGGAAGCCGCGCTCGAGGACAGAGAAGTCGTGCTGCCCGCCCTCGCCAAAGGTGATGTCGTCAAAGACGAGAAACTCGAGCCAAAGGGTCACAGCACCCAAGCGCCCGCCCGCTACACCGAAGCCAGTTTGGTGCAAGGCATGGAGGAGAAAGGCATCGGGCGTCCTAGCACCTACGCCAGCATCATCCAGACTGTGCAGGACAGGGGTTACGTCTTCAAGCGCGGCGCGGCGCTCGTGCCGACCTTCATTGGCTTCAGCGTCGTGCAGTTGCTGGAACAGAACTTCGCGCAACTGGTGGATTACAGCTTTACGGCGCGGCTCGAGGACGACCTGGACAAGATCGCCGATGGGCAATCTGGGCGCGTCAAGTTCCTCAATCACTTCTACTTCGAGGGTGAGACGGGCTTGAAACCGATGATCGCGGCGCGGCTCGAGAGCATCGACCCGAGGGTCGTCGCAACCATCAACGTGCCGCGCTTGCGCGACACGGGCATCGAAACTCGAGTCGGGCGTTACGGCGCGTTCATGCGGCGCACCTTGGAGGACGGCACGGATCAGACGGGCAATATTCCCGATGACCTCGCACCGGATGAACTGACGCTCGAGAAGGCCGAGGAGCTGTTCAGCAAGAAAAGCTCCGAGTTGGTGCTGGGCATCGACCCCGACAGCAATCACCACGTCTACGCCAAAAATGGGCGCTTCGGGCCGTATGTCCAACTCGGCGAGAGCGGCGAGGCCAGCACCAAAATGGCGAGCCTCTTTCCGAACGACAAATTAGAAGAGGTCACGCTCGAGCGGGCGATGAAACTCTTGAGCTTGCCCAGATTCATTGGGCCGATTGAAGGCGAAGAGGTCTGGGCGTACAACGGCAAATTTGGCCCGTACATCAAGCGCGGCAAGGACAGCCGCACGCTGAGCGGCGGTCACGAGCAACTGTTCACCTTGACCCTCGAGCAAGCCGACGCTCTCTTAAAAGAACCCAAGCAAGCGAGGGGACGCACAACGAAGGAACCCGTCGCGGTCTTCACGTACTCCGACCGTGCGGAAATCAAATTGCTCGATGGGCGCTTTGGGTTGTACCTGACGGACGGCGCACTCAACGCGTACTTGAAGCGTGACGACGACGCGCAAGCCTTGGACGCCGCTGGCATTCGCAATATTTTTGAAGAGCGCGGCAAACCACCAAAAAGCAAAGCCAAACCGACTCGAGGGGCAGCGAAGAGTCCCGCGAAGGCTGGCGCGAAAACTGCTGGCAAAACCGCTGCTAAGAAACCCGCCTCGAGCAGCAAGTCTCCCAGCACCGCCGCGAAAGGCGTCAAAGCCGCTAAGCCCAAAGGCGCACCGAAGAAGCCTTCGCGCACCGCCAAAGCCGCCAAGCCAGCGGGCGAGAAACCCGCGTGGTCAGCCCTCGAGCCATTCACCGCTGGCTTCGACCCGACCACCGCACAGCTTTTGAAACTCGTCAACGGCGACCGCATTTCAATGGCGACGGCCGCGCAGCAACTGCGGATCACACCAGAAGACGCGATGACCCGCTACCGCTCGAGCAACTTTAAGCTCTACAACCTGTATCGCAACGCGAAACCCAGCGTTTGAGTGCGGGTTTGAGCGCAGGCTGTCACATGGCTCGAGTCTGAACATTCGTTGGATGTGTGAGTAACAAACCGCATGGGAACAAACCGTAGGGGCGAGCGGCCGCTCGCCCTCGCAACCGCTTCACGCTGAACGAACCAAGCGGCGCATCAGCGCGGCTCGAGCACTGTCGCCACGAGTTTGCGGATCAACTCAGCGTGACTGGGCGGCAATCCAACCTCGAGCCGCACTCACGGCAACTCGAGGGCGCTGAGATTTTTCGCGTCACCACTTGTCATTGTTCCCGCCTGAAACGGTAGACTCCGCAGCGTGTTCCGACAATTCACACGAGGTTATCAGACCGCGCAAGGCATCCGGTGGTGAGCGCTCCCGATCTGCACAGCGGGCAACGCTCGAGGGTCTGGCGCGACACGCTGATTGCCTACGCGTTCATGGCTCCCGTGCTGCTGGTCAAGCTGCTGTACACGTTCTGGCCGATCGTCTTTGGGGTGTTTCTGGCCTTCACCGAGTACAACGTCATCAGCGCTCCGAAGTGGATTGGCTTACGCAACTTTGAAGAGCTGTTCGGCATCGGCAGCTTCGCTGCTCGCGGCCCCGACCGCGACTTCTGGTTCGGCATGACCAACAGCCTCAAATACGTGCTGGTCGTGCCAATCATTCAATTCCTCAGCATCGGACTGGCGATGCTCGTCAACCGCCAACTGCCGGGCATCGCACTGTTTCGCACCGCGTTCTACGTGCCGGTCGTCACCAGCTTCGCGGTCGTGGGTCTGATCTGGGGCTGGATGTACAACCAGTACGGCCCGGTCAATTACATTTTGACGACGCTCGGACTGATGAACGCCAGCAATCCCACAGGCTTACTCAACAACCCCGCGACCGCGCTGCCAGCCGTGATGTTCGTGACGATCTGGAAAGGGCTGGGCTATTACATGGTGCTGTACTTGGCGGGCTTGCAATCGATTGACCGCACGCTCGAGGAAGCGGCCGTGATCGACGGTGCGAACCGCTGGGAGGTTTTCTGGTTCATCACCCTGCCCGGACTGCGCCCGACGATTCTGGTCTGTAGTTTGCTGTCCACGGTCAGCGCGATCAAGGTCTTTGAAGAGATCTACGTGATGACGCAAGGCGGCCCGGCGGGCAGCACCTACACCGCGCTCTTTTTCATCTACAACAAGTCCTTTGGGGATTTCAGATTCGGCTACGGCGCGGCTGCGGGCTTGGTGGTCGCAGCGGTCAGCTTGGTGCTCGGCATCATCAATTTCAGACTGACCCGAGGAGGACGAGCATCATGACTCGAGATCAAACCAATTCGCAACTCGAGCAAGCGTGGGCACTGCGTCAAAAACGCCGCTCGAGCCAGCTCATCACCAACGTGATCGTTTACGTCGTGCTGTTTGTGATTGCTTTCATCAGCATTTACCCGTTCCTGTGGACGGTACGCAGCAGCTTCACCACATCCGGCGGCCTGTTTGAATTCCCGCCGGGCTTGTGGCCGACATCACCCGGCATTCGCAATTACGTGGAAGTCTTCCAGCTCGTGCCGATTGCGCGGCAAATTCTCAACAGCGTCATCATCTGCTTTTTCGGCGTGGGGGGAAGCGTGCTGCTGGCAACCTTGGGCGCGTATCCGCTAGCCAAAATGAATTTTCCGGGGCGCGACGCGATCTTCTATGCGATCCTCGCCACGCTGATCTTACCCAACGAAGCGGGGCTGATCGTCAACTTCATCACCACCAAAACGCTGGGCTTGCTGCAAAGCGATGCGGGCAAATACGTGGCCATCATCCTGCCCGCGCTCGGTAACGTCGCCGGGCTGTTCTTGATGCGCCAAGCGTACCTGAGCATCCCGCTCGAGTTGCTCGAGGCGGCCCGCATGGACGGCGCATCGGAACTGACCATCTGGCGGCGCATCATGCTGCCGCTGACCTTGCCGACGATTGCGGCGTTCAGCATCCTGCAATTCGTCGCGTTCTGGAACACGTTCCTGTGGCCAATCATCGTGATCGGCAGCGACCGCCAGCTCTACCCACTCAGCGCGGGCTTGCTGGATTTGAGCGGCTCGTTCGCCAGCAACACCAGAGCTGTCAGCGCGGGCGCGGTGATCGCCACGATTCCGATCATCATCGTCTTTCTATTCTTCCAGCGCTACTTCATGCGCGGACTCGAGGGTGCGGTCAAGGGTTGAGGAGTCGCCGCTCGAGCCTCGAGAATTCATCAGATATGTGAGTGACGACCCGTAGGGGCAAGACAAAAGCAAGCCCTCGCAACCACGCAGCCCCACATCAGAAGCGTAAAGCATCTCGAGCCTCCCGATTCAAGCAGCGCTCGAGACCCGTGTTGCTCGAGGTAAACTTCTGCCTATGCAAATTGACTTCACTGGGCGAGTCGCGGTCGTGACCGGCGCGGCTTCGGGCATGGGTGCGGCGACCGCACGGGCGTTCAGGGCCGCTGGAGCAAAGGTGCTGCTGGTAGACCGCAACGCGGCATTGCTCAACGCGGTCGCGCTCGAGTTGGATGCCAGTCTCGAGCAGGTGACTACGATGGTCGGCGATGTGTCGCAATCTGCGTTCTGCGACGCGGTCATCGCGCAGGCGGTCACGCATTTCGGGCGGGTGGATGCGGTGGTCAATGCCGCCGGAATCATCGTGCGAGCGGGGGCTGTTGACACCACCGACGAGGACTGGATGCGGATCATGGGCGTCAACGTCAGCGGCGTGTTCTTCATGGCGAGGGCCGCTGCAAGGGCCATGGTCGCGCAGGGATCGGGTAGCATCGTCAATTTTGGCAGCATCTGGGGCGATGTCGGCGCGGCCGGCGTGGCTGCGTACTGCGCCAGCAAGGGTGCGGTGCATAATCTCACCCGTGCGATGGCATTAGAGCACGCCCAGCACGGTGTGCGCGTCAACGCCGTCTGTCCCGGCGAGGTCAACACGCCGATGTTGGCGTCCGAACGCAACGAACCCGTCAGTGCCGCGCTGCTCGAGCGGCTGGCGCAGAGCGTCCCGATGGGGCGCTTGGCTGAACCCGAGGAGATCGCTCGAGTCGTGCTGTTTCTCAGTTCCGATTTGGCGAGTTACATGACGGGTTCGCTGGTCACGGTCGACGCGGGGTACACGGCACGCTAGGCGGTCACGGCGCGAGGCTCGAGATTTACTGCCTGACCTGACGGGCGAGGCAAGCCTCTCCCCTACGAAAAAACGACGCCTGACTGCTCAGGAGAAAGGGGCACGGGAATGGACTACCGCACGCTTGGACGCACTGGGGTCAAAGTCGCGCCGCTGGCATTGGGGACGGACAATTTCCTCAACCCGACGGACGCCAAAGAATCCGCACATTTGCTGCTGACCGCGCTCGATGCGGGCATCAACCTGATCGACACCAGCAATTCTTACCGCGCTGGTGAAGCCGAGCGGCTGATCGGGCAAACGCTCAAAGACGCTGGGCGACGCGGTGAAGCACTGATCGCCACGAAGGTCTACTACCCGACTGGCCCGCACATCAATGATCGCGGTGGCTCGAGGTTGCACGTGATTCGCGCCTGCGAGGATTCGCTGCGGCGTCTGGGAACGGATCACATTGACCTGTATCAGCTCCACCGCCCGGATTTTGAGGTTCCCATCGACGAAACGCTCGCGGCGCTCACCGATCTGGTGCAGCGCGGTTTGGTGCGCTACGTCGGCAGCAGCACCGCTCCCGCGTGGCGCGTGCTCGAGGGCGTGCTGACGGCTGAGCTGCGCGGCTACGTGCGCTTCGCCTCGGAGCAACCGCCGTACAACCTGCTGGATCGCCGCATCGAAAACGAACTCGTGCCGATGGCGTTGCGGCACGATGTGTCCCTATTGCCGTGGTCGCCGCTGGCGATGGGCATGCTTGCTGGGCGCTACAGCCAGACCGAAGCCACTGACTCGAGCCGAGCGGCGCTGCGCGGCGGCATCTACGCCGAGCGCGTCACATCAGCCGCGATTGCCGCAGGGGACGCCTTCGTGAAGCTCGCGCTCGAGGCGGGTTTCGATCCAGCGCAACTGGCGCTGCTGTGGGTCAAGGATCAGCCGGGCGTGACCGCGCCAATCATCGGGCCGCGCACGCTGGCGCAGCTCGAGAACGCCCTGCCCGTGTTGCAGATGCACCTGCCGGATGACCTGCGCTTGGCGTGCGACGCGATCAACCCGCCGGGCGGTCACGTCGCCAATTTCTTCAACTCGAGCGGCTGGATGCGCGGGTGAGGATGGTGTTCGGTGGTGTTTCGTGCGCGGACTCGAGGGTGCGTTTGAAAACTGAAACTCGAGAAAAGTTGAACGGTAAGATAATCGGTCGCCTGTCGTGGTGAACGAACGAAGAGGCAAGCCTTTACAGCACTTGTGTTGTTTCGAGCGTTCACAATCAATCGTAGGGGCGATCCTTGTGATCGCCCGTGCAGCAGCCGAACGACGTGGTGACAAGCTGAGAAACGGACTTTGCGGTTGGCAGTCTTCGTCTTACTCGAGTGAAATAAGTAGCTGACTCACGCTCTCAAACATCTTCCAGCACCGCGTCAATCACCCCCCTCGCTTGCGCGGCTTTGGCTGGGTCGCTGCTTTCAAACGTTATCAGCGCTTTCCACAACGCCCACGCTCGCCCTCGAGTCCACGTCGCTTCGTCCACATGCAGCGCGGCGCGAAAAGCGGCGCGGCTTGCCTCTGAGAAATTTGTCCACGCGATGACGGTATCGCAGGCGGGATCGCCGACGCCCGCGCAGCCAAAGTCGATCACAGCGCTCAACCGACCGTCCATGACGAGCAGGTTACCGAGCGCGACATCGCCGTGAAACCACACGGGCGGGCTGTTCCAAGCGGACTCGAGGGCACGTTCCCACAGCTCTATCGCCGCTTCGCCGTCAACCCGATCACCAAGCGCGGAAATAGCGGCTCGAGTTTCAGTGTCGTAATACAGCAGCGGGCCGCCTCGGTGGGCGCTGTGCTGTCCGGGCGGCGGGCCGCTGGTGGCGTCCACGCGCTGGAAGCGTTGCAGAAACCCAGCGAGGTCAACAGCGAATCGCTCGAGGTCAGCGGGCGGGGCGACGGCCGCGCTGTCCCCCTCGAGCCACTGGTAGACCGACCACGGGTGCGGGTACTCGAGGGTCGGGCGACCGAGTGCCAGCGGTGTGGGAATCGGCAGCGGCAGGCGCGGCTGTAAGAAGGGCAGCCAGCGCTGCTCTTTGGCGACTTGTGGCGCGTAACCTTCGGCGCTCGGTAGGCGCACGCTCATCGTTGCGCCCAATCTGAATGTTCGGTTGTCCCAACCGCTGTGTGGGACGGACGTGACGCTCAGGTGCGCCCACTGGGGGAACTGAACAGCGATCAGGCGAAGCACCAATCCAGCGTCAATCTGAGCGGTCTGTCCTCGAGCAAATGCGGTCATCAGTGCGAAGTCTAACGGTCACGCGGGCGGCTGACCATGCGCCCAAATGCTTACCCGTGCCTTGTCTGCACGCCCCCGCAACCCGTACCCTCGAGCCATGGATGTGATCTGGGTTGGCGCGGCGTACCTCGCGGGATGGGCGGGCACGCGGATTGGGCTGCCGCCATTGGTGGGCTATCTGGCGGCTGGCTTCGCGCTCTTTTTGATGGGCGTGCGCTCGGACGAGGGCTTGCAGCACCTCGCGGAGCTGGGTGTGTGGTTGCTGCTGTTCACGGTCGGCTTGAAGCTGCGCGTGCAGAACCTGATCCGGCTCGAGGTGCTGGGTGTTGGCGGTCTGCACATTCTCATCTCGAGTGCGCTGATGCTGGCGGTCTTCGGCACGCTGCTGGGCTTGACGAACGGTTTGTACATCGCGGTTGGGCTGGCGTTCTCCAGCACGGTGCTAGCGATCAAATTATTGGAGGATCGGCGCGAGTTGAACAGTTTTCACGGGCGCGTCGCGGTTGGCATTTTGATTTTGCAGGATCTGGTGGCGATTGTGCTGCTGGCGTTCGCGGGCGCGAAGCAACCGACGGTTTGGGCGCTGGGCTTGCTGGCGCTGCCGCTGCTGCGACCCGCCGCACTGTGGTTGCTGTCCAAAAGCGGTCACGACGAGTTGCTGCTGATGTTCGGGCTGGCGCTGGCATTGGCGGGTGGTGGGGTTGCCAAAGCGGTCGGCATCTCGCCAGAGCTGGGCGCACTCGCGGTCGGCGCATTGCTGGCGGGTCACGCGCAGACCACTGAACTCAGCCGCGTGCTGTGGGGACTCAAAGAGGCGTTTCTGGTCGCGTTTTTCTTGGGGATCGGCTTGGGCGGATTCCCACCGATCACATTACTGCCGTGGGGAGCGCTGATGCTGGCAGTGCTGCCACTGCAAGGACTGCTGTTCTTCGCGCTGTTCACGCGCTTCGGGTTGCGGGCCCGCACGGCGTTCGTGACCAGTCTGGCGCTTTCGAGTTACGGCGAGTTCGCACTGATCGTCGTCGCGCCGCTCATCAGCTCAGGCAGGCTCGAGGGTGCGTGGGCGAGTCTGCTGGGCGTGGTGATCGCCGTGTCGCTGGCCGTGTCCGCGCCGCTCAACCGCTCCGTGCATCGCTTGTTTGAACGCTTTGAGCCGTGGCTGCTGCGCTTTGAACGCCAAAGCGACCACCCAGACCGCGAACCGACAAAGCTTGGTAAAGCGAGCTGGCTGGTCGTCGGCATGGGACGCACTGGCGCAGCCGCCTACAAGCAACTCGAGCTGGACGGTCAGCGCGTCGTGGGCTTAGACAACGACCCCGAAAAGTTAGAGCGTCACCGCGCCAAAGGGCGGCGCGTGCTGTACGGCGACGCCGAGGATTCGGAGCTGTGGGACGGTCTCGAGTTCGGGAACTTGAGCGGCGTGATCGTCACCGCGCCGGACTTGGAGGCGCGGCTGCGGGCTTTGGAGGGCTTGAAGCAGCGCGGTTTTGGCGGGCGGGTCGTCACGGTCAGCCACCACGCGGACGAGGAGCAGAGTCTGTCGCAGGCGGGCGCGACGCTGATTTTCAGACCCTTCGCCGAAGCCGGTGAACGCTTGGCGCAGCGGGCGCTCACCTCGAGCTGACGTGAGAATAATGCTCAAATCCATCACTCGAGGCTCGCAGCACCGCTTGCCGATTCACTCGAGATGCTGGCGCACAACAACGCCAAAACCTCGAGCTTCTGTATGAATGACTGCTCGTCGAAGCGCGGTCGTGGCGGGTGTCATCGTGGAACCGTCCAGTGACGCGGTAATCTGCACCACATGAATCTCGAGGTGAAAGACAGCGCCGAAGTGTGGGACGTGATCGTCGTCGGGGGCGGCACGGCCGGGGCAATCGCGGGGATCGCGGCGGCGAGGGCAGGTGCGAAAACCTTGGTGGTCGAAGCCTTGGGCAGTCTGGGCGGCAGCGGCACGAACGCTCAGGTCACGCCGCTGATGCGGAACTCCTCGGCGGGCGTGAACCTCAATCAGGGCATCACGACGGAGTTGAAATCCCGGTTGCTCGAGCGTGGCGACGGCGCGGTGGATGCGGGCAGCAACGACAATTGGTTCAATCCCGAAGCGATGAAATTCGTGCTCGAGCGGATGCTGGTCGAGGCTGGCGCTCAAGTTTTGTACCACACGCACTTCGTCGCGCCAGTGCTCAACGCGGGGCGCATCTCGAGCGTGGTGGTTCACAACAAAGACGGGCTGGTGCAACTTAAGGCAAAAGCGTTTATTGACGCGACAGGCGACGCAGATGTCGCGGTCAGGGCGGGAGCGCCGTTCGATGCGGGCGAGTCGGGCACGGGTTTGCATCAGGCGATGAGTCTGCGCTTCACGCTCGGCGGCGTCGATCTGGGGGCGCTGTGCGACTTCTTAGCGCAGCACGGTCAGTCGCAAGAATCGACGCGCTTCATGCACTTTTGGATGGTCTGGGGCAGAAACGCGTCGCTCGAGCCGCTGTTCAGGGCTGGTGTGCAGGACGGGCTGCTCTTGGAGCGCGACGGCGATTACTTTCAGGGCTTCAGCGTGCCGGGCATGCCGGGCTGCATCAGTTTCAACTGCCCGCGCTTGGGAGCGGACATCAACGACGGCGCGGACGCGTGGACGCTCAGCCGCGCTCAGGTCGACGGCAAACTGGCGATTGACCGTTTGCTGAATTTCCTGCGGGGGCGCTTCGACGGTTGCCAACACAGTTTCATCGCCAGTTACGCCGCGATGCCCGGTGTGCGCGAGACGCGGCGGATTCGCGGCGAGTACATCCTGACGCTCGAGGATATTCTGGAGTGCCGTAGCTTCCCTGATGCGATCTGCCGCAATCACTACCCGGTAGACATCCACACGCCACGCGGCAAGCTGCTATATCACGAGCGCAATGGTGATTACCCGTATTTCAAGCCAGATGCCTTTCACGAGATCCCGTTTCGCAGCCTCATTCCACAAGGCATCGCAAACCTGCTCGTACCGGGGCGCTGCGCCAGCGCGACCTTCGAGGCGCAAAGTGCGATTCGGGTGCAGCAGAACTGTCACAGCATGGGCGAGGCGGCGGGCGTCGCCGCCGCGTGGATGGCGCGTGACGGCATCGGCTCGAGGGAGATTGACGGCGTGCAACTGCGCGAGGCGTTGAAAGCTCAGGGCGCGTACCTTTGAGCGACTCACGCCTCGAGCCGTACCGGGGGGCGGACATCCTCGAGTTTCTGCGGCTCGTCACGGGTCTCGAGCTTGCGGTGTGGCGCGACGGGCGTTCGAGCGAGGATGACTTTGAGGTGTACACGCGTTGGTACGGGGACGCCGCGATTGGCATGCGGTGTGAAGAGCGCAGCGGTGTTGACCCGCGCACGGGGTACGTCAATCAGGAGCGCACGCGGGCGGTGGTCTACGGTCTCGCTGATCTCGAGTTGACCTTAGAAACAGTGGACGGCGTGATCGAGGGCAGCTTCATCAGCTTGCGGGTCAGTGCCGAACCGATTCTCGAGCAAACGATTCTCGAGCTGTTCAGGCGCAGCTTCTCGAGATGATTGAATGTTCAGCGAGCAGACTCGAGTCTTGCGGGATTGACGGGTGCGCTGCCGCGATCACGCAGCGTCCAGCGGGCGAATCGTGCCCAGACTCGCGCCAAGCCGTTTGACAGCAGCACGGTGATCCACAGCAGCGCCAGCCCAATCACGGTCGCCACCGCCGCTTCGGTGGGCGTTGTCAGTTCCCAATTGTCCAGCGTGATGACACTGCCTCCGAAAGCCAGAATCAGCGGTGCAGCGACCAGTGCCAATGAAACGCTGAGCAACACCAGCAGCGACAGGCTGCTGAGCAGTGCGAACGGAATCTTGACGGTGATGTACAAGCCCGCCCACCACGTCATCGGGTCGCGCATGTAAGTGCTCAGCCGTGCGATCACACCGCCTCGCAGCGGGCGGGATGTGTACGAAATCGGCACGCCCAGCAGCGAATCGTTGAGCCAGCGCTCGAGCTGAGCGACGTACCCAAAAAACCAGAAGGTCGCCAGCAAGATCGGCAATCCGATCCAGATGATGCTCAAGGCGATGCCGAGCGCGAATCCGATCAGGCTGAGCATCAGGTACATGATCGATAGCGGCAGCGACAAACCGTGATAGATCGCTCGAGTCAACGCGCTAGACGCGGCTGACCGAACCTCAATGCTCGGTTGAGGCACGTATCTCGAGCGGATCGGCTTGGTTGGCTGCTCGAGCACTGCGTTTCTGGACAGCGTGACCGTGAACTCCGCGCCGCCGTCCGGGTGGTTGCGGACTCCGATCCGACCGCCGTGCATCGTCACAATCGCTTGCGAAACCGCCAAGCCCAATCCGCTGCCCCCGGACGCTCTCGAGCGGCTGCTGTCGCTGCGGTAGAAGCGCTCGAAGACGCGACCCAGCGCTTCACTCGGAATGCCAGCGCCAGTGTCGCGCACCCGCAAATTGACGCTGCTGACACCAGTCTCGAGGCTGAGTCGCACGAAACCGTGATCGGTGTGACGCAAGGCGTTCTCCAAAAGGTTGGCGATCACCTGATGCAAGCGCTCCGCGTCCACATGCAGCCAGACCGCTTCAGGGGCAATCACCTCGAGCCGCAAGCCTTTAGATGCGGCTCGAGGGGCAAACACCGCGCCGACCGATCTGAGCAGCGCTGCGATGTCCGCGTCGTGGCGCTCCAATGACAGTTGCCCCGCCTCAGCCAGCGACAATGTGCGTAGATCCGCGATCAAGCGCGACAGCAGTTCCACCTGCCCGATCAGCAGCCCGTACTCGGCTGGGCTACCCTCGAGCACACCGTCGCGCACCGCCTCGAGCCGCCCGCGCAGGACGGTCAGCGGCGTGCGTAACTCGTGGGCAATCGCCGCGACGCTGACCTTGCGCTCGGCTTCCAGTGCTTCCAAGGTGGACGCCATGCTGTTGAAATCGCGCACCAGCCGTGCGGTTTCTGAACCGTCACGCTCATGCAGCGGCGCTCGAGCGTCCCACTCCCCGAGCGCGACTCGCGTAGCGGCTTCCGACACGCCTTGCAGCGGCGCGGCGATCCGTCTAGCGAGCAGCACCGCCAGCACCACTGCGACGATCACCGATCCGAAAATCAGCGCCAGCAGAATATAGTTTTCCTCGGCGCTGAGGTCTGGACTTAAAAGACTCACCGATCAACTTCTCGATCTGCTGCCCCGCCGCCTGCGGAATCCCTCGAGCGACCAGCAGCATCACGAAAATCAGCGTGCCAATCACGGAGACGACCGTGACGCCGATAATGAGCAGAAACGCGACCAGCAAGCGCACGACGAGGCGGTTCATGCCCTCATCTCCACAGCCAACATCAGTTCACCCAGACGCGGTAGCCGACGCCGCGCACGGTCTCGAGCAGATTGGGCAAGCCAGAGCGCTCTAACTTCTTGCGTAAGTTCGCTAAGTGCGCGTCCACCACGCGCTCCAAGGCCTCAGAGTCGGGCACGGCGACTTCTAGAAGTTCCGTGCGCGTGAACGTGCGGTTGGTGTGACGGCAGAGCGTCTCTAAGAGCTTGAATTCAGTCAGCGTCAAATCCAAACGCGAACCACCCACTGAGGCGACCATACCGACCGGATCGATCTCCAACTCGCCAACGCGCACGACAGTGACCACGGGTTGCTGCGCGGTGCGGCGCAACACTGCCCTGACCCGCGCCACGACCTCGAGCGGCGAGAACGGTTTGACGACGTAATCGTCCGCGCCGAGCCGCAAGCCCAGCAGCTTATCCAAGTCCTCCGCCATCGCCGTGACCATGATGACGGGCGTGGATGCCACAGCGCGAATGCGTTTCAAGACCTCCAAGCCATCGAGTTTTGGCAGTTGCACGTCCAGCAGCACCAGATCAGGCTTGGCAGCGCGGTGCAACTCCAAGGCCCGCTCACCGTCCAGCGCGACTTCCGTGCGGTAGCCGTCGCGCTTTAAGTAGCCCTCTAAGACCTGCGCGATGTGCGGTTCGTCCTCGACGATCAGAATGAGTGGAGTTGCATTCGACACGATGTTCATAGCATGCAAGCTACTCGAGGCAGATGCAAGCTGATCTGAGGTTTTGCAAAGGAATTGCAAAGACGCCGCGTGGATTTGGGTTCTTTGCACGATCTTTGCAGAGCGTTCGCCACACCCCAACACGAGCAGCGCATCATCGGGTCATCCCCAAAGCGGGATTGGAGGCAAGCGGGCATTCAGCCGAATCTCGAGCCTCAACCGATAGCACCGCGCTCGTCTCCTCGAGCCGAAAGGACAAATCATGACCGACCCATCCATCACTCAACGCCTCCAAAACGCCGCCCCTCGAGATCGGCAGCTCGGCATCGGCTTACTGGTTCTCGCAGGCTTGGTGGTGCTGGCCAGTTTCAACGGCGCACTCAGCGGCTTTTTCACCCTCGGCACGCTGGCGCTCGGGTTTCTGGTCGCGCATCGCCGCACTCGGTTGCACGGTCTGGCCGTACCCGGCGGCATCCTCGCGGGCATTGCCATCGGCGTGCTGCTCGAGGGAATCACGCCGTTCTCCGGCATCGCCGTTGCTGGGATCGCGTTTGGCTTCTGGCTCGTCAAAATCCTCGAGCCGCAGCGTCACGCGTGGGCTGGCTACGTCGCACTGGGCTTCGCGGCGATTGCAGGCTTGGTGTTCGTCACCGAGAACGCTTGGGCGGTGGCTTTGGCGCTGATCCTCGCTGGCGTCTACGTGCTTTCGCGCCGCAACGCGAGTGTGGCTCGAGAATCTGCGACCGAGATCGCCGCAGCGCAACCCACTGCACTCGAGCGTTTACTGGCTTGGCGGGCAGCAGTCGCGCAGCGCGATGGGCAACCCGAAGCGGAGATCTTACGCACCGAGCAGCTCGAGCGCTTGGCGACGCTGCGAGCGCAAAATGTGGATGGGCTGTTCGGCGTGCTCGACACCGCGCAGATCGAGCGTCACGGCAAGGCACTGCTCACAGTCATGCGAGGTTGAAGTGGGGTAGCGCTTCGAGAGATCGGTAACGTATCTTGGCGGGCGGACTGCGAAAACCGTGTCCTGCTTGAGCGGTTGCGAAAATCTCGTAGGCGGCAGTTTAAGCAAAAACGTGTACCGAACGATTTAGCTTTGCTCCCTCTCCCACGCGTGGGAGAGGGTTGGGGAGAGGGGATGAGCGCAGCGAATGCTTTTGACGTTCAAGGTCAACAGCAACTCGCCCCTCACCCGCAGGGGGAGGCGAGAAATCGCGTCTGTGGCGCTAAAAATCCCTAAACTACTGAGTTCGGTAACTTCAGGGTAAGAATTCGTCGCAATTCAGTGCGTCTGTGATGTAAGCGTGAGTTAACCGAATCATGCCGTTATCAGTAATGCAAGTTGAGCGAAGCGTGGCTCGAGCATTGCAACACTCGAGCCTCAACAATTCACCCGACTCAGCCGCGCTCGAGAATTCGGGCGCGGCGCAGGCGTGCGAACGCATCGGCGAAGTCAGCGCCGCGCAGTTGCGCGTGACGCAAGCCCAGTGAGCGCGTCAAGCCCGCCAGCCCCTCGAGATGCTGGGCAAGCCGCGCCAAGTACGCCAGTCGCGCCGCGTCGTCCACTTCCCGCACGTTGGCACTCTCCGCGTCGGTGATGCGCCACGTGCCAAGCGGCGGCTCGAGGTCATCGGCGGAGAGAAGCTGAACCAAGCTGACATCGAAACCACGTGATTTCAGCGCCAATAACCCAGCGCGAATCTGGGGCAGCGGCTCTAAAAGATCGCTGAGCAGCACGACCAGCCCCGCTTTCTCCAATGCGAGGCGAGATAAACCGCTTCGCAAATCCGTCACGCGCCGCTCGAGCAGCAGATCCGAACGGGTGAAGTTTTTTAAGAAGCGAGCGATTTGCGTAGCATCCAATTGCTTGGCAGTCATGCTGGCGCTTTCGTCCAGCACCAGATACACGCGGCTGCTTCGCTGGGCTTGAAACTTGCGCGTGAACAACTTGCCGCTGCGGGCGTAGACGTTCCAATCGACGAATCTCGGATCGTCGCCCGCTTCGTAAGGGCGGTACTCCATGAATTCGGAGCCGCCGCCAGACAGCCTCGAGACGCGCTCACCCGCGCCAGTGGACAGGGCGCGGCTCGAGAGTCTGAAGGTGCGGAGCGTCATCGCGGGGTCAATTCACAAAGCGCGACCTCGAGCACCCGAAACCGCGTGCAGACGTGCTCGGCATCACTCGAGCACCATGCTCGGGGAGTACATGCTCGGGGAGTACATGCTCGAGCAGCACCGTCCTTCCCCTTCGCCTTTCGCCCTTCGCCTTCTTTCATCACTTGACCTTTTCCAGCACGCCCTTCAATACATCCGCGACTTGCACACCCTCGAGTTCAGCTTCAAAGCCCATGATGACGCGGTGCGTGGCTGATAGCGGCAGCGCCCGCAGCACGTCCTCGCGGCTGACGAAAGCCCGAGCGCCCAGCAATGCGAAGGCTCGAGCCAAATTGAGCAGCGCCTGCGCTCCGCGTGGCGATAAGCCGTAACGCACGCGCTTGTCAGAATGCGTGGCTTCGACCAGTGCGACGATGGTCTCGAGCATCGGTTGCGAGACGGGGACGCTTGCCGTGATGCGGCGCAACTCGAGCAGTTCCCCCGCCTCGAGCGCTGGATTAGCAGACTTGACCGCGCCCGCCTCGAGAATGCGTTTCAGGGTCTCAGGCGTTGGGCGCTCGACGGTGATTTTTGATAGGAACCTGTCCAGTTGCGCCTCGGGCAGTGGGTACGTGCCCTCCATCTCCAACGGGTTCTGCGTAGCGATCACGATGAAGGGCTGCGGCAATTCGGCGCGTTCACCGGCTGTCGTGACCGCGCCCTCCTGCATCGCCTCCAGAAGGGCGCTCTGGGTTTTCGGGGTGGCACGGTTGATCTCGTCGGCCAGTAAGAGCTGCGTGAAGACCGGCCCGCGCTGGTGACGGTATTGTAATTGGCCGCCCGTGGTGTCGATCACCTGCGTTCCCGTGACATCGGCCGGCATCAAATCCGGCGTGAACTGAATGCGCTTGTACTCCAGACCAGCGGCGCGAGCGAAGTTCTGCGCCAGCAGCGTCTTACCCAAGCCCGGCACGCCCTCTAAAAGCGCGTGACCGCCCGCGAAAGCCGTGGCGATCAGGTTCTCAATCACCGTCTCCTGCCCGATCAGCACGGCTTCTAAGGAGCGCTTCAAGCGCCGCGCCGCGTCGTTGGCTCGCTCCACGCCGTCCATTCACTCGCCCCCGTGAAGTGTTGAGCCTGTTGCAGATGGCTCGAGGCATATTGACTGATCGCGTTCATGGAAATAAGTCATCGGTACGGCGCAGCCTAGCAGGTTGCCAACCGATCAACGGTGACAGCGTTGTGACGAAATCGACAAGTCGGAGATCAATCGAAAATCAACGCCAATTGTTTCGCAACAAGCCTTCAGCGCAGCCCCCCGATCCCTCGAGCGCAAATCGTGAACCCTATAAGGCATACTGAGCAATGTGGATTCTGCTGTGCTGCAAAAAGAAGCCAGAAGCAAGCTCACCAAATCGGCGCGGCTGCTCGAGCTGGCCGCCAACCGCGACCTGAAGGTGCAATTGTCGGTCGCCAATAACCCACACTCGCCAAGCGCCGCCCTCGAATATCTGGCTGGGCACGGCAAGTTCAACATCCTCAAAGCCGTCGCCAAGAATCCCTCGACCCCCGCGACTGTCCTCGAGACGCTGGCCGCGCACCAGCAAGCCACGGTCTGCGCGGCGGTGGCGGGCAACCCGAACACGCCGCAAAAAGCGCTCGAGCATTTGGTGCGGCACGCAGACTCCAAGGTGCGCGAGGCGATCACCGACAACCGCAACGCGAGTGCGAAGGTGTTGGAGCGCTTACGGGATGACCCCGATCCGACCGTGCGCTACTGGCTGGCCTACCGCGCTTACTGCCCAGTTTCCGTGTTGGAAAAACTCAGCCGCGACCCAGACGCCACAGTGCGGGCTTGCGTCGCTTGGAACCCTCAGACCCCTCGAGCCGCACTGATTGCACTCGCAACCGACGCCGAGTCAGCCGTGCGAGCCGTGACGATCAAGGGCTTGTGGCGCTTCAGACAGAGCGATTTGAGGAGCGGCGTGCAAGACGCCGAAGTGTTTGAGCTGCTGCGTCAACTTGCGGCTGACCCCGATCAGGTGGTGCGCGAGGTCTACGTCAAAGAACACATTCCCGTCTACGTCTAACCATGTCTTCAACCTGCTCGAGTACACCCCAGTACACCCTCGAGCAATTAAATTAGCGATCGTTCTCGAGCATGTAGAACGGGTAATTACCCGTTTTTCGTAGGGGCGAGGCACGCCTCGCCCGCAGTTAGAGCCGCGAATCTCGAGCCAGAGAATCTCGAGCCAGAGAATCTCTTGTTCTCGAGTCACCCGCAGCCCATCGGTTAACTACCGCAACAAGTACCCAAGGGCCGCGAAGCTCTCCTTTCCGAAGACCTCGCGGCTGGGTACGCCCAGCCAGCCGTCGAGCGCTTCGCTGTACACGCCGCGAAAATCGGTGGTGAAGCGCGGATCGCCGTCGTCCAGCTTCTCTAAGTCCGGCGCAGCGCCGTGCAGACCGCCTTTGACGCCCTTGCCGATGGCGAACATCACGCCCGCTTTGCCGTGATCCGTGCCCGCGCTGGCGTTCTCCGTCAAGCGCCGCCCGAACTCCGAAAACCCCAGCATCAGCACGTCGTCGGCTCTGCCCTGCGCGGTCAGATCGCTGCGAAACGCGCTCACGGCGCTCGAGAGCGTCTCGAGCAGCTTTGGGTGATCCTCGGGCTGGCCAGCGTGGGTGTCGAAGCCGCCTAAGCTCACGTAGTAAACGCGCAGACCGACATCGGCAGCGATCAACCGGGCGACATCGCGCAGGTTGCTGGCAAAGCCGCTTTTGGGGTACGCCGCGCCCGCTTTGTACTTGGCGAGGCTCTTTTGCACTCGAGCCGTGTTGCCGAGCGTCTGCACGAGGTTTTTACGCAGCAACTCGGTTTTGCCCTTGTCGCTGTAGCCTTCGACAGGTTGCGCTAAAAGCTCGCGGTACGCGGCGTCCAGCTTAGGCTCTAATTTCAGTTGGAAGCGGTCCACGCTGTCGATGCTCGGCAGGATCACTTCGCTGCTGCGGAGCGCCAGCGGCGTGGTGCTGCCGAAGTTCGTCGCGCAGAACGGGTCGCCCCAGCGGTCAGCCAACTTGCCAATCCAGCCTTCAGTCTCGCGTGCCAGCGGGTCGGCGCTGTGCCAGATCGCCATGCTTTCAAAATGGCTGCGGTTCGGGTTCGGGTAGCCCACGCCTTGCACCACCGCCAGTTCGCCACTGTCCCACAAGCCCATCCACGGTTTCAGCGCTGGGTGAAACCCGAAGTCGCCGCTCAGCGGCAACACCTCTTTTTTAGAAACCGCGATCACTGGCCGCGCCGCGTAATACGCGCCGTTGCTGTACGGCACGAGCGTGTTCAAGCCGTCATTGCCGCCCGAGAGCTGCAAAACCACCAGAATCTTGCCGCGCTCACTCCCGGCGGCTCGAGCGGTGCGCTCCAAGAAGCCCGGCATCCCCGCACTGGCTGCGAGCGTGACAAACGATGTCTTGAGGAAATCCCTGCGCTTCATGTGACTCCTTATTGAGATCGGCTCGAGCAACCTCGAGATTGGCGCTTCGTTGACTGAATAGACACTCGAGGTTTCGCCTGTGCGCTCTGCGCTCTGCCCTCGGCGCTCTGCATCCCGCTCACGCCAAGTGATACTGCGGGCTGGCCAGCACCAGATACGCCAGTCCCCTCGCTACTTCGGGCGTGTTCTTGCCGTCGGCGTAGAGTTGCATGGTTCTGAGCAGCGCCCCATCGGGTTGCTCGCCCAGATACGTTTTTCCCAGCAGCTCTATCGTCTCACTCAGACTCGAGCCTATCGGCAGGGTCAACACGGTCGGCGGGGCGGCTTGATCTTTTTGCAGTTGCGCGGGCAGCTTACGCTGCGTGACCGCGCCAGCGAGGTTGAGGCGGTTGAGTAGCGTCGTGTCCGAAACCCAGTCGCTGCCACCGTCCCAGCCTTTGACGTTTGGTGGTTGAAACAAGGTCTGTCCCATCACGCGCATCGCATTGAAGATTCCCAAACTCTGCTCCGGGGCGAGGCGGGATTGAGAGGAGCGCAGCATGCCAATCGCGTACTCGGCTGGGGATTTAATCAGCGCGAAGCGGTTGGCTTTGGCGTAGAAAACCTCGGATTTGAAGATGGCTCTGAGCAGCACCGCGATCTCGCCGCCGCTCGAGTTCCACAGCGCGGTCAGTTCTGCCAGATCGCTGCTGGGGATCGTGTCGCTGACGAAAAACTTCCAGAGCTTGGTGATGATGAACTTTGGTGTGGATGGGTGCGCGGTGACGATCCTGACGACATCCTCGCCGCCGAAGTTGCCGCTTGCGCCCAGATACGTCTTCGCGCCGTCGTCAAAGTTTTTTTTGTTGAACACAAAAGTCGGGTTAGTGAAACGCCCATTCTCTTCGGGTTTGTTGGGGTTGCCCGTCTGAAACGTCCAACCCGTGAAGGCCCTCGCCGATTCTTGTACATCGCGCTCCGTGTAGCCGCCGTGAACGCCGAGCGTGAAGAGTTCCATCAACTCGCGGGCGAAATTCTCGTTCGGTTTGCCTTTGACGTTGCGGTTGTTGTCCAAGTAACGCAGCATCGCCGGGTTTTTAGCCATCTCGAGCACGAGGTCTGAGAAGCGCCCCAAGCCTTTTTGCCGGAAGAGTTCGTTCTGCTGCTGCATCGCAAACGCGTTTTCGACTTTTTGCGCTTCCGTGGCGAAATGCCCGTGCCAGAACAGCGCCAGTTTCTCTTTGAGGGGTTGCGAGGTGTGCGCGAGGCGATGCACCCACCAGCCGCTCAGCCCCGCGTTGGCGTCAATGTTGGCTTTGGAGCCATTCTGCCGCTCCAGAAACAAGGCGTTCAAATCAAACGGGTTGTCCGCCGTGTTGTCGTCCGTGGACGCGTACAGCAAACGCTCCACCGCCAGACTGGGCCCGAGTCTCTGCAAGGCTTCGACTTCACTGACTCCGCCAGCGAAACCGGCCCGCCGCAGCAGGTGAGCGGCGTCCGAGAACGTGTATTGGCGCGGTGCGTATTCCCTCACGTGACCTCCAAATGCCCAGCCCTGTGCTCAACAGAGAGTCAAAAGCAGTGCTCGAGTGCTTGGATGCAGTGTAAAGCCTAGAAGTTCCCGCACCGTCAGCTTTGGTCACGGCTCGAGGGATGAAAAAGCCCCTAATCTTCTCCAGCCAGTGATGGGCTGTGTCACTCGAGCGGAGCGGCTTGATGCACACCTCGAGTCACAAATTCAAACTCGAGTTTTACGGGTTGAGTCTCGCGGGTCTCGAGTCACCTGCGCGGCGCGTTACACTCGCAGCCATGTCATCAGCGATGCTCACCACGAAGAACCTGACGGTGCGGCGCGGGAAACGCGCTGTGCTGAGTGATGTCAACCTCGAGTTTACGGGCGGCGCGGTCACGGCGATCATCGGCGCGAACGGCGCGGGCAAGACGACGCTACTGGCGACGCTGGCGGGCTTACGCTCGCTCGAGCATGGCGACGGTGAGGTGCGTTTGAACGGGTCAGCGCTGTCTGAACTTTCAAAAGGCGCGATTGCCAAACAACTTGCGTTTCTGCCCGCGCACAGCCACGTGCCCTTCCCGTTGTCGGTCCGCGAGTTGCTGCTGCTGGCTGAGCCAAGCCCAACCGCCTACGACGCGGCGCTCGAGGCGATGGAACTGCGCGTACTCGAGGACAAACCCGTGACGCGGCTCAGCACCGGCGAGGTCAAACGCGCTTGGATCGCATTGACACTCTCGCGCAGCACACCGCTGCTGCTGCTGGACGAACCGCTGTCGGGCTTAGACCCGCGTTACCAAGTGCGGCTGCTCGAGACGCTCAAAAACCGAGCGCTGGACGGGTGCAGCGTCGTCTTCATCGCGCACGACATTCCGTATGCGGCTCGCGCTGACCGCGTGATCGCGCTGGGGTCGGGGAAGGTCGTTGCGGACGGCGCACCGCTCGAGGTGCTGAATGCTGATTTACTGCGCGACTTATACGGCGTGGATGTCTGGATTGGCACGGATCCGCTGAGCGGCGCGGTCGTGCCGATTGCGACGCGGGCGATTTGAACATGTGACCCTGCCACGGCTCGAGTCCTCAGCGGGAACGCGGTTCACGTCCCCAGCGTATGGTGAGGCATGATTGAAGTCAGTGGGTTGACCAAACGCTTCGGCGATAAGGTTATAGCGGTGCAGGACTTGAGTTTTTCCGCGAAGGCCGGCGAGATTTACGGCTTGCTGGGCCCGAACGGCGCGGGCAAAACCACGACATTGCGGATGCTGGCGACCTTACTGAAACCCTCGAGCGGTAGCTTGAAAGTCGCAGGTTACGACGTGACCACGCACCCGGAAGACGTGCGGCGCAACATCGGCGTCGTCAACGGCGGCATGGGCTTGTACGACCGCCTGACGGGCCGCGAAATACTCGAGTATTTCGCTTACTTTTACGGCATCGGCAAGATTGACGCGCAGAAACGCATCAAGCAGCTCGAGGGGGCGTTGGAGATGACTGATTTGTTGGACAGGCGCTCCAGCGAATACAGCACGGGCATGAAGCAGAAGATCGTGATCGCCAGAGCCGTGCTGCACGAGCCAGCCGTGCTGATTCTGGACGAAGCCACCAACGGCTTAGATGTCGTGGCGCGGCGGGCGGTTTTGGAGTTTGCGCGGGCGTACCGCTCAAAAGACCGCGTGGTGCTGTTCAGCACGCACATCATGGCGGAAGCCGAGGAATTGTGCGAGCGAGCCGCGATCATCGACCACGGGCGCTTGGTCGCGCAGGACAGCGTGGCAAACCTTAAAACGCAGTCCAGCGCGAACAATCTCGAGGAAGCGTTTTTTAGGTTGACGAGGAGCGTGAACTAACCATGTCAAAATCTTGGATCACGAAACAGCTCTCTGAAACATCAACAATCGAACGCTCACTTCAATTTAAAAATCCAAGTTTTGACTCGAGGATATGATGCGGGGGAAATTCGTTTGGCACGTGACATTCAAAGAGCTGCTGACGACCGTGCGCGACGTGCGCTCGTTCAGATCAGCAGTGATGATGCCGTTCATTCTGACACCGATTTTCCTGCTGGGTTTCCCCGCGCTGATCGCGCAGACCTCGGGCGGCGAGGTTGTGCGGCGTCAAACGGTCGGCGTGACGGGTCTCGAGCGCATCCCAGCGGGGTTGCGCGGCTTGCTCGAGGCTGAGGGCGGCGTCAAATTGCAAGCCGTGACCGATCCACTGATCGCCGTGCAGAGCGGCGTGGTGGACGCTGCATTGCGCGTCCCAGCAAACGGGCTGCCCGTCGCAGCGGGCGAGAAAACCGTGCAGCTCGAGGTGCTGGTCAAGTTCTCCGATCAACGCGCTAGCGTCGTGCGCGATAAACTGGAGGGTATCATCGGCGCTTACTCGAGGAAGCTGGTGGTCAAAAAACTGGCGGGGCTGGGACTGAGCGCCGATACCCTCGAGCCGCTCAAAGCCAAGGCGGTCAACGCCGAAACGGCCAGTGAAACGGCGGGCGGGCTGTTCGCGTTCCTGATCCCGTTTCTGCTGCTGAACGCGATCATCGGTTCAGCCGCGACCGTCGCCACTGACAGCACGGCCGGGGAAAAAGAGCGCGGCAGCTTGGAGATTCTGCTGGTTTCCCCAATCACGCGGCTCGAGGTGCTGCTCGGTAAGCTCGGCGCGGTCACGCTGTACGCGTTGTTCGGCGTGCTGGTGCAAATCAGCGCCTTCGTCATCACGACCGCGCTCAGCCCGCTGATTCTCGGACTGTTCGGCGCGAACGCCTCGAGCGTCGCAGAGCGCTTGGGCGGGAATCTGAGCTTGGGTTTCGGCGGTTTTGCGATGCTGCTGCTGATCGGTGTCAGCGTCGCCATGATGCTCTCGGGGCTGCTGATCGCGGTTTGCTTGTACGCCAGATCGTTCAAAGAAGCCCAAACCTACTTGATTCCCGTGCAACTGGTCTCGGTGTTCTCGAGCATCGGCTTGCAATTCGGCGATTTCATTCAGCGCAGTCCAGCGCTCTACAGCGTGCCCGTGATCGGCAGCGTGATTGGGATTCTGGATTTGGTCAAAGGGAAACTCGGTCTCGAGATGCTGCTGGTGATCGTCGCGTCGAACCTGATCTTCGCCGTGCTGACCGCGTTTCTGGCGCTCAGGAATTTCAGAAGCGAGCAAGTGCTGTTTCGCAACTGAGGCTCGAGACACGGACTTGGGCGTCAATCTCGAGCCATGTTTCAACTACCGTAGCGGCGAGGCTCGCCTCGCTCTGCGTCACTTCAGCGGGCTGTTCGGCGCTAAATACTGCGTCAAGCTCGAGTACGGCAGTTCATATGATTCCTCGCCAGCGGATATGACGTGCGGTAGGGAAGATCGCACGACCAATCCCTTCGCGGTCAAATGCCATGTCGGTTCCGAAAAACCGTTGTCGATCCCCAAGCCCTCTTTGGACTCGCCAGCAATGCTCCCCTGAGTGACGCCGTATTTCAAAATCAAACTCAGCAAGACTTTGGTTCGAGCTTCGATGTATTTCAAATACCCAACGCTGCTCGGGTCGAGATCCATCTTCACGGACGTGAAGCGGTACAAATCTTCGAGCATCAAAACTTTAGCGGTTTTTAAGTCGAGCGTGTAATTGTCCTCAAAATAATCCGGGTACGCTCCACCGCAGTAATACGTGGCTGTCGCATTCAAGCTCAACAAGCGGCTCGAGTACAAGCTGACCTTCGGGGTGTATTCGTAATCGTCGATCACGCATTGCAGTTGATCGCTGGCGATGCGGTAGCGCTCGACGTTCAGCGCGTCATTCACGGCGGCACTGGCATTAAGCAGGCTCGGAAAAACGGTTTGGGATTTCGGTTCCATCAACCATTGCACGCGCTTGCCAGCGACAGTCTCGAGCTTGGCGGCTTTCAGCGGCATATCGAAACGCAACGCGTCCAGCGGATTCTCGAGCATCCATTTTTTCAGCGCTGATGCACTGGGCAGTTTCAACGCCGCGAAATCGCTCGAGTTGGCTTTGCGAAGTGCGATGTTGTACACGCGCCGCTCGCCTTTCAGCTCCGCCCACGAGCCGCTCAGATTCGTGCCTTGCAATGTCAACTCGAGCCGTGCGAAATCCTCGCGGTCGGGCAGCTTGACTTCAGTCAATTTGAACGTGCCATTGGCCCTAGAAATACCATCGAGTTGAATATCGCGCCCGATACGGCGGTAGTAATACGTGGCGCTGACTTCCTCGGGTGCGAGCGTCTCGAGCTTCAAAACGATCGCGCTCGAGCCGAGCGTGCCGACATACACGCCATCGCTGCTGGGCGCGGCTTGGGTGCTGACGAGCGCGGCGGTGACGAGTAGCGTGAGCGCCGAAATCGCTTTGAAGAATCGCATGGCTCGAGTGTAGCGGGTTTTCAGCGCACGACTCGCCAGCACCGTAAAATACCGACCGTGACCGAGATTCAACAGCAGCACATTCATGACCTACAAAAGGCCGTCGAAACTCATTTCAGCGCCGACTCGAGCGGCCACGACTGGCCGCACGTTCGCCGCGTCTGGCAGATGGCAACGCGGCTTGCGCGACTCGAGGGTGCGGATCAGTACATCACGCAGCTAGCCGCGCTCGCGCATGATTTGGAGGATCACAAGCTGGACGCCACGCCGCGCATCAAAGACTGGCTCGAGCGCATCGGCGTCGCAGCGAATGTCGTGGACGAGGTTTACGAAATTTGCTCGAGCGTCAGTTTTAAGGGTGCACTCGTCCCAGACGACATGCCCTCGCTCGAGGGTCGCTGCGTGCAAGACGCGGATCGCCTCGATGCGCTCGGCGCAATCGGCATCGCCCGCACTTTTGCGTTCGGCGGCTCGAGGGGACGCGCCCTGTACGACCCGAGCGATGCGGGCACGCTGCACGACAGCTTTGAGATGTACAAGAGTAAATCCACGGGCAGCCTCAACCATTTCTCTGAGAAGCTGCTTTTGCTTAAAGACCGCATGCACACACACAGCGCCCTCGAGATTGCTGCGGAACGTCACGCGTATCTCGAAGGCTTCGTGCAGCGTTTCCTCAGCGAGTGGGACGCGCTGGATTGACCCTCGAGCTGGCTGGTCTCGAGGATGGTGCTGACTTGGCGTTGCACGGGGTTTGCAGTGGCAAACCCCTACGGGAGTGGATCGTAAATACTCGAGTAGGGAGCGGTTTTTTGTAGGGGCGAACCTTGTGTTCGCCCGGCACAAATGGTCGTCGACAGCTCAAACCCTCGAGAATCGGATCTTGTCTACCGCTCGAGTCTTCATTCTGCTCTGCTCGTAATCAAGCAGTTGGGGGGCTATACTTCGGGGCTGATGTCAGACGCGACCCCGAACATTCTGGATGGACTGAACCCCTCGCAACTCGCCGCTGCGCTGCATTTGCACGGCCCCGCGCTGGTCGTGGCGGGCGCGGGCAGCGGCAAAACCGCGACGGTCGTGCGCCGCATCGGGCATCTGATGGAAGCGCACGGCGTCTTTCCGAACGAAATCTTCGCCGTGACGTTCACCAACAAAGCCGCTGCCGAGATGAAGGAGCGCGTGGTCAAGCTGGTCGGCCCGCAAGCCGAGCAAATCTGGGTCACGACCTTCCACAGCGCCGGCGTGCGAATTTTAAGAGCCTACGGCGAGTTCGTCGGACTTAAGCACGGCTTCGTGATTTACGACGACGGCGATCAGCTCGACATCATCAAGGGTGCTCTCGAGGGGATTCCCAGCGCGGGCGAGTACAACCCGCGTTACCTGCGCGGCATCATCGACCGCGCCAAGTCAAACCTTTGGACGCCCGAAGACCTTGCGAGGGAAGGCGACGAGTGGATGTCGGGGATGCCGAGGGATGTCGCCGTCGAAGGCTACCGCCGTTACCAGAGCGCGATGCGGCGCGTCAACGCGATTGACTTCGGGGATTTGCTGACGCTGACCGTGCAACTGTTCAGGGAACACGCGCAGATCCTCGAGAAAGTACAGTCTAGGGCGCTGTTCGTGCATGTCGACGAGTATCAGGACACGAACAAAGCGCAGTACGAGATGACGCGGTTACTGTCGGAGAAATACGGCAATCTGCTCGTGGTCGGCGATCCAGACCAAAGTATTTACCGCTTTCGCGGTGCGGACATTCAGAACATTCTGGACTTTCAAAAGGACTACCCGGAAGCCGCCGTCTACAAACTCGAGGAGAATTACCGCAGCAACGCTCGAGTCTTGTCTGTAGCGAACAAATTGATCGAGCAGAATGCGGAGCGCCTCGAGAAAATCTTGCGTCCCGTCAAGCCCGATGGCGAGCCGGTGCGCCTGTACCGCGCCCCGGATCACCGCGCCGAAGCGGAGTTCGTGTCATCCCGGATCGAGCATTTGTTTGGGCAGGGCGTCGCGTACAGCCGCATGGCGATCCTGTACCGCACCAACGCGCAATCGCGGGTGCTCGAGGAGCGGTTTTTGCGGTCGCAGATTCCGGTGCGTTTGATCGGCGGAACCAGTTTCTACGAGCGCCAAGAAATCAAAGACATGCTTTCATACGCTCGAGTTGCCGTGAACACCTTAGACGATTTGGCATTGAAACGCGCCCTGAAGCGCCCGCGTCGCGGCGTGGGCGACGCCAGCATTCTCAAGCTCGAGACGTGGGCGACCGCGAATACGACCAGCTTGCTGACCGCGTTCTTGCAAGCCGACGAGATCCTCGAGCGCGGCGGGGACAAGGCAGCCGCCTTCGGCAAGTTGCTGCTCGAGCTGAGCGAGTACGCGACAGAGCACTCGGCTGAGGATTTCTTCAAATTGGTGATCGATGTCAGCGGCTACCGCGAAATGCTCAACAGTGAAATGAAAACCGAGAAGCACGAAACCGAGCAGCGCCTCGAGAATATTAGCGAGTTGGTCAACGCCGCCGCCGATTGGGACAAGGAAAACCACGGCACGATCCAAGAGTTTCTGGACGACAGCGCACTGCTGAGCAGCGTGGACGACCGCCGCAACAAGCACAACAACAAAGACACTCCACCCGACGCGGTGACGATGATGACGATGCACAACGCCAAGGGCTTGGAATTTGAGAACGTCTTCGTGGTCGGACTCGAGGAAGGTTTACTGCCGCACAAGTCGTCGATCCCGGAGCCGGGCGGCATCGAAGAGGAGCGGCGGCTGCTGTACGTCGGGATTACTCGAGCGATGGAGCGGCTGTGGCTCACTTCAGCCGAATCGCGCCAAGTGTTCGGCAAGACCATGCCCAGCGAGGACTCGAGGTTCATTAAAGACATCCCGTCTGAACTGCTCGAACCGGTCAATCTGTTCAACGAACCCTACGGCAGCCGCATTGATCCGGGCAGGGTCGCGCCCGCACTGATGAAGCAACTCGAGGCGGCGGGCGGCGCGGTCACGCTCGTCAAAGGCGGTGAGCGCGTGTCACACCCGAAATTCGGCGCGGGCAAGGTGCTGGCCACGACCGGCAGTGGCGACCGGCTCGAGGCGATGATCGCGTTTGAAGGCGCGGCGGGCACGAAGAAGTTACTGGTGAAATACGCGAATCTAACGTTTACCTCGAGTTGACTCGAGCCTTGAGCTTTTAGCGTCACAAACGCTTTAGACCCTTCGCCTCTCCCTGCGGGAGAGGCGAAAAATCCGAGCTTCCTCACCCCACGCACTCGAGCACGCGCCGCACGTCGCCCAGCGTCACTCGCCCGAGGGAACCGACGAACAGCAGCAACTCCAAGCGCAGCCCGTACAGCAGCTCGAGGTCAAAGTCATGGCGGGTCAAAGCGATCCCCAGCGCGTCGTCCTCGAGCCACGCGTATTCGCGTTCCAGCGCGTGCCATTGGGCGTTGCCCCAGTCGATCAGCCCGGCGTAACGTCCATCGTCCACGATGATGTTCGCGGAGAAAGCGTCACCGTGCAGGAAGTGTAGCCGCTCGAGGCGGCGCGGTTTGAACAGGTCTGCGATGCGCTTGCGCTCAGTCTCCTCGAGCTGCATGGCGAAATCGTTACGCAGCAAGCCCGGGTCGGCGTGCCAGATGCCGGGTGGGGATGGTGAGCGATCCCACGGGAACGGCGTTTGCACCCAATCCTCGAGCCTCGGAGCTGGCGAGGGCGGGTTGGCGTGCCACAGCTCGAGGTCATCCAGCAGCGCCTCCCAAACTTGGCGCGGTTGCGGCGGCGTGGCGTGGCTGCCTCTGACGCGCTGCCAGATGCTGTACTCCTCAGCCCAAAACATTGGTCTCGAGGTGCGGATGCCCAGAGACAGCGCGTGCAGTGCAAGCCGAACCTCTTTTCTATGGTCAACTTGGTCACCCCTCGAGACGCGCAGGGCGTACTCGTCGGTCAGCCACACGGTGTTGTTGAAACCCACATCGATTTGTTCTAGACCGCGCACGGTGAGCGCGTGCAGCGCGAAATACTCGAGGGGATTGATCGTCTTCTCTCTGGTCATGGTGACAAAGGCCGCACAAGTGAATTGGATTGGCATTGTACAATCACCTCATCGTATGAACCGCGCTGCTCGAGGGGTGACATCATGAATCGCTACGACGACCGAGCTAGGCTCGTGTTTCACTACGCCCGCGAGGAGGGCAGCAAGCTTGGCCACGCGATGATCGGCCCGGAGCATCTGCTGTTGGGACTGATGCGCGAGGGCGGCACGGCTTGCCGCATTCTGACCGAATTCGGCGCGACGCTCGAGGGTTTCCGGCGGCGCGTCGAGGAGATCATCGGGCGCGGCGAGGGCTTGCGCCACACCGAAGCACCCGCGATCACGCCCAGAGCGCGTCGCGTGATGGAGTTAGCCTCGAGCGAAGCCCGCAATTTGGGCAGTCAAGTCATTGGCACTGAACACATTCTCTTAGGCATTCTGCGTGAAGGTGACGGCGTGGCGTACCGGATTTTAACCGATCTGGCGAGGGATCCAGACACGATCCGCTGGCGGATTTTGGCGCACGCCGATCCGAAGCAGGAAACCAAGCCCGCCAACACGCCGTTTCTGGACGAGTACGGGCGCGATCTCACAAAAGAGGCTCGAGATGGCAAGCTGGATCCCGTAATCGGTCGCGCCGAGGAGATTCGCCGCGTCGTGCAGATTCTCTCGAGGCGCACCAAGAACAACCCGGTGCTGATCGGTGATCCGGGCGTTGGTAAGACCGCGATTGCCGAGGGGCTGGCGCGAGCGATTGTCGAGAATCGCGTGCCGCCGAACCTGCGCGGGATGCGCCTGATCTCGATTGACCTGGCGGGCGTCGTGGCGGGCACGAAGTATCGTGGCGAGTTCGAGGAGCGGCTGCGTCAAATCATCGACGAACTGCGGCAATCGAGGGTGATCGCTTTCGTGGACGAGTTGCACACGCTCGTCGGCGCAGGCGGCGCGGAAGGCACGCTCGACGCCGCGAACATTTTGAAGCCACCGCTCAGTCGCGGCGAGGTGCAGGTCATCGGCGCGACCACGACCGGCGAGTACCACCGCTATATAGAGAAAGACGCCGCGCTCGAGCGGCGCTTCCAGCCAGTGCTGGTGCTCGAGCCGTCGCCCGAGGATACCCTCGAGATTCTGCGCGGTTTGAAATCGCGTTACGAGGAGCATCACAACGTCATCATCCCCGACGCGATTCTGCAACTGTCGGTCAAAGTCGGTGAGCGCAGCCTGCCGGGACGCAACTTCCCCGATAAGGCGATCGACTTGATCGACGAGGCTGGCTCGAGGGTGCGTTTGAACGCCAGTCTGAACATGCCGATTCTCGAGGATGCCGACGGCACGCCGATTGTTTCCAGAGAGGACTTGGAGAGCGTTGTCAACTCGTGGGGCGGCGTCTACGTCGATGACCGCGATGACGGCAAGCTGCTGATGCTCGAGGATAATCTCTCCAAGCAGGTCTTCGGGCAGCCCGATGCGGTCAAGGCACTCGCGGCAGCGCTGCGGCGCAGCAAAGTTGGGCTTGGCGGACAGACCAGAGTCAGTGCGAGCTTCTTGTTCGTCGGCTCGAGCGGCGTCGGCAAGACGCATTTGGCGAAGGCGCTGGCACGGACGCTGTTTGGCTCCGAGCGCAGTCTGGTGCGTTTTGACATGAGCGAGTATCAGGAATCGCACAGCGTCTCCAAGTTGATCGGCGCACCTCCGGGGTATGTCGGTTACGATCAGGGCGGACGGCTGACCGAAGCAATCCGTCGCCAGCCGTTCAGCGTGATTCTGCTGGACGAAATCGAAAAAGCCCACCCCGATGTCTATAACGCTTTTTTACAGGTCTTAGACGATGGGCGTCTGACCGACGGCATGGGGCGCACCGTGGATTTCCGGCGCTGCATCTTGATTATGACCAGCAACACTGGCTTTAACCTCGCTGGCGGCGTGCGCTTCAGTGGCGACGATGCGGTTACGGACACGCAACCGATCAAAAACCTCTTTACGCCAGAGTTTCTGGACAGGCTGGATGAGGTGATCCGCTTCAAGCCGCTGGGCGAACCGGAACTGGTCAACATCGCCCGCAGTCTGCTCGAGGAGATGCGTTTGGAACTCGTCAGCCGCGAATTGCGCGTGACCTTCGAGGCTAGCGTCGCCAATTACTTGGTGAGCAAAGTCAAACTCAAAGGCTCGAGCCGTCAACTGCGGGCGATCATCCGCGATTCAATCGAAGATCCACTGTCACTGGCGCTGCTCGAGTTCCCGCAGGGCGATGTCTACATCGGCGTGCAAGACGGGCAGATCAAGTTTGGTCAGCCGCAGCAAGAGCAGGAACTCGTCGCGGATTTCTAGCTCGAGCCGCCGTTTCGTGGTGTTCGTAGGGGCGAACGTCACGCTCATGCGTGCAATTCTCACTGTGTTCGCCCTTTTCACGTTAACGCGAATCGCGTGCAGAGCAACGTTGCTCGAGCCGCTTGTGAATCTCTCGAGACTCGAGTCTGTGAAAAATCAGCGTAGAGGCGAACTGCATGTTCGCCCCATTCACGTTTACTTCTCGAGGCTCGAGCATCAAAAACCGCGACCCAGTTCGCGGATCGCGGTTTCCTCGAGCTGAATTGTCTTAGCCGAGCTTGGCGAGCGCTTGCTCCAAGGCTTTGTCGCGGGTGGCGATGACCCGGAAATTCTCCACGCCTTCGTTGCCGAGGGCTTTGAGTAAACCAGCGACGCTGACGCGGCTATTGCGGGCGTAATTCTCCAAGCTCGCCCGCCACTCGTTCTCCTCGAGCTTCGTGCCCAAGCTTTCCGCAAGTTGCTCTAAGGCCAGATCGTTGCGAACGCGGGTCAGTGCGCCAGTCTCCAAGTCTTTGACGAACTCCTCGAGCTTGCCTTCCGCACCGAGGTACTGCTTGTACGCGTCCAAGGTGATGCCTTGCTGCTCCAAGTCGCGCCCCAAGTCTTGCTCCATCGCTTCGCGGCGGCGCTCGATCATGATGGCGGGTACTTCGACGGTCGCGCCGTCACCGAGTTTCTTGACGAACTCGTCGCGCTTATCGGTGCGGGTTTTTTGCTCTGCTTGCATTTCCAAATCGCGCTGCACGCGCTCTTTGAAGGTCTCCAGCGTGGTCACGTCTTCCATGCCAAAGCTTTTGACGAATTCCTCGTCCAGCGCTGGGATGTTTTTGGCTTTGATGTCCAGAATCTTGACTTTCAGCAGCGTCGCCTCGTCGGTCTCCGTGTTTTCGGAAACCTTGACTTCAACCTCGTCAGTCACGACTTTACCCAAGAGCGCGTCGCGCACGCCAGCTTCGGCACGGTCGATGTACACGGGGTAGGTCTTGCCGGTGTCCTCACCCTCGAGAATCTCGACGTTGACCATATCCTCGCTCTCAGTTGGGCGCTCGACTTGCTCGTACACAGCGCGGCTTTGACGCAGTTCCTCTAATGCTTTTTCTAGGTCTTCAGTACCGACCGTGACGGGTGCAGCCTCGAGCGTGAAGGCTTCCCAGTTGGGCAAGGTCACTTGCGGGTAATTGTCGATGTCGACGGTGAACTCAAAATCCGTGCCTTCCGACACAGCGCCGGGCGTGACATTGGCGTCCACTGGAGTCAGCTCGAGTTCTTTCACAGCGTCGCTGTAATTGTTTTGGATCAGGAACTGTGCGACTTCGGTTTTGACGAAATCCGCTCCGACGCGGCGTTCGATCACGCTTTTGGGAGCCTTGCCGGGGCGAAAACCGTCGATTCGCACCTGCTTGGAGAGCGCGTTCATCACGCCCGTGAAGGCTTCCGAGACTTTCGCGGCGGGAACCACGACTTTGAATTTCACCTTGTTACCGCTGCGTTCGAGCAATTCTGCCATGAGTACGTTTCTCCAAACCTTTTTATTCTTAAAACCAACAGTCTTTGGTGCGAAGAGCGGGACTTGAACCCGCACACCAGTTGGTACTGGATCCTAAATCCAGCGCGTCTACCAGTTCCGCCATCCTCGCTTAAGAACTCACCCTCGAGCCATTGAAAAAATTGCCTCTCGAGAGAGTGCGCGAAGTAGGGTACACCAGTGGCCTTGAGACGGTCAACAAAAACCTTGAGCGGAGTGGTTGAGTAACCAGCTTCCGCCCGAGGTTTTGGCTTGGGGTAAGTGACGGGGTTCGAACCCGCGACCTCCGCTTCCACAGAGCAGCGCTCTAACCGACTGAGCTACACCTACCACGCGCCAAATAGCATAGCCTCGAGACGGGCGGGTGTCAAGAAATTTAGGGGACGCTGACGGTTTGTCCGCCCTCGTCGCGCAGCCGCACATTGTACGCGCCGTCGCCGCTGGTCGTGACGATGCACTCGGGCAACGCATCGACGGGTTTTTCGACGCTGTAATCGCCAGCCTTGTAGCCGCTCGAGCAATCGGTTGGGGGTTCACTGCCCGCTTGAGATTTGAAGTTCTGCGCGGCGCTCAGCACGTTGTCGGCGTAGGTTTTGAGCCGAGCTGTGCGCTCGGTGATGGCCGGATCGGCGGGCGTCGGGGCTGGGACTGCTGGCGTTGCGCTCGAGTCTGGCGTGGGTGTGACGCTCGGATCGACGGGAGCGCTCGAGTTGGGTGGTGTGGCGGGCGATGCGGTTTCTGGGGCTGTGACGACTGATGCTTTACCCTCGAGCGCTGATCTGACCGCCTCGAGCCGCGCTTTGAAGGCATCGCGCTCCGCCGTCACCACCTCGAGCTGGCGTTTGAGCGTGGCGTTCTGATCGCGCATTGCATCGGTTTCGGACTTGGCACACGATGCGAGGGACAACATCAGCAGCGCGGCAGCGAGGATTCTGGTCATGTCTGGGGTGTACGCGTCGTAGGGAAAAAAAGTTCCGACGTTGCTGACCGTTCCTCGATCACGGCAGCTCGAGGTCGCACTCTCCGACTGCACCGCAGGCTCGAACGCGTGGTGAACGGTCATGCAGGTCTATCTCGAGTCGGTATCGCTCGGTTAGCGTCGCGCTGACTGACCGTGAGGCTCGAGCCAGACTGGTGAGCGCAAAACGCTAGACTGTGCAGCGTGACGGTTCAGAGCGCCAGCAAACCCATCAAGCAACTCACGGTTCACACCGACGGCAGTTGCCTAGGAAACCCCGGCGCGGGCGGTTGGGCGGCCGTACTCGAGTACCGCGCCCCGAGTGGAGCGTGTAAGACTTTGGAGTTGAGCGGCGGCGAAGCCGACACCACCAATAACCGCATGGAACTGATGGCGGCCATCGGCGCACTGGAAGCCTTGAAAGAACCCTGCCAGATCACGATTCGCACGGACAGCAAGTACGTCCAGCACGCCTTCACCAAGCGCTGGCTCGAGGGTTGGCAGCGCAACGGTTGGGTGACGAGCACCAAGCAAGCCGTGAAGAATCAAGATTTGTGGGTGCGACTATTGGCACTGACCCGCACGCACGACGTGCGCTGGGACTGGACGAAGGGCCACGCGGGCGATCCGCTCAACGAGCGCTGCGACGTGCTGGCACGGACAGCGGCCAAGAAATTCTTGTGAGCTGGCTCGAGAAGCTCCTCAAGCTCGTTCATCCGGGACGCGATTTTTCGCCCGCCCACGCGACGCGCACGATGAACCTGTCTATCTTGGAGGGCGGCTTTTCGATGCTGTTCATCAACTGGACGCAGGGCAGTGTGCTGACCGGCTACGCGCTCTATTTGGGCGCGACGCCGTTTGAACTGGGCTTGATCGCCAGCGTACCGCTCTTGGGGCAGGTGCTCGCGCCGCTGATCGCGTGGCTGGCGGGCCGGGTTGGACGCCGCAAATCGTTGACGGTCGCCACGGCCGTTTTGGGGCGCGTGATCTGGACGGTCGCGGCGCTGCTGCCTGAGGTAGCGCCGCCCGACTCGAGGGCCGGGCTGCTGATCGTCACGATTGCCGTTTCCGGGATTTTCTTAGCCGGTAACGGCGCGTTGTGGACAGCGTGGATGGGCGATGTCGTGCCGCAGGAGCAGCGCGGGCGGTACTTTGGCTTGCGCGGCGGGATTCTGGGGATCGTCGGCATGTTCGCCAATCTCGGTGCGGGCGCGTTCGTGGACGCGGTGGCTGCACCGCTGAGTTTTCAACTCGTGCTGGTCTTCGCTATTTTTAACGGTCTAATCGCCTCGAGTCTGCTGCTGACGCACTCCGAGCCGCTGGTGACGGCGCAGCGCTTGCCACTGTTGGCCACGTTCACTGTGCCGTTCCAAGACCTCAATTTCAGGCGCTTTCTGATCTTCGCGTCGTACTGGACGTTTGCGGTGCTGATCGTCGCGCCGTTCGTCTTCGCGTATTTCCTCAAGCATTTGCAGATGTCCTACACGCAAATCGCGCTCTGGAGCGTGATCGCAGCCGTGTCGGCGCTGCTCTTTTCGCCGCAGTGGGGACGCCTCGCCGACAGGGTAGGCAACAAGCCGATCTTGGAGATCACCACCGTCGGCGCGGGCACGTTGCTGCCGCTGACGTGGCTGCTGGCCACACCCGGTAATTTGTGGCCCATCTGGCTGTCTGGCGTGGTGGACGCTTTGATCTGGGGCGCGATTGGCCCGGCGCAGTTCAATCTGGCGCTGGAAAGCGCCCCGCGTGAAAACCGAGCGAGCTTCATCGCGGTGCTGAGCGCGGTCACTGGCTTGGCGGGTTTCGTTGGCGGCGTGCTGTCTGGCGTGCTGCTGGGTGCTTTTACCAGTCTGGGAACGACTTGGCTGCTTGGGTATCAGTGGACGCCGTACCACTGGCTGATCGTGGTCAGCGCACTGCTCCGCACGCAAGCGTGGCGTTTCCTGCGCGGTCTCAAAGAGAAGAACGCGTGGCGCACCCGCGATGTGCTGAACTGGAAGCTCTGGCGCTGAATGGCCGAGGCTCGAGTTCAGAAATCAATGGTTCGCAACTCGAGATTCTGAGTTGCAGTGCTGGCTTGACAACAAAGGCAAAACCTAAAAGCCGTACTTGATGGCTCGAGCAACCATCAAAACGTTCGATTCTCGAGTCAGTACGCAGTTTCAGCTTGCGAACTTGCGTTCAGCACGGGTTCAGCTTCAAAGCAGATGCGACTCAAGGGCAATCGGGATACTCCGTTGCAGTTCAGCGCGGTCTCGTCGTTCAACAATCCAAACGAGCCGCCCACGGAGAACATCATGAAATACGTAAAATCTAGTCTGATCGCCCTGACCGTCGCCCTCGCCGCCTCGAGCGCCCATGCGGCCGATGCGCTGGATATGACTCGGGTTCGTTTCGGGATCAACTTCGGTTTCGGCAGCGGCATTGGTTTCACGGCCGACGCGTCGCTGAACAACCTCGCGCAGATCGCGCCGGGCATCAACCTCGGTGCTCGGGTCAGCGCTGGGTACATCCCGAACGTCTTCAGCATCGCCGCCGCGCCCGTGGCGACCTTCGCCTTTCAAAACGGCGGCGTTTGGGTTGGGCCAAGCATCGCGCTGGCGATTGCCGGAGCGGTCGATGTCGGTTTTGGTTTGACGACCGGCGTGGAGTACAACGTCAATCAGCAGATCATGCTTTACAGCGGTCTGTACTTGGGTGTGCTGCCGAGCGTCGCGGGACTCGTCAATGCGGGCGTGGACATCGACATCACCAACAACTTCTCTGGGTATTTTGAAGCCCGCACGAACTTCGGCAGTGGCACGAGCTTCGGCCTTGGCGCTGGCGTCGCGTACCGTTTCTAAACAATCTCACGTTCAAGAAGCCAACGGTACAAAGCTCGAGGGTTCGCGCCCTCGAGCTTTTTCATGGCTCAAGTTTCGGTCAGCCGCAGCTCAACTCGAGCCTCGAAGTCGGCAAGACGAAGCTCAATAAATCTTGGATCGCACGATGCTCGAGCGGCTGCCCGTGCGTATGCCCCGTGCGGCCGCCTGTGCGTCTGGTTTGAAGCTGCACACGTGCCAGTCGGAGCGTCATTTCGCGCAGTTAACGCTGGTCAGTTTCCACGCCGATCTGGGGACGCTCAGCGCTTTGGTGCTCAAAGCCGGTTTACCACTCCTGCGCGACGCACACGGACTGGCGGTGCGCGATCCCGCTGGTCACGTCTTTGAATTCCTCGAGCCAAATTAAAACCGCGTCGATCTGAGCACTCAGTCCAGCTTCAGTTGCGAGACAAAACCCCGTCAAGCCCTGCCCTTACGCTGCTCGAGTACCCTGACCGACACCGTTCAGGTCAAACCCTCACCGCACCGTGTTCAAAGCACCACAGGAGGTCAACATGTACACCGCCGAAGCCAGTGTCAATGTCCACGCCGCGCCGCAAACCGCTTGGGATTACGTGTCCAACTACCAAAATTTTGACCAGTTCATGCCAAACATCAAAAAAATCGAGTTGCTCTCTGGGGACACCTCCGAGTGGCACGTGTCCGGACCACTGGGAATTCCCGTGTCGTGGCAGGCGATCACCACCACCAAAGAAGCCCCGAAGCACCTCGCGTGGCACAGCACCAAAGGCATGATCGACACCAAAGGCTTCATCAAAATAGAGCCAAACGGCGCAGGCTCAAAAATCACGGTTCACATGGAATACGCGCCGCCACTCGGTGCGATCGGCGAAACCTTCGCCAGCCTTTTCAAAGACCCGCAGATTATGCTCGAGCAGGGCGTCGAGAAGCTTGGTGAGTTGTTGCAGGACGGCAGTGTCGTCGTCAAAGACAAAGCCCAGACCCGCGACGCCGACCTCAACAGTGACATGTCTAGCTCGAGCACCCTGAACGGCTCGAGCGCCCAGACCAGTCCAGCGCTCAGCGAAACGCAAGCGCAAGCGGGCATGACTGCTCCTACCGCTGCGCGGCTGGGCAACGACCGCGAGTACACCCACGGCGATCCGAGCTTGGCTGGCTCGAGCCTGATGGACTCGAGCGGCGACCGCGATTTGGATGGCGATGACAGCGGCAACGTCAATCGGCGCGGGTAAGGAGCAACCAATGAGCAACAGATCTAAAACTGGCAGCAACGCCAATCAACCGTACATGACCCAAGCCGTGATCCCCGGTGGCGACAAAGCCGCCAACGACCAAGGCGCAATCGATAAAGGCATGTACGACGAGAACGGCGACCCGCTGTTCACCGACGACGACAACCCCGCGCAGGAACACCGCGACCGTGAAGGCAAAGGCGAGGGCCGCACTCCGGACACCGACCTCGAGTACGCGCAGGGCGGCGATACCTCGGATGAGAACGGCGACCCGATAACGCCCAAAAAAAACGCCAGAGACCAGAGTAAACCGCTCGACGAGCGACTGAGCGGCAATCAGCGCTAAAAACTCGTCCTCGAGCCATTCAAACCAAAGGAGCATCAATATGGAACTGGCGACATTAAAAGACCTCTATATCGAGCAACTGCGCGACCTGTACTCGGCCGAGACTCAACTCTGCCAAGCTCTGCCGAAAATGGCGGCGGCCGCGACCAACCCAGAACTCAAGCGCAGTTTCGAGCAGCATTTGGAAGAAACCAAGCAGCAGCGCGAGGATGTTGCGAAGCTGATTCGTGCCGCTGGTGAGAACCCGGAAGGTCACGAGTGCAAAGCCATGAAAGGCTTGATTGCCGAAAGCAGCGAGCTGATGAAAGAGGACGCCGATCCAGACGTGATGGACGCTGGCTTGATCGCGGCTTCGCAGCGCATTGAGCATTACGAAATCGCGGGTTACGGCACGGTACGCACCTACGCCAAGCAACTCGGCGATGCGAGCGCCGCCTTCGTGCTGGATCGCATCGCCAAGGAAGAGGGCGCGACCGATCACAAACTGACCGCGCTGGCCGAGCGCGTCATCAACCCGGCCGCGATGCAGCAGTAAAGCAGATCACCTCGAGCCAGTGCTTGAGAAGAGCAGGCTCGAGGGGGGCAGGGGTGCAAATTGCCTCTGCCCTTCGTCGTGAGCCGCAAAAAGCTAGACTGTTTCCACGCCCTCGAGCGTGAACGTGATGCGAATTCTGGGAGTACACATGGCATTTGATTACCTGATCGTCGGCGCTGGATTCGCGGGCGCGGTGCTGGCCGAACGCCTCGCCACGCAGCTTGGCAAGCGCGTGCTGATCGTCGATAAACGCACTCACATCGGCGGGAACGCCTTTGACACCTACGATGAAAGCGGGATTTTGATTCACCCGTATGGGCCGCACATTTTCCATACCAACTCGCTCGAGGTCATCGATTATTTATCCCAATTCACGCAGTGGCGGCCGTACCAGCACCGCGTGCTCGGCAGCGTCGAGGGGCAGCTCGTGCCGATTCCGTTCAACATGGACAGTTTGAAAACCCTCTTCCCGAGCGAGTACGCCGCACGCTTGGAGCGCAAACTCGTCGAGCGTTACGGCTACGGCGTCAAGCAACCGATTCTGGAAATGATGAACGAATCCGACGCCGACCTGAAATACTTGGCAGAGTACATCTACAAAAACGTTTTTCTGGGTTACACCCTGAAGCAGTGGGAGCGCAAACCCGATGAGCTGGACGCTAGCGTCACCTCAAGAGTTCCCGTAAATATTTCCAAAGACGACCGTTACTTCGGCGACAAATACCAAATGATGCCGCTGCACGGCTACACCAAAATGTTCGAGCGGATGCTCTTTCACCCCAACATCAAGGTCATGCTGAACACCGATTACCGCGAGATCGCTGAAATTGTGCCGTTTGATAAAATGATTTACAGCGGGCCCGTCGATGCGTTTTTCGATTACCGCTACGGCAAGCTGCCGTACCGCAGCCTGCACTTTGAACACCGCACCTTAGACACGGCGCAGTACCAGCCGACGGGCACGGTCAATTACCCGAACGAGTACGCCTACACCCGCATCAGCGAGTTCAAATACATCACCGGGCAAACGCATGATAAAACCAGTATCGTCACCGAGTACCCCCGCAGCGATGGCGACCCGTACTACCCGATTCCCATGCCAGAATTCAACGCGCTCTACAAGCGCTACGAGGCCGACGCATTGCTCGAGGATAAAGTCCTGTTCGTCGGGCGCTTGGCGACGTACAAGTATTACAACATGGATCAGATCGTCGCGCAGGCGCTGAGCGTGTTCAACAAGCAGATATTGCCGAACGAGCCTCGAGCGGACTGAAGCTAAGGGGTTGGGGCGTTCAATGCTTGGCCGTCAGCGCCTCCTCGAGCGTCGCTGGGTCGAGGGTGTCGTAGATGTAGTTGGCGTAATGGGCGATGCGGACTACGCCATCTGGCCCGATCAGGAACTCGGCTGGCATGCGGTAAAAATTGCTGCCCTCTTCTGGAGTGAGCTGAAAACCGTGTTCAGCCGCCGCCCGAATCACTGCTGGCGTCTCCAGCCGCGCCACCGTTGCATTGACTTTTTCCTCAGAGATTTCAACTCCATACATCGCGTATAACTTCGCCTCCGGGTCGGCAATGATCGCAAACGGGGCATCTTGCTTGCCGACGTTTTGCTCAACGCTCGAAGCGGGTGACTCGAAAACCGTGACAATCTCGAGACCTTGCGCGTGCAGCTTGGGGAAGGCTTCGATCAAATGATGAACGTGTAGGTTACACAGGGCGCACGCGCCGTTGCGAAGGAACGACAGCAACAACCATTTGCCTCGGTAGTCCTCGAGCGTGATGGCTGCGCCGAAAGTGTCGCGGGTGCTGAATGCGGGGGCGGATGTACCGACTTGAATGCTCATCTGGACTCCTCGAAAGTCTGGCGGAGCGGCGTCTTTGTTTCCATAGACGCAGCGAGTGGTGCGAAACGCGGGTAAATCGGGTTCTGGTTGAGATAGTCAATGATTGGTCTCCAAAACTGCTGTTTGAGCCGCTTCAAAAATAATAAGCTCACCTGACTAAATTAGTCAAGTAGGTGAACCATTTGTTAAGATTGTCTCGTGACTAGACTGAAACGCAACATATCCATTGAAAAACTCGAGCAACTGCGCGACCAGCAACCCTTTGTGCGCCTGCTGATTCGCGCCCATCGCGCCCTTAGCGCGGGCACGGCCGCGAAACTCGAGGCGCTGGGCTACGAGAATTTCGGTGGCGCACAAGGCACGCTGCTGTCGCAGCTCGATCCAAACGGTACGCGCCTGACCACACTGGCTGAACGCCTCGGCGTCACCAAGCAGTCGGTCAGTCAACTCATCAGTGACCTCGAGTCCAGCGCTTACGTGCAGCGCGTCCCAGACCCGACCGACCGCCGCGCCAGCTTGGTTCGCTTCACCGAGCGCGGCTGGCGCTTTTGTCAAGATGTCAACCGCGTGCGGCTGGAACTCGAGGCCGATTACGAGTCCGCACTCGGCGCAGACACCATGAAGACCCTACGCGACCTGCTCGAGCAGTTGGTTGAACACACAGGGAGACTCAGCTAAAAACGTCATGAAGCCGAGTTTTTTTCGGCCTCGCTCGAACGCCCTAAACAACTTTAGCCCTCGAGCCGCAACCGCCAACGCTCGAGTTCGTCCGCCAAGTCCAGCTCCAAACGCCGCTCGCCGCGCCGCCGAAAGCCGTACAGTCCGCAGCGCACGTGGCGGTCGTCGTCCCAGCCGGGGTGATCGAGGATCGGATACCAGCAGATGCCTTGAACGTTCGCGCCGCGATTGACGGCGCGTTCGACTTGAGCACCGATGTACGCCAGCCACGGTTGGCGCAACGCCAGTTCTGCGCCGGTCTCGGAGACGATCAGCGCTCTGGGCGCGTACCGCGCCGCAATCTCCTCGAGCGAGATCGACAACGCCCGCCAGCGCGTGTCGTCCATTTTCATCGGTGGCCCGCCATGCTCCCACTGGTTGTCCGGGTAGTAATTGACACCGATCACGTCCAGCAGATGCTCCTCGCCGCCGAGTTCTGGTTCAAAACGACCCGCGATCATGTCCCACGTTTGAAATTGCGCCTCGCGGTGATCGGCGGCTGCACCCACTTCCCACGGCCGATCCCGTGCGGTGACAATGTGAATGTGCGGTTCGGGTTGCATCAATCGGGCGTGCGGCGCAAGCTCCAGAATAGCTCGGGTGGCCGCAATCGTCCCTCGCACCAGTTGGCGTTTCAGTTCGTGTCCGCGCCCGCGCTGGAACGGCGCGAAAAAACCCGCGTCGCCAGCGGCAAACGCGGTGAACGAAATCTCGTTGACGGGCGTCAGCCACGGTACATCCGTGAAATCGCACAGCACTTTCGTGAACGCACGAGCCAGCCCCTCGAGCCGATCCACGAAGGCGCTCGAGTAGACATCCAGCCCGTCGGGAATCCCGAAGTGCATCAAGTCCCAAATGACTTGCGTGTCGGTTTCCCTTGCGGCGTGCAGCATCGGCAGCACGCTGCTGAAATCGTACTGCCCGGCTCGAGGTTCTATCGTGTTCCAGCGCAGCCCCTCGCGCACCGTGCGAATACCGATCTCTTGGAGTAACTTGTAATCTTTTGCACTGCTCAGATCGTGACGCGTGGCGTGCAGCACGTCGTGGCGATAGCCGCGCACACCAACGTGGGTCGTGCATTCAAACCCGCCCATGAAAAACGATTTGAAGAGTTTCGGATGGGTCATGACCATCAGCCCGCTCGAGTCCGTCCGGTCACGGCTGCCGACAGCAACTCGAGATCGGCTTTCGGGCTGCGATCCTCGCGCAGTAAACCGTTTTTCTCTTGGAAGGTGTCGCACAGTTGCGTGTAACAAAAACCGGCTAGTCCGCTGCTTCGGTGAATCGCACCCATCAGCGCCTCGAAGCGCACGACCAATGCCGCCTCGTCGCTGGCGCTCGAGTATCCCCAACCGCCCTGACCCGCAATGCTGATGCCGCCGAACTCGGAAAGCACGACGGGATGGTCTTTCAAGGCAAAACCCTCCAAGCGCAGCGGTCGCCCGCCGGGGCGCTGGTGCTCGACCGTGCGACGCACCGCCCCGAGGTCGCTGTAGCGCCGCTCCAACATCACAAGGTCATCGCTGTAATCGTGAATGCCAACGATGTCGGTCTGCGAGACTTCCCAGCCGTCGTTGCCGATCACCGGGCGCGTCGGATCGATGGCTTTGGTCAGGTGATACAGTGCACTGACGTAATCGCGGTGCGCGGCGTTCGTCGGCAGGTCTGGCACGCCCCACGATTCATTCAACGGAACCCACGCGACGATGCACGGGTGCGAGACATCGCGTCGCAATACCTCGAGCCATTCGCTGGTCAAGCGCTCCACGGCATCTGGCGTGAAGCGGTACGGGCTGGGCATCTCCTCCCAGACCAGCACGCCCAGCACATCGCACCAGTACAACCAGCGCGGATGCTCTATTTTTTGGTGCTTACGCACGCCGTTGAAGCCCAGACGCTTGACCAATTCCACGTCGCGGCGCAGGGCGTCGTCGCTCGGCGCGGCCAGCAGCGACTGGGGCCAGTAGCCTTGATCCAAAACGAGGCGCAGCGTCAGCGGGCGTTTGTTGAGTAAAAACAGATTCTCCGTGACCGCCACGCTCCGCATCGCCGTGTACGACAGCACGCGGTCGATCAGCGCCTCGCCATCCAGCAACTCCACGATCACGCGAATCAGATGCGGGTGGCTCGGACTCCACAGCAGGTAATCCCTGAAATCGTCGACGCCGGGATCCTGCAAACCGATCCGCCGCGAGACCTCACTGCGTGTCAGCGCGTAGCGATCATCAGCCAACGCGTCCTCGTCCTCTAAAAGCCGAACGCGCAATTGCAGTCCGTCGCGCAACTGACCCGTCACGCGCACGTCCACGCCGAACTCCCAGCGCTCCAGATACGGCGTGCAGTGCAACTCATCGATTCGCACGGCCGCAACCGGCTCGAGCCAGACGTCTTGCCAGATGCCGGTCGTGCGCGGATACCAGATCGCGTGCGGTTCGGGCAGCCAGTCCTGCTTGCCACGCGGCTTGGCGAGATCATTCGGGTCGTCCTCGGCCCGCACGACGATCTCCAAGATTCGCAAACCGGACTCGAGGGTCTGAATCGCGTCCGTGACATCGAACGCGAACGGTGTGTGACCGCCGCGATGCTCGCCGATGTGCTGCCCGCCCGCCCAGACGGTGGCTTGGTAATCGACCGCACCGAAATGCAGCATCAGCCGCCCGCCGGGTGGTGGTAGATCCCCGTCACTCAACTCCACGCGCAGCGCGTACCAGACGGCAATGTGCAGCCCCTGATCGCCGATACCGGACAGTGCGCTTTCTGGCGGAAACGGCACGGTGATCTCGAGGTTGAACTCGACTTCGCTCGGGTGACGGTACTGGCCAGTGGCATCAAATGCGAAGCGCCAATGTCCATTCAAGGAACGCCAGCGCTCGCGCTCGAGCAGCGGGTTGGGGTGCGAACTGTTGGGAATCATCACGGCAATTTTGCGCGGCTGCGATGAGCGAACGGGCTTCAAAGCCGTCGCTCATCGCGCATCAATCCTTTATGAATGGCTCAGCTTGACGCTGCCCATCACTCAATCGCTGCCGCCGCTGCCTGAAAGCGTGGCAGCAATCGCGGTCGCGCTCGAGGTCGGCGTCGGACGCTGCGCTGCGGCAGCATTGGGGGACAGCGGCTCGAGGCGAGCTGCGTTGAAAGCCGGGCGCTGCGTCGCAATTCGGGCGCGTTTGAAAATCGCTTTGGAAATCTCGGCTTCCATGTTGCGCCATGTCAGATCCCAAGACATCCCGGCGATGAACAGATCAGCCCGCGCATTGCACTCGCTTTGATCCTCACTGAGCGCTCGCTGCAAGCACGCGGCGAAGCTGGTGGCGTCGCTGGCGATCTGCACCAGACCGCGCTCACCGTAAGGGCGCACGACATCGCGGATCGGTGTGGAGACCACGGGTTTACCGGCCGCCAGATACTCCGGGGTCTTGGTCGGCGAGATAAAGCGCGTCGATTCGTTCATCGCAAACGGCAGCATCGCCACGTCCCAATGCGCGAGGTACGCGGGAAGCTGCGCGTAGGTGCGCCCACCGAGGTAATGCAGGTTCTGACGCTGCGGCAGCGTCGCCGGGTCAATCTTCACCACGGGCCCGACCATCACGAATTGCACCTCGGGCAGCAGCTCAGCGACATCACCGAGCAACTCGAGGTTCATGCGCTCGTCGATCACGCCGATGTAACCGACTCTGGGGTGCGCCATGCCGATCAGCTCAGTTGGTTCTGGCTGGGCGTTGCGGGCCTGCCCGAAATGCAGGCAATCGACGCTCGAGGGCATGGAATGGACGTTGCCGTGAGCGCCGCGTTTGGCTTCAAACAGGCTGTGGCCGCCAGTAAAGACGACATCGGCTTTTCGCAGCAACTCGCTCTCCAACTGCACCAGTTCTGGCGGCGCGAACTTGAAGGCGCTCAGTTCGTCCATGCAGTCGTAAATCACCGCTTTGGGCTTCAAGTGCTGTGCCAGCGGCCACATCATCGGGGTGTAAAACCAGATCGCGTAATTCTCTAAACGCTGCGAGGTGACGAGCGTCTCGAGCCACTGCTGGATCAGTTGCTGAACCCGCTCCGGGGACAAACCAACTGGGAAATGCGGCACGCAGACCGTCACGCCGCTCGGGTCGCGACGCAGTTTGAAGTGAATTTCCTCGGCTGGCAGCGGTTCCTCGATGAAGAACACGCGGCGCTCTTTGGCGGCGCGGGTCAGTAAATGCTGCGGGCGCTGATACACAAAATCCCAACGCAAGTGCGAAAAAACGATCAGATCAAAGTTCATGGTGTTTCCTTTCTCAACCTCGAGCTAACCCGTTGCCTATTTCGTGGCCTTCAGAATCAAGTCGCTGCGAAGATCGAACGCTTCGTGAAGATAAAGGCTGCACTTGAACCAACCCAGACTCGCAACTGAGTCCAAACTGAATGGACGACCCGCGTAAAAAACTGGTGAACAAGCGCCGTGAAAACGAGTGTTCGGGCCACGCACGCCCACTGCCAGCACGGAACCTCGAGCAGCGCAAAGACTCGAGGATTGACACGCGAGTCGTAAAATCAGTGCCGTGACCGACCTGCGCCCCGCCACGACCGCCGACACCGCGATTCTCGCGTTGCACCACTACCGCGCCCTGCTCAGCAGCGGCCTGAGCGAGACGAACGCGACGCGGGCAATGACCACGTTTTTGCCGTGGGCCCGAACGGAGCTTGAGGCTGGGCGCTTGATCGCCGTGATCGCTGGCGAACTGCTCGAGGCGGCCGGCAGCGCGGTGCTGCACTGCACCGACCGCCCTGCAATGCTCGAGCGAGCTGAACTGCTTTTCATTTACAGCACCGACCCAAGCCTCGAGCCAGCATTGATCTCCGCCCTGATCGCCGAGGCGCGACTGCGCGGCATGACCAGCCTGCTCGCCAAGCCAGCGCAACTCGCGGCACTGGGATTCAAGGGGACGGCGCTGCTCGAGTACAAGCTGTAGAACTGACTCGAGGGCAGGCTCGAGGAATCGGCGGGAACTTCGCTGGCTTAAGCGGCATCTCAAGGGAACAGTCGCTCAAGAAAGCGGAGGAAACCCTGTATGAAACCGTATGCACCCGCCAGTTACACGTTTGAAGACGCCGCGCACCTGCTCAGGCGCATGGGCTTCGGTGGCACGCCCAGCCAAATCGAGGCCCTGCGCCGCATGGGGCCAGCTTTAGCAGTCGAGACGCTGATGCGCTTTGACGACAATGACGGCACGCGTGACAATCCGCACGATCTCGAGCAGCGCTTCAAGGAAATTGTGGATGGTGGCCGGCCGCCACAGCAGGCGGTCGCCGGAACCGTCCCGATGGCCCAAGCGTGGTGGATGCACAAACTTGTCAACACCACGCAACCGTTTAAAGAAAAGCTAACGATTTTCTGGCACGGGCATTTCGCCAGTGGCTTGGACAAGGTACGCAACGGCTTCATGCTGCGCGATCAAAACGAACTCTTCAGGCGCATGGGCTTGGGTAAATTTGAAGCCTTGACGCTGGCAGTCGCCAAAAACCCCGCGATGCTGGTGTACTTGGACAACGACGAAAACACCAAAGGCCACCCAAACGAGAACTTCGCCCGCGAATTGATGGAACTCTTCACGATGGGCGTGCACGGCGGCTATACCGAGCGTGACGTGCAGGAATCGGCGCGGGCGTTCACCGGCTGGAGCTTTCTAAAAAAGCGCGGCGATCTCGAGTCATTGAAAAACCCGCAGTTCGTCTTCAGCGCGAAATTACACGATGCCGAGGGCAAAACTTTTCTGGGTAAAAGCGGCAATTTCGCGGGTGAAGACATCATCCGCGCCGTGACCACGCACCCCAGCACCGCGACGTTCATCACCACGAAACTCTGGCGCTTCTTCGTGTCCGAAGACCTGCCCGAGAGCACCTCGAGCGAACTGGCCGCGCTGTTCACGCGCAGCGGCGGCGACCTGCGCGAGGTGCTGCGCGTGATCTTCACCAGCAGCGATTTCTACGCTCCTCAGAACCGCAACAGCCTGATCAAATCCCCTTTGGAGTACGTGATCGGTGCATTGCGCTCGAGCCAAACGGTGCTTTCCAAGAACCACGAGTACGCACTGTCTGGCGTATTGGCCGCGATGGCGCAGATTCCTTTTTACCCACCGAACGTCAAAGGCTGGGACGGCGGGCTGGACTGGGTTGCCGACACGACGCTGCTCAACCGCCTGCAATTCATCGGAGCGCTCAGCAGCAGCAAATTACCAACCGGGTACGGCAATGGCAACGGCAAAGCCAACAACACGAGCGACAAAGCCGCGCCCGTGACCTCGAGCTGGCCCGTTGGTCAAAGCTTGGACGCGACTTTGGAGCTGATCGGCAACACGTACCTCGGGAAGAAACCATCCGGCAGCTTGGAGCGGGCGCTGCGCGTCTTCGCCAAAAACCGCAACACGCCAGAGGTCGCTCGCGGACTGGCGTATTTGGTGATGGTCAGCCCGCAGTATCACCTCGCCTGAAAGCGTAGGGGAAAGGCAAAAGGCGAAGGGAAAACCTTCTTCTCGAGGAGACCCATGAAACACGATTGCACACGCTGTCAGCGGCTCGAGTGCCCGTTCAAGAAACGCAGTGTTTACCTCGAGTTTCGCCTCAACCTGACCTTCACCACACGCCTCGAGTTCGCCTTTGCGCCACAGCCTCGAGCCACGCTCAGCTTTTGACAAGGAGCTAAACAATGAACCGTAGAGATTTCGTGAAAACATCGTTCCTGACGCTCGCGGCAGGCGCGGGCATGCCGGGCTTTTTGGGACGCACGGCGAACGCCGCGATTGGCAAAGGCAAGATTCTGGTCGTCGTGCAGTTATCTGGCGGTAACGACGCGCTGAACACGCTGATTCCGTTCACCAACGGCGCGTACTACAACGCCCGTCCGACGCTGGCGGTCGGCAAGAAGGACGTGCTGAACCTCAACGACAGCGTGGGCTTGAACCCAGCCCTGAAGCCGATGATGTCGCTGTGGGACAACGGCGAGCTGGCACTGGTGCAGGGCGTGGGCTATCCCAACCCCAACCGCAGCCATTTTGAGAGCATGGCGATCTGGCACACCGGCGACCCGAAGGCGCGTGAAACCGAAGGCTGGATCGGCAAAATCGCCGAGAAATACGGCGATCCGTTCTGCGCGACCAACATCGGTGGCACGACGCCGCTGGCACTGCGCGGCTCGGACATCATCCTGCCCAGCATCGCCAGCGTCGACCGCTTCCAGTTCAAGATCAACCCCGAAGCGCAAACCGCTTTTGATACGATCCTCGAGACACCATTGACGGGCAGGGCCGAAACGATGCGCGGCGCGACGCGGCAGATGCTCATTGACATCGACCGGGTGCAAAAAGGCATCGGCAAGTACAAGGCCGGAGCCGCGTATCCAGAAGAGAAATTCGCGGTGAGTCTGCGCGAGATCGCCAGACTGATCGCCGCCGACGTGGGGCAGCGCGTGTTCTACACCAGCCTCGGTAGTTTCGACACGCACGCCGGGCAGCCCGTGGATCACCCAGAACTGCTGGGCGCGTTATCCAGCGGCTTGAGCGCCTTTCGTGCGGATTTGGAGAAGCAGGGTCGCAGCGAGGATGTGGTCGTGATTGGCTTTAGTGAATTCGGGCGGCGCTTAGCCGAGAACGCCAGCGCGGGCACGGATCACGGTAAGGCGGGTTTGATGTTCGCACTCGGCAAGGGCGTCAGAGGCGGGCTGTACGGCGCGTACCCGGATCTCGAGAAGCTGGACGACGGCGACCCGGTGATGACCACCGATTTCAGGCAGGTCTACGCCACGGCGTTGGACAAATGGTTGAACATTCCCAGCCGCGATATTCTGGGCGCGAGTTTCGCGCCGATGAATTTTCTGAAGTAAGGGCAGTCTCTTCAAAGCCCCTCGAGCGCTTGCTGTTCGTGACGTTGGATATTTCCCCAAAATTCCTGATCAGCTCGAGCAATTTTGTGAATGCAGTCAGCCAGCCCCTCGAGCGTTCAGTCTCGAGGGGTTTTGTCTTGATCTTCCATTTGGTCGTAGTCACTGAGCCGCAATCACGCTCACAATCACCTTCGCACGACGTTCATAACCCAAAGCTGTATGTGTTCATCGCTGCCGTGAGGCACGGCTCCCATGCCTCGAGTTCGCACAGCCGCTCGAGTTCACGGGTTCTGCCCATAACCTGCGCGGGGTCTCTACGCGCCGCTCGCATACTGCTGTTCATCGAGGGCAGTGAACCTCGACCCAAGGAAATAGAACGCAAAGCGTTCAGAAAGCAGGACATTATGTTTAATCCATCCAAGTTCGCCGCCGCCCTCGCCCTCGCCGCCAGCCTCACCGTTGCCACCGCCTTCGCCGCGCCAACCCAGCCGTTCATCGATTACACCGCGATTGACAGCACGGTCAGCGTCGCTTACAACAACTCAGCCGACACGACCATCAAGCTCGAGGCCAGCCGCTTGTTCGACTCAAGCCAGCTCATCAAACTCGATTACGGTTTCACCGATCTGTCCCAAGTGCTGCGGATCAAGCAAGTCAACGCTCCTGAAGGCGTGACGGTGACGATTGACAACAGCAGCCTCAGCAGCACAGACAACACCAACATGCTGAGCCTCGAGCTGTTGGTCAGCAATACTGGTCAGCTCAGCGGGCAGTACCCTGTGCAAATCATCGTCGAGAACACGATGACGGGTCAGACCACGACCCTCAACGTGATGATGAACGCCAACTGAAGATCTCTACAGCAGCAAAAAAGCGACCCGTCAAAGGGTCGCTTTTTCATTTGGCTTCTCTTGCCCGAACCTCGAGCGGTCACTTGAAACTCTTGGGCGACGCTTCTTTGCCCTTCGCCGATCCCGAGCAGGAATTCGGCCGCTCGTGTCTCGAGCAGCGCGAGTTCCCAGTACCAATTGCGTTGCCCCTCGAGTGCGTGAGGCACGGCTCAGCACAGTCATTATGAGGCTTTGAAATGTGCAAGCTGTAATCTGATGCGAGCAGACGACGACTGCAAAAAAGGTCAAAAACTGTGAACCGGAGGGGGTTCGTATGAGAAAAAATTTGGTGGCTTTGCTGCTGGCGCTCACGGTGTTGCTGGTGTCCTGCCCGGAGCCGATCACGCCAGTCAGCAACGACGGTGTGTGGGACTCGAGCAATTGGGATTCGACAGCGGTCTGGAAGTAACGGAGGTAACCATGAACCACAAAGAGATTCGCCATTTGGTACTGGGTTTGATCGTCGGCGCGAGCGGTCTGACGGCGTTAGCCGCGTTCAGCGAATTCCAAGCGGGCACACCGATCAAATCAGCCGATGTCAACGCCAAGTTCAATGATTTAGATACCAGAATAGCTGCCAAGCAAGCTCGAGTGACCGCGACCTGCGCGGCCGGCTCGAGCATCAGCGCGATTGCCGCCGACGGCACGGTGACGTGCGACGCGGGCAGCAATAAAGCGGCGTTCGTGCACGTGGCGAGCGCAGCTAATACAATCACCAATACCACTTGCATTGACAGTCCGCTCACCAACGCTAAGCCCAACGCGATCCTCATCGTCACGCAGAATTTCAACCCCGGTGGGATTGGAGGCCTCTACAACAATCAATCTATCGGTGTCTATTACGGCGTGGGTGCGTTTGCATTCCCGAACAAATGGTGCATCTTCAACCAAATCACGTCCGGGGGTGCGGTCGCCCCCATGCCCGTCAACGCTTCGTTCAACGTCCTCGTCATCAACCAATAATCAACCTGAGACGAGCCTCGAGTTACGCGATGCAAGCCCGCAAGCGCTTCTGCGAAGGACGGCGAATCGCGCCGATCGAACTGGTGCTGAGCGGCAAACGCAGCCTAGAAGAATGGGTGGAACTGCTCAGCGAGGAGCGCGAGCGTTTTGAAAAGCGCAACCAAACGCAGACCTCGAGACAGTTTGCTCGAGTTGGTGATGCTCAAAGGTCGATGAGTTGAGGTGTTGTGACGGCTCGAGTCTAGAATTTGCTACCCAGATAATCGCCCAACCGTAAGGGTGAGCGGCCGCCCACCCTTACAACCGCACAGCCCCATGCTGGAAGTGTGACGAATCTCGAGCCGAATAAGGAAATGAACCTCTTGCGTAAGTCGGCGCTTTGCTCCCTCTCCCAGCGGGAGAGGGTCGGGGTGAGGGGATGAGCGCAGCGAATGCACTTGACCTTGACGTTCAACTTCACTGTCAAATGCAACTCGCTTCGCTCGCCCCCCTCACCCGCCTTCGGCGGCCTCTCCCGCAGGGAGAGGCGAAAAAGCACTTATGCAAGAGGTCTAATGCAACCGCTTTGAATCTGAGTTGGGTCAAGTCTGCGAACTCGAGCGTAGAACCACATTAGCTCGAGGCGGGCGCGAAAATCTCGTCGATTCTGCCCACCACATCTGGCTCGAGCGTCATTCCAGAGGCTTTCAATGTGTCGTCGAGCTGCTCTGGTTTGGTCGCGCCGATGATCGCGCTGCTCACCCCTTTTTGACGCAGCACCCACGCAATCGCCAATGTGCTGCGCGTCACGCCCAGATCATCGGCGACGCTTTTGAATCGCCGCACACGCTCCAAATTGGTGTCACTCAGCAGACGCTCCGCGAAACTGGCTTTGTCGGTCAGCCTCGAGTTCGCGGGTTTGCCCGCATCGTACTTGCCGCTCAGCACGCCCATGCCCAATGGACTCCAGACGACCAGTCCAATGCCGTGGTGTTCGGTCGCGGGCAGGATTTCCTTTTCCACGCGGTCGCGGTGCACCAAACTGTACTGCGGTTGCTCGGTGACAGGCGCGACCAGACCGTTCGCTTTAGCGATGCCGACCGCATCGGCGATTTGCGCGGCACTCCATTCCGATGTGCCCCAGTACAAAATCTTGCCCTGCCGCACCAGATCCGTCATCGCGCTGACCGTCTCGAGCAGTGGGGTGTCTGTGTCGTAACGGTGGCAAAAGTAAATGTCCAAGTAATCCGTGCCAAGCCGCTTCAAACTGGCGTCAATGCTCTGCATCACGTGCTTGCGCGATAAGCCACGGTCATTGATATCGTCCGACATCGGCCAAAACACCTTGGAGGAGATCACGAGTTTATTGCGGTCGAAGCGCTTTAGCACCGCGCCCATCATCGTTTCACTCGCGCCGTTGGCGTAGACATCGGCTTGGTCAAAGAAATTTACGCCATGCTCAAGTGCTTTTTCAATGATGCTAACCGCCAAATCGCTGTCCTGCACGCTGCCGCCGAACGTCAACCAACCGCCCAGTGATACGCTCGAGATTTTTAAGCCGCTGCTGCCCAATCGCCTGTATTCCATAGATTTGTAAGATTACCGCTCGAGTGTCATAACTGCTTGACGCCCAGACGACTCGAGGATTGTCGTGTTGTCCGCGTGGGGCTATGCGGTGACTCGGGTTTGCCGTAGCAAACCCCTACACAGCTCGGGCGACCCCGATCACGTCTCGAGTTGGCTAAGATGACGCGGTATGAAACACTTTTCTGGCAACGATACCGCCGCGTATAAAGCCCTCGCCGGTCACTGGTGCAGCACGGTGACGGTCGTCACGGTCAAACGCAAAGCCGAATTTGTGGGTTCCGAAGCGCCAGAGTTCGACGGCTACACCGCCACGGCGTTTTTCACGGTCTCCATCGACCCGCCGATCATCGTTGTCTCCGCGACCAACAAGGGCAGCGCTTACGCGATGCTCAGCCAAGCCGATCACTTCGTCGTCAATCTGCTCGACGCCAGCCAAGAGGAAATTGCGGGCGCATTTGCAAGGCCCTCGAGTGAGCGCGTCGCCAACTGGGAGAAGTTCGCGTGGCAGTTTGATGCGAGCGGCGCACCGCTGATTCTGGGCAGCATGGGCGCGTTCAGCGCGTCTATGCGCCAGCTCGTCCCAGCGGGCGATCACACATTGGTGCTGGGCGACGTGACCGAGATTCATCGCGGTGAGGCGAGCGTGCCGCTGATGTACTTCAACCGCGCCTACACCAAGCCCGCGAACGCCGAATAACTCGAGTTGTGATATCTCGAGGTCATTGCAACTCGAGCCTTAACGCAGCCTTGAACCAAGTCACAATTCTCAAAAAACCTTTAATCAAGCTCACCGTCACTCAAAGATTGACTGCTAACCTACTCATTAGTTACACAAAGGAGAAAGCATATGAATCTGAAACTGTTACTGGCTGGCGCGTTGACCCTCGTGTCCGGGGCGGCATTCGCGCAATCGAACCCTCGAGTCACCCCGCAAGCGGTGATCGTCAATCCCGTGGAAACAGCGCTGAAAGTCAATGTCGCCATTGACAAGGGCGGCAACAACCCGCTCTACATTGAGGGCGAGAAGCAGCGCATCAGCGTCAACGTCAACCAAGACGCCTATGTCTACGTCTTCAACATTCAGGCGAACGGCGATGTCGCGGTGCTGCTCCCCAACGGCTTCTCGGGCGGTACGCCGTTCCTGCGTGCCGGTGAAACCCGCACGTTTCCCACGCCGAACGCTGGGTACGAGCTGACCATCGGCGCTCCGTATGGGCAAGAGAAAATTTTGGCACTAGCCAGCAAAACGCAACTCAACCTTGGGCAAATCATCCCGCAAATCGGCAACAACCAGATCGTCAACGCGACCGTGCAAGGTCAGGACGGCTTAGCCCGTGCTCTAGCTGTGGTCGTCACGCCGCTGCCCGCGCAGGGCTGGGTCACGGATGTCGCTGACTTTCAGACCCGCTCGAGGGTCGTCGCTCCAGCAACGGGGACGCTGGTCGTCAATGTCAACCCGAACGGCGCGAACGTGTCCTTGGACGGCGTGCTGATCGGTCGCGGCGATACGCGCCGCGTCGTTCCTGCCGGTCAGTACACGGTGCGCGTGTCCTTGGGCGGCTTCCAAGACTTCCAGCAAGCCATCACGGTGCAGGGCGGTCAGACCGTCACAGTCAACGCAAATTTGAACGCCGTCGCCGTCAACGGCACACTGCAAGTCAACGTCAGCCCGAACGGTGCGAACGTCTCCATTGACGGCGTACTGATCGGTCGCGGTGACACCACTCGCGTCCTGCCCGCCGGTCAGTACACCTTGCGCGTCAGCGCTGCCGGTTATCAAGACTTCCAGCAAGCCGTCACGATCCGCAATGGTCAGACGACGCAAGTCAATGCGAACTTGCAGCAAATTCAAGTCAACGGCACGTTGCAGGTCTTCGCTCCCGAAGGCTCGAGCGTGTCCTTGGACGGTGTGCTGATCGGTCGCGGTAACACCAGCCGCGTCGTGCCCGCCGGTCAGTACACGGTGCGCGTGTCGTTGAATGGCTTCCAAGACTTCCAACAAGTGGTCACGGTGCAAAACGGTCAGACCGTGACCGTGCAAGCCAACCTGCAACCCGTTGCGAGAGAAGGCACGCTGATCGTTCGCAGCAACATCGCGGGCGCAAGGGTGTTCATCAACGGCAACGAGGTCGGTGTCATCAACTCCAACGGCAGCTTGACCGTACAGGGCCTGCCGATCGGTTCGCACGAACTGGTGTTGATCGCCCCGGGTTTCCGCGCTTCGGTGCAGAACTTCAGCATCAACGGCGGTCAGACCACGACCGTCACCGCGAACCTCAACCGACTCTAAGCGAATCTCCTGCGAGCTAGACTGCTCTCAACAGAGGGACGGGTGAAACCCCGTCCCTTTTTTCATGGCCCGAAGTCTGTCAACTCGAGGCGAATTCCTGCTGCTCGAGTCACACGTCCAGCACAGCTCCGAAGCGGTCGTGAGTGAGACTTGATCGAACCCAGCCCTATACTTGGGGTCAGGAAACATTTCTCTCCTAAATAGGCTGGGTGCACTCTGTGGACGGTGATTTACAGCAGGTCGCGGGGCGCTTGACGGGCTTGACCTTGAAGCGTTCTGGCTTTGCGCTGGGCGTTTACGGTCCGCCCGGCATCGGCAAGACCCACGCGGTGCTGGCGCTCTTGCGCGGCGCACAATGCCGCTCACTCACGGTTCACGCGACCCAGCCGCTTGCGGGAACCTTGCTCCGACTGCCGCGCCCGAAGAAGCTCAGCGCGTGGCTCGAGCGGGGCTTGGAGCGTTTGCGAAGCGGTGAAACGCTGGCATCTGAAGCGCTGCTGCAAACCTTAGCGGGCGTGCTGAGCGCCAACGCACCGTTTATTCTGCACGTTGAAGACCTGCACGAAGCCAGCTCAGAACGATCAGAGTTCTGGACGCAACTGGCTTTGATGATCCCACGTCTGCGTGGCGTGGCGTTGATCGTCACCACTCGCACCCAGCCACCCGCACCGCTCGAGGCGATGGGACTCTCGCCGCTGACCCGCACTGGCTCAGACGCATTGCTCGAGGCTGAGGCGGGCGCGACGCTGCCCCGCGAAGCCCTCGAGTGGATTTTTGAACACGCCATTGGCAACCCGCTTTTTACCCTCGAGTTTTTTAGGTTTCTGGCCCGCCAAGGCGCATTGTGGAACGACGGGCATCGCTGGCGCTGGCGCACCCCGCAACGTGGCGCGATGCCAGTGACGATTGAGGCGCTGATCGAGCAAATACTGAACGAAGCGGGCAGCACACCTACCCTCGAGCGAGCGTTGCAGGCGCGGGCGGTCTTGGGGATGGCCGCGACACCAGCACTGTGGGCGAGCGTGGCTGAACTGACCCCGCAAACCCTCGAGCTGGTCAGCGCTGACCTCGAGCGGCTGGGCGTGTGTACGAGCGGTGACTTCGCCCACCCGCTGTACTGCGAGGTCGCGCTGGGTCAGGTGAGTCTCGAGGGGCGGCGCTCGTTGGCGCGACGGGCGATTAAATGCCTAAAGGGCGACCCTCGAGCGGCGGCGGGCTTCGTTCAAAACGCTGGGCTGAAGGCTGACGAAGCCCTCGAGTGGTTTCGGCGGGCGGCACTGGCGGCGCAACGGGCGGGCGACGAGATTCAAGCGGCGCAGTTTACGTCTCAAGCCGTGCAGTACGTGCATGGTGACGAACGGGCAAGTCTCGCGCTCAGCGCAGCTCGAGCCTTACGAAACGTTGATGCGCTCCAAGCCGTCAAACTGCTCGAGCAGGCGCTTTTCGTGCAACCCGATCTGCCCGATGCGATTTGCTTGCTGATCGAGCTGTCCATCAGCCTGCGGCGCGATGCGGAAGTCGAGCCTTTACTATTGCGGCTCGAGGGGTTGTACGAGCGCGGTCTGCGCTGGGTCGCGCAGTGTGTCAAAGTCCAATGCGCTTTCAAGCGATACGCTGAAGTGTTGGCGCTGTGGCAAGCCAACCCAAATCTGACTGACCAAAGCCAGTTCAACGTCGTGCCAGAGATTTGCAGGGCGCTGTCCTCGTGCGGCCGCACAGCCGAGGCTCGAGCGATTGCCGAAGCAGGCTTAGCGCAGCTTAGTCTGGATGCGAACGAGCGCGGGCGGACGCTCGAGGCGATTGCCGAAACTTGTTTCTATCAGGGCAAGTATTTGGAAGCCGCCGATTGGTACGCGCAGTCTCACGCGCTGCTGGAACGCAGCGGCAACCTCAAAGCGATTGCGTCCATCCTGTACAACCGTGCGATGTGCCTGCGTTACGCCGGGGATTGGTCGCAATCCACTGCCGATATTCAAACCAGCATCGCGCTAGAGGAGCAAATCGGCAACATCAGCGGCGCAATCAAGTCGAAAATCAGCCTCGGCGTGCAATGGCACTCGCAGGGGCAGTATGAGCGAGCCGAAGAGCTGTATTTGGAATGTCTACATGAGCTGAGTTTTCTGGCGCTCTCGAGCGATGTTGTGACCTGCGAGATCAACCTCAACGCCCTGCATCTGGACTGGCACTCGAGCCACAGCGCTTTGCTGGCCGTCAAGTATGGCTACGCGGCGCTGAAACACGCGCAGAGGCTTGGTGATCTGGCTGGCGTGGCCAGCGCGTTGGCCCACGCGAGTTTCGCGGAAAGTATTCAAGGCAACGGTCAGACCGCGTTGCAACTGGCGGACGACGCGCTCGAGCGAGCCAGCGAGATTGGCTTTGCGAACCTGATTCGCAAGGCTGGGGATGCGCGGCGCAGGGCGCTCGAGGCGCTCGGCGAGCCGATGGCTGCGTTGGAGATTCTGCGAACGCTGATGAGTGAAGCCGAAACCAACGGTAACGACGCGCTGATCCAGCATTACGGCTTGGAGATTGACCGTCACACCAACGATCTCACAAGTGCTCGGCAGCGCCTCGAGTGGTACAAAGCGCGAGGCAGGCTGCACGGCGTTCATAAGGCGTTGCGCTACTTCCCAGAACTCGCTGTTCAACCCGCGCCGCTCGAGTCATCACCCGCCCGACTCGAGGTGCTGGGCACAATGCAAACCAGTCTCGAGGGTACAGCCTCACCCGTGCGCGGACGCAAACGCCAAGAGTTGCTGGCGCTGCTCTTAGAGGCGCGAATCTCTGGGCGCGGTGAGGTGGCTAAGCTCGAGCTGCTGGACGCGCTCTACCCGGACGCCGATGAGCTTCAAGCCAGCGCGGGCTTGCGCGACGTGATCTATCAACTCCGCTCGAGCCTCGGGGACGGCGCGGTGATGACGACCACCCACGGTTACGCGCTGGGGAATCTCGGCAGCGACGTTGAGGATTTCCTGAAATCTGGCGACACGCGGTTGTGGCGCGGCACGTACCTGCAAGGGCTGATGCTTGCTGGGTCGGACACCGTGTTCGAGAGTATGTACTTAGCCCTGCGTTCTCGAGCTGAGACATTACTTCAAACCGATCCCGCAGAAGCGGCTCGAGTCGGGCGTTTGCTGTGCGACGCTGACCCTTACGATCTTGAGGCGGTGCAGTTGACGCTTTCTGGCTTGCGGGTTGGGGGCAATCACCGCAGCCTCTCGAGGGTCTACGAACAAGCCCGAACGCGGTTCTTGGAGATCGGTGAAACGCTGCCCAACGCTTGGCAAGATTTTCTGATGCCGGTCAGCGCGAGCGACTGAATTCCCGAATCAAATCTCACCATGCCCGCCACGTAACTGGAGTCCAAAGAAACGAGGCTGATGTGTTCGCAACCAATGAAAACGGGGACAATTTTGCGGACATGACGTTTCTGGTGCGGGCGTTTCAAGTCTCCAAAATGATCCAAGTCGCGGCCGCCCTCGAGTTAGCAGATCGCGTGGCGGACGGCGCAAAACCGATCACCGCGTTGGCGCTCGAGGCGGGTGCAGAACCGACGATGCTGCTGCGCTTGTGCCGGGCGCTGGCTGCCTTCGGCATCTTCGCGGTGGACAGTGACGGGAACCTCAGTCAGACCGCCCGCTCAATGCACCTGCGCCAAACGGCCGCGCCGACGCTGCACCACGCCGCCCGCTACTACGCCTCACCGCACATCACGGCCTCGTGGGCGCAGCTCGAGCATGCGGTTCGCACGGGTGAATCGGCATTTCAAGCGGTGTACGGGATGCCGAAATTCGACTATCTGCAAACGCACCCGGACGAAGCGCAAGTGTTCGACGCCTTCATGCGCCACAGCCCCGAGGATCGCCACGCGGCGGTGGTTGCCGCTTACGACTTCTCCGAGGCTGGTTTGGTGGTGGACATCGGCGGTGGCAACGGTGCGCTGCTCGCAGCAATCCTAGAAGCGAATCCGCAAGCTCGAGCGGTACTGTTCGATCAAGCGCACGTTGTGGCGGGCGCGGCTGATTCCTTTGAGCTATTCGCTCACCGCTTACAAGTTGCGACAGGGAGTTTCTTCCAGAGCGTCCCCGTCGGCGGCGATGTCTACACCATGTCCCAGATTTTGCACGACTGGAACGACGCTGACTGCTTGAGCATCCTGACGAACGTTCGCGCCGCCATGCGACCCGGCACGCGATTGCTGGTGATCGAACGGCTGCTCGAGGGGATCAGCAACCCGATGGTTTACCTGTCCGACATCAACATGATGGTGAATTTGCAGGGACGCGAACGCACATTTGAGGAGTTCACAGATTTGCTGACGCAGAGCGGGTTCTTTGCGCCTCGAGTCGTCCGCACGCGCTCATCGTTTTCTATCCTCGAGACCGTCCGGCTTTGAAAGCTTCATCGGCGCAAACCCTTCAGTTTCCGACTCCCATCTGACCGAGCGAGGACTACCTTCTCACTTGGAAGGAGACCCGAATGTGGAAGACGAGCCAAGGGGCAGCCTCACCTACCGCCTCTGCCCGCGCTGCGCCCGCGCAGTACCGATCCGTTCAACAGAGCGCTACTGCATCAACGACGGAAACTGGCTGCTCGAGGCGTGCCCGCTGTGTGGGGCAGCCATCACCAGTCCGTACACACGCTTTTGCGGTTGTTGCGGTCTCGAGTTCGCTCACCTGATCGTTGACGCCAAAGCCCTTACCGCAAAGGAGTTGCCCGAATGAACCATCAGTGGATCAAATCGTTGTTCGTCCCATTGCTGGCAGCCGCACTGGTTGCCTGCCCGACCGACACACCCCCAGCCGAAACGCTCTATATCAAGAGCAACGCGTGGAGCAGCGAGATTCCCTCGAGCGCCGATCAAGTGAGTGCCGCAGAGTTTAAGAATCGCGTCGCCTCTGGTGAGCTGAAATTACTGAGCGACACCTCAGTGGCAACACAGCAGCAAACCCGCGAAAAGCAGTACCAAGACGACAAGGCGTTTTTGCAGGTCATCCCAAACAAAGACCCAAACCTGCTCGCGTTGCTGGCTGAAGCCGCCTCGAGTCCGAACTACGACGCGGATCGTGCTGTGGTTGGGCCAGATGGTCAGCGTGTGATGGTCTTTGGGTTGGGCACGCAGCTTCGCAACGCAGCCGATGTGTACAAGCGTTCGCAGAGTGTGGACAACGCACTGGCGAGTTACAGTCAAATTTACGACCTGCTGCCCGCTGATCTGAAATCCCAAGCGGCCACGCTGGACAGCCTCAAAGCAGCCTCGCTCGCTGCGATTCAAGCCGCCCTGAGCCAAGTCAACGACTTGCTGGGCGCGAACCCTAGCACGCTCAAAACGGCTCGGCTCGAGGTTGGCAATGCAGCGGGCAGCGGTCTGCGCCCGCAAGTCTTTAACGCGGGTAACGGAACGGACAACAACGGCGTGTGCAGCCCCGCGAACCTCGCACAGCGCTACTGGTTTCCGCTGAAAAACTTCGTCAGCCCCATGAAAAGTCAGGGTCAGCGCGGCACGTGTTGGGCGTTCGCAGCCATCGGCGCAGTCGAAAGCCGCGAGCGGGTGCAGAACAACAACCCCGTCAACCTGTCAGAGCAGTTTCTGGTCAACAAAGTCAAACAGGCTTGGTCACCGAACGATTACGTCGAAGGTGGCTCATCAGACTACGCGCTCGAGACGGCAATCACAAAAGGACAGGTATTGCCGCCAGAAGCTTTCTGGACGTACAACCCAGCCTTGGGTCGCACCAGCGATGAAGACAAAGACGGGAAAATCAGCACGTATTTTTTTACTTGCGTCAGCGGGCTTTCTCGAGTTGGAGGTGGTTTTGATCCCTACACGGGCACGTGTTCGGATACCGCACATCAAAGCAAACTGGTTTGTACGTTGGTAGAGGGGGCAAAGTATTGCAGTTCGACTGCGGTTACCTACAGTGGCGGCGGGGTCTCTTCAGGCAAAACCACGCAAATCTGGAGTAACGGTTCACCGTTTTTCCTGAACAGTTATCGGCAATTGCTTTCGCAAGGCAACGTGCTGATAGCAAGTTTTCCGACCTACAAAGGTTTCCAAGACGATGTAAAAGGGGTAAGTGAAGCAGACATCACCAAGCGCGGCGTGGTCAGCAATTACAGCCGAACCAAGCTCAAAGATGGCAAGGAGGTGGACGGCTCTTACGGCGGTCACGTCGTGCAGATTGTCGGTTTCCTCAGCAACGATGACCTGAAGGTTGTCGGCATCACGCCGAACATTGGCGGCGGCGGGTATTTCATCGTCAAAAACTCGTGGGGCTGCTTCGCGGGTGACGGCGGTTATTACTACGTGCCCGCCGATTACGTCAGCAGCATTTTCAATGACATCAGCGTGCTGAACTTTGATAATCGCCGCAGCGATGCTTGGAACCGTGAACTGGCTACACCCGGTGGCGCGGACGCACCAACGATTAATGCCAAGGCCTTGAACGTTCGCGTTGATCTGCGAGTAGAAACCGATCTGGCGAAGTTCTTCAAAGTATCCCACCCAGTCGCCAAAAGCGTGAACCTCAGCGTCACCTCCGATAAAGACGGCAGCCTGTACAACGGGGCTTGGAACACAGACCCCAACGCCCTGTTCGGCTCGAGCCTGAAATTCACGTTTGCCACACCCGGCACTCGCACGTTGACCCTCGTGGCGAAGTACGGCAGCAATCAAACGCGGAATATTATCAACGTGGACGCGGTGAACACCCCGCCGACCCTCGAGCTGCAACAGAGCGGCAATCCGCTTCAGGGCGAGGATTACTTCGTTACCGCCGCGATCAAAGACATCAACCAGACCGACCTCAGCACACTCTGTCCCAACACGGTCTGGTCGGTGGACGCACCTGACACGTTGTCCAGCACGACGGGTTGCGCGGTCAAGGTCAAGTTTGGAGTGCAAGGCGCACGAACCCTCAAGGTCAGCACCACCGACAGCGACGGCGCAATCGGCTCGAGCCAAGTGACGCTGACGGTTCTGCCGCCGCCCGCCAATCCTTTCCCGCGCATTGCTAGCAGTGGCGTGTTCTCGAGGGAGTTTCGCGGTGGTGGCTCGAGCTTACGGACTTGCTCCGATTTTAGCGTCAGTGGCGGCAGCACGATTGACCTGCGACAAGATGGTTGCACCTTCAGCATTGCGGGAACGCAACCAGCGCGTTACTCAGCATCAGTGGTCGTCGAAAACCCGTCAAGTGAAACGCTAACCTACGACTGGAAACTGCTGGTGAAGAACTTTTTGGGCGTCGAATCTGAGTTGCTCATCGCCAATGCCTCGAGTAAACCCTCATTGGCGATGAAGTACGTGCTAACGGTCAATGGAGCGCCAATCGCTGGCTTGTTGGTGACTCAAGACTGCAAAGTCACTCTCAAAGTCAACGCGCCAGATGTGGCTCGCAGCAAAGGGCCAATCACGGTCTGGAGCGGCAAGTGTTCCTACGAACTGCCCGGGCCGCGCTGAGAACTGTGTCAACTACTCGAGCCAAACGAAAACCATCAACCAACGCTCAGAACAGCTTTGAAGCGCGTAACTCGAGCGCGTCGTGGATCCAAAGCCCTTGCCACGAAGGAGTCCCGCCAATGAATCAGTATTGGATCAAGCTCTTATCCGTCCCCCTGCTCGCCGCCGCGCTCGTGTCCTGCCCAAAAGATGCGGTCTCGAGCATCGACGCGACCGCCACACCCGCGACGATTGCTTCCGCCGCGACCTCGAGCCTTAGCGCGACGGTCAGTGGCACGGGCGCGTTCAATGCAGGCGTCAATTGGAATATCGTGTCTGGCGGCGGCAGCTTATCCGCCAGCACGGGTGCAAACGTGACGTACACCGCGCCAAGCGTGACCTCGAGTACCGCCGTGCAAGTGAAGGCGATGTCAGCAGGCGACTCGAGCGTGTCCAAGACGGTCACGGTGACGGTACAGCCCGCCAGTGCGACACCTACCTTGAGCGTTTCTCCAACGACTCAAACAATTGCCGCTGGTGGTTCTCCTGTGACCTTCACAGCGACGTTGACGGGGGCTTCTGGAGCCGTTAATTGGAGCCTGACTCCTGCAAGTGGAGCAGGCACTCTCAGTTCCGCTACGGGCGTCGCAACCAATTACACACCACCTAGTCAAGTTCCTACTGCTACGACTGCGATCCTCACGGCGACCTCGGGGAGCCTCAGTAGCACAGTTCAAATAAACGTCAACCCAGCACCACCAACTCAATTTTTTACCGATCCTGCCAACGGACTCGACACCAACGTAGGCACGCAGACACAACCGCTCAAAACCATTAAAGAAGCCTTAGCTCGCATGGACACTGGAGCAATTAAAACCACCGTCTTGCTGGCGGGAACCTATAGTGAGGCCAGCGGCGAAACTTGGGTTTACACCATTCCTAACAGCGTGACGCTCAAGGGCAACTCGGCGGGGGTGATTCTGCAAAGCACAACCAAAAAAGCGGGCTTCACCTTCAAGCAAGGCGCTACACTCAGCGATTTAGCCCTGACTGGTTTTGGCACTGCGCTCACCGCTAATACTGGGTCACAAACCTTGACCCGTTTAGCTTTCAGTAACAACGAATACGCTCTACAATTGAGCGGCAATGCGGCTTCAGCCTTGCAGGACTCCAGCTCGAGTGGTGCGTACACATCCATCCAAGCCGCAGGGCTGAGTACCGTGAACGTGACTGGTGGTAGCTTCGGGGGAACCAGCAATGCGCTGACCTTGCAACAGTCAGCTACTGCCTCACTGACAAACGTGGATATCAGCAGCGGTGGGTTTGATACTGGAGGCTCGAGTACACTCTCGCTGAATCAAGTTAAAGTTCACGATGTTGATAGCTACGTGATCTACGTGCGCGATAGCGCGACTCTGCTCAACATCGAAGCCAGCAGTTTCTACGATAACACTGGCAACGCCAGTGTTATCCTCACGAATGGAATCGTGAACATCAACAACACCAGCTTCAGTAAGAACGGTACAGCCATCGGCGCGAGCGGTGGAAGTATCACCCTAACCAAAAGCGTTGTCATCAATAACCGTTCTTACGGCATCACTACCTCTAAGGGTGTGGCCTTCAAAATGCGGGGTAGCACCGTGGCGGGTAATGGTAGTGGCAGCGGCAGTAACGCGACTGGAATCTCTATTGATGATGCCACCGCAGGTATTGATCTGGGTACGGCTAGCGATCCCGGCGGCAATACCATCCAAGACAACGGCGGAAGTTCATATCCGAACTTAGCGGTCTCTGGTTCATCTGCCAAAGTGCAGGCGGCGGGCAACACTTGGAACGCCAGTACACAAGGCGCGGACGCGGCGGGACGCTATCCCCCCTACTTGGTCAGCCCCTCTGACGCTTACGCCAGTGGCAGAAACTATTACGTCATCAAAGGGGTGTCCATTCAATTTTGAACTGGGACACCGGAAGCGACCCACGATAGCTGCAAACCCTTCAGTTTGAGCGCCCCTCAACCAACCCGTCTAGCTCGAGGTTGAATTCATTTAAGCTCGAGCCAATTTTTAAGCGACGTAGCATGAAGTGAATCGGGATCGTTAACGCCCGCCGAAGAGTTTTTAGCTGGTTGGGAGAATCCTATGAGTCTGAAACGAGTCGTCACCGCGCTGTTGATCGTCCTCGGCATGACCTTCGCCTGCTCGAGTCCAGCCAGTGCGGGCAGTGTGTACTTCGGCATCAACTTCGAGCTGATCGGCGGGCCACCGGATTTTCAGTTCGACAAGGCGTTTCGCCTTGCGCCACTGCCGATTCCGGGCGTGCAGATCGGGTACGACTTTGGCGATGGCGCAGAGACCTTCGGCGCTCGAGTGAGTTTTAATTTCTTCATCATCGGTCAGATCGCGCTGGACGGCTACTACCGCTTTGCATTGGATGCGGGCGGCTCGAATGCTTACGTCGGCGCGGGTGCGGAGTATCAGTTTTTCGCCTTTGATACGGTCGGGGGAGCGCCGGGGCTGCACGCGCTGGGCGGACTCGAGTGGCGACTGACGCGAAATTTTGGGTTGTTCGTTGAAGCCACGCCGGGCGTATTGCTACAACTGCCCGCGCTGGCGTTCACGGTCATTGTTCGCAGTGGACTTTTGCTGCGTTTCTAAGCGGCTCGAGCAATTCCACTTGACGAGTTTTTGTCGCTCGAGCATGGAGAAAGAAGGTAGGCATGAAACGACGTTGGATCATCGTCGCTGCGTTGCTCGCGGCCGTCGCACTGGCGCAGGCTTCGATCAAACTGACCGTCAACGGGCAGCCGTCGGCGCTGCCAGCCATCACCGTGAACGGCGCAACATACATCCCACTCTCAGCCCTCGAGCGGGCGGGTGCGAAAACCGTGCGTACCTCGAGCGGCTTGACACTGACCCTACCCGGCGGCTCGAGCGCAAGCCCCAGCCAGACGGCGGGCGGCGCGAATCAGCGTGTGTCGCTCGAGGGTTGCATCGGAGAGACGCTGTTCAACGGCATCTGGCGCTTGACGGTCAAAGGCATCAAAGCGATCAACCGTTACAACGGTCAGCAACTCGGCTACAGCGTCAACCTCGAGTGGCGCAACGGCGCGAAGGTCAGCGCAGACGCGCTCAACACGGGCGTCAAGAACCTCAATTTGGTGCTCACCGATGGGACAGTATTGCAGACCGACGACGCGCAGAGTTTGACCAATAAGAAATTGCCGCAGGGCGCGGGGGTCGCGCTCGAGCTGCCGTTCTACGCGGCTTCTGGGGTGACGGCGGACAGAATAGGCAAGCCCGACAAGTTTCTAGTCGAGATTGACCCGCTGGTGCTGAAGAGGACGGGCGTCGCAGCCTCATATACGACGCCGAACCCGAGTTTTCGCGTGCGCTTGGATTGCCAGAAGTGAAAGGAAAACTATGAACCCATCTCTCGCCCGCCTCAGCGCCCTCGCCACTGTCCTAATCGCCTTGCTGGTCTCGTGCCCGACCGACCCGCCGCCGAAACAGAATCGCCCGCCCGTCGCGGCGTTCACCTCGAGCCTGACCGTGCAAGCCATGACCGCACTGGCGTTTGATGCCGTCACCTCGAGCGATCCCGACGGCGACACACTGACCTACACGTGGACGTTTGGCGACGGCACGAGTGGCGGCTCGAGTACGGTGGCGCACGTCTTCATGACCGCCGGCAATTTCGAGGTGCGTTTGACCGTGACTGATCCCAGCGGCTCGAGCGACAGTCTTGCGAAAACGATCACCGTCTCGAGCCGCGCTGTATCGCCGGGCGCAGCGGTGGGCGTCGCGGGCACGGTGCTGGACGTAGCGGGCGCGGCGCTGGTCGGGGCGAAAGTCGAACTTGTCGGCGGGACGCTGATCGCCTCGAGCGACGCGGCGGGTAAGGTCGCGCTGTCCCTGCCGACGAACGCACCAAACACGCTGCGAATCACCAAAGCTGGATACGCCGATCAGTACCGCGTCCTCGAGTTACCGAGCAGCGCCTCGAGCGGCTTTTTCGAGGCGCGGTTAACGCCGCGAGGCGCAAGTCAGACGCTCGATGCGAGCACTGGAGGCAGCCTCTTGAGCGCGGACGGCGCGAAGCTCACCCTGCCCGCTGGCTCGCTCGTGGACGCGGCAGGCAAGGCGGTGGGCGGCGCGATTCAGGTCAGCTTGACGCCAATAGATGTGACCGATAGCGCGAAGGTCACGGGCTTCCCCGGCGCGTTCGCGGGGATCACGTCCAGCGGCAGCTCGAGTCCGATTGTCAGCTTCGGCACGACCGAGTTCGCGCTGTCGCAAGGCGATACGCGGCTACAGGTCGCGCCGGGTAAGTCCGCCACGATTGAACTGCCGATTTACGCGGCGCTGAATCTAGATGGCTCGAGCGTCAAGGTCGGTGACGCCAAGCCGTTGTGGTCGCTGGACGAGCGCAGCGGCGTGTGGGTGCAAGAGGGCAGCGGCGTGGTCGTGGCTTCCATCGCCAGCCCGAGCGGACTGGCATTGCGGGCGACAGTCGCGCATTTCTCGTGGTGGAACGCCGACATGGGCTTTGACCCGAGCCGCCCGAAGCCGCGCTGCGGGCCCGACCCGACGATTCCCGGCGCGGGCAGTTACTTCGCCAATGAGACGATCTGCAACATGATCGCCGAGATGGATCGCGGGTTGGGCGCAGCCTCGAGCGGCACTGGCTCGAGCGGTGGTCAGGTGAGACCGCAAGCTGTTCCTCCGCGCCTGCCCGGATACCGCGCCAGCATCACGATTCCGATTGCGGGCGGCGTGCCATTGGTGATTCCAGCGAACAACAACGTGATTCTGCGCGGTTGTGCGCTCGGTGGCACATGGTGCGGGCAAGTCACACTCAACAAAGCCGCTGGCTCGAGCGATGAGGTCTTCATCGCACTGCGCCCCATAAGTGACGCACCGCTGACGGTGGCGATCACCAATCCTGTCGGCACGGGCTACGCCAATGCCAGCCAGACCTTTCAAGTCGCGCTCGGTGGTGGATTGCTGCCGGACAGCGTGGAGTTTTTCAACGGCAGCGCGTCCATTGGCACAGCCAACAACTCGAGTTTCACGTGGAATCTTTTCAATCTGCCCGAGGGCAGTTACACCATCACCGCTCGAGCCACGCTCGGCACGCGCACGGCGGTTAGCCCGCCCGTCACGGTGATCGTGGATCGCACATTGCCAACCGTGATCTCGAGAACGCCTTTTCCGGGCGGTTTGGGCGGGACTGGCACTGCGATTCAAGCGGTGTTCTCTGAAAACATCCTCGCCTCGAGCCTGACCGACGCTTCGGTGGTATTGAAAGTCGCTGGCGTGGCGGTCGCCCGCAGCCTCGCGCTGTCAGCGGACGGGCGCACGTTAGCGATCACCCCGAGCACCGCTCTGCCCGTGCCTGCCGAGGTGAGCGTGACCTTCAACAGCAACGTGACCGATTTAGCCCGCAACGGGCTGGTCACTCCCGCGACCGCGTGGACGTGGACGACCTCGCTGTGGTCGCCCGTCGGTGGGCCCGTGCAAGGGACGCTCAAACTCGGTGCGCCGTACCCGGGCATGACGCTTGGTGCTGACGGCCAGCCGCTCGAGTCATTCGCTGCGCCACCAAGCGCCTCGAGCAGTTTGACCGATTTGTACGTGCGGCGCTTCGACGGCGCGAACTGGCAGAACGTCGGCGGGTCGCTGTCGGCCGTCACCGGGCCCGGCGTGTTCGGCTACGATCAATCCAGCGTGTTCTGCTCTGGCATCGCCACGGACGCCATGAATAACCCCGTGGTGATCTGGCAGGAGCTGACGGAGGCCAACCAGACCCAGTACGCCTATTACGCCCGGCGTTTCAACACGGCGACTGGAAACTGGGACGCGCTCGGGCCGAACGGCGGCAAGCTCCCCGGCAGCTTGCCCAACGCCTGCGAACGTGCGCCTGCGATCAGCATTGACTCGAGCGGCAGAGTTGTGATCGCCTACACGGATCTGAGCGGCTTACTGGTCAAGCGCTTCGACGGCGCGAACTGGGTTGGCTTGGGGCCGGACGATGGCAACCTCGGGCGGCTGGACTTTGGCGGTTTCAGCATGGCGCTTGGTGCGGATGGCAATCCAGTGCTGGTTGGCAACGAGCAAAACGGCTTCGCTTTGGTCAAGCGCTACAATGGCAGCACTTGGGATAACGTCGGGCCGTACAACGGCCGACTGCGCTCAGCCGGGTTGACCGTCAGTAAACCGACACTGATTCTGGACGCGTCCGGCAACCCGCTGGTCAGCGGCGTGGTCGCCGTGCCCTACGGTGGCGGCGTGACCACGCAGGACGTGACCGTGTTTCGCTACACTGGCACGGACTGGCAGGAACTCGGCCCTCGAGCCGCGAATTACGGTGTGGCGTTTGGGTACGAGGCGGCGCTCGCGTTAGACGCGAGCGGCAATCCAGTGCTGGCGTACCTTGGGGCTGTGGTGAATGGCTATAACCTTTACGTCAAGCGCTTCACAACCTCGAGCTGGCAGGGCGTCGGTTCGGATTCCGACTCGGTCGGCGTGAGCGGGGCCGGTTGGCTGTCGTTGCGACTGGGCAGCGCTGGCAGGCTCTTACTGGGCTTCGATGGGTTGTTCACCAATACGAGCACGCTCACGGTGATTCGCTCGCCTTGACGGTCTCGAGATCAAAATAGAACGCTGCTCGAGGCGTACCCGCCATCCCCCTCGAGCAGCAGCGCAAAAACCGCGTTTATTACTGCGGTATTATTGGTTTATGGACGTGCAGATTTTTGGTTTGAAAAAGTCCCAAGCGACCCGCGCCGCTGAGCGCTTTTTCAAGGAACGCAAAATCAAGCTGCACATCGTCGACCTCAATGACCGCCCAATCGCGCCCGGCGAGCTGAAGCGCTTCACCGATAAACTTGGCATGAACAGCGTGCTGGACATCGCGGGCAAAGCTTACGTCGATGCGGGTCTCGATTACCTGCGGGTCACGGACGAGGGCATGGTGGCGAAGATTATCGCTGAGCCGCGCTTGCTGCTGCTGCCGCTCGTGCGTTGCGGTAAAGCCGTCAGCGCTGGGTTGGCAGAGGACACGTGGAAAAGCTGGCTCGAGTGAGGATTGTTGCTCGAGTCAGAACTTGGATTGCTCGAGTTGATCGGTCTCGTTATGAACGGCGCAGCTCGAGAATCATCTGGCTCGAGAACCGTACCAATCACGGGTCTTTGGCGTCGGTTTCCAAGTCCTGAATAGCGCGAATAAAATCCTGCACGTCTTCAAAATCGCGGTAGACGCTGGCGAAGCGAATGTAAGCGACCTCATCGAGCTTGCGTAAAAACTTCATCGCCCGCCGCCCGATCTCCTCGGCTTTGATGTCCTGACCCTCGAAGCCATCCTCGAAGGAAAACGCAAACGCCCGTAGCCGCTCGGAATCCACTGGACGGTTGCCCGTGGCGATCATCAATCCGCGCAGCAACTTGTCTGGATCAAAAGTCTCCTTGCGCCCAGAGCGCTTGTAGACGGTCAGCGGCTCAAACTGCGCCCGCTCGTAACTGGTGAAGCGGTACGCGCAGTTCGGGCATTCGCGGCGACGGCGAATGCTCGTGCCCTCATCCGACGGGCGGGAATCCACGACCCGCGTGTCTGGGTGTTGGCAGCGCGGGCATTTCACGCTTGACTCCTCGAGCGTCGCAGCCATTCGGCTCGAGCCACGCCGAAATCTTGGACTGAACAAGCCCGTTGAAAACTCGAGGTTGAGCGAAGCAGATCGACTCTGAAAATCCAAGTGTTGGCTTCAGAAAAACAGTTCATTCTAAAAACTCCCGTGGAATGCTTTTCTTCATATCGGGCAGCGGCGATAAGGTCACGCCAATCGTCTGTCCCGTGATGCCCCTTGCGGCGGGCAATGCCAAAGTCAACGCGCTCTCCCCTAATCTGGCGTCGTACTCTAAGCCGCCCGCGCTGCGACTGGGCACGAGCGCATTGCAGCGCAACCCCATCTCGGACAGCCCGCCGACCAAGCCAGACAAGTAAGAGCGCAGTGCCCTCGTCTGCGGTTGCTGACCGTTTTCGGGGGGCAAGATCAGCGTTGCCCACGCGTTCGGGGCGCGTTTTTGCAGCGCTTGCATCATCAGGTATGACGACATCGCGTTGCTGGACAGCATCTCAGAGAATTCGGATTCCATCAAGCGCTTGAATGGCGTGGCGGACACGCCATCGGCGACGTGCACCAGTCCCGTGATGCTGCCGTATATTTCCAAAATCTTATTGAAAACGTTACTGACCTCTAATTGCACGCTGCAATCGCCTTTGATCGGGATGCTCTGAATCCCCAGCCGCTCGAGTTCGGCGGCCGTGCCGCTGGCGGCTTCTGGATCGCTGTCAACTGCCATCACGATTGCGCCCGCGAGGCCCAGCGCCCGCGCAATGCTGTGCCCGAAACCGCGCCCCGTGCCGGTCACGGCGATCACCGCGTTCTCGAGCGGCGCGGCGATCAGTGCGGGTCTGGGAGCGGTCAGCGTCATGATTAGGGCGCAGAATACAGGAATTGAGCGTGGCGAATGCAATTTTTAATGGTCTCGAGAGAAAAATAGCAGCGCGACCTCGAGCGGTAGCGCCAGCCGTGCATTCTGATAAAGTCTTACACATGACATTTCGACGACGATTGCTGGCGGTGATGCTGCTGTGCGGCGCGGTGCTGGCGCAAGGCGAGCGCACCCTCGAGCCGATGAAACCACAGGATCGCTCTGATGCGCTGCGACCCGACTGGTACGTGGGAACGGCGAAGCCGCGCTTTCTCAATTGGTACGTTGATGCCACATACGCGGTACTGAACGAGCCAATCTCGTTTGGTTTCACGTTCGTCAGTACGACTGAGGTTCGGGCGGTTCGTTTCACGCCACTCTCTGGCGGCTCGAGTCTGCGCGTTAATTTGAGTGCCAGAAACGTCGTTCTGAACGCCCGAAAGTTGACGAATCTGGGTCAGTCCTTTGAGGGACGCATCACCTTGAACGCGAGCGACTTCGCAGTCAAAGCGGGCGGGGCTGAAAACTACCGTGTAGCCCTACTGGACGCGGGCGGTAAAGAAGGTGAATCTTTTCAAATTGCGATCAATTTTCGTTCAAAAAGCGATTTTCAGCCTGACCCAGCCGTTGCTCGGGCGAATGAGCCGCTGAGCGGCATCGTGCCAATTGGGTTTTTTCAAGCGCTGTCTGGCGGTTCGGTGTTCGTGCCGAACGTGCAAAATTTCCAGTCGTACAGCCGCTTGTGGCTCGAGGTCAGATTACCGAGCGATCTGGATTTGGCGCTGAACACCACGTTGTTTCGGCTGGCCGTCAACGCGGTTTCGCTGCGCGATGACGCTGGGCAGCGCTACGTGGTCGAATGGGATGACCGCGCTGTTTCTAAGCTACCCGATGGCAACGGTTTCAGGTTCGCGCTGGTCATGACCCCCAAATTATCGTCCACGGCCAAGCGTTTGGCGTTGGTGCAGGGATCGATCAAAGCCGAGAATCTGCCTGCGGGATTGCGCCTTGATGATCTCAGAGAACCGTTTCGCTCTGGGCTGACCTTCGACTTGCCGCTGCTGCGCTGAACTCTCGAGCCAGCCATACGGTCTGGTAGCATCGTCCCCATGAAGGCCAGTCAAACAGCCACTCGAGTCAACGCTCAAAAAGCCTCGGCGCTCGAGGCAGTCAAAACGGCGCTCGAGGGTGCAAAAGCCGACCAGCACAATATTTTTTTGTCGCTCAACCCGTTAGCGCTCGAGCAAGCCGCACGGGTAGATGCTCGAGTGAAATCTGGCGAGCATCTACCACTGGCGGGTGTGCCGATCGCGCTGAAAGACAATTTGTGCGTCGCGGGATTGCCCGCCACCGCTGGCAGCCGCATCTTGGAGGATTACGTGTCGCCGTACACGGGGTCAGCCGTGCAGCGCCTGCTGGACGCGGGCGCGGTCGTGATCGGCAAGACGAATCTGGATGAATTTGGCATGGGCAGCAGCGGCGAGAACAGCGCGTTTGGCGCGACGCTCAACCCACGCGACCCGACCCGCGTACCGGGTGGCTCCTCGAGCGGCAGTGCCGCCAGCGTCGCGGCCGGAATCGTGCCCGTGGCGCTCGGGACGGACACGGGCGGCAGCATTCGCTTGCCAGCCGCGTTCACGGGCTGCATCGGCATGAAGCCGACCTACGGGCGCGTGTCACGGTACGGCGTAATTGCGTATGCCAGCAGCCTCGATCAAGTCGGGCCGTTCGCGCTTGATAGCGCGGATCTGGCGATCATGCTGCAAACGATCTGCGCCCACGACCCAAGGGACGCGACCTCGCTCGAGACTGCCACGGATTTCACAGCGGTGCTCGAGGGGAGCATCAAAGGCTGGCGCATCGGGCTGGTCTCCGAAGCGATGGGCGCGGGCAACAGCGCCAGCGTGATCGGCGCGATTGAATCCGCTCGAGCCACCCTCGAGACACTGGGCGCGAGCGTCGTGGATATCTCCTTGCCCTCGCTCGAGGCTGGACTGGCAGCCTACTACCTGATCGCCACGCCGGAAGCCAGCAGCAACCTTGCCCGCTACGACGGGATGCGTTTTTCAAAGCGCTCGAGTGATGTGAGCGGTGACATCAACGAAGTGATGAGCCGCTCGAGGGGCGAGGGGTTTGGGGCAGAAGTCAAGCGGCGGATTTTGATGGGCACGTATGCGCTGTCGAGCGGCTATTACGACGCGTATTACAGCAAGGCGCTGCGGGCGCGGGCCTTGATCGCCGCCGAGTTCGCCCGCATTTTTGAAGGGGTGGACGCCTTGCTGCTGCCGACCGCGCCGAGCGCCGCGTTCAAGTTGGGTGCGAAGGCTGACGCGCTGAGCATGTACCTGACCGACGTGGACACCGTGACCGTCAACCTCGCGGGATTACCAGCCATCAGCCTGCCGTTCGGCTTTGAAGACGAAACTGGCGCGTACTCGAGCAGCGCTGGACTACCGATTGGCGTGCAATTCATTGCGCCGCTGCTCGAGGATGCGCGGCTGGTGACATTGAGCGCCACGCTCGAGCGGGCGACGGACGCGGCGTTCTTGCGGGTGTGAACGCCGCCCCTTACCGCAAACGTCCCTCGAGTGGGTGCTAGGCTTGCCCTGTGAGCAGCGCCCCGCCGGTTGGTGAGAATCCCGATAAAGCCCAAAAAGTTCAGGAGATGTTTGACAGCATCGCTGGACGCTACGATCTGCTCAACCGCATTTTGTCGATGGGCGTGGATCGCGGCTGGCGCACCCAAGCCACCAAAGAAGTGCTGGCGAATAACCCCAAAGACGTGCTGGATGTGGCGACTGGCACGGGGGATTTCGCGCTGACCATCAAAAAACTCTCGCCAAACAGCCGCGTCACGGGGTCGGATTTCGCGGTCAACATGCTCGAGATTGCCCGCACGAAGGCGGCAGCGCAGGGTTTGCAGATTCCTTTCGAGCAGGGCGACGCGCTCAATCTGCCGTATACGGACGAAAGTTTCGACGCGATTTCGTGCAGCTTTGGTTTTCGGAACTTCGCGGATTTCCGTAAAGGCTTGCAGGAATTTAAGCGCGTCTTGCGTCCCGGTGGGCGCTGCGTGATCCTCGAGTTTCCGCCACCACCGGATAATCTGCTCGGTCAGGTCTACAACCTCTACTTCAGGCACGTCCTGCCGTTCATCGGCGGCGTGGTCAGCGGCAAACCCGAGGCGTACAAGTACCTGCCCGAAAGCGTGATCGCCTTCCCGAAGCCGGAAAGCTTGCGCGATTTGATGCTCGAGGTGGGTTTTGAAACGCGGTTCACGGTGCTGAGCGCTGGGTTAGCCGCGATTCACGTCGGCGTCAAAAAGTAAGCAGGCGCGGCGGCGCGACGCAGTAATACGCCTCGAGCAGGTGGTTCTCCAAGGTTTCTGGCGTCAAGGCCGTGTCCAGTCGCACGCCGAGCCAGCCACGATAGCCGACATACGGTGGCACGAAATACGTTTTTGAATCACGCTCGAGCATGGCTGCACGAAACTCTGATGTGGACGCGCACCAGAACGCCAGCCAGCCCGCGCCATGATGATTGTTTTTGACCATCACGAAGCATTTCTTGACGACAAAAAAGGCTGGATCGCCGTGACTGACGCGCTCTGACACTTCGGGTAAACTGGAGCAGTACGTCCGCAGCCCCTCGAGTTGCTGCGCCGGCGTCATCGGTACACGCCGATCATCCCCGCGAATGCGCCATCTTCATCCCTGACGTTCGGCACGCGCAATTTGGAGATGTTGCCATCCAAATACAATGCGTCGGTACACTTCAGAACATCGCGCATGAACTTCGCCAGATCGTCAAAATTGACCCAATCATCGCTGATGACCAGTTGCACCGTGGTCAAACTCGAGACGCCAATTGCGTTTCTCGGCAGGCGGTTGCTGCTGCCCACTTGAAAAGACGGGTGCAACTTCTTGTTCAGCAGCAGCGCGGGCCCCGATTGGGTCGCCTCGAACACCTTTAGATTGCGGCGCGTGAACTCGAGCGTATCGGTCACGTGCGCCCCAGTTGCGTCGATGTAAAACACGCCGTTGGGTTGCAAGTAGAAGTTACCGTACCCGCTACGGCGCGTCTTCACGGGGTGCAGCACGCGCCCGCGCTCGGCGTGCAAACCCAGCGGCGTGAAGGCGGTATCAAAAATTCCCGCGTTCATGCCCGCCAATAGCGTGCGCTGGTTGCGTTTCAGATACGCCTCGAGCGACGTGAGTGAGCCAAGTTTCTTGCCGCTCGAATCCTTCCAGAACAGTTTCAGTTGCACCTTTTTCAAATCCACGGTTGCCACGGTGAAGCGCGACCCGTTGTACTCGAAGGGACGCAACGCAAAGCCCGAATCGGGCGGCGCAGCTTGCGAGCGCAGCAGGGGCGCGACCAGCAGGGCGCAAACCGTCACGATCAGCAGCACAAACCAACTTCTTCGCATCTCGAGTCAAAGGTTACGGCTCGAGCGGTGCGGGAGGCAAGTAGTGACAGCGGTTTTCATCTCCGTTGAGAAAAAAGAGCTTTTTTCTCAACTACTTTTTCGACCGCTGTCTCGTTTTTACTCGCATAGCTCGACATTCATTGAGAATCCACAGATTCTCAATGAATGTGAAATTGGCTATGACTCGAGCTTCACCCCAGCGCTGGGTCAGCTTAAACCGAACGTGTACTGCCCCTGTAAGCGCTCCGCGTACACCGGGTCATACGCCTCCACCGACTCCAGCAATTGCACCATCGCCAGCACGCTCGAGGTTGCACTCCGCGCATTCAACCCAATCAC
>JANYHH010000125.1 GCA_025359505.1 Deinococcales bacterium
ATTTGGAGCAAGCCGAGATTCTGTACAAGCAAGTGATTGCGATTCAACCTGAGTACAGCGTGGTCTATAACAATCTGGCGGCCGCGATGCGGAAGCGCGGCAAGCGCCACGAATCGGTCGAGTACCTGAAAAAATCTCAGCGCTTGCACATGCGCGAATTGCGCGGGCAGACGAAGGGAACAGCCGTCGGAGTGCCGCAAGGGAATCAACTCAGCAAATTTTTCGCCAATCCCGTTGCCCGTTGGGGATTGGCAATCGCCGTGATCTACGTGGTCTGGCGCTTCGTGCTGAACCGCTGACGCTTTGAGCTTGATCGCTCGAGTCAACGTGTTGTTTCGCTTCGCCCGCAGCGTGGACTTTTGAGGCTCGAGCCAGTAAAAACCCCCGCGCACTGGCGGGGGTTTTCTGGAGAGCGACGACGATTAGGTTTTGACCATCCGCCCCGGCTTCTTGCGGGTTTCTTGGTAATCCTTCCACCAGACCGCTAGCGGCGCGACGATGTAGATGCTCGAGTACGTGCCGACGAGAATACCGATCACGAGGATCAAGCTGAAATCGCGCAGCGTTGGCCCGCCCGCGACGAGCAACGCCACCAGTGGCAGCATCGTAGCGACCGAGGTCAGCAGCGTCCTCGAGAGCGTCTGGTTGATGCTGGTGTTGACGATCTTGGCGTATGGCTCGCCGCGCATGACTTTCAAATTCTCGCGGATGCGATCCGAGACGATGATGCTGTCATTCAAACTGTAACCGATCAGTGTCAGCACGGCCGCGACGGTCGTGATCGTGAACTCGCGCCCCAAGAGCGCGTACAGCCCGAAGCAGATGAAGACATCGTGGGCCACCGCCAGCACGCTACCGACGCCTAGCACCAAGTCGAACCTGTACCAAACGTAGGCGAGCGTCAACCCCAGCGAGACGATCACCGCCCAGATCGTCTTCTCCGTCAGCTCGCGCCCGACGCTCGGGCCCACGGCTTCCTTACTGATGACCTGCGCCCCCTCGAGCTTGGAGACGGCTGCGGCCACGGTGTTGACCTGTGCATTGGTCAACTCACCGACCCGCACGGTGAAATCGTTTTTGTCCTGCCCCGGCGTGCGGCTGAAAATCACCTGCGTGCTCGAGTCGGTCACGCCCGGCACGCCCGCGCTGGCGGCAGCCGCCAGAACCTGCGCTCGAGTAACCGCTGGCGCGGTTTGGAGCTGAATCGCTGTCCCCGCCGTGAAATCCACGCCGAACTGGAAGCCTTTAAAGAGGATCAGTCCCAGCCCAATCACCGCCAGCATCGCGCTGGCGGTGGTGACGAATTTTGCGGCTTTCATGAAGTCGATCTTCGGCGTGGCGAACCAGTCGCGTGCCGTGAACTTGACGCGGTTGGCCAGCACCTCGAGCAACCAGTGCGAGAAGACCAGATTGGAAAACGTGGAGGCGATCACGCCGACAGCGAGGGTCACGGCGAAGCCTTTGACGGGGCCGGTCGCGTAGTTGTAAAGCGCCATCGCGGAGATCAAGTGGCTGAAGTTCACGTCGAAAATCGTCCAGAAGCTATGCCCGAAGCCGCCTTTGATTGCGCTTTTCAAGCCCAGCCCGTGGCGCAATTCCTCTTTGATGCGCTCGAAGCTGATGACGTTGCCATCGACGGCCGAACCGATAGTCAACACCAAGCCCGCAATGCCCGGCAGGGTCAGCACCGCGCCCAAACCCGCCAGCATCCCGAAGATCGTCAAGCCGGAGAACAGCAAGCCCAGCGCAGCGACCGTGCCGAACCACAAGCCGTAGTACACATACAGCAGCACGAAGATCAACCCAATGCCGACCAAGCTGGCGACGATGCCCTGCCGAATCGCGTCTTGACCGAGCGTTGGCCCGATGGCCCTTGTCTCGATGATCTCGACGGGGATTGATAACGCACCCGAACGCAGCACCAGTGCTAAATCATTGGCTTGCGCCAACGTGAAATCGCCAGTGATTTGCGCGTTCGCGCCCAAGCGCTCTTGAATTTTCGGGGCACTCTGGATTTGGTTGTCCAGCACAATTGCAAAGCGCTTGCCGACGTTATCGCCGGTAATCTTGCTGAAAATCTCTGCGCCTTTGGCGGTCAGTTCAAACGCGACCGTCGGGCGGCTGAACTGGTCGAACGCGGTTTGCGCCTTGGCGATGTCCGTGCCCGTCATGATCGCAGGCTCGAGGTCGGTCGCGGGATTCAGCGGTTCGCTGTTGCCTTTGGCTTGCCCGACGGCGTTGAGCAATTTGAACTCGAGCTTCGCGGTTTTACCGATCAGTTCCACCGCACGGGTTTGCTCGGCTTGCGACAAGCCCGGCAGTTCCACGACAATGCGGTTCGTGCCCTGAATCTGCACCAGCGGCTCGGCCACGCCGGTCTGATTGACGCGGTTCTCAATGACGTTCCTGACCTGCTCCAAATCCTGCGGCGTTGGCACGATCCCCTTGGCCTCGAGCATCACGCGCAGACCGCCCTTCAAGTCCAAGCCTTGATTGAGCGCGTCGGGCGCATCGGCGCGGTACTTGACGATTGCGCCGCTGAGCTTGGCGGGCAACGTGCGCTCCAACGCTTGCCACGTCGCGGTCGCCACGGGTTTCTTCACATCGGCGTTGACGACCGCGTAGCTCGAGCCATCTGGGTTGACTTTGACTGAAGTTGGGTCGGGCAGTGCGCCCGTTGCGGTCAGGGCCTTGGTCAGGTCAGCCGCTGTGATTGGCGTTTTTGGCGTGACCGACAGGGATTCCTTGTGGGCGTAGAGCGGGAATGGCTTGAGCAGCACGACCGCGCTGGCGATCACCACCGCCAGCATCAGCAGCCCAGTCAGCAGGTGATTGGAGATTCGCGGTGCGTTGTCGGGTTGTTTTTTCTTTTGCACGCCGCGCCCGTAATTGTTGCTGGCGCTCGGGCGGGCTTTACTTTTTTGCGTCATGGGAAACCTCTGGATTAAGCGGTCGAAATCGGTCTCGAGAACGGATCTCCTCGAGTGTTTCAGCTTTAAGTTTGAGGTTCGCTATGCGCCTTCGATTTGCAGGCTCGAATAGGTCAGGTAAAGCTTCTTTGTGACGGCTGATCTCGAGGATAAAGTTTTTGGCGTGCTGGTGTGATTTTGTCGCAGCTCGAGTATCGCGTGAAAGGGTGGCGGCGCGGCGTCTCGAGACTGGCTCGAGAACGCGGTGCTGAGTGGCGTTGCATTGCTGAGCTGCGGCGCGTTGGGTGATGCTGGACTCGAGAGTGAGGCTTCGGGTTTATCCACCTTGGGCAGCGTCAGAAAAGCGCTCGCCCACGGTAAGACCGTCAGCAGCACCGCTAGGAATCGCGATAGAAAAGGTTGCATAGAGACAGGCTCGAGTCAGTGCGCCCTCGAGCCTGTGGATACTAGCATTTGATGGCGGTTTATTTCGATCACCGCGAAGTCAGCCATCGCATAGGCGAGGCTACGAGAGACTGCGTTGTACAGGTTCTTCGTAGGGGCGAACCTTGTGTTCGCCCGCCACAGCACGCGGCCGACCTAACCGACCTTCACCAATAGGACTTTGCGGTTGTCTTACAATGCTCGCTCGAGAAGTAACGTCGAACCGCAGCGGTGAAACTTGCCTCACTCGAGCGCGGCGACGCCCGGCAGGACTTTGCCCTCGAGCAACTCGAGACTCGCGCCGCCGCCCGTGCTGATGTGGCTGATTTTGTCTGCTTGGCCGCTCTGGTGAATCGCGCTGACGCTATCGCCGCCGCCGATCACGGTGTACGCGCCTTGCAGGTTGGCGACGGCTGTCGCTACAGCGTTCGTGCCGCCTGCGAAATTCTCAAATTCAAACACGCCCATCGGGCCGTTCCAGAAGACCGTCTTCGCGCCCTCGAGCGCTGCTGCAAACGCTTTGCGGCTTTCGGGCCCGATGTCCATGCCCTCCCAATCTTCGGGGATGGCGTTCGTTGGGAAAACCTCGAGCTTGGCGTCGTTGCTGAATGAATCTCCGGCGAGCGTATCGCTTGGCAAGACGATTTTGCTGGCATAGGTCCCGAGTAACCTGCGTGCCGTGTCCAGAAAATCGTCCTCGTGAATGCTTTTGCCGATCTGCCCGCCTTGCGCTTTGACGAAGGTGTACGCCATGCCGCCGCCGATCAGCATGCGGTCGACTTTGGGCAGTAGGTTCTCGATGACTTTCAGTTTGTCCGAGACCTTCGCACCGCCGATCACGACGACGTAAGGGCTGATTGGATGCTCGGTTAGCTTGCCCAGCGCTTTGACTTCCGCCTCGAGCAGTAAGCCGCCCGCGTGCGGCAGTAGTCCAGCCACGCCGCTGACGCTCGAGTGGGCGCGGTGAGCGCTGCCGAATGCGTCCAATACGAACGCGTCACCGAGCTGCGCGAGTTTGCGGTTGAGTTCGGGGTCGTTCTTCTCCTCGCCCGATTCAAAGCGCACGTTCTCTAAGAGTGCCACGCTGCCCGGCTCGAGCTGCTGGACTGCCCGCGCGGTTTCGTCGCTGGCAGGCTTGCTGGAGATGTAAAAGACTTTGCGCCCCAGCACCTCCTCAAGCCTCGCCGCGACGGGCGCGAGGCGGTACGCGTCGTCCACTCCTTTTGGGCGTCCGAGGTGCGACATCAGAATCACGGTCGCGCCGCGCTCGAGCAGCTTGTGCAGCGTCGGCAGGCTGGCTGTGATGCGGGTGTCGTCCTGAATCACGCCCCCCTCAATCGGCACGTTGTAATCCACGCGCACCAGCACGCGCTTACCTTGCACCTCGAGCGATTCCAGTGTTTTCATTGGCATGATAATTCCTTTCAAAAACGCCCGCTGACCGTTTGCTGTGGTCTGGCGGGCGCTGTGTGGATCGGTGCTGTGCGTCGACGGTGCTCGAGTCTCGAGCAGTGTTTAGAGCGACTTGGCCATGTACTTGATTAAATCGACCACGCGGTTGGAGTAACCCCACTCGTTGTCGTACCACGCGATGACTTTGACGAAGTTGCCCATCGCCAGCGTGTCGATCGCGCTGTAAATGGAGGAATGCGGATTGCCCTTCAAGTCAACGCTGACCAGCGGCTCTTCGGTGTACTGGACGATGCCTTTGAGCGGCCCTGCGGCTGCGGCTTTGACGGTCGCGTTCAATTCCTCGACCGTGACCTCGCGCCCCAAAATGGCGGTGAAGTCGACAACGCTGACCGTCGGCGTTGGCACGCGGAACGCCATGCCGGTGAATTTGCCTTGCAATTCTGGGATCACCAGTCCGACGGCTCGAGCTGCGCCGGTGGAGCTGGGCACGATGTTCAGCGCGGCTGCCCTCGCGTCGCGGGGATCGCCGCCTTTCGGGCCGTCGACGAGGCTCTGGCTGGCGGTGTAAGCGTGGATCGTTGTCAGGATGCCTTTTTCAATGCCGAAGGTGTCGAACAAAACCTTGGCGATCGGCGCGAGGCCGTTGGTGGTGCAACTGGCGTTGCTGACGATGTGGTGCTTCGCCGGGTCGTACTTGCCTTCGTTGACGCCCATGACAATCGTCAGGTCTTCGTTTTTGGCGGGGGCGCTGATGATGACTTTCTTCGCGCCGCCACCGTCGATGTGGGCGCGGGCCAGTTCGGCTTTGGTGAAGCGCCCGGTCGATTCGATCACGATGTCCGCGCCGAGGTCAGCCCACGGCAGTTTGGACGGGTCTTTTTCTTCCAGCACGCGGGTTTTCTTGCCGTCGACGATAATGCCGTCATCGTCGCTCGAGACTTCGCCGGGGTATTTGCCGTAGTTGCTGTCGTACTTGAGCAGAAACGCGAGTTCGGCGTTGTCGGTCAGGTCGTTGATCGCGGCGACCTCAATGCCGTTTTGCTGCAAGATGCGGAAAACTTGCCTGCCAATGCGTCCGAAACCGTTGATGCCTACCTTCATGGGGTCTCCTCGTGATCTTTGAAATGGCGAAGGGCTGGTCTTGAAAGCCGTTTGAGATGATACCACTGGGACTTTGAAGCGCAGCGTTGCTAGGACTGCGTGCAAAGTTTTTAATTCGGGGCGCTATTGGTGCGCGTGCCGATGGTTTGCAATCGAGACTGCCAAAGCGAATTTGGCAGAAATAATTCACGAATTCAATAATCGTGAAACTAATCACTTACTTGATCTTGTTTACTTTCTCTAACATTTAGCCCTCGAGCGACACCCAAAGTTCAGAACCCCGAGCAGCACTCACTCGAGCCACTGCCCTCACCAATTGGCTCGAGACCTTGCGAGCAGCATCGCGGCGACGCAGATCGCTCCCGCCAGCCACAGCGCCCAATCCCCAAGCAGCACATAAGGCGTGACTGTTTCTAGTGGCGCATACCGCGCCAGCAGCGCTCGGGAGACGTTCAGCGGCAACTCCTCGATCACGTGCCCGTTTGGATCGATGCTGGCCGTGATGCCCGTGTTGGCGACCCGCAGCAGGTAACGTCCCGTTTCGATCGCTCGCATTTTGTCCATCGCAAAATGCTGAAAGTTGCCCGCGCCGCCGCCGAACCAACCGTCGTTGGTCGGCTCGACCAAGACTTGAGCGCCGCGACTCACGAGGCTGCGCGGCAAACTAGGAAAAATAGAGTCGTAACAAACGAACGCCCCAAATCGCTCACCACCCAGCTCGAGGATGCGCTGCTGACGACTTGGATCGGCGCTCTGTAAATTGCCCAGATTGAGGATTCTGAACACGAAATCGTAAACCGCGCCCGCCTCGCGGCGCAGCGGGAAATACTCGCCGAACGGCACGAGGAACGTCTTATCTGTCGTTCCCAACAGCCTCGAGTTGGTCACGGCTGCAACCGCGTTGAGCCGCGCCCCTTGGCGGGAGTCAGCGACTCCCGCCAGCAACTTCGGTACGCTCGGGAAGCGCAGCGCCGCAGGTAAGGGAGGCTCGAGGTTCGCTACGACCTCGATGTTCAGCGCGGCTTCGGGCAGCACAACCACGGCGTCTTTCGGAACGCCTTTGAGCAACCCCGTGAAAATCTCGAGATCGGATTTATTGGTTCCAACGAAGCGCCGGAAGCTATCAATGTCGCCCTGCATCAGCCACGCTTGACGGGTTGGCGCGGGTGGCGCGGCTCGTGTCAGCCCATACGCGAGGCTCGAGACGATGATGACACCCGCGACTGGCAGCCAGCGCCACTCATAGAAAAACACAGCGGCGATGCTCGAGGCTGCAATCAGCACGATCAGGCTACCCAAGTAAACTCCGCCTAGACTTGCGACCTGCGCCAGCGGCGTGCCGATCAGCGCATACCCGAAATTGCCCCAAGGAAACGCCAGCGGCCCCAGCCCCCGCGCCCACTCGAGCAGCACCAGAGCACCGACCATTGCCATGAGAAACGGCAGCGGTTTACCCGTGACGCGGTACACGACCCACGTCAGCGCCGCGTTGAAGCCAGCTTCGATCACCCACACGAACGGCATCAAAAACCAAACAGCGATCCCGAAATTCGGCGCGAACGATTGCGGTAGCCAAAAAAGGTGAACAGCCCAGAACGCCAGCCAACCAAAGAAAGCGGCTCGAGCGGCCAAGCGCGGCGTGGCTTCGCGGGCGCTGGCAAACAGCAGACCCGCCAGCGGGATGACGGTGAGCAACGACGCGCCGAACGGGATGTGGGTCAGCCCCATCAGAAGACCGCACATCACCGCCAATGGCAGATTGAACGGTGCAGGTTCGACTCGAGGGGCGTTCCAAGTGAAATTGAGGTCGTTTCTCACGTTGTCCTATAAAAGCGGCTGAGTGCGACAGGCATTGCATTGCACTATACCGATAACGGCGGCTGCGGGGGTGTTCGCGGCGGGCGCAATAGACCGTGAACGGCTACTCGAGCCAAAAAATTCTCAGCACAACCAGAGTTTCGCTCACTGTTCACTGCGCGTGATGAGTCTCGAGGCAATTCGACTGTATTGAATCCGGGTCACGGTCAATGCCTGCTGCAATTGAAGAACGGTTCGTGGGTCGCTCGAGAGCGTGACCACAACCGCCGTGTCATCAGGTTAAACTCAATACTGAGATGAGCGCAGCATGAAACTCGGAGTCCTATCGGATGTCCACGGCAACATCCACGCGCTCCGGGCTGCGTGGCAAAAATTGCTCGAGCTAGAGTGCACGCAAATCATCTGCTTAGGGGATTTGGTCGGTTACGGCGCGTCGCCGATTGAAGTGATCGAATTCGTGCAGGACAATCAAATCACGACGACGCTCGGTGCGAGCGAAGCCAGAATGATGTATCACTTCGGGCAGAAATTAGAGCCGCGCAGCGGTGTGGCCGATCAGACCTTGGAGTGGACGAAAACCCAGCTCAGTGGTGAACATCTAAAATTCCTCAAATCCCTGCCGATCACGGGGCGCATCCAATCCAAGCTCGGGCGAGTTCGGTTCATGCACGGCATGCCTGACGACCCTGAGGCTCGAGTCGACCTCAACGCTCGCCAATCTGAGCTGGATGATCTCTTGGAGGAAGCCAATTGCAATATCTTCATCACGGGCTGTACGCACATTCCGCAAGTGCGCGAGGTTGGCAAGGGCTGGTTCATCAACCCCGGCAGCGTGGGCTTGACGCTGAACGGCGAGCCGGGCGCGGACTGCGCGATCCTCGACTTTACTGGTGAACGCTTATCGGTGCAGATGCTGAAAGTTGCCTACAACACCAACGCCGCCGCGTTCGATATCTTGACGTGGGAACTCCCCAGCGTGATCGCCGACGTGATCAAGCGCGGCTCGAGCAGGTAATTTGAGAGTTGCTGAGCGCAGGGGACTCAGGTAAAGCGGTGTGACTTTCAAAGCTCGAGACTGGCTGCTTTACCTGATCTCGAGGCGCAACGGCTTTACCGAATTTCGTGGCTGACCGTTTTACCCGATTTCGACCATGACCTTCATCGAAGCCCGCTTTTCTTTGTCCGCGAACTCGAGCGCCTGCTGCGCCTGATCCAATGTAAATCTGTGCGTGATCATCGCGTCCAAGTTGACCCTGCCGTGCGCGACCAACTCGAGGGCGGCCGGGTAGCAGTTGGCGTACCTGAACTGACCTCGAATGTCGACCTCGCGGGATGCGGCGGCGACGATATCCAAGGACACCAGCGCCTCGCTCGGCAAACCGACCAGAACCGCCACACCGCCCGAGCGCGTGGCTTCAATGGTCATGCGACACGTCGGCACTGACCCGGCCGTCTCGAAGGCCGCGTCCACCCCGGCACTGGAGCCAGTCAAGCCTGTCAGGGGAGAGGTGATCGCCCTGATCTGCTCCAAAACATCCGGATCGCGTCCGTTGATTGTGTGTGTCGCACCGAGTTTGCGGGCCAGATCAAGCCTGAACTCCTCGAGATCGACCGCGATGATCGTGGTCGCGCCGGCCGCTTTGGCGGCTTGCAAGGTCGTGCAACCAATCGGCCCCGCGCCGAAGACTGCGACGCTCGCACCCATGCTGACGCCAGCACGCTGCACCGCCCAGACACCGACCGCCAGTGGCTCGAGTAAAGCCGCACTGTCTAGGCTCATGCTATCGGGGATTTTGAAGACGAAATCGGCGGGCCACGCGACGAATTCCGCGAACGCGCCGTCGACGGGCGGCGTCGCCATGAAGGTCACGTTCGGGCAGAGGTTGTAGCGCCCGCGCTTGCAGTGGTAGCACTGGCGGCAGGTAACGCCCGGCTCGAGACTGACCCGATCACCGACCGCTAGGCTCGAGACGGCGCTCCCGACGGCGGCGATCACGCCAGCCGATTCGTGACCGAGGATCATCGGCTGCTCGACCACGTAGCGCCCAATTTTTCCTTCGGTGAAGTAATGTACATCGCTGCCGCACACGCCGACGCGCTCGATTTTGACGAGCACCTCAAACGGAGCGGGCGCTGGAACGGCTCGAGACTCTAATCTCACATCGCGGATGCCGTGCATCACCGCTGCCTTCATCACCATGAGGTGTACCCACCGTCCACGACGACGTTGCTGCCCGTCATGAAACTCGAGGCAGAACTGGCTAGAAAGACCGCGACGCTGGCGATTTCAGATGGTTCACCCATGCGGCCCATCGGTGTGCTCGAGAGCCACGCCTCGCGCCAGACTGGGTTTTCAAAGCCCAGTTTGGTCATCGGTGTGCCGATGTAACCGGGGCTGATGCAGTTGACGCGCAGCCCGCGACTGGCCCATTCGCCAGCCAGCGATTTGGTCAGGTGAATCACGCCGGCTTTGGCGGCGTTGTAGGCCGCTTGCGGTTGCGGATGGTTGGAGATCACGCCTGACATCGAGCCGATGTTGACAATTGCGCCGTAACCTTGCCGCAGCATCTGCTTGCCCGCCTCGCGGCAACAATAGAACACGCCGTCTAGATCCACGCTCAGCACCAAGCGCCACTCCTCGTCGGTCACGTCTTCGCTGGGCGTGTTGCGGCAAATGCCCGCATTGTTGACGATGCAGTCGATCCGTCCGTGCGAAGCGACGACCGCAGCCACCATGCTCGAGACGCTGCTCGAGTCGGTGACATCGGTCTGGATAAACATCCCCTCGAGTTCCAGCGCGGCTGCTTGCCCTACGGCTTCCTCGGCTTCGGCAATCACCAGCTTCGCGCCAGCGGCTTTCATCGCCTTTGAAATCTCTAAGCCAATGCCGCGCCCGCCGCCGGTGACGATGACAATTTGATCCAGCAGAGTAGGAAGTGCTGCGCTCATCTTTGATTTCTCCTCGGGATCTCGCTCACGGGACGATCAGCACCTTCTGCGAACCGTTCATGCCCGGATGGTCTTTGTACTCCAAAGCGATTTTAAGTTGCTCGATCGGTAAACGGTGTGTAATCAGTGGCGCGACCTGCACGCGCCCACTGGCCAGCCACTCGAGCGCCTGCGGAACTGTGCCCAGCAGTGAGAAACTTCCCAGAATCGTCAGGTCGCGCCTGAAAACCTCATATGGGCTGATCTCAACCCTCGCATCGTCGGGCGCAACGCCGTAGTAAAGGATTTTACCGCCGGGCGTCGCGTACTGCGGCAGAGCTGCGATCACCTTTGGCGCACCTGTTGCCTCGGTGACGACATCAAAGCCATACGGCGAAAGGTCATGCAACTCAGTGCTGAGTTCCCCGTGCGGCTCGAGCGCGAGTTTCGCCCCGAGTTGCAGCGCCAATTGCCGCCTTTCAAAGTTCGGTTCGACGACGGTGACTTCTGCAACGCCCGATGCCAGCATCGCCTGCATCAGCAGTAAGCCGATCGGGCCCGCGCCGAACAGCAGAGCTTTGCTGGCAATCGGCGGCTGCAAGCGCTTGATGCCCCAAGCGACGCAGCCCAGCGGCTCAGCGAACGCGGCCACCTCGAGATTCATGCTCCCGACCTTGTAGACGTTGGTCGCGGGTGCGACGACGTACTCGGCGAAGCCGCCAGCTTTGCTGACGCCCAGCGCAGAGAAGCGCACGCAGTGGTGGCGCATCCCGCGCTGGCAGTGGTGGCACGTGCCGCAGGTGATGACCGGATCGAGCGCCACCGCGTCGCCTTCATTCACGTCAAATACGCCCGCGCCGACCTGATCGACGATGCCCGCGATCTCGTGCCCGGGGATCAGCGGGTAGATCGGATCAAAATGCCCGCCGTATAGGTGAAGGTCAGTGCCGCAGACGCCTGTGGCAGCGACTTTGACCCTGACCTCGCCCGCGCTGGCTTGCGGTGCTCGGACTTCCAAAGTCTCGAGCGCGTATGGCCCGCTCATCACGGACGCCCGCATCGTCTCAGCCTTAAGCACCTTGCACCTCGAGACTCGAGCGATTCAGTACCTCGAGTGCGCCGCCCTCCTGCGCTCTGGTGCTTTCAGGTTTCACTTGAACACTCGAGTCAACGCGTGTCACTTGACCGCTCCGAGCGTCAATCCGCGCACCAGTTGGCGCTGCGCCAACCAGCCCAGCACCATCACGGGCAGCACCGCCAGCGCCGATCCGGCCGACATCTTCGCCCAGAACAGCCCTTCAGCCGTTTTGAAGCTTGAGACGAAGACCGTCAGTGGCGTGGCGTCCGAAGTGGTCAGGTTCAGGCTCCAGAACGTTTCGTTCCACGCGAAAATCACGGCCAGCAATGCGCTCGAGGCGATGGCTGGTGTTGAGAGCGGCAGCAGCAGCATCGTCAGTTCCTGCCACGTGCTCGCGCCGTCCACGCGGGCAGCCTCAAAAATTTCCTGCGGTAACTCCTTAAAATACGCGAACAACGTCCAGATCACGACCGGTAGGTTCATCACCGCGTACATCAGCAGCAGCGCGAAGATGTTGTCCAGCCAACGCAGGTCTCGGTAAATCAGGTAAATCGGGATAATCACGCCGACTGGCGGCATCATTTTGGTCGATAGGATCCACAGCAGTGTGGAATTGCTGCGCTTTGTTGGGTAGAACGCCAGCGCATACGCGGCCGGAATCGCCAGCAGCAGCGCCAGCACGGTCGAACCCAGCGCGGCAATGACCGAATTCAGCATGTGTTTGGCGTAATCGCTGCGCGCTAGCACCTCGGTCAAGCTCTCGAGCGTCAGGTTGAAAAACAGTTTCGGCGGAATGCTGATCGCGTCTTGCTCAGATTTGAAACCGGTCAGGAACATCCACAGGATCGGGAAGAACATCAAGAACGCCACCAGAAACGCCACGGCGCTCAAATCCCAACGGGTTCGCGCCCCAGTGGGTTTCTTGGTGTGGGTCGCTCGAGGTTTAGCGATGGTCTGGGCGCTCATGTCAGCTCCTTCGGGGTTTGCAGATTGCTGGCGATGGAGCGCAAGACAAAAATCGACACGAGGTTGGCCAGCACCACCGCGAACATCGCGCCGGCCGTGGCCACGCCGATCCGCAGCTCGCCGAAGGCTTTCAAATAAATCAAGTACGGCAATGTCGTCGTCTCCAAGCCCGGCCCGCCCGAGGTACTGGCGTAGATCTCGGCGAAGACGGTGAGTAAGAAAATGCTCTCGAGCATCACCACGACGCTGATGGTCTGCGACAGGTGCGGCATGATGATGAATCTGAACTCCTGCCAGCCGCTCGCGCCATCTAGTTTTGCTGCCTCCAAAACATCGCTGGGTAGACTCGCCAGACCCGTCAGCAGGATCAATAGCGCGAACGGAATCCACTGCCACGCGACCATGATGACGATTGACTGCATCGGTAGGGCCGACAACCAATCAATCGGCTCGAGACCGAAACGCTGCGCGATCCACGCGAAAATGCCGTAGACCGGCTGCATCAGCATGTTCTTCCAGATCAAGGCGCTCACGACCGGCATAATGAAAAACGGCGAGATCACCAAGGTGCGCGTGAAATCGCGCCCGGGGAAGTTTTGGTTAAAGAGCATCGCGCACGCCAGACCGATCAATACCGTCACCACCAGCACCGAGCCGACCAGCACGAGCGTGTTGAGCAGTGACCTGTAAAAAACGGGATCGGTCAGCAGGGAGATGTAATTGTCAAACCAGATGAACCCCTGATTGTCGGGGCTGAGCAGATTAAAGCGCCTGAACGAGTTGTAGATCGTCATGATGAACGGCACTTGCGTGCAGACGATCAGCACGGTCATCGCGGGGAGCAGCAGGAACACGCTGGGGTTGCGTTTGCTGCTGCGCGGTTTAGCGGTTGAATTGGCGGTCATCATGCGCGTCCTCGAGTGACTCAGGCGTTACTTAGGAAAATAATCTTCGATGTTGTCCGTCGATCAAAAGAGTTGTCGCTCGAGCCACGATTCAGCGCATCAGTGGCTCGAGCAAAAAAGCGGGCGGCTCGAGGGGTTTGACATCCTCGAGCCGCTTTTGCGTTTACTTGATGTACCCGGCTTCGGTCATGGTTTTCAGCACGGCTGCGTTGGCTTGCTTCAAACCTTCGTCCAGCGTGGTTTTCTTGGCGACGATGCCGGCCACGTACTGCCCGACCTGCGTGCCGATGCCTGCGAACTCTGGGATGCCGACAAACTGCACGCCAGTGTACGGTACGGGCTTGAGGGTTGGCTTGGTCGGATCGGCGCTGTTGATCGAATCCAAGGTGGTCTTAGCGAAGCTGGCGGCTTTTTGGTAGTTCGGGTTGGCGTAGGTGCTGTAACGCGTTCCGGGAGGGGCAGAGACCCAACCGTTGGTTTTAGCGACGAGGGCGATGTATTCCTTGCTGGTCGCCCATGTCACGAAGGTCTTGGCGGCGTCGACGTGGGTGCTCGAGGATGGAATCCCCAAAGCCCAGCTCCACAGCCAGTTCGCGCCGTTTTTGGTGACGGCCGTGGGAGATTTCGCCCAGCCCATTTTGTCAGCGACCTTGCTGGTCTTGGGGTTGGCGAGGAATCCGGCAGCAACGGTCGCGTCGATCCACATCGAGCACTTGCCTTCGCTCGTCAGCGTTAGGTTCTCGGTGAAACCGTTGCCGGTCACGCCGGGAGGGCCGTAGTTGGTCACTAAATCCACGTAGAAGCTGATGGCTTTCTTCCACTCCGGGCTGGTCAGTTGCGGCTGCCATTTCTCGTCGAACCAGCGTCCGCCGTTGGTGTTGATGAGTGTGGTCAGGAACGCCATGTTCTCGCCCCAGCCCGGCAGTCCGCGCAAGCAAATGCCATAAATACCCTTTTTGGGGTTGTGGAGCTTTTTGGCGGCGGCAGCGATCTGAGTCCAAGTCGGGGTTTGAGAGATATTGATTTTGGCAGCCGCGAACAGATCCTTGCGGTACATCAGCATCGAGGACTCGGCGTAGAACGGCAACGCGTAGAGTTTGCCGCCGCTCGAGAGACCAGCCCGCACAGGTTTCAAAATATCCTCGAGATCGTAGGCGGCGGGCAGATTGTCCATCGGCGTCAGCCAGCCTTGCTTGCCCCAAATTGGGGTTTCGTATGTGCCGATGGTCAGCACATCGAACGAGCCGGCTTTGGTGGCGATGTCGGTCGTGACCTTCTGGCGCAACTCGTTTTCGGGCAGCACGACCCACTTGAGCTTGATGTCGGGGTTGAGCTTTTCAAACTCTGGCGTGAGTTTCTGCATCGTCACCATGTCTGGGTTGTTGACCGTGGCAATGGTAATCGTCGTTGGGCTTTGGGCGAGTGCGATGGTGGCCGCCACCGTAGTGGCTGCCGCTGCGATCAAACCCGCGCCGAGCAAGAGCTTTGTCTTCATGATTCCCCTTTTTGTTCGTGAGTGTGAAGCCGACGAAGTAGCGCGTGCCGCTTTGCTTGTCTGTGACCTCCTGACGCGTGGGTGCGTGGCGTGAACAGTGGGATCTCGAGAAGTGAATGGTCACGTGGCCATCTCGTGAAGTGGAAGAATTACTTGCCTCGAGTACACGATTTGCCCCAAAAGCAGCAAATCACCTAATTGGTCACGTGGCCAGAACTCTACTTGAACCGATTGCCATTTGTAAAGCCCCTCGAGTTGAGCAACCCTGACTTTTCTCGAGCCTCTAACAAGCTGCGCCGGATCACTCGAGCGTTGCGATCACCAAATACGCACCACAACAATTCGCTTCAGAGCAATTGACTCGAGATCAACGCTTTCCCCCGCCATGATCTCGAGCGACGGGTGAAGAGCCAAAGATCGGTAGAATGCCGTTCGTGCCCAGCATCCTCGATGTCGCCAGACGCGCTGGCGTCTCACCGACGACCGCCAAACGCGCCGTGCGCTCGCCGCAGTTGCTCACGGCTGCAACTTTGGAGCGCGTTCAGCAAGCGATTCTTGAGCTGAATTACGAACCCGACCGCAAAGCGGGCGATCTGCGGCGCGGTCACAGCCACACGATTGGCTTGATGGTCGGCAACATCATCGAACCGTTCTTCGCGCAACTCACCCGCACGATTGCCAAGGCTGTGCACGCCAGAGGCTACGCGCTGATCGTCGCCGACAACGAATACGACTCTGAACTTGAACTCGAGCACTTGCGGATGTTCCACGGCCAGCGCGTCGGTGGACTGATCATCAGATCCGCCTTCGGCAGCGGCAACCTCGAGTACGTCCAGCGTCTGCACCAAAGCGGGATGTACGTTTTGGAAATTGATCACTTTTTGCACGGTAGTCCGTTTGGTCACATCATGCTCGACAACGAGGGGGGCGTGCTGATGGGTGTGCAGTACCTGTACGACCTCGGGCATCGCCAGATTGCGGCATTGACGGTCTACGACGCCAAGCGTTTGCAGGACGAGCGCGGCGAGGCCTTCCCGCGTGCGATGCGCTCACTGGGGTTGCGGCTGCCCAAAGAGTATCAGCGCGGCACGACCTTGAGCGAGGAAGGCGCGTACACCCGCACCTTGGAGCTGATGCGGCTGGGGAAACCGCCGACCGCGATTTTTGCGATGACGGGCAACGAAGCGGCTGGCGCGTTCAGAGCGATCAAGGAACTGGAGTTGAACATCCCCGAAGACGTGTCGTTTCTGACGTTTGACGATTACTCGTGGACGAGTCTGGTCGATCCGCCATTAGATGTCATCACACAACCCGTCGAGCAGATGGGGATGCTGGCGGTCAAAACCGTGCTGGACGCGATTGAGCGCCGCGACCTCGAGCACCGAGTGCGTCAGCGTTTCCCGGCGACCCTGATTCGGCGCGGCAGTTGCGCCGCGCCCAAAGAGGCTTGAAATTGCCAGCTCGAACGGTCTGGCTCGAGATCTGAGATTCGTGCGATCACCTCGAATTCGCAGCCCGAGCGCTATTCACGAGTCAGAAATTCAACCCGAATTACTCGAGAAGTCAGCCTTGATGAGTAATTTCGGATCTCAGCTTTGGCGAATGATCTCGAGTTCTCACGCTCAGTCACTTCCAGATTTCAAGCTTGCCCGATCACTTTGAGCATCTGCGCGTGCAAATGCCCGTTGGTGGCGACGATTTTCTTGTCCGCGTAGCTGTACGGGCCGTTTGAAAAGTTCGTCACGCGCCCGCCCGCCTCCTCGATAATCAGGATCGCGGCCGCACAGTCCCAAGCCTGCAACTTGTACTCGAAAAAGCCATCAATCCGTCCGCAGGCGACGTAACACAGGTCAATCGCGGCCGCTCCGGGGCGGCGCACGGGCAAGCCCAGCGCCAGAAAGTGCTTGAAGACCTCCAATGCGTCCATTGCTGCGGCTGTGTCATACGGAAAACCCGTGGCCAGCATCGCCCTGCCACCGAGTTCGGCGATGCTCGAGACAGAGATCGCCGCGCCGTTGAGGAATGCCCCGCCGCCGAGGACGGCGTGAAACAGCTCGTTGCGGTTGGGGTCAAAAACCACGCCGACCACGCGCTGCCCGCGAATCTCCAAGCCGATGGAGACGCAAAAGAACGGGAAGCCGTGCGCGTAATTGACCGTGCCGTCCAGCGGATCGACGATCCACTGGAATTGGCTCGCCCCAACGTTGCCGCCCTCTTCGCCCAGAATCGCGTGGTCGGGAAACGCTGTGAGGAGCGCGTCGCGGATCAGCGCTTCGCATTCCTTGTCAACCCGAGTGACCAGATCTGAATCGCTGGATTTGCTGCTGATCCCCAGATCTTTGCCGACATTGGCGATTTGAATCGCGCCTGCGGCTTTGCTGGCGCTGACGGCCACCTCGAGAAAACGATTGAGTTCGGTTAAGGACAGGGTGTTCACACCCCCGAGTTTACTGGCTCGAGCGCTCAGAACTGATACGTGACTGGCTCTAGCCCGCGCACCTCTAACTTGATTTCGTCACTCAAACTGAGAAACGCGTATGCGCGGCTGGGCAATGGCGCTGTCCAGTGGCTTTCGGTGGCGCTCAGCAGCGTGATGTACGGGATGCTCCCGACGACGCGGTGATCGTTCCAGTGCGCGTGACCCGACACGCACAAGCGCACGAGAGGATGTTGCTCGAGTATCGCTCGCGCCGCACCAGCACCCAGCGGGCAAGCGTGATCTCTGAAATCGCTTTCAAAATACGGGTTGCCGCGCAGCCATTGGCCGTGCAGCGGCTGATGCGAGAAGACCACGACGGGTAACGCTGAGCGACCGAGTTCCAGTTCCAGCCACTCGAGGGTTTGCGCGGTCAACGCACCGCCGGTCGTGCCGTTGAAGGTATCCAGAAACAGCAGTTTCCAACCGCCGATTTCCACGGCGTGATTGCCGAGGTTCGTGTCCAATATCGCTTCCTGATCGGTTTTCGGCAGGAGATCGTGGTTGCCGTTCAAGTGATGGCGCGGGTAAGGCAAACGCTTAAACACCCGCGCCAGCTCGAGCAACCGCGCCCGGTCCACTTCGGGGTTCTCGTCGGTCAGGCGGTCGCCCAGTTCCAGCACGGCGTCCGGCTCGAAATCGTGGGCGGCTGTGACGAACGACTCTAGAATCTCGAGGGCCAGCGGCCCTTTGACGTTGCCCGTATCGCGTCCAGCGTGCAAATCGGTGATGATTGCTAATCTCAGTGCCATTAAGAAAAATCCTAGCTCGAGTTGCTTGGGGCGCTTGGTCAAACACCGCGCCAAACAAGCCTGCGAGGCGCGATATCGGTACTGCAACACGTTTTTCACGGAGTTTGCTATACTCTCGCCAGCGCCCATTCATTTGGTCGCGCTGATTATGTCTGAAGAACCTCCTAGTTTTACCAATCTGTCGCGCCCGTTTGCTGGGATATTTTCAGCGGCCGGGTCGTTTTGTCATCTCTCTCGGGTTTGTCTCAAGGCCCGAGGCGGCGGGTAGGAGTCCGCCCCTATGGAAGTCACTGGTTTACTGATTCTGCTCGTGCTGATTTTTCTCAATGCGTTTTTCGTGGCGGCTGAGTACGCGCTGGTGTCGTCACGGCCCACCCGCATCCAACAGATGGTCGAGGAAGGCAACGCACGCGCCAAGCTGGTGCAACGCGCCCGTGCCAACCTGAACTTCTACATCGCCGCGATTCAGCTCGGTATTACCGTCGCCAGTCTGACCACGGGTTTCGTGGCCGAGCCAGCCATCGGCAAATTGCTCGAGCCGCTGCTGGTCAGCTTCGGTGAGTCCACGTCTCGGGTCATCAGCATTGTCGTCGCGCTCTTTATCAGCACCGTGCTGAGCGTGATTTTCGCTGAACTCGTGCCGAAATCTATCGCGATTCAACGCGCCGAATCTGTGGCCATGACGCTGGTGCTGCCGCTGATGGGCTTCGCGTGGTTCTTTGGGCCCATTTCCAGAATGCTCGAGTGGCTGGGCGCTCGGATCGTCGGACTTTTCGGCATCAAGGCGGCCGAGGGCGCGTACAACGCGCACTCTGAAGAGGAAATTCGCATGATCGTCGCCGCATCCAGTCAGCATGGCGTGTTGGAAAAAGGCGAGCAGGAGATGGTCGAGAGCGTCTTTGAGTTTAACGACAAAACTGCCCGCAACGTGATGACACCGCGCACCAAGATGCAAGCCATCGAAGCCGATGTCACCTTGCAATCGCTGCTTGAGGCGTATCAAGAACATGGGTACTCGAGGATTCCGGTGTTTGACGACTCTAAAGACAACATCGTCGGTGTCGTGCATTCCAAGGACATCCTCAAGTACCTCGCGCAACTGGGGACGACGACCGTGCGTCAGATCATGCGCCCGCCGGTCTTCGTGGCTGAAACCATGCCGCTGCGCGACCTAATTACCCGTTTGCGTGAGAAGAAATCAATCCTCGCCATCGTCGTCGACGAGTACGAAGGCACGAGCGGCATGGTGACTTTGGAGGATGTGCTGGAGGAGTTGGTCGGTGAGATCTACGACGAGACCGACGACCCTGAAGTCAGGTTGTACCACCAGATCAACGCTACGGAATTCGTCCTCGCGCCGGAAATGCCGTTTGAAGATGTCGAGAAATTACTGGACATCAGCGTCAACGAAGACGACGAAGGTGAATTTGACACGGTTTCTGGCTTCATCATGCACCGCTTTTCTGACATCCCACTGCGCGGCGATGTCACGACCTACGACGACTGGGATTTCATCGTCGAAGCCGCCGACGAGCGCCGCGTGCTGAGTATTCGCGCCATCAAACGCCCCGACGCCTCAATTGACGCGCCGACCGACTTCGCGCCGATCTCGGACGCGGCGCAACCCGCAGCGGTCAGCGAACCGAACCGTTAGGCTCGAGGCTACAAGCGATTCATCTGGCTCGAGGGTGCATTCTGGCGAGGGTGAGTTCTCTGGCACGCTTGGTTCGAAGCCGCAACGCTTGATCTGGCCTTCATGGCCTCTGGCTCGAGATTCGTTCTACGCGTTGAACGCTGTGCTGAGACAGCTCGAGGGATGTTGACTTTCACTTTCGCCTTTCACCCTTTGCTGGTTTTCCACAGAAACCCACTTGACTCGCGGGCGCGGGGCGTTGCGCTAGACTCGAGCGCGTGACCGATTCAGAGTTGATGAACCTCGCCAAAGACGCCGCGACCCGCGCTTACGCGCCGTACTCGAAGTTCTTGGTCGGCGCAGCCTTGGAAACCGATGACGGGCGAATTTTCACGGGTTGCAATGTCGAGAACGCCAGTTACGGCCTCGGGCGCTGCGCGGAGCAGACGGCGATTCAGAAGATGGTCTCCGAAGGTGGGCGTAAATTCACGCGCATTGCGGTGTTTACGCATTCAAGCCCACCCTCGAGTCCTTGCGGGGCCTGCCGCCAAGTGCTGTACGAGTTTGGCCCCGATGCCCGCGTGATGATGGGCAACGACAGCGCTGAATTGATTGAGTACACGGTGCGCGGTCTGCTGCCCGGCGCGTTTGGCCCAGACAACCTCGAGCAAGCCTGAAAAAGAAATCAAGCCGTGTGACTCGAGCGGCCGGTTTTGCCCTCACGCTGCGATCAGTCAACGCGACAACGCCGCTCGAGTGCAATGGGTGCGGTGTGCAATTTCAGCGTGCTGAATGTAGGGATTGGATAACTGTTGACCATTCCAGCGCTGAAAAGGATGACGGCGCGATTGGTTTAAGGCAGCGAATAGAGACGCGCTCGACCCTCGAGCTAGACAACGAAGGGAGCGATTTGGGAGATCTCGAGTCGTCTTGCGGTATATTGCACTGTCCCCCGACCAAAACTCAGGAGGTTATTGATGAACTTGAAACGCATGGCAGTATTCGGCGGCTTTGGACTCCTCGTCGGCGCAGTGGCGCTCAGCGGCGTGCAAGCCCAAAGCAAGACGACCCTGCGGGTTTTTTACGGCAGCACCTTGCGCCCAGACGTGATCGCGCCGATTTTCCAGCGCTTTGAAAAACGCAACCCGCAGTACACCGTGGTCAGCGAACTCGGCGGCGCGACCTCCGAATTGCAAAACCAGTACCTGACGACCGCGCTCAGCGCCAAAGACCCCAATCTGGACGTGATGCTGATCGACGTGGTGCGCCCAGCGCAGTTCGTCGCGCAGGGCTGGCTCGAGCCGCTGGATCAGTTTTTGGGTGGTGACGCGGCCCGTAAGGAGTTTTTAGACGGCTACCTGCCGGGGCCCGTCTCGGCGGATTTGATCAACAACGAACTTTACGCGCTGCCCGGCACGTCCGACGTGCAATCGCTGTATTACCGCAAGGATCTGCTCGCCAAGTACAACTTGCCTGTGCCGCGAACTTGGGAGGGAGTGATCGAGTCCGCGCAGGTCGTCACCAAGGGCGAGAATAACCCCAGCCTGCAAGGGTTGAACTTTCAAGGCGCACCGATCGAAGGCGCGGTTTGCACCTTCCTGCAACCCTTCTGGGCGGCCGGCGGTCAAGCCGTCACGGGCGGTAAGGTCACGGTCAACAACGCTGCTGGCAAGAAGTCACTGCAACTCTGGGTCGACAGCATCAACAAGTACAAGATCAGCCCGCTGAGCATGGCTGAAACCCGCACTGACGACAGCCGCAAGATCATGCAGGCTGGCAACGCGGTCTTCGGTCTGAACTGGGCTTACGCGTGGGCGCACTTTCAGGGCAGCAGCCCAGACGCCACCAAAGTCAAAGGCTTGATCGGCGTCACGCGCCTGCCGACCTTCGCGCAGGGCGGCGTAGCCAGCAGCACCTGCCAAGGCGGTTGGCAGTGGGGCTTGTCAAAATTCAGCAAGAACAAAGCCGCTGGCTTTGAACTGATGAAATTCATGTCCGAAGTCGAGGCGCAAAAAGATTTATCAATTAAAGCGGGCTTCCTGCCTGTGCGTAAAAGCGTCTACAACAACTCAGCCGTGCTGAAAGCCAACCCGCACTACGTTGACCTCTACCCGATCGTCCTGAAAGCCCGCCCGCGCCCAATCTCGGCTGTCTACCCGAAGGTCTCGGAGATCATCCGCACGAACCTCAATGCAGTCGTGGCTGGCGCGAAAACCGTGGACAAGGGTCTCGAGGACATGCAGAACGCCCTCGAGCCGCTGTTCAAGTAACGGATGATGACACCAGATCAAAAAGCGCCTCGAGATCATCGGGGCGCTCCATTTTGGCAGCGCCTTCGCACGGGCAATTTGCGCGACGCGGAGTTCGGCGCACTGCTGCTCGCCCCGGCTGCTGTGCTGCTGCTGGGGATTTTTTTAGCACCGATGCTGAACGTCTTTTTATTGACGCTGCGCGTGCAAGATGTGGCCAACCCACAGATCATCAATTACGGACTTGGAAATTTTCAGCGCTTGTTGGCGGATGAAGCTTTCATCGCCGCGTTCGTCCGCACGGTTTGGTTTGGCGTGCTGACCGTCGTGGGATCGTTTTTGGTCGGATTGCCATTGGCACTGCTGGCGAACGTCAAAACCGGCTGGCGCTGGGTCGTGCGAATCGCGCTGCTGCTGCCGTGGGCAATGCCGCAAGTGGTCACAGGCGCGATGTTCGCGTGGCTGTTCAACTCGCAGTACGGTCTGTTCAACGACCTGCTGTTTCGTCTAGGCTTCGCACCGATTTACTGGTTTTTGAATCCCACCGCCGCCGCGATCGCTTTCATCATCACGACCATCTGGAAAACCTCGAGCTTCGTCGCACTGATCCTCTTGGGCGGACTGCAAAGCATTCCGGCCGAACTCGAGGAAGCCGCTCGAGTGGACGGCGCGACTGCCAACCAGATCTTCTGGCGCATCACGCTGCCATTATTGCGCCCCGCAATTGCCGTGGCGCTGATTTTCCGCACGCTCTCCGCACTGCAAGTCTTCGACATCCCCTACGCCTTCATGCAGAACGGCGCGAGCCGCAGCCTCGAGACGCTAGGGGTTTACATCCAGAAATACACGGTTGAGTTCCTAGACCCCGGTTACGGCGCGACGGTCTCACTGAGTCTGTTTGCGTTGGCGCTACTGATCACGTTCATTTACGTGCGCGTCGTGCGGGTGGAGCAGAAATGAAGTCCAACATTGCGAACCGCATTTTCGTCTTCTTCGCGCTGGCGGTGCTGGTCATCAACGGCATTTACCCGCTGATCTGGATGCTGCTGACCAGCCTAAAAACTGAACTCGAGCTGAGCGCCCACAGCTTCCCGCTGACCTACCTGCCTACCGTCCCACAATTTGGCAATTACTCGAGGGTCTTCGCGGCGCAACCCTTCGCGCAGTATTTCCTTAACTCGATGATCGTCGCGGGCACGTCAACCTTACTCTGCGTCGTTGTCGCCACGCTCGCCGCCTATGCACTCTCGAGGTTGAAACTCGCATCTCGAGGTCTCATCAGCTTACTGATTATCGCCGCGAGCATCTTTCCCGTCGTCAGCCTGATCGTGCCGCTTTACCAAGCGATGCTGGCGCTGGGGTGGCTCAACACCTACGCGGCGCTGATCATCCCTTACGCCGCGTTCTCCTTGCCAATCAGCATCCTGACCCTCAGCGCGTTCTTCCAAGGCATCCCACCCGAACTCGAGGACGCGGCGATGGTTGACGGTTGCTCGAGGTTCGGGGCGTTGTGGCGCATCATCGTGCCGCTGTCCGCGCCGGGCGTGGCCACGGCCGCGATCTTGGCGTTCGTCAACTCGTGGAACGAGTTTCTGCTCGCGCTGACCTTCGCTCGCGCTCAGAACGTCAAAACCATTCCGCCCGCGATTGTCGATTTTCAATCGCAATTCGGCGGTTTCCAGTGGGAAGTGGTCAGCGCCGCGATCATCGTGGCGATCATTCCGGTCGTCGTGATTATCTTGGTGTTCCAGCAAAAAATCATCAGCGGACTGACCAGCGGCTCGGTCAAAGGCTGAAATATTTATTTTTTAGGATTACACTCAACCAATGACGACCGAATTAAAAAGCGAACTCGAAATAGACCTCGAGATTTTAAGCTTGCGGCGTGAAGTGCAGCGTCTAGAGCGCAATTTGCGGCTCGAACGTGAACGCGCCAAGCGGCCCAAAGGTCGCTTGAGTGAGTTGATTGGCATCGGGCGCGGTGTTTACGGCACTCCAGAGCAAATTGATACCTACAGGCAAGAAGTGCGCGATTCTTGGAACTGATCTCGAGGTCGTTGTCCATAATGGTTTGATTTGACTCAAATCTTGACGCTGACTCGAATGCACCATGAGGCGAATCTATGAACAATTCAATCCCAATCGAAAAATTGCTGCGCGATGCCGATAGCATCGGTGTCAGGCTCGAGATCATTGACGGACTGCCGGTCTGGGAAGCCTCACCTGTTTATCGTCACCAAGCTGAGATCGACCGCATCCGTTCTAGTATCCAATCGGTTGAGAGTAGTACGTGCGAATGCGAGCATGTGGCCGACGTGTATTTTCGTTTCAAAGATGGGTCATTCAAACGACCTGACATCGCCATCCTCTGCCGCAAGCCGCTCGAGAGCGAGATGGATTCAGCGCTCGAGATCGTGCCAGAAGCCGTAATCGAAATAATCTCTGAAGGCTACGAAGATAAAGACCTGCGGCTCGCGCCGGGTTTTTACCTGACGCAAGGTGTCAAAGACGTGCTGATCTTCGACCCTCGAGCTAAACTGATTTGGCATCACCGCGTGGACGGCGTGGGACGTTTCAACTCGCTGCAAGCATTCACGCTCGAGTGCGGCTGCGAGTGCGTGGTTTGACAATACAGGAGACTAAATGAATGATCTAGATTTTTTGTGGTTTTGCACCCTGCAACACGACGGCGAGTATCTTGGCACAACGGAACTCCCACCGCGTCAACCGACTTTGGAGAGTATTGCGAACCTGATCGACACGGCCGGTGAACAAGGTTTCAGTAGCTTGCTGACCGCAACGAATTACCACTCGTACCACGAGAATTTCACGGTCTCCGCCGCTGCGCTCGCCCGCTCGAGGAACGCGGGGTTGCTGATCGCGGTCAGGACGGGCATGTTCGACGCGGCGATCTACGCCAAGATGGCGGCGACGCTGGCGAACCTCTTTCCGGGACGGGTCAGAATCAACATCGTCACTGGCTCGAGCAGCGCTGAAAACGCGATGTACGGTGACTACTCGCCGCATGAGCAGCGCTACGAGCGCACGTTTGAATTCATGAAGCTGCTGCGTTTGTTCTGGACGCAGGATGGGCCGATTGATTTTGCGGGTAAGTTCTACAATTACAAAGGCTCAGTGTTGGAGCCGAAGCCCACCCAGCCGATCCCGCTGTATTTCGGTGGTGCATCCGAACCTGCCATGCGAATCGCGGCGGAACTCGCGGATGTCTACCTGATCTGGGGCGAGCCGTTTGAGATGGTGCAAGCCAGAGTGAAGCGCATGAACGAGCTGAGTCTCGAGTTCGGGCGCAAGGTCGCGTATGGTTTGCGAACGCACGTTGTCGTGCGCGAGACTGAAAGTCAGGCGATTGCGGCGGCGAACCACATGATTTCCAAAGTGGATCCTGCCGTGCGCGAGAATTTCGTCAAGTCGTACTCGCGTCTTGATAGCACGGGTCAAACCAATCAAGTCAACATGCTCCAGCACGCCCTCGAGCGCGGTGATTTATTCGTAGAGCCTCACCTCTGGGCGGGTGTTGGCGTGGCCAGAAGTGGCGTTGGCGTGGCGATTGTCGGCGATCCAAAGCAGGTTGCGGCGAAGATTCAAAGTTACGTCGACATCGGCATCAAAAACTTTATCTTCAGCGGCTATCCGCACGTGGACGAGTGCAGGCGTTTTGGCGAACTGGTGATGCCGCTGGTGAGCGGGCGCATCAACGTCTCGAGCGGATCGCGCAGCTTGTACGACGGCGGGGTTGCACCGACGATCTAAGAAGCGGTGCACATGAAAAGGCGACCAAATCGGTCGCCTTTCTCGTCTCGAGCTGCATCGTTTAATTCGGGCGTTTCTCCGTGAAGCTGAACCGTCCGCCTTCGTATTCGACCTCGAGCAGCGAGTTATCGTGCAACTCGTTCGCTAAGATCAGCTTGGCAATCGGTGTCTCGAGCTGACGCCCGATCGCACGTTTGAGCGGGCGAGCGCCGTAAGCGGGGTCGTAACCGATGCCCGCGAGGTAATCCTTGGCGTTGTCGCTCAGCTCCAAACGCACGCCCCGAGCCGTCAGGCGGTCGCGCAGACCGACCAGTTGCACGTCGACGATTTGGCGCATTTGGAAGACGTTCAATGCGTCGAAGACAACGATTTCGTCGACGCGGTTGAGGAATTCGGGTCTGAACTCGCGCCCGAGCATCTTCAAAACTTCATCGCGCACCGCAGCCGTGACCCCGCCGTTGCGGGCCGCCTCGAGAATCAGCGGGCTGCCGATGTTGCTGGTCATGATGACGACCGCATTTCTGAACAGGACTGTGCGACCCTGCCCGTCCGTCAGACGACCATCGTCCAGCACTTGCAGCAGCGTGTTGAAGACATCGGGGTGGGCTTTTTCGATCTCGTCTAAGAGGATCACCGCGTAAGGGCGGCGGCGGATCGCTTCGGTCAGTTGCCCGCCCTCTTCATAGCCGACGTAGCCGGGAGGCGCTCCGATCAAACGGCTGACGCTGTGCTTCTCCATGTACTCGCTCATATCAAGGCGCACCATCGCCTCGTCGGTGTCAAATAAAAACCCAGCCAGCGCTTTGGCCAATTCGGTCTTCCCAACGCCAGTCGGGCCTAGGAAAATGAAGCTGCCAATCGGTCGCTTCGGGTCAGACAGTCCCGCCCTCGAGCGGCGAATCGCGTCCGCGACCACGCGAATCGCCTCGTCCTGCCCGATCACGCGCTGGTGCAACTCGTCCTCCAAGCGCAGCAGCTTCTCGCGCTCGCCCTCGACCAATTTGGAGACGGGAATCCCCGTCCAGCGGGCGACGATCCCCGCGATGTCCTCGTCGGTGACTTGCGAGGACGCGAACTTCGCGCCCTTCAAACGCTGCTCCAGCTCGCGCACCTCTGCCTCGAGCGCGGGCAGAGTGCCGTATTTCAACTCGGCGGCTTTGGAGAGGTCGTAATCGCGCTCGGCTTTCTCGATTTGCACGCGCACGCTGTCCAGCTTCTCGCGGGCATCTTTGACTTTCAGTAATTCTTTGCGCTCCGCTTCCCACTCGCCGCGCAAGGCTTGGGTTTTCTGCGTCACGTCCTGCAACTCGCGCCGCAAATCCTCCAAGCGCCGGGCGCTGTCCTCGTCTTTTTCCTTGCTCAGCGCCTGCTGCTCGATCTCGAGCTGCAATTTGCGGCGCTCCAAGGAGTCGATCTCCTCGGGGCTGCTCTCGAGCTGCATTCTCAGGCGGGCGGCCGCCTCGTCGATCAGGTCGATGGCTTTGTCCGGCAACTGCCGATCTGCGATGTAGCGGTGCGAAAGCGTAGCTGCGGCGACTACGGCCGGATCGGTGATCTCGACGTTGTGATGCACCTGATAGCGTTCCTTGATGCCGCGCAAGATTGATATCGTGTCCTCGATGCTCGGCTCTTCGACGTAGACGGGTTGGAAGCGCCGCTCGAGCGCCGCGTCTTTCTCGATCTCGCGGTACTCTTTGAGAGTCGTCGCGCCGATCAGGTGCAGTTCGCCCCTCGCTAGCGCGGGTTTGAGCATGTTGCCCGCGTCTGGCGAGCCTTCGGTTTTGCCCGCGCCGACAATCGTGTGCAGCTCGTCGATGAAGAGGATCACCTCGCCGCTGGATTGCGTGACTTCCTGCATCACGGCCTTTAAGCGCTCTTCAAACTCACCGCGAAACTTCGCGCCGGCCAGTAAATTGGCGATGGACAACGTGACGATGCGCTTGCCTTTCAAGCCGTCCGGCACGTCGCCCTTGACGATGCGCTGCGCCAGCCCTTCGGCAACGGCAGTTTTGCCGACGCCGGGTTCACCGATCAAAACGGGGTTGTTCTTGGTGCGGCGCAGCAGAATCTGCATCACGCGACGGATTTCCTCGTCGCGCCCGATCACGGGGTCAAGCTTGCCGTCCCTTGCGGATTGCGTCAGATCGACGCCGTATTTTTCTAAGGCTTCAAAGGTTGCGTCAGATGTTTTGTTGTCCACGGTGCGACCGCCTCTCATGTTTTGTAGCGCTGTCTTCAAGGCATTGTAAGGCGGTAACTCCACGCCAGCGTGCTGCTCGCGCATGGCGAGAAACAGCGCGTCCGCACCGACAAAACTGTCGCCTAACTCTTTGGCGATGATTTCACTGCGCTCCAGACCCTTGCCAAACTCGTTGCTGGCGTACTGCCCAGCGCTGGTCGCGCCCGTGCTGCTCGAGACTTTGGAAACTTTTTGCAGCGCGGTCTCGAGCGCGGCTTTGACGCTTTGGGGATTGCCGCCCGCCAGTTGCACGATGCGCTCTCCCACCGCGCCCCCCTCGAGCGCGACGGCCAGCAGGTGTGCTGGGGTCATCGCGGGGTTGCCCATCGCCTGCGTTTTGGCTTGTGTTTGCTGGATCAGTTGCATGGCGAGTTCGGTGTAGCGTTCGGGGTTCACTGACTACCTCCTGTTGAACGGCTCGAGCGAGGGGAGTTACAATAGAGTAAGCATAAGACTTGAGTGTATTAGTGTCAAGTTTAATGATTTATAGGTGCAACAGTGCTGCCTCGAGCTTGGAACTTCTTGCGTGTTTTCGGCTCGACTCGGACGCGAGGCGCAGCACGCTGTCTTGAGGCGCAGAACATGCACCTTCGGGCTGGGTCGCTGCGCCCCTACGGTGATGATGAAACAACGCTCGAGACTAAGCGCAGCGAACCCTCAAGTTCGCCTGAACCCGCGTGAGACCAGCCTCATGATTGCGCCCGTACATTGAACTTCATGCTCAGCGACGACGACAAAGCCCAGATCGAAGCTGAGGAGACCGCCAAACTTGCCGTACTGCGCGAGCAGCAGGCTGAAATGGCGCGACGAAAAGCGCTCGAGGAGTACCGCGAATCGGTGAAAACCTCGCTGACTACAGCCCCACATCGCTCGAGATTCGTCATCCCTTTGGTTCTCCTGAGCGTGGTTGGCACGGTTGCCGCCCTCCTGATCCTCACCCAGCCCCGAGCCAGCCCCGTGCCAGACGACTCGAGCGGTGGGATCAGCTCGTCGCTGCTGATCGAGCGCTGCGTCAACGCGGTGCGTGGGCGAATCGGTGATCTCGCGTGGACGTTCCCCACCCCGGTTGAAAGCGCCAGCCAAATCTCGAGCAGCGCCGATGGCAAGCGCTGGGACGGCTGGGCGACGCCACGCGTGCAACAAGGTGAGGAGGATGCGAAAACGCAGTTCAGTTGCCAGTACACGCCCGCGACCGATTCCATCACCACCGAAATTATCAAGCCGTAACCGCAACACATCTCGAGCAATCTCGAGTCAGAGGAGATCATGAAACGAATCGCATTCGCTGGACTTGCGTTACTCGGCATTGCCAGCGCCCAGACGCCCGCCAGCATCACCGTCCCCAGAGAGAAAATCAGTCTACTTTGCACCGACAGTTACTTCAAAGAGTAGCGCGTCAATTTCTTGCTGCAAGACGAAACCTACAACACCTGCACGCTGCGCCTGCCATTGGCGCTCAAGGAACGCTGGAAAGGCAAGCGAACGTTTTACGTGATCCCGCGCCTGTCCGCCTCACTGTTCGTCAAAGAGGAAGGTGGCAAATCCGCGTGGCTACCGCTCTCGCCGCTGGTCGTGGCCGGCGCAGATCCACTGCACGGTACGATCACGTCGAAAACCTACAAAGCTATTGAATTGGTCGGACGCTTTGGGAAACTCAGCGATGTTGCCGGCAAGCGCAGCGCGGATACCGTCGGTGCGGGCGGCAAGCTGACCGTCTGCGTCGCGCCCGTTTACAGCGGCGAAGCGCCGTGCGTGACGTTCGATGTCACCTCGAGATTCAAGGTGTACTTGAAGAATTGACCTCGAGTGGATTGAAGACTCGAGAGGCGAAACGGCTCGAGCCGACTCGAGCGACGGCGCTTTCGACACCCCCTCGAGCCGTACACTCTGGTCATGCCTGAGCTGACGCATTTCAAAGACGGATCGCCGCACATGGTGGATGTCTCCAATAAGCCCAGCACGACCCGCACCGCCACCGCCGAGGCGATTATCACACTGCCCCCCGAGGCTCGAGCCGCGCTTGAAGCTGGCGGTGTCGGCAAGGGTGATCCTTTAATGGTCGCGCAACTCGCGGGCATCATCGGCGCTAAGCAGACCAGTGCACTGATCCCGTTGTGCCACCCCGTGCCGCTCTCGAGCGTGGATGTGCTGGTCAGGCTCGAGGAGGCTGGTGTGATTGTGACGGCGACCGCCCGCACGTCAGCGCAGACTGGCGTGGAGATGGAAGCTTTAACGGCCGTGAGCATCGCCAGCTTGACGGTCTACGACATGCTGAAAGCCGCCAGCAAAGGCATCGAAATCACCCGCGTGCGGCTGCTCGAGAAAACTGGTGGCAAAAGCGGCGATTACCGCGCTCAACCTTTGCCACATGACTAATCGGTGCTTGTCTCATTCAATCCTTGGTATCAAGCGCGAGACTGCCTCCCATGTTGCGCCCATTGCTCGTTGCGTTCGCGTTCCTGACCCTGCAAGCCGCCAGTTTCGCCCAAGCCCCCAGCCCGGCGCAGGTCTTATTGGAGCGCGGCTTATCGCTTTTAGAAAGCAATTACTACGGCTTCAAAGCGATTGACTACGCGAAGCTCGAGACCGACTCCGCGCTGAAACTTCAGGGTGTTTGCGCTGGACAAAGCGTTTGCCCCTACAGCGCTGGCTCGAGCGTGCTGGATGAAACGCTGGCGAGCCTCGGCGATGGTCACTCGTTCAGGTTGAACGCCAACCGTTACGCCCAGTTCAATGCCGATGCAGCGGGCGCGAAGTTGCCGATCGTCGGACTGAAATTTGACGCGCTGCCCGACGCTCCCGCGCTGGTCATCACCCGTGTGCGCGAAGGCTCGAGCGCTCAAGCAATGGGTTTGAAGCGGGGAGATGTGATCTCGAGCGTCGATGGGCGAGCGCTCAGTTCGTTCTCGAGCGCAGCCGAAGCGACTTCTTTCATCACGGGTCTCGAGTTCGCGGGCAAGCCGTTCACCGTGCAAGTCTCGAGTACGACTCAATCTTTGAGCAGCACTTCTAACGGTGCAACGCTCGAGCGCGTCGTCACACTGACACCGGAATTGCTGACGCCGTGGCTGCCGTCTTACGTACTGCGTCCCGATGGTATCGCCGTCATCACCTTTTACCAGTACCTGACGGGCAACCAGATCGCCGCGAAGGTTCATGGATACGTGCGCGATGCCCAAGCCGCCAATGCGAAAGCCGTGATCCTCGACGTGCGCGGCTCTGGGGGCGGCAGCGCGTTTGAAAGCCTCGCTAGCGCGGGCGCGTTCATGGAGTCAGTTGGTGTGCGCTTTGAAAGCAAATTTGGCAGTGGCGCGAACGTGTTTGAAAACGGTGCGATCACTGGCACGGGTTTCAAAATCAGTAACCCCGCCCAGTGGACTGGCCCGCTGCTGGTGCTGACCAACCACATCTCGAGGAGCGCGGCTGAGTACATGACCTTTTTCCTGCAACGGGCTGGACGCGCCAAGGTGCTGGGCGAGCCGACGGCGGGCGTACTCAACACCAGCACGACCGTTTCTCCACTGCCCGATGGCGGTGCGATCGCCGTGACGAGCGGGCGCTCATTCACGCTCGACGGCGCGGCTCACCCAGAGCGAATCGCGCCAGATACCGTCATCACCGATGACATGGTGGCGCTGTCAAAAGGGCGCGACGTGATTCTCGAGCGGGCTGTGCACATCCTTAATCAGCCTTGAATGACGTTCCCAGACGCGGCGCGGAACAAGCGGTCATTCAGCGCCCTGCCCAACCCCGTCCCCTCGAGCTGGTGGGTCAAGATTGCGTCGCAGCCCGCTGCGTCAAGCGCCCGCATGCCCGCGAACAACCGAGCGGCGATCTGGACTGGCGTCGCGCCCAAGTCCACGCGCTCGGCTGGAACCTCTAACAGCCACTCGAGGCTGTGCGAGGGCAGCAGCAACCCGAGTTTGCCCGTCGCTCCTCGAGCCGCCGATTTGACGCGCTGCTCGAGATCAGCGCCGTGCTCCACCAGCAGCAGCTTGGCGCGTGGGCTGTAGTGTTTCAGCAGCATCCCCGGCGCGGGCTGCGCGACGCGCTCGCTCAGCACCGCTTCGTTCGGCAGCAGCACCTCGCCGATCAGTGCCTCCAAGTCCTCGAGCGCCACTCCGCCGGGGCGCAGCAGTGTCGGCGCACCGATCAGACTCAGCACCGTACTCTCCACGCCAATTTGTGTTTCGCCGCCGTCCAGCACCGCATCGATCCGCCCAGCCAAATCCTCGAGCACCGCGCTCGCGCTGGTCGGACTGGGGCGGCTGAAGAGGTTTGCGCTCGGCGCGGCGATCGGCACGCCCGACGCGGCGATCAGCGCCAGTGCGACTGCGTGGTTCGGCACGCGCACCGCGACGCTCGAGCCGCCTGCGGTGACGGTCAGTGGCACTCGAGCCTGCTTGGGCAGCACCAGCGTCAACGCGCCCGGCATGAACTGCGCTGCCAAGCGCGAGACAATCCCCTCGAGACCGTTCAGCACCGCGACTTGCGCGAAATCGTCACTGCTCGAGACGTGCAGAATCAGCGGATCGCTCGAGGGTCGCATTTTGGCGGCGAAGATCCGCCCCACGGCTGCCGTATCTAGACCGTTTGCGCCCAGCCCGTAAACCGTTTCGGTCGGAAACGCCACCAAGCCGCCACGCCCGATGATCCGCGCTGCCTCGAGCATCGTGGCTGGATCGGGGTTTGTCGGGTTGACGGTCAGGGTTTTGGTCATGGCTGCGTTTGACTTGAATGTAAGCGGGCGAGGCTTGCCTTTGCAGTTATTTTTGCGCTTCAAGCGCCTTGGCTTGGGCTGCCCACGTTTCAACGTTGCGAAGCAATTTGATGCCCGCTGTCTCGAGCAGCACCCGCAAATCGCTTTCGCTCGAGGCAGCCAAGAGCGCGAAATTGACGATGCCGCCTGCGCTCAGGGCGGCGGCGACTTTGGGGCCGATCCCGTTGATGACGGTTAAATCCTCGGGTATGACGGGTGCGCTGACCGATTTCGGTGTTTTGGCGGTCGGCTTGACGGTTGGTTTCACCGCTACCTTCGCGCTCGAGGGCTTCGCGGGCTTCGCTAGGGCTGGCTCGAGGGTCGCCGCCGCTTTGACTGGTTTTTTCGCCGTTCGCTCGATCTTAATTTTTGCGCTCGAGCTTTTCGCGGGTTTTGATGAAGCTGGCTCGGGGACTTCGGCCGCTTTGACTGGTTTCTTGACGGGTGCTGATTTGACCGCTGCCTGCACCTCCAAACGATACCCGGCGCTCGAGATGGTTTTTTGCAGCGCCTCGAGTTTCTTGGCTGATTTGACCAACAGTTTAGCCGTACTGACTGTTGCCTCGAGCCGTTCGGAGTTGACGTACGTCGCGCCCTCGAAGTGATTGAGTCCCAAAGCCATCGGCGCGTCCAGATCAGCCGCCCACAAGCTGACACTGGGTGTATCTAAGGTCGGCGATTGCGAGGTCAGGAACTTGACGCGGGCGACTGCTAACCCAGCTTCCCACGCGCCTAGCCCAGCCTCTTTGAAGCTGCGCTCGAGCTGCCTTGCCAGCAACCACTCGTCCAGCAAGCCCCGCGCATCGCCGCCCGTTGCGCGGGCGAGTTCAGTCGTGACGATGACCGCCAACGCCTCGAGCGGCTGCACGGCATCAGTGACTTTTAACCCCTCGAGCTTCCCGCGCACGGCAGCCGCAAAGCTGCCACCCGCCAGATCGCGCCCGGTGTGCGCCTCAACGCCATCAGCGAGGGCTTTGGTTCGCGCCTCGAGTTCGCCAAAGAGTTTGGCGTCCGGCTGCATCAAGCGCCGTGCGGCTGTGATGTTGACCAGTGCGTTCCACGGGGTCAACACGCGCTCTAAGTACAACTCCAGCCCAATGGCTTCGACGCTTTCGACGCCGCGCCCCTCGAGCATCCGCGCCACCCGCCCGTAGCGCCCGTCGGCGTCCCAGACCTCGCGCCAATCCAGCAGCACCATCCGCCCATACGCCCCGAGTTGCACCGCGAAGCCGTCAGATAAGTCACGCGTCGATTTGATGAATTCCAAACTGCTGACCAGATCGCGGTAAATCGCATAGCGGTCTCCCGTGTCACTCGTTAAAGAGAGCGCTTCAAACAAGCGCGACTCGCGCTTCGCGCCCTGCCCAGCTTTTAGAGTGCCACTGACCGCGTGAGGAGAATTGTTGTACAACACCAGTGCCCGCTCGCTGCCCCTCGAGTTGCTGTAAGCGTACACGTGCTCGAGTGTGCTCGAGCCAGCGTTCACGTCGTAGATCACGAAGTGCTCGGTTTCGGCAAACAGGGCGCGGCGCTTGAGAAGTGGAAAAATCTGCGAGCCGTGATGGTGGATCAAGCCCTCGTCTGGACGTTCGTCGTAATACGCCCGCTGGTACTCCATGCCGTACTTCTCCGCGTACCCCTCGATCTGCCCGTGACCGATCATCGGCAAGCCCGGCAGCGTCGCGCAGAGCGTCATCACGCCAAAGTATTTGTCGCCCTTGCCGAATTGCTCGACCGCCGATTTCTCGTCGGGGTTGTTGAGAAAGTTGACGTAGCGCTTCAGAATCTCCGGCTCAGTGGCGGCTGTTTCCTTCAAAATAGCGCGGTACTCCTCGTTCTGCTCGTCGCGCAGCATGTGCATGAAGGCGCTGTTGTAGACGCGGTGCATGCCCAAAGTTCTGACAAAGTAACCTTCCATCATCCAAAAAGCTTCAGCCAGCAACAACGTATCAGGCGCTTCGACCGCAGCGCGATCCACGACCTCGCGCCAGAACTCGAGCGGCATCAACGCGTCGAATTGCTCTTTGGTCAAGCCGTACTCGGAACGTGAAGCGATGCCCTCACCGCTGCCGGGTTCCGGGAACCACAGGCGTTTGATGTGGCGCTTGGCCAGCGTCATCGCCGCATCGAAGCGAATCACCGGGAACTGCCGCGCCACATCCAGAATCGTCTCGATCACCATTTCCCTGACCGCTGGCAATAGGTAATTGAGCTGCGCGGTGTCGTTCCACGGCAGTCCAGAGCCGTCGTTGCCGTGATAGATGTACTGGGTGTTGCCCGTGCCGAACTCGAAGCGCTTGAAGACCACCGCCGCATCGGTTTTGGCGTAGTAGTGATCCTCTAGGTAAATCCCAACCCTCGAGTCTTGGCTCAAGTTTTGGCTGTTAAATGTGTAACCGGGGAACGGCGATTCACTGGTTTGCAGGAACCACTCGGGATGCTCCACGACCCATTTGCCGTCAATGCCGACGTGATTCGGAACCATGTCCGACGCCATGCGGATGCCGTAGCGCCACGCCCTGACCTTCAAATCCTCGAGCGCTGACGTGCCGCCGAGCGCGGTGGCAATCGCGTAATCGTACAAGCTGTACGCGCTGGCCACCGCGTCGGGGTTGCCCATGCGGTGCTTGATTTCCTTGCTGGCCGCGCTGCGCTCCCACAAGCCGATCAGCCACAAGCCCGTCACGCCCCACGATTGCAGCCGCTCGAGTTCAGCGTCCGGCACGTCGCGCAGGGTTTGAATCTGCGATCCGTAGGTCTTTCTGAGCTGATCGAGCCAGACAAACGCGTTCTTAGCCAGCAGCACCAAGCGCGGCATCCACGACTGATCCTGCGTGAAGGCTTCGGGTTCGTACTCGAGCATTGCGCTGGACACGCGCTGCACCGACCCGCCGCCAAACTGCGTGCCGCGCCCTGCCCCGCCGCCCACTCGAGCCTCGCTCAAGGTTTCTAAATAGCGGTTTTCTTCTAAAATCAAATCAAGCCCGCCCAGCAACCTCGAGCGCACCGTTGAAGCACCCGCTGCCCCCAAGCGCTCATTGAACCGATCCGCGCCGAACGCGCCACCGAAGCGCTCGAGCAGCAAGCGCAACTGCCCTTCTAACGAATCTGGGTGGGACAGCACTGGCAGCCTCAACACGCGCCAGAGCGTCAAACCGCCCGCTGCCGCAAACGGTGCTTGCTGTTCCAAGAACCCCTCGAGACTCGAGATCAAGCGCTGATAGACCGTGTTTTGACGCAAATTGCTGTCGTCGAACAAATCCTTGTACGGTGCGAACGCTGGATTGTGATTCTCCAACCACAACAGCAGCAGCTCTTCCAAGAGCACTTCTCTGTGCGGCACGCCGTCGCTCGAGCCAGTCATGTATTCGCGCAAGCTGACTTGATTCTTAAAAACCGCCAGTGGCGGGAAGTCAGCCGCGAAAGTCTCGAGCGCCTTTTCTACGGCCTCCTGCCCCAAGTTCGCCTCGAGTAGTTGCAGCGCTTCCGTCCACAGCGTCGGTTTGTGCTGAGCGCGGTACTCACTCATCAGCGCGTGCAGCACCTCGTCGATCAAACCCATCGCGTTCAAGTCGCCCGCCCTCGCGCCCCGGGCTGGAGATTTTAGATTGAGCGCCGTCGCAAAGCGGCGGGCGGCCGCGAAATTCGCAAAGATCACCCGCCCACGGCTGCCAAACAGCGCCTCTTCAAAACCATGCGCGTCTCGAGAGGCTTTTGACACGTGAAACTCTTGGCGGGCATGGGTCACGCTCATGTTGGAAACGATACCAGTTTGCGGACGTTTCAGACTCGAGATGCGGCGTGCTTCTTTGAGCGATGTCATTGTGTATATTTTGCGCGGGGGCAACCATGAGGATATACAAGGCTAGCGGCATCGCACCACTTCCGGGCGTTTTCATCGCACTGATCGCGGGACTGATCGTTGCGGTCATCATGGGCAGCGTGCTGTACGTCACTCGTCGCTACACCGGAATCAATTTGGTCATCCTCTTCCCAGGCTTGGCGGGTTCGGTCGTTGCGTTCGTGCTCTTCAAAGCCATTACATTCGGAAAAGTACGTAACGGAGTGATCGCCGCGTTAATCGGCGTGATCGCGATGGTTGCAATGATCGGCACGTATCATTACAGTCTCTATCAGTTCCAATTTAAAGACCTCACTCGCGAGGTTCTCATTAAGACAGTTGCCTTACCCACCGATGCAGCGGTTAACAAATTTAGCGATCAATTCCTTAAAACTCAGACAGGTGCGATTGGATTTTTCGGCTTCCTGCAACTTCAGGCTCAGCAAGGCATCACCTTTATTGCCGACCCGCCGAAAGTTCAACTCACTGGTGTTGGGTATTGGATCTTTAAGGCCTTCGAGTATGGTCTCGTGATGCTGGTTTTGGTTATTGGGCCTTGGATGGCGGCGAACGAACCGTTCAGCGAAGTCGATCAGCAGTACTACGGCCCCGAGCAACTAATCCTGACCGCGCCCTTAGCAAATGCTGCCCCGATTAAAACGGTACTGAAAAGCGGTGCGTTCGAGGAGGCGGGAGCGCTGTTTCAACACGACCGGACTGACTTTCCTCGAGTCGAACTCGCGGTCAGTCGAACCGCCACTGACTCAGAGAACTTAATCGTGACGGCAAGTGAGGTGGTGCAAAACGGCACGGGTGAATTGAAGTCCAAGGTTATCACTGGACTTATGAGCCAACTTGAACTCGACCGCCTGCGATCTGCTGTTGTTGCAAGATTCGAGCCAGCAGCACGGTGAGGCTCGAGGTGCAATGGGCGAATCGGGTGGTCGCGGTTTGTGTATATTTTGCGTGGGGGAACACATGAGGACATACAAAGCCAGTGGCATCGCACCGCTTTCCGGGGTTTTCATCGCACTTTTCGCGGCAATCATCGGCGCAATCGTCATGGGCGGCGTGCTGTACGCCGTCGATCATTACCTGAGGTTTTACCTGATCGTCATCTTCCCGCTCGTCGCGGGCGCGGTCAGCGGCTTCGCGCTCAGCAAAGCCATCAACGCGGGCAAGCTTCGCAACGGCGCGGTCGCTGGGCTGCTCGCACTGGTCGCCGCCATAGTTTTGGTCGGCACGTACCACTTTGCGAAATACCAGCTCGAGCTAAAAGACGATGCCCGTCAGTTTCTGATCTCCAAAAACCTGCCAGTGATTGATAAAGCTGTTGATGAGACCACCGATGAATACTTGAAAAGCGAAACCGGCGCGACTGGCTTCGTCGGCTTTTTGCAACTCGAGGCGCAGCAAGGCATCAGCATCACCCGCAGCTCCTCGAGCAACGGTCTTGAGCTGAGAGGCGTCTGGTACTGGATTTACAGCGCCGTCGAGTTCGGCGTCGTGCTGTTCGTGATCGCTGCCCTCGCATGGGCAGCGGCGGCTGAACCGTTCAACGAAGCTCAGCAGCAGTGGTACGGCTCAGCGCAAGTGATCCTGACCGCACCCGGCGCAAACGCCAAGCCGCTCGAGACCGCATTGAAAAGCGGTGCGTTTGAAGAGGCAGGAACGCTGCTGCAACGCGAACCGTCGCCGCTGCCTCGAGTCGAATTCGCCGTGCGGCAGACGGCGATCAAAGATCCGGAGAACGTCATTATCACCACCAATCTGGTCACGCAAAACGGCAAGAACGAATCCAGAACCGAGTTCGCTACTGGACTCGTCAGCCAAGCTGAACTCGAGCGCGTGCTGTCGGGCGCGGTCGTCAGCCTCGAGCCAGCGGCTTTGGCGGGGGGGTGATCGACTCGAGGTTGCAGTGGAGCTGCGCGTTTGTGAGAGCGTCTGCTTGGCATGGACTCTGGCTCAATCCGAATGCCTGTGCCACACAACAGATCACTGGAAGCGAGTTGAAGCTCGAGCGTCGCACGACCCTCTCCCCCAACCCCTCTCCCGAAGAGCGGGAGAGGGGAGCAAAGCAAGTCTGGCACGAGCCTAGTTCCTTCTCACGTCTGCGGGAGAAGGCTGCGACGGGCGAACGAACTTCCACGTCCAGAACAGCGTTTCCCGTGTGTTGACCGATGAAGTCGGAATCAATACCGGATCCCCTAAGGTTTGTTGGGCACGTTTGCAGCGACGCTTCGTAGCCCGAAGCTTTACGCGCTCGAGATAGAATCCGAGCATGACCTTCCCACTGATCCGGCTCGAGGGCGATGCGTTCAATCAAGGTGTGCAGCACGGCACTGAATTAAAAGAGCGCGTGCTGCATAACTTAGAGCTGTACTTCTACCGTTTTGAAAATGAAATCAAATTGACCCGCACGCAGACGCTCGAGATGGCGGGCAAAGTCGCGGGGCATATTGAGCGTTTCAATCCCGATTACGCCGCTGGAATGCGCGGTATCGCGCAGGCTGTTGGCAGGGATTACCATGAGATCGCTGCGCTGAACGCCCGTTACGAGATTCTGTACTTCGGGTACGGTGAGCAGGGTTTGAAAAACGCGGGTCTCGAGGGCAGGTTCGATCAGCAGTTCAACCAGCAGTTCAACCAAAAAAAGGTGGACGGTTGCACCCTGTTCGCCGCAATGCCCGAGGTGATGGCATCGGGGCATCTGACGATGGGGCAGAACTGGGATTGGATCGTCGGTGTGCAGGGCGCACTGCTGCACACCACGCATAACGACGGTCTCGAGTCGCTGGCGTTCACCGAAGCCGGGATTTTCGGGGGCAAAATCGGTTTCAACAGCGCGGGCGTCGGCGTTGGTATCTCCGGGCTGGTCAGCATGGACGACGATTGGTCGCGTCCCGTCAAACCTACGCACCTGCGCTGCTATGAGATATTGCGCTCGAGGACATTTGCTGAGGCGCAGCGCATCGTCTCTGAGGGCGACAGAGCGTGCAGCACGAACTTCATGATTGCCGCTGCGCCCGATCGAGTCGCGGATTTCGAGACTGCGCCGCACGGCGTGCGAATGCTCGAGTGTCACTTGGGCAGCATGGCGCACACCAATCACTTCGTCGACCCAGCCGCGCTGGGCATCACCGAGCCGCCGTCCGAGCGCCGCCCGCACAGTTACTTCCGGCAGGAATTGATGACGCGGTTGATGGAATCTAAGCGCCCGCTCGAGATCAGCGATCTTCAGGAATTTCTGAGCAACAAAGACGATTACCCAGACGGCATCTGCCGTTACCCGAACATGGACGAGCCGGAACAGGATCGGGTCGAGACCATCGCTGGTATCATCATAGATTTGCACGCAAAGCAGATGTGGGTATCAGACGGACACCCCGATGTCAAACCGTTCGAGCTGTACAACTTAGCTGCCGATAAACTCGAGGCTCGAGGGTGAAGCTCTCAGGGCTGCGGGTCGCTTTCGTTGTCGCTGACGAATTCGAAGACCTCGAGTATCACGTGCCGCGTTTTCGTTTGCTCGAGGAAGGCGCTGCTGTGGTCACATCAGCCGCGAAACTTGGGACGTACACGGGTAAAGGCGGGCTGAGCGCCGAGGCGACCGTCACCACCGCCAGTCTCGAGGCGGGTGCGTTCGATGCGGTGGTGATCCCCGGCGGTTGGGCCCCCGATAAGTTGCGGCGCGACCTAGCCCTGCTCGAGTTTCTGCGTCAGATGCGCGTGCAGCAAAAGATTCAGGGTTACATCTGCCACGCGGGATGGGTCGCTGCTAGCGCGGGCTTGCTGGGTGGTGGGCGACCCGTCACGGGCAGCCTCGGAATCAAGGACGACATGATCGCTCACGGCGCGGTCTGGCGCGACGAAGCCGCGTTTCGGGATGGCGATTTGGTCTGGGGCAGGGTCGTGGCGGACATCCCCGATTTCTGCCGCGAGCTGGTCAGGGCGCTCGAGCGGTGAGCGTTGTAGGGGCTATTGGCGATTGGGACGAGCGCGTGCGGGTCTTCCGCTCCGATGATCTGGATACCTTCGCCGTCGTCACCGAGCGTTTCGTGGTGCTGGTCGACACGCAGATGACGCTGCAAAACTGCCAGACGATCTTAGAAACATTGCGCCCAGAATTGGCGACTCGAGGCTTGCTGGTCGTCAACTCGCATCAGCACGACGATCACGTTTGGGGCAATGCGGCGCTACCCAATGGCACGCCGATCATCGCGCTCGAGGCGAGTCTGAGCGTGGCATACGATCCGCGATTTCAATTATCGCTCGAGCACAAGCAACGTGAGGACTCGAGGTTCGCGGACGTGCGAATCGTCCCACCGAACCTGACCTTCACCGAACGATTCGTTATCTGCGGCGGCGATTTGACGCTCGAGCTGCTGCCTGCGCCGGGACATAGTGCCGATCAGCTCGTCGTTTGGATCCCCGAGATTAGGACGCTGCTGGCGACCGATGCCGCCGAGCACCCGCTGCCGTATGCCAGTGAAACTCGAGACTTGGAAAAGTTGCGGAGCACGCTCAGAATGCTTCAAACCCTCGAGCCAGCCGTGGTGTTGCCCTGTCACGGCGCGACCAGCGATGCAGAATTGCTGGCGCGGAATCTGGCGTATTTTGATGAACTCGAGCGTCGCGTCAACGCGGGGGAGATGTGGAGTTTTGAAGAGGTGCTGCGCTGGATGAACCTAGAGCCGGAGAAGATTGCGGGCTTTTACCGCGACTTTCACAAGCTCAATCAACAAGCGATGGGTGCGCTGTGACGTTGCTGGAGACGATCTGGACGCAACGCAAGCGACTGAGAAAGCTGTGAATTACGACGCCCTCGCCAAGCTTTATAAGTTGCAGTACGCTAATTACCGCGACGACATCGCGTTTTACAGCCGCCTCGCGGAGCGCATCGGCGCAACCCACATCCTCGAGATCGGCGCGGGCATGGGGCGCGTCAGCATCCCGTTAGCGCGGCGCGGCTTTGCGGTCACGGGTCTTGAGCCGTCAGGGGAGATGCTGGTTCACGCTCGAGCTGACGCCGCGCTTGAAGGTGTGACGATTGACTGGGTGCAGGGCGATATCCGCCACGTCGAATTGCCAATGCGCTACCCGCTCATCATCGCGCCGTTCAACATGCTGATGCACCTATACACGATTGCCGACCAAGACGACGCACTGGAGCGAATCCTCCAGCACCTCGAGTCGGGTGGCGTGTTCGCGTTTGACCTCTACCAGCCACATTTTGGACTGACTGGCGTGCTGCGCGTTGAGGACGAGGTGTACACCTTGCCCGACGGCTCGAGGTTGGATGTTTTCCTGCGGCAACGGATTGACCGTCACACGCAAATGGCGCTGACGACGTATTACTGCGATACGGTCGCGCCGGACGGGACACTCCAGCGCGAAGTCCTCGAGTTGCAGCAACGCTACTACACGCGCTTTGAACTCGAGCGCTGGCTGCGGGAGTTTGACGTGACGTGGCACGGGGATTTCGATGGCTCGAGGCTGACGGAGGAGAGTTACAGCTTGATTGGCGTGGCTCGAGTGAGGTGAAATATGAGTGGAAAAACTTGGAATGAATACTATAATTTCAGTAATTTTGATCTGTCTAATGTTTTTAAATATTCATCTTTTTTGATTTTCATCTTACTTACTGCTTTAACTGTTTTTATGTTGTTTATGAGAAAAAATAGAATAAGATACAAAACTAATGATTATTTTGTCATTGGCTTTCTGGTACTTTTTCCTTTATTGATTGAAAAATTTGTGCTTGTTGATGCTTTTTGGCTTAAAGAAGTGACAAAGAATAATAGATGCAAAATAATCTCAGGAAGTGTGAATAATTTAAAAACTAATATCAGTAAAAGCGGTGGAGACTCTTTTGATTTGAATAGCTACAATATTAAGATTGGCGGAATTGCGAATTATGGGTTTAATCAAACCAAAGCCCTAGGAAGTCCCATACAAGACGGGTTACTTGTAAGGATATGCTATGTCGAATTCTACGGGAATCTGACGATATTAAAACTCGAGATTCAAGAATAAGCGAGCATCATTGCCAATGCTCTCGAACGCGTTAGACTTTGTGACATGATCATCCCCCGCATCGCTGAACTCTCCCGCGCCTCGAGCGCCGACGGCTGGTTGCTGTACGACTTTCGCGGCATCAACCCGCTGGCAGCCGACATCCTCAAGCTCGGTAAGGCGATGCTCTCGAGGCGCTGGTTTCTGTACGTGCCAGCACAAGGCACGCCGACGCTGATTCATCACCGCATCGAGGCGGGAAGCTGGAGTAACTTGCTGGTGGGTGAGACGCTGACGCGCCGCGTGTACTCGAGCCACCAAGAACTCGACGCTTTGCTCGCGGAAACGCTCGGCGACGCGAAAACCGTGCTGATGGAGTACAGCCCCCGAGGGAGCGTGCCGTATGTCAGCCGCGTGGATGCGGGGACTTTAGAGCGCGTGCGCGAATGCGGCGTAACGGTGATCTCGAGCGCGGATGCGTTGCAGCACTTCACGGTTTGGACGCCGCTGGATTTGGAGCTGCACCGCAAAGCTGTCGCGGGTTGCATCGCCGCTAAGGACGCTGCTTTCGAGTTCATTCACCAGCGTTTGCAGGCTGGCGAAACGACCACGGAACTCGAGGTGCAAGCACTGATCGAGCGTGTGATCGCCGAGCACGGTTTACAAAACGATCACCCGGCGATTGTCGGCTTTGCGGGTCATGCGGGCGATCCGCATTACGCGCCGACTGAGAGCAGCAACCACACCTTGGAGCTGGGGATGTGCGTGCTGATCGACCTCTGGGCGGGCGTGACCGGGCATCCGATGGCGGACATCACGTGGATGGGCTACGCGGGCGAGCCGAGCGCTGAATTTATGCAGATTTGGCATGTGGTCGCCGCCGCAAGGGACGCTGCGATTGCGGTGTTACAGCCGGGTCTCGAGGGTTGGGTCGCGGACAAGGCGGGGCGCGATTTGATTGAGGCGGCCGGTTACGGCGCAGATTTCACGCACCGGATTGGGCATAGCTTAGGCACGGGCATCACGCACGGCAACGGTGCGAACCTCGATAATTTGGAGACGCACGACACGCGCAGGCTGTTGCCGCTGACGGCCGTGACGGTCGAGCCGGGCGTGTACCTGTCGCATCTCGGCGTTCGCACGGAGGTGGACGTGCTGATTTTAGAGGACGGCATCGAAGTCACCACGCCGATCCAGCTCGAGCCGTATGTGCTGGGACTTGAGGTCATGCGCGGCGGGTAAGAATCGCGTCGGGGCTTGCTCTTCTGCAAGCCCTCCCTTCACACCGCTTGCAGCAGTTGCATTTCCATGCGCCCAACATCCACGCCAATTGACTTGAGGCGATCCTCGAGCTGCTCGTAACCGCGATTGAGGTACTGCACGCCGTCGATGATCGTCTCGCCGCTGGCGGCGCAACCGGCGATCACCAGCGCCGCGCCAGCGCGAATATCCGCGCCTTTGACGGGCGCTCCGTGCAGGATGCTGCCCTCGATGACGATGCTCGAGTCCAGCACCTCGGTTTTCGCGCCTAAACGGTTCAACTCTGCCGAGTATCCGAAACGCGTCGGGTAGATGCGGTCGGTGATGCGGCTGTGACCGGGCACGGTGCTGAGGAATGCGGCCATCATTGGTTGCAGATCGGTCGGGAAGCCGGGGAACTCCGCGACTTCGATTTTGACGGGTTTGAGTGTAGCGCCCCGCGCGTCCACGCGAATCGTTTGCCCATCCAGTTCCATCACATTGACGCCGCATTCCATCAGTTTGGCGCTCAGGGCCCGCAGATGCTCGAGGTTGGCGTTTTCCAAGGTCAGGACACCGCGTGTGGCCACAGCGGCCAGCAGATACGTGCCCGCCTCGAGCCGATCGGGGCTAATGCGGTACTCGCCGCCGGTCAGGGCTGGCACGCCTTCAATGTCTAAGGTGTGCGTGCCGATGCCGCCGATTTTCGCACCCAAACTGACCAAAAATTTACAGAGGTCGATCACGTCAGGGTCGATGCTGGCGTTCTCCAAGCGCACCATGCCGCTGCCCAGAATCGCGGCCGTGAGCGCGTTCTGCGTGCCGCCGACGGTCAGCATGTCAAACACGAAACGTCCGCTGAGTGGGCGGTCGCGCACGGCGATGAAGTCACCGTTGTTTTCGACAATCGTTGCGCCCATCGCTCGCAAGGCTTTGATGTGCTGATCCACGGGGCGCACGCCGAACGTGCAACCGCCCGGTTGCGGCACTCGAGCCTCACCAGCGCGGGACAGCAGCGGCCCGAAGACGGTGAAGCTGGCTCGCATTTTTGATACCAGACTATACGGCGCTTCGATGCTGGTGATTTCCGGCGTGTGAATCGTCAGGCTGTGCTCGCCTTGCCACGAGATGTGAGCGCCGAGGCTGCTGACGATCTCCAGAATCACTTCGACATCGCTCAAGCGTGGGATGCCGTGCAGGGTGATCGGTTCGGCGCTGAGCAGGCAGGCGGCGATGATCGGTAACGCGCCGTTTTTGGATGGCGAGACGGGCAGCGTGCCTTGAATAGGTTGTCCGCCACGGATCAGCAGCGGAGCGCTGGACATTTGTTTGGATTCAAAAAGTGGTGGCATTGGAGTTCTCCCAGCCCTTTGCTGCGGTCGTTCAGACACCGAAGAGGGCTTTAACTGATCTGAGTATATTACACATCGTCAGCAAAATGTGAAGTTAAATGGTTCACAGTATGATTATGTCTGTAGCAAAACTGTCATATACTGTCGCGTACTCAGATGCTACGCTGAACAAACAGACCCACCGCCGCTCGAGTGAGGAACCCTCCAATGCCTAAGAAAGAAACCAAACGCCTGCAAGTGGTGCTCAGCGATGAGCAAGATGCCTTGCTGACCCGCGTGACCTACGAACTCAGCTCCCCAGAGCGGCTGGTGTCTAAATCTGAGGTCGTGCGCTTGGCGATTGAAAAGATCAGCCAAGAACTCGGCGAGGGCGTCGACAAGCAGGAGTTCGTCAAGTTGCTCGAGGAAGACAGCGAAGCGTAAGTCAGCTTCTCACGGCTGCGGGCGCTATGCTCGAGGCGAGATGATGCGCGTCGCTCGAGGGTTACTGCTGATGCTCAGCGTCGTGGCACTGAGCGCGTGCAGTTACACCTTCATTCCTCTGACGCCGCGCCCTTTGGAATTGCCACCCGCGATTTTGATCAACGCGGGTTCAACACTGATGCGCTCGCAAGACCGCATCGTGCTGCGGGTCACGCTGGATCAAGTGCCGAGCGAAGGCTACCTCAGCGCCAGTTTGTACCGCGATGACGAACGCGTGTCGGAGGACAGTAAACTGATCGATGATGCAGCCAAGAATCTCGAGTTTGACTTGAGTGAAGCCCGCGTCGGGCAGTACCGCGCCTACCTGTTCTGGCAAGGCGCGATTGTGCGGCAGTTTGAGTTCACGCTCGAGTAGACAGGTTTGGTTCACGCTCGAGTAGACAGCTTCACGCTCGAGAGATTGCACGCTTTCACACAGGATCACGGGTGAGTGACTCGTTAAACTGTCGGTAATGAAAACGCATTTCTCGGTCGCTGCGCTGCTGATCGCCCTGACGCTCGTCGGCTGCGCCCCAGCCGCTCGCCCGACCCAACTCAGCCCCGCAGCGCGGGCTGAAGCGGCGAGGGAACGCTTCACCGTCAAGACTGGCGAGACGTGGCAATTGACTGCGTTCAAACCGGCCGTGACGCAACCGCAGCGCTATAAGCTGGAACTGTACGGCATGCCAGAGGTCAGAAACGGCTACTTGGTCGCGGACGCCGAAGCGGGCAGCAAAGACGCGACCTTGGTCTACGATCCCAGCGACGACTCATTGCTGGTCGGCGTGATTCTGAGCGCTGGCGACGATCCAGAACTGGTGTTCTGCACGTTTGATAGCGCCCAAGCCGGCAAAGCCACTTACAAAGGGCAATCGTTTTACGGTCAAGTCTCAGAGCTGCGCGACGACAACATTCCCGATTCGCGTTACGCCGAGTGCAACCTCGAGCGAAAGTGAACCGAGATTCGTCTAAAACCCTACAAACTCAGCGCCTCGAGTGGCTTTGACCCTTCCAGCAGCGGGTCGCCGTCCCAGAGTGTGAAGTCGGCAGCGCAGCCCGGTGCGATGCGCCCGTACCAGCTTTCCCAGCCCGCCGCCAGCGCCGGGCCGGTCGTATAACCGCGTAGCGTCTCGAGCCGCGTGATGGCTTGCTCACTGTGCCACGGCTGACTGTCCGCACCCAAGCGCTGCACGGCCGCCTCGAAGCCCAGTACGGGATCTGGCGTGGCGACGGGTGCGTCGGAACCGAGCGCTAGCGTCGCGCCGCTGTTCAGTAAATCCCTGAAGGCGTAACTGCGTGCTGCTCGAGCTTCGCCGAGCAGCGCGTCAATCGTCGCCGTATCGCCCGGCAGTTGAATCGGTTGGGCGCTGACAACGATGCCGAGCGCCGCGAAGCGCTTTAAATCGGGCAGGGTCAAGTGCTGCGCGTGTTCCAAGCGCAGCCGCAAGCCGCGCCGCTGCGCGATTGGCGCGAGCTGAGCCAGCACATCTAGCATTTGCGAGTTGGCGCAGTCGCCAATCGCGTGAATCACTGGACTGAAACCCAGCTCGAGCGCTCTGCGCCCGCGCTCGAGTACGGTCGCGGGGCTGTCCACCGCGACGCCGTACTCGTTGGGATACCCGTTGTACGCCTCAAACATCAGCGCCGTGCGACTGCCGAGCGCACCATCGGCAAAGAATTTCACGCCGCTCAGTTTCACTTTGTCTCCCAGCCCGCCGCGCAAACCCAGCGCCTCGATCGACTCGAGATCCGCGTGAGGGATACAGGCCCAAACGCGCAGATTCAACTCACCTCGAGCCTCGAGTTCTTGCACCGCCTGCAAGTAGAGGTTGGGTTCTAACGCCATCGTGTGAACAGCCGTGAAGCCGTAGCGCCGCATCTGCGCGGCCGCCAAGCGCCCGGCGTTCACGGCGTCCTCCAAGCCGACAGTCGGTTGCACCCGTGTGACGAGCGCCATTGCGTTCTCCAAAAGCGTGCCGGTCGGATGACCGCGCTCGTCGCGCACGATCACGCCGCCAGCAGGGTCGGGCGTGTCCGCAGTGACCCCAGCCAACTCGAGCACAGGTGAGTTGACCCACAGGCTGTGACCGTCCCTCGAGCGCAGTGCGACGGGCTGATGCGGCGCGACCGCATCGAGCATGGCTGCCGTCGGGTGCGCTGCGTCGTTCCACGCGCCCAAATTGAAGCCGCGCCCCAGCACCCAGCCATCTTTGAATTCCGCCAGCCGCGCCGCGACCCGCAAAACGGCTTCACCGCTCGAGCGCGTTCCCTCCAAGTTGATGCTGGAAAGCGAGAGGCCGTAACCGACGAGGTGAATGTGCGCGTCGGTGAGGCCCGGCGTCAAATGGAAATCGCGCTTGTCCAGCACGCTGGCGCTCGGTGCGAGTGCCAAGAGGTTTTCAAACGTACCGACCATCTGAATCTGCCCCGCGATCGTGAGCGCCGCATCGCAACGCTCTAAGCGGTCGTCCAGCGTCAACATGTTGCTGCGGATAATCGTCGCTTGCATCGTGATGAGCTTAACGCAAGGTCGCTCAATCGGCTTGAGCGTTCAATCCAGCGGCTCGGTCACGCGCACGTTTTCGGCGTTCGCGGCCGGCAGCGCGGCCTCGAGCAGCCATGCCTCGTCGCGCCGTAAGCGCTCGAGCGCATCGGCGTGCGGGCAGAGAAAGCGCAGGTGAACGACGTACCCCGAACCGACTTCGTAGATGCAAGCCACGCTGTCTTCGCTCAGTCGCCCGCCGAGGTAATCGCCATGCCATGCCGAATCTCCATCGCGCCACTGGCAGCTTGAAGATGAGGTTTCATCGCCTCGAGCGAGTCAGGGCTGCTGAACGCCCAAGCGCGAATCGTCATTGTGGATTAACTGGCTTGGCGTAGCACCACTCAGTTTCGCCGTCGTCGCACCAGACCAGCGCCACGCGCCCGGCTTCGCCGTGACAAATCGCGTTCTGACCGTACTCGCGCCCAATTTTCACAACCTGATCCAGTGGCGCGTCCCAGATTAAGCAGCCATTTTCGCGCCAATCGCCGTTTGGACTCGAGCCGACGCTCTCAATACACGTCCAACCTCTTGCCGCGATCTCGAGCCGCATTCGCTGATTGCGCTCTGCGTTCTCCGCCTCGCTCCAAGCCTCGCTGCGCGGATTGGCGGCGGTGATCAGTGCGAACCTGCGCCCTTTGTACAGCTCGAGTCCAACGTCAACAGGGGAGAACACCCAACTGATCTCGCCCGCCGTGTAAACCGTCTCGAGGTACGCGCTTCTGAAGTCTTTTGGGTGCATGGGTGTGATTTTACAGCTCGAGCTAGAGGGCGCAGCACGCTGCGCCCCTACGGAACGTCGTTCACGTCTAGCTCTATTCTTCAGCGTTTATTTTGCCACGAACGCCAACGCGTTGGGCACGGTTCGCGCCCAACGAGCGCCGATCAACCCGTCTGCCAGCGCGATCTGAGCGCTCGAGCCGCTGTCCAGCCGCAGCGCGTCGCGCAGACCAGCATTGACCAGCGCACTGGCGAACTCCTCGGGCGTGCCCAGCTCGAGCATCGCCACGACGTACCAGCCGCGCCCGTCGATACCGAAGGCGACTTGCCGCGTCGCCCGCCAGATTTCGCCGTTTGTGTCAAAGCCTTCAAGTTTGCCGTTGACCGCAAACGCGCTGGCGCTGACGAGGCGCGGCCCGGCCGCCAGTGCCTCGGTCGCACCGAGCCAAGCCGCGTCGCTCGAGGTGATGGTCACGACTGCGCTCGAGCCAACGATGCCACTGGCGTTCAGGGCTGGCAAGGCGTTCGGATCGAAAGTCAGCGTGACCTCTCCTAGCACAGGCGTGAACGTCGCATCGCTGCTCAAGCGAACCGCACCTCCCGCTAAGCTCAGCGTTGTGAAGCCCAGTCCGCCGACGCGGTTGAAGCCGTCGCCAACGAACATTGTCAGGTATTTGGGGTTGGGCGTCGGCTGAATGCTGTTGACAGTGTATTTGACACCGCCGATTCCGAGTTGCAACCTCGAAATCGGAGCGCCCCACAGCAGGCCGCTCGGGGTGAACCCGATGCCTGCCCGTACACCGCGCCAGTAGGAGAGCAGTTGACCGCTCGAGATCAGGTGATCCACGGCTTGCATGGTTGCCGGATCGAAGTACCCGCCGTTGACCGCGACGACCGCGCCATTGTCACGCGCAAACTCGAGCGCGGTTTTCGCGCCGCCCCAAGGCGCAGCCAGCACTTTTGGGGCGTAGCGCATCGGGTCGATGCTGACGAGGTGCAGTTTGGATTTTTCGGTCAAACTGACCGCGTAGCTCACACCGAGCGGCGGCACGCCCGGACTGGGTGGGAGTGCGTCTCGAGGCTCGGTCGTGACCGTCAGATTCGCGCCGTCCACCGTGACCCGCGCCTCGGCTCGCATCGTCAGGTCTAACTCGAGCATCGCATCATTGCCGCTCTGCCACAAGCGGGCGCGGCTCAAGCCGTCACCGCCAACGGGCAACGCGGTGTCGGCTGCGATGGTGTCGCGCAGCCGCAGCGTGAGGTGGTGTTGCGATTGCGCCTCAATGCGCCAATCAGCCGCTCGAGACAGGTTGACACTGACCTGATTCGGGCGTCGCGTCGCCTGCCACGCCATGACCTGATTGAAGCCGCCCGTTGGTAAGACCCCCACGAACTCGAGGTTGATCGCCGTTTCGCCCGTCGTCAACTTCGCCCCCAGCGCCCCCAGCACGCGCAAAGACACGACGGTCTGTCCGTCCACGGTTTCCACACTGGGCAGGTCAAGCATTGCGCCGCTTGCGTCAACCCAGCCGCTCGAGTCGCTGTACTCCACCCTCGAGTCACCCAGCACCAAGCGAATCCGCGACGCGTCAAGACCAGAGGTGGTCACATGCACCCCGAGGCGACCCAGCAGATTCAGCGCCAATGAAGGCTCAGTTGGGTCTGACCCGACAGCAGTGAGCAGCGGGTTGAATGGCATCAGATTGCTGAGGATCGGGGCTGCACTGGCTCGCTCGAGCGCGAAGATGTAGAGAATTGCGGCAAAGATTGGCTTGATTCGCATGCTTTCAACTCCCGAGGGCGATTCTGACCCGAGCAGATGAGGGTGCTTTGCTATACTCGCTCCAGAATGATTGAGCCAAGCATTGCCCTCTACGGCGAGGCGTTTAACCGCGTCAGCACTCTGCTGGATGACCTCCTGCAAAAAGCCCATGTTCGGTACGCGATGCTGGTGGATCGTAAGGGCTTCGTGCTGGCGCACCGCGAATCGCTGTGGGCGGTCAAACCGCCCGCGCTTGACTCCATCGCCACGCTGATCGCGGGCAACGCGGCCGCGACCAGTGCGCTGGCCAAACTCTTGGGTGAGCGCCGCTTCAACGAACTCGTCCATCAAGGCGAGCGCATCGGTTTGTATGTCGAAGAGGTCGCCAGTGAAGCGCTGCTGGTCGTGATTTTCGACGACACAGCGCCCATCGGTCGCGTCAAACTTTACGCCAAGAAGTCCATCGAGGAAATTGAAACACTCTTGGAAAGTCTGGGGCCGCTCGAGATGCCAGATTTGAACCTCGGCGCGGACTTCGCATCATCGGCTGGCGCTCTGCTGGACGATCTGTTCAAGGTCAGCCGATGAGCACGATCAATTTCGCCAACCGAGAGATCAACTGCAAAATCGTCTACTACGGCCCCGGCGTGGCGGGCAAAACCACCAATCTCAAATACATTTACACCCAAGTTCCCGATACCGTCAAAGGCGAGATGGTCAGTCTCGCCACCGAGGACGAGCGCACGTTGTTCTTTGATTTCCTGCCAATTGACCTTGGCACGGTGCAGGGTTTCAAGACGCGCTTCCACCTCTATACCGTGCCGGGGCAGGTGTTTTACAACGCCAGCCGCAAACTGATCCTGCGCGGTGTCGACGGTATCATCTTCGTGGCTGACAGCGCCAGCAATCGCCTCAGAGCCAACGCTGAGAGCATGCGGAACCTGCGCGAGAATTTAGACGAGTACAACCTCAACCTAGAGGAAATCCCGATGGTGATTCAGTACAATAAGCGCGACCTGCCCGACGCCGTACCGACGGAAATGCTCAAAAGCATCCTCGATCCGCAGGATCGCTTCGCGAGCTTCGATGCGGCCGCCTCGAGCGGCGTTGGCGTGTTTGAAACGCTGCGGGCCGTATCCAAAATGGTGCTCGAGCGCCTCGGCAAATCGCGCTGACATCGCAATCGTAAAGTGCTACAGTTTAGGGTATGACTCGGGAGCGTCTCCTTAAACCCGTTGCTCAGGTGCAGCGTGCCCCCGAGGTTGCGCCGCGAAGTCAAGTCCCCGCGCAACCCGTGCAACTGGCTCGTTTGCCGCGCTCACTCGAGGTAGCACCCGTCACCCCCGTGATGCTCGAGGTGCAACGCTTTGAGCTGCAACGCCAAGCTGATCTCGAGACGCAACGGGTTCAAGCGCTCGAGCTTCAACGCGCTCACGATGATCGCCTCACCACTGCTCGAGCCGCGCAAAGCACGTGGCACGCCTCGAGTCTCAAATCAATCCCCATGCAACGCGCTGCTTCCGAACACACCCGCAGCGCTCGAGCTGTGCAATCCACTCGAGCCACTTTTACTATTCAACGCCAATCTGCACTGCTCGAAACGCTGATCGCGCAACGCTTTGAGCTGGAAGTCCGCCCAGCCCTGCCTAGCCTGCAACGCCAAGCTGATCTGACGCTCTCGCATGTCGCCGATCACTTCGGCAGTCAAGCGGCCGTGCAACTGGCTCGAGACCCGGATCGCCTCTCGAGCTACGCGGGGTTCAAGAACGCTGGCGCGGACTTGGTGAAGAACTTTCGCACGCCCGGCTCGAGCCACACCATCCCGCAACTGGCAGAGGCGATTCAACGCTTTCGAGAGCCGATGCAACGCGCGGCTGTGGAATCGGCTGCCTATGCTGCATTCGGGTCACACCCAACGTATCCAAAGCAACTTCAACGCGCCCTCGAGACTCGAGACCAGCAACTCGAAGTGCAACGAACAGCGTGGCAGCGTGAACTCGAGCCGGTCGCGCAACGCTTGGCTGAGCAAGCAGCCAGCGGTGAGGGTGCAGCCCAGCAAATTGAGGCAGCTCGAGGCAGCGGTCAACCACTGCCAGCGGGTGTGCGGGCGATGCTCGAGGCGAAATGGAACACGGATTTATCCAAGGTCAGAGTCCACACGGATTCGAGCGCTGCCAGCATCTCAAAGAAACTCAACGCCAAAGCGTTGACGACCGGGCAAGATATTTTCTTCGGGGCGAGCACGTTTAATCCCACGAGTCTCGAGGGACTGCAACTGATCGCGCATGAGGCGTGGCACACGGTGCAACAAGCGAATGGACTGGTGCAAGCGGGGATTGATCGCAGTCAAAGTCTCGAGGTGGAAGCGCGAGGTAAGGGGGCGGAATTCTCGAGCGGGGATGTCCAAGCTGCCTCGAGCGCATCTATGACTCTCTCGAGTGGCAAAGAATCCAAAGCTAAACGCACGACCCGCACAGCTTCACCCACCAGCGGCACACCGAGCACCACTCGAGGGAGCCGCACCAGCAAGACCGTGCAGCGCAGCGCCACACCAGCCCCAGTGAGCCTGACCGCAACGACGACTCGAGTCACCGGGAATCTCGAGGAATTGGCCTCGAGCGCTCCGATCTTCGGTGCGCCAGTGCAACGCGCGAGTGACGGCACGGTGATTCAACGCGCGTGGTGGAACCCGTTCGACTGGGCGGTCGAGGGCGCGAAGTGGCTCGGCGCGTCGTTCATGCATGGTCTCGAGTTCCTTGGTGAGCAAGGCGCGAAAGCCTTCATGCAAGTGTTTTCTGCTGCTGCTAAATCGTTCGGTGCGACCGGTAAGCACGTGCTCGAGGCGCTTAAGGGCATCGGCAAGAGCTTGTTGCAAGTCATCGCCAATCCCGGTGCGTTCGCCAGCAACCTGATCGCTGGCGTCAAATTGGGTTTCGGGAATTTCGTGACGAACGCCCCGCAGCACCTGAGCGGCATTCTCGGGGGTTGGCTCGGCGGCAAAGGCTTGAACCTGACGTTTCCCACGAAGCTCGAGCCGCTACCGATGCTGATGGCGCTGCTCTCGAGCCTGAACCTGGGCTGGGCGGGCATTCGAGCCAAGATCGCCAAGCAACTCGGGCCCAAAGGCAATCAAGCCATTGCGCTGGCCGAGAAGAGCGTGCCGATGATCTCGAGCTTGAGTGCTGGGTTGCACAAGGACGCCGATTTCACCAAGGCGATCATGCCGACGTTGAAAACCGAGGCGGTCGACGGGTTGAAAACCGCAGCGCAGGAGGGTCTGATCCGCGCGGGCATCAACGTCTTACTGAAACTGATCCCAGGGGCGGGCACGATCAGCGCGATTTTCGATACGGTTAGCGTGCTGGTCAGTAAAGCCAGTGCGATTGCGAGTCTGGTCTCGAGTGTCACGGGCAGCTTCGCGGCAATCGCGGCGGGCAACCTCTCGAGCGCAGCGGCGGGTATTGAGCGGAGCTTGTCGGGTGGGATGCGGGTCGCACTGGATTTCGTGGCGAAGCTGGCAAAGATTGATACCTTCATCGCTCGAGTCAGGGGCATCATTGGCAAGGTCACGACGAAAGTCTCGAGCGTGGCTGATCCGATTATTGCCAGGGCGGTGAAACTGATCCGACCGCTGCTGGGCAAGCTCGGTGGCAAGGGCGATCCAAACTCGACGAAGCATGGACTGAAAGACGGACGTTACGGCGAGGAGAGCTTCACGGCTGGTAAGGAACCGCATCGCACGTGGCTGAGCGTCGCCTCGGGTAAACCGACCGTGATGATCGCCAGCGCGGAGAAACCCGCCAAGGAGCAGCTCGACGGCTGGCGCGATGAGGCAATTCAAAAAGGGCTGCAAGCACAGGTCGGCCCGTACATCGGGCAGGGTATGACGATTGTCAACCGCGCGGTGAAGAACCTCAACAAAGCCGCGAGTACGACGACTGTGGACGCGGTGAAGATTACTGAGATGTGGAAGTCGGACGGTAAAGCGATTGCTCGGGTGGTGAAGGTCATCCGTGACGCGCTTGGGCCAGAGGTGAACTACGCGTTTTTCACCGACTCAAGTGGCGTGAAGCGCACGAAGCTGATCACGATTTCATTCCTCTGCCCGAAAGATTACAGTCGAGCTGGGCTGAGGGGCGAGTTCGTGCGTCAAGTCGAGGGGCAGCAGGCGGGCTTGAATAAATTGAGTGTGCCGGAGTGGTTCATGAACCGCTCGAACTTCCTCAGTGTCGGTAGGTCAAACCGGGAGCAGCGCCAATTTAGACAAGACAACAAAGAAGTCTGGGTCAACGACAAAATTCTCGAGATACAGACACGTCCCTACCTGCAAGGACTCTTAATCCAGTTACGAAAAGTTCTAGCTGCGGCTGAGATTAGCGATCTCCAAAATCTCACCACCACACCACGAATTCCAGCCGCTCGAGCCAGAACGATTGCTGAACTGATTTGGAGAAAACAAGCAGCTCTGCATGATCCTGATCAAAACGCCGGAGGCAATGCGGCAGATATAACTAATGTAGGTGACGGAGCTAACTACTGGACACTTCTCAAGTTTGCACGTTCCCCACGCAATCTGAGACAATAGCGGCTACTCCGTCCGACCAAGGAGAAAGTAGCCACATGAATCATAAACCCGTGCGAGACGCCCTGCAAGCCCACTTCGACCT
>JANYHH010000007.1 GCA_025359505.1 Deinococcales bacterium
TTTAGGGCGTTTTGCACAAAGGTTGTCCACAAATTGTTCAGAAACAATTTGCTCCCAACGTGTGCAATACGCCCTTTGTTTCTACTCGTGTTACTCGAAAATGGTTGACAAAAGCGGTCAACCATTTTGAAATCTGCCCTAGGGCGCGTGGACAACCTGATTCACAACGCGGGCGCTGTGCAGCTCGGCACGGTGCTGAACACAGAGTTAACCATCTGGCGCGAACTCTTCGAGGTCAATTTGCTGGCGGCTGTCGAGTTGACGCGGGTGCTGTTGCCGCGCTTGCGCGAGGCGCAGGGACAGGTGTTGTTCATCAATTCCGGCGCGGGTTTGCACTCGAGCGCCTCGTGGGGCGCGTATGCGGCGTCCAAATTCGCGCTGAAAGCCTTCGCGGATGCCCTGAGCGCCGAAGAGTCACCGCACGGTCTGCGCGTGATGACGGTTTTTCCGGGGCGCACGGCAACGGCGATGCAGGAGCGCGTCCGCGCCGAAGAAAACGCGGCGTATGAACCCGAGCGATACATTCAACCCGAGAACCTAGCCAGCACGATTCGCTTGATGCTCGAGCTGTCCAGAGACAGCGTGTTGGCGCAAGTGGTCGTCAACCGTGCCGGCGGATGATCTCGAGGCTCGAGGTAAGCCTTCACGATGATCGTCTGTCTGGACGTGCAATACGCTTCTGACAGCGCCAACGCAGCCGCCGTGCTGTTCGTGTCGTGGACGGACTCGAGCGGCGCTCGAGTGCTGACCCTGACGGTCGCACCGATCCAGCCTTACGAATCCGGGGCGTTTTACAAACGCGAGTTGCCGTGCCTGCTGGCCATCCTCGAGTTGATCCCGGAACCGATCAGTCTGATCGTGATTGACGGCTACGTCTATCTGGATCATCAGTTGCAGCCGGGCTTGGGGGCACGGCTTTACGCGGCGCTTGAGGGTCGAGTTCCGGTGGTTGGGGTCGCCAAGACTGAATTTAGCGGTGCGCCGAGCGCGGCTGTGCTGCGCGGGCAGTCCAAACGGCCGCTGTTCGTCTCGAGCATCGGAACAGACTTGAGTGTCGCCGCTGCCGACATCGCCCGGATGCACGGCGTTCACCGCATTCCGACCTTGCTCAAAGCAGTCGACGCAGCAGCTCGAGACTTGAATCTTACTTACGCTTTAAAGTAAGATTTTTGAATGAATGAATCTATTATCAGCAGCAAAGGTCAGATCGTCATCCCCAAAGTACTGCGCGACCGACTCGATTGGCGCGAGGGCGACAAGGTGGTGTTCTTTGAAGAGAACGGCAAGCTGACCCTGCAAGCATTGCCGAAACGTAGCTTGGATGAAGTCCTCGCACTGCTCCCCGGCGTCGAGGCAAAAATTCCGTACAACTCTTTTGAAGAATTGCTCGAGCTGGAGAAACGAAGCGGTAAAGAGCGTCATGCCCGAGGGCGCACGTGATCTGGGCAGATACGAACATTCTGCTGCGCTTAATCACCAAATCCCCAGTCCATCAACTCGAGGCGATCAAGCAGTTCTTAAAAACAGCCGTCGTGCCTGTGCTTGTCCACCCAGCGCACATCTGCGAAGCACTGTTCGTTCTCGAGGGAAAAATTTACCAGTTCAGCGCTCAACAAGCAGCGCAGGATATTGCCATGCTGCTGAGCAGCGACCGTTTCGAGGTGATTGATGCAACGGCGGTGAATAACGCCCTCAGCGCGTACCCAGCCAGTAACCTCGATTTTCCAGACGTGTTGATCTGTGAACTCGCTCGAGTCGGTGGTGGGCAAGTCCTGACCTTCGACCGCAAAATGGCGCGGCTGGGCGTGCCACTGATTCAGCCCTGAACTCACCGCGCAGCGGCGTTCACAGCCTCGAGTTCGTTCGGATTCTCGAGTCCCGCAATCGTGCTCTCCTCGCTCGCTCGAGATTCGTTGTTCACCTCGAGCGCCGCGTGTGGATCGGGGTAACGCAGGATCTTGAAGCGGCTGTCGCGCTGCGCGGCCCTGAAGCCCGCGTCCGCGATGTGGCGGATGATCTCGCGCTCGGTAACGCGCACGCGGTCGTGACCGGCGGCGCGGGAGACGACGTTCTCTTCCATCATCGTGCTTCCAAAATCGTTCGCGCCGTAGAACAGCCCGACTTGTCCGACTTTGAAGCCGAGTGTCGGCCACGAGACCTGAATGTTGGGAATGTTGTCCAGTGCGATGCGGCTGACCGCCAAGTTTTGCAGGTACTCGTGCGCGGACGCGCCGGGCGCTTTGCCGTGCAGCCGCGTGTTCTCGGTTTGCAGTGTCCACATCGCAAAGCCGTAAAAAGCGTTTTGGTATTTCTCAAGGGCGACATCTTGCTGATCGCGCAGTTTGAGTAAATGCGACACGCGCTGCGTCATCGTCTCACCGAAACCGATCACCATCGTGGAGATCGTGTAGAGCTGCAACCCTTGAGCGATGTCGATGATCCGAAACCAGTCCGAGGCGTGAATCCGCCCCGGCGCAGCCTCTAAGCGAACCTCATCCTCTAAAATTTCGCCGCCCGCGCCGGGCAGACCGTCCAACCCAGCGTCTTTGAGCGCGGTGAGAATCTCGAGCGCGGACAGATCGTAGAACTTCTCGAAACCCAGAATCTCCTCGGGGCTAAAGGCATCAATTTTGATGCTCGGGTGATGGGCTTTCAAGTACCGCAGCAACTCGAGATACCAGTTCCAAGGAATGGCGGGGTTGACGCCGCCCTGCATCAAAATGCGCGTGCCGCCGATCAATTCTAGTTCACTGACTTTCTGACTGATCTGCTCATAGGTCAGCGTGTACGCATCACCCTGACGCGGCGTGCGGTAAAACGCGCAGAAGTTACAGCCGACGTTGCAAATATTCGTGTAGTTAATGTTGCGGTCAATCAGGTACGTGACCGTATCCGGCGAGGTGCGCTTCAAACGCAGCTCGTGGGCGACCGCCGCCAGTTGCGGCAATGGCACGTCGTACAGCGCGACCAGCTCTGTGAGGTTCAGGCGCGTGCCAGTGGCGGCCTTCTCGAGGAGTGCCGAATGTTCAGCCTTCATGCGCTGATGCTACTGCGGCTCACCTTGATGCGACAGGTTCACAAGCCCCGTTTTTAGCTAAAAGCTGCCCCTCACTCCTCGAGCGTGATGTGCGTCTGCTTCATCAGCATCGTCTCGCGTTTTTCCAGCATGTCGTTAATCGTCTGGCGCAGGTTCTTGCCCGCCAATGGCTTATTGACGAACGCGTCCGCCCCGGCTGCCAGTGCGCGTCTTCTGGAATCCTCGTCGGTGTGCGCGGTCAGGATGATGACCGGCGTGGCTTTCAACCGCGAGATCCGTTTGACCCGCCCGCAGATTTCGATGCCGTCAATGAACGGCATCGTCACGTCCAGAATCATCAGATCTGGCGTGTTGTCTTTTAAGTACACCAGCGCAGCCCGGCCGTCTTCGACTTGCACGACCGTATGCCCAGAAGCTGAGAGGATCATCTCGAGCAGGCTGCGAATCGGTTCGCTGTCATCGGCAATCAGGACGGTAGCGGGCACGCCGGTAATATTACCGCCTCGAGATTAGCGCAGACATTTATTGCGACCAAGGCGCTCAGACAATGCGCTTACCGAGCAAGCTGCAAGCCATCTCCACGACGACTCGAGCCGTCATGTTCTCCCTGTCCAAAACAGGATTGACTTCAACAATGTCCAAGCTGCCGACTTTGCCGGAATCGGCTAAGAGTTCCATCAGCAGGTGCGCCTCGCGGTACGTCAGGCCGCCCTGCACGGGCGTGCCAACGCCCGGCGCGATGCTCGGGTCTAAGCTGTCGGCATCGAAGGACACGTGCAAGCGGGTCACATCTGATAGATCCTCGAGCGCTCTGGTGGCCACAACCGCCATGCCGAGCGTGTCGATGTCCTTCATCGTGTAAATGTGAGCGCCGCGTCCGCGCAGCAGCTCGCGCTCACCGTGATCCACGCTGCGAATGCCGATCATCACGATGTCCTCGGGGCGCACCTTCGCGCCCGCACCGCCAATGTCGATCAAGCGCTGGTCGCCCAGCCCGACCAGACTGGCGACCGGCATCCCGTGAACGTTGCCGCTCGGGGAGGACTCTGGCGTATTGAAATCGGTGTGCGCGTCGATCCAGACCAGCCCAATCCGCTCGAGCTGCTGATCCGAGCCGCCCTTTCCCACCGCACGGCTCGAGCCACCCTCCACCCCTGCGCGGCTCGAGCCGCGACGAGCCGCGCCCGCGACCGTGCCCATCGCCATCGCGTGATCGCCGCCAATCGCAATCGGCAATACACCCGCTGGCAGCGCCGCGATTCGCATCGCCACTTCCTCGCAGACATCACGGATCGGCTCGAGATACCGCGCTGGAGTGCTCGTCTCGAGCGTCAGGCTTTCAGCGACGGGCACAGGGACATTGCCCAGATCCGTGACCTCGTGACCCAATGCGGTCAGTTGCTGCGCCAGTTGCGCCAAGCGAATCGCGCTCACGCCCATGTCCACACCGCGTCGCCCCGCGCCCAAATCCATCGGCACACCCAGAATCGCCAGTTGCATATGCGTCACCGTAACACGGGAAAACCGCGATGCAGACGGGTTGCATTCTTATGCAAGCTATTTTATTTACTCGAGGCGAACTCAGTTGCACCACGCTCGATTCAGACCAGAATCGCCACTGCATTTGTCGGTAATTTCACGATCACATCAATGAACTGCAACTACGCTCGACCCATGAAACTCCGATTTGTCACGCTCGAGCGATCCCCGCTACTCAAATTCTCAGGTGGGTTGCTGCTGGCGCTGGGTATCGCGGCTTGCGGACGGGAGACTACCGTCAAAGACGATGCAATTGTGCAGGAAAGTACGCCCGCGATAATCTCGAGCGGCACGTATCAGATCGTCAGCCGCAGCAGTGGCAAGGCGCTCAGCGTCGACGGTACGAGCATCCTCGATGGCGCGGGCGTCGTGCAAACCAGTTACAGCGGTAACTCGAGCCAGCAGTGGCGGGTCACGCCCGAAGCTGGTGGCGTCTACAAGATTCAGAATGTGAAGAGCGCCAAATTTCTGGATCTCGATGTGTCCGTTGCGGGCGGTCTGAACGACGGCGCGAAGGTTCAGCAGTGGAGCGAAGGCGTCAGTCAGCTCAATCAGCGCTGGGAGTTCAGTGACGCTGGGGCTGAATGGCTGAAAATCAGTTCCAAGCTCAGCGCTAAAGCGCTGGATGTCGCGGCTGTATCGAACGCAGAAAACGGCAAAGTCCATCAGTGGACGTATTACGGCAACGCCAATCAGCAGTGGAAACTGATCCCGGTCGCTAGCCCGCCGCCGCCAGTCACGCCCCCGCCCGCGCCACCCGTCACCGCCGACTTCTACGTCGCCCCCAATGGCGACGATGCGAACGCGGGCAGCATCACAAAGCCGTTCCGCACGATTCAACACGCGGTGGGCAAGGTCAAAGCGGGTCAGACCGTGCTGGTGCGCGGCGGCGTCTACTATGAGCGCCGCATCAACTTCAACGCCGCTGGCACGCTCGCCGCACCGATCACCTTCAAAGCCGCGCCCGGCGAGCGCGTCGTGATCGACCACGGCCTGCGCGTGCCAAGCTGGCAGCTCGAGGCGGGTAGCGTCTACAGCGGCGCACCCGAGTACGTGGCGAATGCACCGAAAGACAAAACCCTCGCGGTGGTCATCGCCGGACGGCCGCTCGAGCAGGTCACTGGGGCGCTGCGCGAAGGCACGTGGTCGCTCGAGCCGGGTACGGGACTGGTCAGGGTCTGGGCGTTCGGCGGGGTGAACCCGGCGGCGCAGGAAGTCGTGATCGTCAACTCGAGCGACGATTTCAATTTCAGAACCGGAATTTACATGGACAACAACGGCTCGGGGGGCGCTATCGGTCACGTGGTCTTCGATGGTTTCATCCATAGGGGCGCGGAAACGGCGGTCTGGGCGACGAATTTCGGTCGCAAGGAGGTGAAAAACGAGGGGTTGACACTGAAAAACTGCGTGATCGCCTTCAACTGGCAGTACGCATTGCGCTTGAACGGCTGGAAGGGCGCACTGATGGACAACTGCGACGTGTACGGCAACGGCTTGGTGCATTACCCGGTGACCAAAGAGGTCGTCTGGCCGCACGCGATCATCGGCTGGGACGGCGACGATGTGACCATCACCGACAGCAAAGTTCACGATAACTACGGCGAGGGCGTCGGGCCGTACTCGAATTGCTCAGGCTGGAAGATCATCGGCAACGAGGTCTACGACAATTACTCGGTCAATATTTACGTCGACACGTCCGATGGCAACACACTGGTGGATCGCAATCTGGTCTACAACACCGGCAAGAACGGGCGCGGCTACAAAATTTCACCCGACAACATCCGCATCGCCAACGAGGACGCGGATCTGGCCAAAAACGACCCCAACCCGAGCGTCGATAACGTCACGATCACCAACAACATCGTGCTGGGCGTCGGGCCCGGCATCACCGCGTTTCGCTACGCTGGCGGCTCGAGCTTCTTAAGAGACTCGCTGATCGCCAACAACACCGTGCTGGCCGTCGCCGGTTACGGCGGGGGGGACACCGACGCGATTTACGTCAATCCCGGTGAGAACGTCACCGTCGCCAACAACATCGTTTACGGCGGGCGAATCACCATCGGCGACGGGATCGGCGCTGGCGTCAACCTGAAAAACAACTGGGTCGCTGATGCCAGCAAACTGAACGCATCCGCGCAGAACGTCACCGTGACCGACACGCGCTTCGGCGATCCGCAATTCGCGCTCGGTACGGGCTTCACCAGCGAGGCGTACCGCCTGAAAAGCGGATCGCCCGCTCGAGACGCCGGGGTCAGCCTCACAGCGGTGCTGACCGACTTCGCAGGGCTGACCAGACCACAGGGAAACGCGTTCGACATTGGCGCGTTCGAGGAGCGCTAGCCTCGAGCGGGCATCTGGGGGTGACTCGAGACGCACGGTTTCATAGGGGCGAACCTTGCGTTCGCCCTTGGAGTACGTTGAATTGACCGACAGTTGCGTTTTTCTTTCGTGCGATGATCGGTTTGCTGCGCTCGAGGGAAACGGGCAGAGACGCCCAACCCGTCCGCACGACGCGCTAAGCCAAATTGGTCAGGCGAATCCCCACGTTTGAAGCTTAGACTGCGCTTCATGAACGAGAAGACCAGCCCGAGCGCGGGCGCTAAACCCAGTTTGAATGTCAGTAAAATCTTGCGTCACGGCGGCGATGTCAGCAACGCTGGCGAGCTGAGCGGTCTGACGCTGACGACCTTTCACCCCGATGGCACACAGGACGCGAACCCGATTCCGATCGAGGGAACCGTGCAATGGCGGGCGGTAATCTCGCACGTTGGCACGGACGAATACTGGCTGGCGGGGCGCGTGCAAGCAAAAGCGATCCTCGAGTGCGCCCGCTGCTTGGAAACAGTCGTCAAACCCATCGAGGCGCGGCTCGAGGGTTTGATGCGGTACAAATCCAGCGTCACCACGCCGCGCCGCATCATCGAAGACGACGGCGAGGAAATCATCGTCTTCGGCGATCCGAGCATCAATTTGAGCGATCTGCTGGCCGAAGCCTTCACCTTAGAGACGCCCGAAATCGTGCTGCACAGCCCCGATTGCAAGGGCTTGTGTACAGAGTGCGGCACGAACCTCAATCATCTGGCAGCGGGAACCTGCGCGGTCAGCAGCCCAAGCTGCCCGCAAATCGTCACGAAGAAACCCGAGGTTGAGAATCCGTTCGCGGGTTTGAAGGATTTATTTAAAGAGTGAGGGCAGCGCTCGTCTGGCTCGAGATTGCTTGTTGCCTCGAGATTACACGCTCAGCGCAGTAAAACCAGATCGGTGTCACTCGAGCAGATGGTCACGGCATCGCCGCTGCGCGTTGCCCGCTTCGACTCGAGCCGTGAATCGCTGACGAAGAGATTTTTGAGTGCGCCCGATCAGGCAGAGCCAAAGCCTCAAGATCAATTCATCGCACTCGAGCTTGTGGTGACGACGACAAGTCCACTGACCAATCTGGTTTAGGTTAGCGGTCATGACTGATCTTGCGACCCGCGCTGCAACCCTGCTCGAACTGCACACCGCACCGAAGATTCTGACGCTGTCCAACGTCTGGGATGTCGTCTCCGCGCAGGTGATCGCGGCCACACCGGGCGCGACGGCGCTGGCGACGGCCAGCCACTCGATCGCCGCTACTTTTGGCTACAAAGACGGCGAGAACATCCCATTGGAGCTGCATCTGGACATGGTGCGGCGGATTGTAGACGCCGTGACGCTGCCGGTGACGATGGACTTTGAGGCTGGCTACGGCAACGCCTTTGACACCGCGAAACGAGCGATTGCTTTTGGCGTGGTCGGCGGCAACTTAGAGGATCAGATGAAGCCGCTGCCTGAGGCGGTCGCGGCGGTGAAAGCCGTGATGAACGCGGGGCACGAGGCAGGCATTGGGTTCGTGCTGAACGCCCGCACCGACGCGCTGCTGCGGGCTGACTCCAGCGCTTCGCGCCAGCAGACGCTGGACGAGGCGATCCGGCGCGGCACGGCGTTTCTCGAGGCGGGCGCTCCCGTGGTCTTCGTGCCGGGACTCGTCAAGCGCGACGAGATTGCGTTGCTGGTCGCCGCGTTCGGGCCGCGCAAACTGACCGTTATCAGCGTGCCGGGCGTCAGCTTGAGTGCCTCGGAACTCGAGGGGCTGGGCGTAGCGCGGGTCTCGACTGGGCCGTTCACGCAGCGGGTCGCACTGACCGCGCTTCAGGACGCGGCTGTCGCGCTGTTTGCGGGCGGAGTGCTGCCAGTCGGTACTCGAGCGCTAAACTGAATCTTCAAACAAACTCAGGTACGCGCCGTACCCTTCGACCTCTAAGTGCTCCAAAGGAATGAACCGCAGCGCCGCCGAGTTGATGCAGTAACGCAAGCCCGTCGGCGCGGGGCCGTCGTCAAAGACGTGCCCTAAATGCGAATCGCCATTCACCGAGCGCACCTCGGTGCGCGTCAGCCCGGCTGAATGATCGCTGCTCGAGTCCACGTGATCTGGCTCGAGTGGCTTGGTGAAGCTCGGCCAGCCGCAATCTGAATCAAACTGATCTAAGCTCGAGAACAGCGGTTCACCGCTGGCAACGTCCACGTAGATGCCCGGCTCTTCGTTGTCCCAGTACATGTTGTCAAAGGCGGGTTCGGTCGCGGCGAGTTGCGTGACGCGGTACTGCATCGCGGTCAGTTTTGAGCGCAACGCGGCGTCGGACGGCTTGGTGTAATTGGGCATGATGCGTTCAGGATAAGTCATCCATCTGAAGCTCGAGGGATCGTCAGCGCTGACGATCCCTCGAGCCTTCGG